>NZ_AWNH01000024.1 GCF_000482245.1 Leptolyngbya sp. Heron Island J | reverse complement strand
CTCTGTTTTTTCAAGCCTTAGCTGCGCGCTATCCTAATGCGGACAAAATCCAGGTTGTGCAGGATAATCTCAACACCCATAATGTCAGTTCTTTCTATGAATACCTGACGGCTGAGGAGGCCTTTGCCCTTGCCCAACGGTTTGAGTTTCACTACACCCCAAAGTCAGCCAGTTGGCTCAATATGATTGAGATCGAGTTTTCGGCACTGGCTAGAGGCTGTTTGCATCAGCGCATTCCCACACAAGACCAATTAGAGCAAGCGGTGCTCGCCTTGGTGCAAGAACGGCATGACCAGCGTATCCGCATCCATTGGCAATTTTCAGTTGAGGCCGCACGCGATAAATTTCAGAAGCATTATGTCAAAATTCGAGAAGATAAGACTCTCTAAAATGGTAGAAAACTTACTTTCCAGTGTACTTAATAGCAGTGGCTATATTGCGAGCTGTTAAATTCTATAGGATTCATGCAATTCATTATTGACAATTTTTCTTATTTAGACGATGCTAATATCATCTGCCTATGCCTGTATAGAGGCTAGCAGCACCTAAGCTAGGTTAGGTCGAGAGATTATAACTGAGCAACGATATTTTTTATGTGGGACCCTCCTAACCTGATTAACCTAAAGCTGTTAATAGTGCTATCACCCATTACAGCCGCTATCGCTTGGAGCATACTGATTTCTGAGACATCTGATTCATAACAGGACTTTCATATCTAAAACCCAACAGTCATGGACCGGAAAAATGAACCATTTTATTGATGTTGCCGTTGCCTTTTTAGGTGGCACTATTATCTCCGTTCAAGGAGGATATCGTGTATTACAACACCCGAAAAAAGAGCGCATTTTTGATCGACTAGCTGATGCCCGTTGGTTTCTTGCTGTACATTGGTGTGACCAATTTCCCACACCAGCCGGTATTCTAACCCACGATGGCCAGGTTACTTTCCAAAATCATGCGGCATTAGCAATGGGAGACACCATGTTTCTCCCATTACAGATTAGGAAAGCCGTATTTAACCATTGCCTCACCCTGGCACCGGGTGAATTTACGACCTACACAGTTCAGAATTCGTCTCAAGTTGATGAACACCAATTAGTAATTATGGGACTAGACATTGATCCCCGCTATGGAAGAGTGGCTCTGGTGAGAACAAAACAATCAGAGTCTCTAGCACCATTTTAGAGAAGCTTTTGAAAAGTCTATGAGTCTTCTTCTTCTATGACACAACCAAGCATAGACCTAAAGAGCCTACTTATCTCAGCCTATTTTAGGGTTCTATCAAAAATTGATTGAGACGGTAGCCTTTTAACTTGCCGCGAATTAACCAGGGAGCCCACCGGGCCAAAAATCTTATTTGTCTGGGGGCCTGTTTCATCAAGTCAGGGTCTGCATCCAAAAAGGTGCGTGATTGTACGAGACGTAGGTTTGCTCCCCAGGTTTCGAGCTCGTGGGGATCATTACAGGCCCACCGAAACCAACTCTCTTGAGGCAGATACCGCATGGCATCATGGGTAGACTGACTGTCAACCATGGCCTGAGCGGTAGTATCGGTCAAAAGCCAAGCTCCTGGAAAGCGTTTGGCAATTTGGGTGATCGCCTGTTTTGCTTGTACAGCGTCCAGATAGATAATCACAGCCTCAGAAATAAAACACCAGGGACCCCCCGTAGCAGCAACAGTCTCCATCCAGTCGGTTTCTAAAACGCTGGCTGCAATCATGGTGCGACGTGGTTGATCTTGAAAAAACTGTCGCCGTAACGCTAGAGTATCAGGCAGATCTAAGTCAAACCAGTAGGCCTGACCATTGTCTAAACGCTCGAAGCGTGTGTTCAGACCACAGCCAATTTCGACAATCGTTCCGGTCGGATTCTTTGATAAGAATGCTTGCACGTCTTGATCAAACATCCGCGTCCGCAGTGTTGCTCCGGTTAGAGCCTTAGAGTTTTCCCATTTTGAAAAATCATAATCTAAAGACTCGACAATTTTGACGGCTTTTTCGTCTTGGATTAAACCATTTCTTTTTTGAGTTTCTACAGCGCGTCCTAATAAAGGAATTAACAGCGTTTCTTGGACTGGGCCAAGCTCAACCGCTACTTTTGTCATTGTTCTTACACTCCGTTGATATACAACACGATGACAGTACTCTTCAGACAGCTAGATAGGGTGGCAACAACGATAGCGATGCAATTGCTAAAAATAGTAGGCTGGCACCTGTTTCTAGCATGGCCACATGCTGAATTTTGGTGTTGCAGTACCAGTCTTTTTGCCACAGAATTAGGCCAAATTTTAGAATGGCAATGCCAAAGGCGGCGGCTGTGATGGGAGCCAGCCAATGGAACTGCCACAGGGTCACAACAATCCCTATAGCAACGGCGTGAAAAACCAGCCCTGATATGATCGATGCAGTTCGAATTTTTCTCAGTTTGACCGTAAAAATAGCGCTAGAGAAAAACAATGTGTTGAGTAACCAAAGGGCGATTACACTAGTTCCAAGGGTACCAACAGTGGCTACATATGCTAGCGAGGCAGCTAAACAAACTGCAGAGAAAGCAACCAGCTCGTTAAACACCGATTTTTGCTGCCGCCACCTTACTGACACAGCATTCACGATCGCTGCAACCAGAACTGCTGCATAAATTCCTAATAACGACCCATTGTCCTGACGTTGCCACAATAGCCAAACTGCGATCGCACTGGCCATACCTCCATAGATCCCTGTCCACATCAAAAATCGTGGTTTCCAACTGCGCCGCTGTTTGATTTGTAAAACCAAGGGATGCTCTGCCTGAAAGCCACAGTAGGCACAAATCAGCGCCAGCGTTGTTGCCCAAGTCCACTGCTGAGCTGCCGCCGCTCCGGTCAGAAAAGCGACCCCCAGCATGACATACACCCCATGCTCTTGAGACACTGTAGGCCGATACCACTGTTGCTTATTATGAACAGAAGACTTATTTGCCGAAGAGGCTGTTGCGCTGATAGTCATAGCCTTACCCTACAGAAGTCGCACCGCAACAAAACCTGAGGCTAATTCCGGTGCAGGTATATCCTAATAATAATAATTATTCTCATTAGTAAACGCTGATCAGATAAACTTTAGATTGGCTTAAGACATTTAGCTCTGCCCACCTGATTAGAACCATGGTTAACATCTAACCACTCTGTCTAAAAGAAACTGCTATCTAGGGCTAAAGTGATATACTGCCAGATGTATACTTATTGCCATACTTTAGCAATAAGGTTTGACCATAAGTCGTGCCAATATGCACGCAGTTCCAGCAACTAACTGTTGCTGATTGAGAGGATGACTTGATCTAGGATAAACCCCATAGAAGATTCGCATCTTGTAGCTGAAATCCTACCGAAAATCAGTAACTTTAGAGACTGCCGTCAAAGGATAAAATCACTGAAAATCTGTTCTTGCTAAAGCTTATAAACCATCCCCACAGCCAGACCAGTTGCAGACGATAGTCGCTTGCAAACAGTTCGAATCACCATCAATAATGCATATGAAAACTTACACAGTAACGTTCATCAACAAGAAATATGGTGTCAATGCAACTATTGAAGTGCCTGAAGATGAGTACATTCTAGATGTTGCAGAAGATCAAGGCCTTGACCTGCCATTTTCTTGTCGGGCTGGGGCTTGTTCCTCCTGCGCAGGTAAAATTTTAGAAGGAGATGTTGATCAATCGGATCAGTCGTTTTTAGATGATGATCAGCTTGATGCTGGTTATGCCTTACTCTGTGTCACCTATCCTATGTCTGATTGTAAAATTGAGACCCATGCTGAAGATGACCTGTATTAGGGACCATCCTTATGCTGCTTATACATAGCAGCTAATCCACAGTCATACTCTTATCCGTTGAATCTGTATCCGTACTCTCCTCTTCTGAAACTACGGCCTCTATCAACTCACTATGGCATATGCTTTTTAAGCATTATTCTTATATGTTCAACTATAGCTGAACCAGCATTATCACGTTCTTCAACAATGACCAGTTCTTCCATTTCTGCGTTGGCTGACCCAGTAGTACGCTCTCGCAAACCCTTGTATTGGCCGACATTTTCTCCCGAACATGGGGTGATATTAGTATTAGCTGGCTCTCTTTTAACAGGAGCTTCACTGGCTCAAACATGGACTGGGGGCACCTGGCTAGCCTGTCTAGTCGGATTTTTAGGTTTACAGGCAGAACATCCGCTAATCGTACAGATAAAACAGCGTCGTAGTTGGAAACCTCGCTATCTACTCTGGGCTGGACTCTATGGGGGTGTTGCGATCGCAATCACCACATACCTGACCTATCGCCACCCAGTTTTATGGTGGATCTGTGGCGGTGCTGTCATTGCTATGGGGTTTGACATAGTGGCTGTTTTAAATCGGCGACAAAAGACCATTGATACCGAGATCCTCATGTTTTCGGCCATATGTATGGCCACACTGTTTGTCTATGGCACCAATACAGACACAATCACACTGCAGGCCCTAGGGCTATGGTTACTCAACAGTCTCTTTTTTGCCAGTGCGGTTTTTACCATCAAACTACGTAAGGTAAAAACAAGTTCTCTTCAGGGCAGCTTGGTGTACCATTGCGTTGCGATCGCACTGGCTGAAATCCTATATTCCTTGGGCTGGCTATCTCTCTTAACAGCCCTTACCCTGGGCATCACACTACTCAAATTAGCCGTTATCATAGTGTTTCGAGACTGGTACTGCAACTGCCGGTTTGAATATATCGCCCGTTTCGAAACCTATTTTGCCCTCACCTACACTGCATTAGCTTGTCTGACAGTGTTGCCAGAATACTTGCCTACATGAGGGTAAGGGTTAGCGGTGGGATTTATTTATGCTCCCAATCAGGTTTGATCAACTTGCGGCGATTGAGAAACCGATCGATGGACATAGCCGCAACACAACCGTCACCAGCCGCAACAACGGCTTGCTTAAAAGGCGTATTGCGAATATCACCAACCGCCCAAACGCCTTCAACAGAAGTATTCATCATGTCATCTACTTTCACCCCACCGTCCGGATTAAGAGCGATCTGATCATTGATATAATCCGTAATCGGTTTAGAACCACTCTGGTAGATAAAAACCCCATCTACAGGGAGTTGCATAGGAGATTTATCCAGCGGTTTAATTGTCACACTGTTGACCCCCATAATGTCCCCCTGCACATTCAGCAAACGAGCCCGAGTCCAGGGCTTAACATTTCCTTTCTCCAAAAGTTGTTGACTATGTATATCATCGGGCTTCGGAACTTTTGGCGTGATCCAATGGACTGTGGATGCAAATTTGGTTAGGACTTGAGCTTCTTCTAACGCTTCTAGATTGGAGCCAACAACGGCTACGTCACGATCTCGGTAAAAAGCTCCATCGCAGGTAGCACAGTAGCTTACCCCACGCCCCAGAAATTCACTCTCACCAGGAAATGAAGCTTTTCGCCCCATCGCTCCTGTCGCTAAAACTAAGGCTCGTCCAGCAAAAATTCCCTCGGGAGTATAGGCTTGTTTTAAGGGGCCTTCCAAATCTAGATTAAACACCTGAGAGCGCTGGTAGACAGCCCCATATTCAACAGCCTGGTCACGCATCATATCCAGTAAGGCGCTGCCACTAATATCACCCGCGACACCCGGATAGTTGGCTATTTTATGGGTAATAGCCAGGGCACCTACAGCTGGATTCTTATCTAAAATAACGGCCTTTAAATCGGCACGGGCCGTATAAAGGGCACAGGCACACCCCGCTGGACCACCACCAATAATCACCACATCAAATTCATGGGTTTCCAAAATACAAGTCCCTCAGACAGCAATAGTTAAAATTAAAATGATGCGGCCATCTCAGCGATCGCTTAGCTCCAGACTTACAGCCACATCAATAGCCTTTATTGATAGTGCTGTTCTAAAATACCACTCTCCCAATCAATCGCGATTGTACAATCGGAGAGAGCATAGGCCTGACATAGTAACGCATATCCGTCTGCAATTTGAGCATCGTCTAAAAGTAATTGTTCGGTCTGATCAAGAGCACCCATCAGCAGCTTACCAACACAGGCATAGCAAGTGCCAGTACGGCAGGGCATAGGTAAGTTTAAGCCCATCTCTTTTGCCGCATCTAAAATAGAATTATCTTCTGCTACTTCTAATAAGGTTTGCTGATTAAGGCGACTATTTTGTAAGGTAATTTGAAATGTATGCATAACACTAAATCAGTATTTAAAAAAGCTCATCTCCACCAGGTAGAGATGAGCTGGCATGGATCTCGAGGAATCCAAAGTTGAGAGACTACTAGACAAAACTGTTCAGACCGATGGAAAATGCTACAACTATAAGCATTGCAAATCCAGCCATGGATGCCTCGTAATAAGATAAATCACTGAGACGACCACTATTTTTCTGGCCAAGCAAATTATGCCACACATGGCCACCCAAAAAGATAATACCTAGCAAGCCTTGTAGAACAGCTGTCTCCAACCGATTATCACCAAAAATCTCAGTAGGATAAACAGTTTCATTGAAGACAAAAAAGATAGAGATCAAAGCCATGAGACCAACACCAGCCAGGCTGTAGGACAAGATGACATGACCATCATAGATAAAACGCTGCTTAAACCAGCCAAAAGGAGCGCGAAGAGTATGCCAGATCCCTCCTAGAATACACATAGCAGATATCCAAAGATGGCCACCAACAACATCGGATAGGTTATCTACCGCTGCCATCCCCATGGGGTCCCAGCCATGACGCGTAAATCCAAAGAGATAGCCAAAGATGATTACTGGATTAGTGGTGACATTGTCTACCAGATGAACCGTTCCTAATACAGGATCATAAATGCCACCAAAGCGTATTGCTTTAAAGACAAATAGTAAGGCGGCAAACCCCAAGAAAATTAGGTGTTGTCCTAAAATAAAGCCTAGGGTTTCTGGATTACTCCAGAGGCCTTTGTTTTTGGCCATGATGATATCATTGCCCACAGCATACTGGGTGGAGCGCTGGTTGAAAACATGGAACAGCCCTCCGGCTGCCAGAACGGCTGATGATGCTAGATGAAGGACTGCGATCGCAATCCAAACATCGGTATTCTCCATACCCCAACCTAAGTTGGCCAAACGAGGCAACAGTAACAGCCCCTGTTCGGCGATAGGGACATCTGCAATATAGTGAGAAACTTCTAAAAGGGTAAATGAACCAGCCCAAAACATAATCAAACCAGCATGAGCTAAATGCGCACCCAACAACAGCTCAGTTTGATCAATCAGACGAGCATTACCCTGCAACCATGAGAAATCCCTAGGCTGAGACAACCTAATTGTATCTGCCTGATCAACGGCAGCTGATTCTAACGCTGGTTGAGATTGCATCATCTAAACTCCTATTTCCAGTTCTATTAACCTACTCACTTAACCGAGAAAATCTGTAAGATCAGCGTCCCCTAACCTATCGTTTCACTAGCTCCTTAATATATTGATAGGGTGGTGTATTTTGAGAGCAAAAGCTACCACATTCAGGGGAATTAGAAACATAATCAGAACAATCGATGGCCTCTTCGGTCAATGCAGACATGGGATTAACCGTGCACTTTAGACGATAGTCACCTGTAAAGTAAGCACAACGACTGCAGGGAATTTGATGTAATCGCCTTACATAGCTAGTTCCTTGTTCAAGCGTGCATAAAATTCGCCATACACAGAACAGTAAAACAGCACCAATTCCAACTGTCACCCCTATACTACCTACCACATGTAAGGCAAGGGCAATAACATCCATAACAGTGAAAAAAGAGAGAACGCAAAGTCAGAGAGAGTAAGGTTAGTCAATAGCCTGTCACTTTATTACCAACGCCAGTACACAAAGCTATTGCCGTTGCTAATTTGAGCATGAACCGATCTGTTAGAAGCAGCATATATCAGCATCTTTCAGAGAAAATCACACTTCAGAGCAACAACGCCAAGCTATTAACTAACTCATTAGGAAAAGCTATCTAAAGAGAGGAGTAATAAGATAGCTTAAAGGGACATTTCTTGCTTGATTTGAGCAGTCCAAGTCTTAATTCGACCTTCGGTCTTTTCAGACTCGTTATCATCATCCAAGGCTAAACCACAAAACTTGTTGCCATCACGGATAGCCAGAGAAGCCTCATGGTCATAGCCATCTGCAGACCAATAACCTACAGTTTTACCACCGAGACCGGAGATTTTTTCCTCTAGCTGACCCATGGCATCCATAAAATTATCGGCATAACCCACCTGGTCCCCCGTCCCCATATAGGCCACGGTTTTACCACTAAAGTCAACATCGTCCAAATCATCGAATACGGCTGCCCAGTCATCCTGTAGTTCGCCAATATTCCAGGTGGGACAAGCAATAATTAGATACTCATAACTGGCTAGAGCATCTGCATCTTCAATCTCAATCAGATCCACTACTGAATCACCTCCCAGTGCTGCTTGAACCTGCTCAGCAGCATCAGCGGTCTTACCTGTAGTAGACCCATAAAACAAACCTACTTTGGCCATCACAATTCCCTAGAACAGTTGAAAGAAAGTGGAGACTATAACGCGACGGAATCATAGCCTCCCTGGCGAATCCCCGTCTAATTGACTTTTATTGTCAATTAGACTTGTCTCTAGATGAGTATACATGGAATTCAGTTATTGAGAATAATTCTTTTTAAAAGAAGTTTGAAAGCTTGAAAACGCTGCCAGGCTGCTGCAATTCTGAGCATCGTCCAGAATTTCTTTGAACAGACACCTCAGCCCCATAGTTCGAGGCTACAGAATCATTGCCCTGCCCAAAGGGTGAGTAGTCCCCCATGGACCACTGAGCGCCTGCTGATTGCAGTTGCAGCCATGGTCGCACCTGATTTTTTGTACATCAGGAAGGCAAGGTCTAAGCCTTGAGCTGGCTAATCGCGACCTGCTCAGCCGGAGCAGCCACACGCCCACCAACATTCTCAGTAACTTGACCCTGGCTAAAGTCAAAACCAGCAGCGCGTAAGGCATGCCAGAGGTGCCCCTGAAGGAAGAAGAATCCTAACCAGAAATGGGCATTGGCCAGCCACTCCCGTGATGAATAGCCATCAACCGGGGACGTACTAACAAAATAAGGCACCCGATCAAACTCGATAGCCAATGTGGGACCAAAAAACTCGGTAGGAAACACCAGAGTATTAACAGACACAAACAGGGTAGCCACAAACGCCATCAGACTAAGCGCTCCCAAACTATAGGAAAGATAGGCTTCACCTGAGAACACAAATAGCCGCTTTGCCCAAGCCGTAGGCTGGGTGGAGATGTGCCACAATCCACCAAAAATCAGCAAAATCCCGATATACAGGTGACCACCAACAACATCCTCAAGATTGTCTACACCTGCCAGCCAGAATTTACCTGCAAACAGATAGCCAAAAATCTCTGCTGGATTCAGATTAGGCGCAACTGTATGCACTGATTGAGTCAAAGGGTCGTAGAGCCCACCCAGAAACATCGCCTTAGCGACCAAAAGCAGGGCACCTCCGCCTAACAGCACCAAGTGTGACCCTAAAATTTCAGTCATTTTGTCACCGTCACTCCAGTCATAGGCATATCTACCGCTGAGGGTGGCAGGGCCTTTAAGGGCGTGAAAAATACCGCCAAACCCCAAAAAGGCAGAGCTGATTAGATGCACGGCACCCACTACAAAATAGGGATGACTATCGACAATAGTGCCACCTGCTCCCAGACCGTAGCCCAGCCGTGCCAGATTGGGCAGCAAAATAAACCCTTGCTCATATAAAGGGCGAGCTGTATCCAAACGACTTACCTCAAACAGGGTAATCAATCCAGCCCAAAGCACAATCAACCCGGCATGGGCCACATGAGCACCGAGCAGTCGTCCCGATAAATCCACCAGTCGAGCGTTGCCCGCCCACCATGGTGGGGAGGTACTAGTTGCAACGGACGTTGTCATAGTTATGAATCCTGTAGTCAAAAAGTAAGCCTTATTGACTTTAAATGTCAATAAGATTTAAATAAACTCTAGTGCATTCTCAACTTATTGAGAATATTTCCTTTTTTAATTTTTATGTCAGACCTAGGTTGCTACGGTGAGGCAACGGGCACAAACACTAACGATCCTTTTTTTCGGCAGAGGTCTAGAATGCAAGGTATTCCGTTTAGGTACCGATTGCCATGTTGACTGATCCTCTCGATCTCAAATCGCTTCAGGCTAAAAAAGCCTTCATCTGCGATATGGACGGCGTCATTTACCATGGCAATCGGCTACTACCGGGTGTACCTGAGTTTGTCGATTGGCTACACCAGAACGACAAAGCCTTTTTGTTTTTGACTAATAGTAGCGAGCGCTCACCCCGTGAATTAAAAGAGAAGCTCAGCCGATTGGGTATCGAGGTGTCAACCAGCAACTTCTATACCAGTGCCCCAGCCACGGCTGCGTTCCTAGCTCAGCAGAAGCCCAAAGGCAGCGCTTTTGTAGTGGGAGAACCAGGCCTAATCAACGCTTTATATGAGGCAGGATTTTCCATCAACGATACAGCTCCAGATTATGTGGTAGTGGGCGATACTCGCAGCTATAACTACGAAAAACTAGAGCAGGCCTGCTTTTTGGTGCAGAAGGGGGCAAAGCTGATTGGGACGAACCCAGATGTCACAGCCCCGTCAGAGAAAGGAATTATTCCAGCAACAGGAGCGCTCCTAGCCCCCATTGAGCTAACAACAGGCATGAAGGCTTACTGTGTAGGGAAACCCAACCCGCTCATGATGCGGAACGGTCTCAGGGCGTTAGGAGCACGTCGGGAGGACACGGCAATCATTGGGGACCGTATGGATACAGATATTATTGCGGGCATTGAGTCGGAGATTGAAACGGTGTTGGTGTTTAGCGGTGTCACTCGTCCAGAAGATCTGCCTCACTTTGCCTACCGACCTAACTATCAAGTCTCTGGTGTAGGACAGCTTGTACCACTCTAAGGCAGGTAGTGCAGAGAAAAATTACTGTTGTCACAGAGCCTATCCCTTAACCATATTTTTCTTGTTAATTGATACAGGTATTAATGGATCGGCCCATCAATACTTCCACTGAAGAATTGTCGTATGAAAGGATTATCTGTTTGATCAATCTCTCGAACACTACCGTCCCATTGAATTTTGCCCTGGTGCAAGAATATAATTCGATTTGCTGTGCGACGAATTGTGCTGTTTTGGTGAGTTACAACCAAATAAGAACTGCAGACTCGGCTACTCTGAATTTCGCGAATCAGATCCTCGATCACCGTAGATGCAATGGGATCTAGACCTGATGTCGGCTCATCGTATAGCAAGAGAGCTGGGCGCTCTCGCGGCCTTTTGGGATTACACACAATTGATCGAGCAAAACTGACCCGTTTCTGCATCCCTCCTGAAAGCTCGGCTGGGTAGTAATTGCTAATTCCTGGCAACCCTACCATTTCTAAAACTGCTTCAACTAAATCATGAATTTCACCCGCAGACAAATCAGAATGTTGATGAAGTAAAAAACCGACATTCTCTTCTACTGTCAGAGAATCGAAGAGCGCTGAATGTTGGAATACCATACCAATTTCAGCTGGATCTCTTGCATCTTCAATCAGCCCAACTCGTTGCTGGCCAGCGACATAAATTTCTCCTGAGTCGGCGGGCAGCAGTCCTGCAATAATTCGTAAGATTGTAGATTTTCCTGTACCTGAAGGGCCAATGAGTGCGATCGCATCCCCTCGAGAAACAGTGAGGTTAACGTTATCGAGAATGCGCTTAGTCCCAAATGCTTTGCTAATACCGCGCAGCTCCAATATGGATTCATGACTATCGACGCACTCCTCGGCTATAGCATCCAAAAACGAATCTATGGTTTTGTTCATGGTTGATACCAATGGCGAATCTTAAAATCTCTCGCTAAATGCTGGCTTCTGAATTCTGGCTGCCTACTTTTCTTTGTACGTCTAATGTTTATGCCATGAAGCGATCATTTTATGCATCTAATATTTACCTCTGGAAATACGGCGTTAACGAGAAATCTGTATTTGGGATTTTCTCTTGTCACTAAGGCAAGAATATTACAGGAGGTGAACTTAATAAATTATGCGACCAGGGATTGGCAAAATTGAGAGTAAATACCAACCGACTCATCAAGAGGCGATTTTGTCAGAGGGAGCGTAAATGAACCTTAAACTGATCACTTTCTCAAGCATTGTCACAACAATCGCCTGCGCCATAATAGGAGTTGCTGCGGCTGAGATTGGTGCAACTAATTATGAGAGTGAAATCTACAAACATTTACATCGCAAGTATGCGATCGTAGGCGCTTTAGCAGGTCTGGTCATTGGGGCTAGTCAGGAAGCTATTCGCCAACTCAAGGAAATAAGGGAGCAGGAAGAAAGAAACTCTGAAAACAATGGCACGTATACCAAGCCTGGAAATTAGTGATTGCTGACTAACCTGGCTGCTTAGACGATGGGGGCAGGATTGGAGATGGAGGCTTGCCTAAAAAGACATACTCCGCCAGATTCTTAATCACAATGTATAGAATTGGTGCCAACAAGAGACTCAAAAAAGTCGCTATCAATAACCCACCAAAGACCGTTGTACCAAGAGACCAGCGACTGGCTGCGCCTGCTCCCGTTGCCAAGAGTATTGAAGCGTCTCATTCACAACCGTTGCCTCAGCTTCAGCCTGTTGGAGGCTGGCATCCATCTGATTGAAGCTGGATCTAGCGGCTTCGACCCGATCCTCCGCGGCGCGGAGGGCGGCGATCGCAAAATCAAGATTTCTGTGGGCAATGTCTAATTCATTTTGGGATTGAGCCCCTTCCTTCACCAGCCGTTCAGTCCGTGGGAACTCCAACTGCTGTAAGGCTAAATCGGCCTCGGTCTTAACCCGCTCTGCTTCGGCTGCTTGTAACTCGGCTTGCGCAGTAGCACGGGCTGATCTGACGGCATTGATGTTAGCGATCGCACTTTCCAATTGAGCTTGAGTTCTGTCTGGACGAAGCTGCACAATCGTTTCGCCTTCCTCAACACGTCCCCCAGACGTAACCGCGATAGCAACAATTCTGCCCTCGATCTCTGGCTTGAGGGCAACCCTCTCCTGAGCTTCTAGAGTACCGACAAATTTAGAGCTCTCCTCAACAGTGCCAGCTTCTACTGGCTGTAGTTTTACTGGAATGGTTGGCTGGCTATCTGCAGCTGCCGAGGAACGACTGCCTCCCCCACAGCTAATGTTCAAGACAGCAGCAAGAAGTAGCGTCAAAAATAGATGGCTAGAGAGTAAAGCCCGGCTGGCATATTTCATATCCCACCTCAGCATTGAATTTACCTGCTGCTAAAAACCGTTCACCACCTTGTAGCTCTTGTGTGGTGAGTTCCTATCAATGTCACATTGAAAGCTAAGGGATAAATATGAGGAATTTGTGAGTTGTTCTGACAGCCACTCAGCGACAAATATAGTGTTTCTCCATCTGGTGAGGTACATACTTAAAGCTAAAAATCTTGTCAATCAATAATTCTAATGCACCTCATTTACGTGGGTGCCGCTATATCTCATTGCCAAGATCATTTAAATTAGCCTGTAAAATCAAGTTATAAAAATAATTGATTCAAGCAAAATTGATGAATAATAGCTCTATATAACCACTAAAAATAACCACTAAAAAATTAGTTTTATCAAATTAAAAATGACTATAGAATCTTGTCAAAATTACTATAGTAATTGGATAGAGGCGATTGGATAGAATCCAACTGTTTATGCCTAATAATTTTTGTATCCTCATAATTTCCTCAGTTTTTTTCTTTACGCTAACAGCGTGATTCTTTATAGGCGGTTCTGTGGGAAGAAACTGTTGAGGAGAGAATAACTCTACCCTCAGCACCTCGATTACACAATCACTCCAAAGATTCCGCTGACAAGGACATGGAGCATCAAATGTGGTATCAGGTATTGTCTTGGGTTTTGTCAATAACTTGCACAGTAAAAGCGCTGATTGGGCTATTGTTCCATCAACGCTTTTATGAATGGGATAGAAAACAATATCTATCAAAGCGATGGCCGATTAGCTTTGTTGTTTTTCTACCCTATGGGATAGGGTTGTGCATTGTTACTTGGTATGCAACATACTTTCATTATGTAAAACACGGATGGATCTTGACCGCAACTGTCAGCGTCACAGGTCTCAAGTTAATCAATATTGTTTTCAATTGGAAGCAGACCTCCACAGCTTTTGTTGATTTCATAGAGCGTGGAGGAATTTCATTGTGGTTATTGGATATAGCTGTTCTAGTGATAGGAATTTCTTTTGGTCTGCTTGCCATATATGTCTACTGACCGTGTGAGTATCAATACCGTTTCCCTTCAGATTTATATGGCAAGGACTAAAAGCGCTGCACCAACGCCCTCAGCTTTTGTTGGCGACAATCTGATGAGGCCATAGCGTCTAACAAGTCTAGAAGCGTATGTGGCATTCCCAACAGGCTACCAATATGGGCACGTAGCTTACTCCAATTCGAAAGCGCTCTTTGAAGTGGTACATTCCACCAGCGATTGATAGCACAAACCATGTCATCTCCCACAGAGGTCACCTCATGCCACCAACCGGCCGGAATAAAGAGCATGTCTCCCAGCTGCAGGGTGACATCAATCCGATGAGGCATGGCAGATTTGAATTTTGGAAATGCTTTCAAATCTGGATTGTCTGGATAGACCTTACTATAAACAGCACGGCGCTCAGCAAACGCGATTGATATCACAACATCAATCGCGTTTGCTGACAGGCTGTCTTTATTTGTAAGTGTCTTAACTAATCAGTCAAATACCTCAACTGTGAGTTTTCTTGCCTAAGGATAAAGGACGTAAGCGATTAAGCATTTACCAGAGCATCCACTTGCGAGTTCTTTCACTAACATCTCGCACGGTTTCAGCAAGTGGAATAACTTTACTAGCTCTCTGCAACACTAGCAGTAGAAAAATCACTCGAATACTCAAATGTCAATTGAGCAGGTGTTGGCCGTTTCATTACTGATATCTGGCTGACGATCGCTCCCTCTTGTGTCAAATCTTCGATATATCCTGCTTTCGCTTTACTTGCTTCAGCTTCATCCTTAAAAGGACCAAAATAGTAGATGCAGTCAGGTGTATTTGTTAATATCTCAATCCACCAATCTTTGAGAAATATGCCTTTGAGATCATGCAGGAGGGTTTTCATCGGGATCAATTCCTTTGTTTTTTAGACCAGGTTCTTTTTTACTGTTGCTTTTTTACTGTGCTGAAGCGGCTTCATATAATCACCACAGCGTTTGGCAAAGATTTTGTTGAGATCGTCAGCTGCTAAGAACGATTTAAGCACTAAGGGATCAAGATTTGATCAGATCCAAAAATGTTGTCTGCAGAGGCGTTCTATGGAACGCCTGTAGGGCAAAAGATAGGACCTAATTAAATCCTCATTCCTAAGTTAAGGTTTGGGGTGGCGGTTAGTGTGCTTTTTAAGCATAATCTTGACGGGTTGGGTTAGTGGCCAGCCAATCAAAAACTTGGTCGAGTTGTTCTAGGGTGATGAGGCCATATTGCCACAAGACAATAGGAAATAAATTGGCATCTTGACCGCTGCGCTGTAACGCCGATTCAATAGATTGTTCTGAAACAGCCAGCTCATTTTTTAAAAAATTCAGCAATAAAGGTGTGGGGGACATGATTATTAGAGGCTCTTCTCCTCGTAAGCCAAACAATAACTTTGTATCGGTCGCCACCCTAAGATTTCTAGTAAGTCGGGGGAGGCATAGAGGGTAATCCCAGTTCCTAAAGAGATGCAGATAGAGCGACCGTTGTAGAATAGAATTTTGCCTTTTTCTTGCGTATGGGGGCACTCAACCCATTGACCAGGTTGCCAGTCCATATGTTTAAGATCGCATGCATCAGACTATATATTGAGTTACGTCTTCGTTGAATGGCTCTGAGTCAGGAGGACGATATATGTGCTGTATGACATCCACAGGTAACCAGTAACTGATACCATCATGACTCAAGTTTTTATTTTGTTGTTGTTGCTCTAGATACAACTGCGAGACGCTTTGAGACAGAAAGCCTTGCTGCATTGAATTAACAGCAACACGGCTATCGGGAACACGGCTTAGTACAGACAGCATCAGTTTGTTGTGTGAGTCAGGCTCCTTAGAGGTCGTTTGGTGTAGACTTTCAGGATAGGTAGCCCAAATCTGGTCAATCCATATCCTGGTTCCACGCTGGGTTAAGTTAATTGTTTGTTTTGGCATTTTATTATCTACCATCGTTAAACACTCAAATGGGAGAAAGCCACAGTATGAAGTTTAGCTATCTTGGCAAACTCCACACTGCGGCCATATATGCTTTCCTTGTAGAACGCTTATCTACAGTTGCTTACCTTAAAGTAAGAATGTGTTGATTTTGTGTTGACAACATTTTTATTTGAATAAATGATAAAGCTCCCTAAGGCAATGCTTTGAAGGCCTTGCCTTATAAATTTAAGCTCACAAATAAAAAGAGAGCTATCCGATAATGTTGTGTTAGCTCCAGTAATCAGACAATCTAATCGGCTAATACCCGATGGCAGAAATTTGGCAGCTGTCTCATCCCCCCACCTACCCATCCACCCATCCACTCATCCCCCATCCTCCCATCCACAAGATTACGGCTAATACTGTTAAAAGACAGATGAAAAGTAGGTAGTTATTGAGACCACCGACTTAGTTCAAATTATCAATGATTTTTTTGCAGGAAAAGCCACAGCCTAAAGACTTACATGTTGGGAAAGTCAAAGCTGTGGCAGTGCAAAGTGTCTATATAGAGTGCGCATCTATCACGTGCTGACGTTAGAGTGACAATGTGTGAACTCTATTTAGACCATTATGTGTTGACCGGGAGAGTCTTAATTAATCACGACGAAACTCCTACAATAAGATCGCTATTACGATCAGAAGGTCCAATAAAAGAACTAAAAGGCCACCAAAATTAAGTGTTTCGTTTAAATCCTCGAAGATAGTATCCTCTCGAACGCTGGTAGCAGGACGGATTCTATTTACACCATGATTAGCGCTTGTATCGGGTCTTTTCTTTTTGGCAACACTGGGATCAGTCGGAAACTCTTTACTGAAACCAATAAAGTTTTGCTCAATTGCTAGGGCGTACGCTTTAGGCCTCACGCCTAACATCAATGGTAAAGAATTTATGCCAATAGCGCTCAAGAGGTTAAGACCGATTTTAGCTTGACGATACCTGTCACAGTTGCTCATTCTTTCAGGTTGAGGTTTGAAAATTGACTGAACTTAATAGAAAATCTCGATGGCAAATCGCTCACACAATTATCCTGTGTAAGTTCGACGCTCTTTATCGAAGAGGAATGATTAAAGACCTTTTATAAGTCTCTATCTTATGGGAGAAATGTGTGGATTTTGTGTTGATAAGGCTATCTATACGCTGAAATAGCCGGATATCTAATCGGGCCAATGCAGTAAGGTTTTGATTTGGTTCGCCAGCTGGTCTGGTTCAAACGGTTTGGTGATCACCCCGGCTACGCCCATCGATTCAAATAATCGTTTCTCGCCGTTGCGGGCCTTAGCAGTCAGAAAGATAACGGGAATGTTTTGGGTGGCTGGCTTAGTCTGAAGTTTACGTAACACAGCTGGGCCATCTAATTCAGGCATCATCACATCCAGCAAGATGGTACCAGGCTGGTCGGTCTCTGCGATCGCAATTCCAGCTCTGGCCGAATCAGCAACTAATACTTCCCAACCTGCTGTGACTTCTAATGATGCCTTGACAATGATATGAATTGCTTTTTCATCATCAATTACTAAAATACGTCGAGTCACAACGAGCTTTGGCGAAGGTTCAGTTAGATATGTAGCACTTTACACCTGGCCAATCACTGTAAACAAGATAATGCAGGCAAATTGATGTGGAACCTGCAATGCAGGTGCTGGCTGCCTAGTCAGCTAACGGGCAATGAGAAACAAAAGCAGCTGCCTTCACCAGGAGTACTCTCAACCCAAATGCTGCCGCTGTGCTGCTCAATAATACTTTGACAAATAGTAAGGCCCAGACCAGTCCCCCCTTTTTCTCGCGAGTCAGAAGCATCAACCTGGACAAAACGATCAAAAATAATTGCGCACTTTTCTGGGGGAATACCTCGACCCTGATCCCGCAATCTGAAAAGTATGGCAGGGGCGTTATCAATCATGCTCTCCCTGGATTCAACAGTGAGCCAAATGGTGGTATCTGCAGGTGAGAACTTAATGGCATTATCAATCAGGTTGGTTAGCACCTGATTGAGCCGATCGCTATCCGCCACAATGGCTAAGCCGGGATCAGAGACCTTAAGGGTAATGCCTGCTTGCTTTGCGGTCAGCCGAAACAGGTCGGCGACTTGCCCGGTCAGCTCTTGGGTGTTAAAGAGGTGTTTGTGTAGCGAACTTTTACCTGACGCCAACCGTTCGAGTTCTAAAATGTCGTTTACTAGTCGTACTAGCCGCTGAGATTGTTCAGCGGCTAGCCGTAATAGTTGCAGCCCTTGCTCAGACTGAATTGGCACCAGCCCCTTGGCTAAGAGCTTGAGCCCGCCATGAATTGCTGTTAGCGGTGTGCGCAACTCATGGCTAACAACGGAAATAAACTCAGCTTTCATGCGTTCAATGGCAAAGCGCTGGGTGATATCTTCACCGATGCTCATAGTGCCAATGGTGTGATCCTGACCGTTATGCAGTACGGTGTTGTTCCAGGCAATGATGCGCTGTGACCCTGACTGAGTCAGGATAGGGTTCTGACAGGTTAGGGAAGTGTCTTCCTGACTGAGTAACTGCTGAAAATACTTTTTGACCAACGATTGCTGGGATGTGGGCACAAATTTGGAGAACCAGTCTTGGCCCAATACTTCAGCCGCAGTGTAGTCCGTCAGGTTTAATAAAAACGGATTGGCGTAGGTTACTTTACCATCAAAATCAAGACCGACAACTGCCAGATGCACATTGTCGAGCAGACTACGCCAACGTTGCTCAGCCTGACGCAGGTCAGCGGTACGGGCTTCGACCCGAGCTTCTAGATCGGCATAGGACTGCTGAAGAGCTTGTTCGGCCTGCTGGCGTTCGGTTTCGATGCGTTTGCGATCGCTAATATCACTCGAAACTCCCACAAACCCCACTAAGGCATCTCGATGATCATAAATCGGAGAACCGATGACCCAGGCCGGAAAGAAAGTACCATCCTGGCGCTGCACCAAAATCTCCCCAGACCACTGCTCACTCTGCCGCAGGTAAGTCATAATTTCAGTAGCCTGTTCTCGGGTGGTATCAGCTGGTATGATCTCCAAAATAGAACGGCCTACTACCTCATCTGCGAACCAGCCGTAGAGACTTTCGGCAAAGCGATTCCAGTAGAGAATCTGGCCATCAAGATCGGTGGCAATGACCGCTTGGGCCACCGCGTCTAAGAGCCCTGCTTGAAACTGAATGTGCGTCTCAGCCTGATTTTTTTCTATCTGCTCAGCTGCTAGCTGTTCACTCAGGCGAATTTGAGCTTGTTCTAGCTCTCGATTCTTCGCTGCCAATAATATCTGATTTTCCGAACGTAACTGCTCCAGCTCTTGCTGTAGCAGCTCAACCAACTGCTGGATTTCAGCAGGGTTTAAGGTTTGCAAAATACTGCTTTGAGTAATCACCCCCACCAGCGCACCGGTAGGAGCGCACACCACCAAACGTCGCACATGGTGCTGGGTCATCTGCTGATGGGCCAGCCAGAGGGAGTCGTAGGGATGGATAGGCAATAGAGGCGTACTCATTACCGTCTGGGCCAGGGTTTGGTGAACATCAATCCCAAGGCTCTGAAACTGCACAATGTCTCGTTCGGTGATGATACCTGTGGGTTGACTATCGCGTTCTGTGATCACCACACAGCTAACCGTGTGGGCTGCCATCAGTTGAGCAACCTGTAGCACCGATGATGATTGCGGTGTACAAATCACCTGGGTTTCCATGGCTTCTGCCACAGACTTAAATTTTAATAAGGTGGTGGTTTTGAGTGCTTGTCGTAAGCTTTGTTGGGTGATCATGCCCTGTAGTTGACCCTCGTTATCAACTACAGGTAAATGACGCACCTGATACTGCCGCATCAGGTTAAAGAGAGACGGGGTGTCTTTGACCTGGTCAGCTAGAATCGTCCTCACCTGCTGGGTCATCACCGCTGCGATGACAACATCTGCGGTCGGTTGCCCTGAGGCCACCAGTCTGACCAGATCTCGCTCGGTAAAAATACCGACCCGGCGTTGCTGATCGATAATGAGTACACAGCTGGCTTGGGTCTGATGCATGCGTGCGATCGCGTCATCAATCAACGTCTCCGGTGTTACCGTGAGCGGAGCGGAGATCACAGCTCGACCAGCAAAAGCATGTGAATGTGGATCACGTGAATCAGTAGACATCATCTGCCTTTAGATATTTTCAGAGATATGTCAACAGGCCGACGAAGAATTTTCAGTCTGCACTGAGTTGAACGCTCTAAACTCAACCTAACCGACAATTATGACGATTTTATGGGATGGGGTGGAATAGTCATGGGTGATGCAACCGCTACCAAGCTTTAGTTACACCAATGGCTTAGCCAGGCAACAACACCTCGCTCGCCACCTGGTATAGTCCTTGCAAATCCATTGCATCCTGAGGGAAAACAGCTACTCCAACCGAGAGGGTCATCTGAATCCTGTGGTGATCACTAGTAAATTGTTCATGCTTACAGGTTTGCAACAACTGCAGCAATCTTTGTGTTCCTGTCTTGAGGTTGACTCCATACAGTCCAACCACAAACTCTTCTTCACCCCAACGGGCAACCACATCTTCCTCCCTAAACTCTCTACCTAAAGACTCACCTAAGCGCTGCAGGATAAGATTACTCAGCTCTTGGCCATACTCATCCTTGATGTGTTGAAAGTTATCAAGTTTGATAACTGCAAAACAAAATGTTTGCTTTTGACGGTGAGCCAACCTGAGGAGTCGACTTAAGTCCTGGATTGATTTTTGTCGATTCGCTAACTTTGTCAGGCTATCAATATTTTCCCGCAGTTTCTGAGTAGAGGCGCGTTCTAGCCAATTGAAAACACGCATCACCAGTTCTGGAGCCACGATAGGCTTACGGATATAGTCATCTCCACCGACCGAAAATACCTGCTGAATCGTTTCTGCTTCTGTATGGGCCGACAACAAAAGTATCGGTAACTCACGCCAGCGAAGATCATTACGTAGTATCTGACACAGATCAAAACCACTGACGTGAGGCATGTCTACATCAAGAATTATTAAATCGGGCATCACCTGATCCAGGGTTTCCAAAAAGTATTGCGGCTTATCCAACAGCTGCAGCCGAAATCCCCAGGGCTGTAATAGAGTTTTTAGCAGGTTGAGCATTTCCGGATCATCATCCACTATTAACAAAGTGGCAGACGACGATGTATCTTTTGCCGCCAATTTTGCTAGTTCCGAAGCCGTCTCAGGTAACGTCTCAGGCGCTTTTAGCGCCTCTTTCACAGTAGCAATCAACAGTCTTAACTGAGTTAAGTGCCGAGCCTCAAGACGGCTATTGCCCAGCAGAATGTTTTCTATCTCTTGAAAAGGAGTTAATACTGTTGAGAATCCAAAGCTGCTTAGTGATCCCTTCAGAGCATGGGCATCTGCGACCAACTGCTTTCGCACGGTTTCGTTAAATGCTCCTGGTTGTAGCTCATGTAGAGTATTGGCCAAATTAGTTACACGCTGGGTGTAGATCTCCTCTACAGATTGCCAAAGGGCGGTCAAATCTAACTGGCTATCGACCCTAGATGATGCAGCCATCGTCTGATGATTAGTGTGCTGCTTGAGCTGTTTAGTTAAGTTAGCCGCAGCTAACCGATAGCCCAACCCGTAGACCGTTTCGATCACATTGTTGAGGCCTGCCTGCTTACATTTTTTGCGTAGCCCCTTGACTTGGGTGCGTACAGCATTCACATGGGGTGCCTTTTCAAAGGACCAAATCTTATCTAGCAAATCATCCAGACTAAAAATCCGACTGGGGTTGCGTAAAAATAGCTCCAGCAAGAGATACTCTTTGCGTGTGAGCGCAATAGGGACATGGCGATAGCTAACCTCGGCACTACGAGGATCAAGCTGTAGTTCACCCCATTGCAAGATCGGCGAGGCATTTCCTTCTGACCGCCGCAGTAAGGCCCGAATCCGCGCTAACAGTTCCTCAAAGCCAAAAGGTTTAACCAAATAATCGTCTGCTCCAGCATCTAGCCCAGCCACCTTATCGGTGCCAGTATCGCGAGCTGTCATCAAAATAATCGGTGTGCCATTGCCTGTAGCTCTTAGTTCTTGGCAGACCTTGATGCCATCTATCTTAGGCAGCATCCAATCGAGCAAGAGCAAGTCGTAGGGAAAAGCCTTAGCCATTTCCCGACCCATTTCACCATTCGTTGCCCGATCGACGAGGTAACGATGATCTGCCAACACCTCTACAAGTGCTTCAGCAAACTGGTTATCGTCTTCTACCAGCAAAAACTTCACGCAAGCTTCACCAAATAGCGCCAATATAAGGACTACTTTAGCTTAAATGCTAATTGGATTCAGCTAAGTTGCGGTTGACACATTGTTTTATTTATGGTAATTATTAATTTTATTTTGCGGCTGTCAAGGCGTTAGGGAAATTATTGGCTGGATTAATAGCTAACCAGTGAATGGAGCGAGCTTGGGTTGCGATCGCACACATAATAGCTGACCGAATCCACCAATAGACATAGGTTGGAAACTTGTAGTCTTTTGTAGGCATGATCTTCAAATAGTCACGCACCGGATCACTCCTCATAAGTTCCTCATGGGGCTGATTACTTTGGATCTGGCCACCCATCCTATTGTTCTCAAAGTGCTAACTTAGGTACTCTTATATAATGTCCCCGATGATAGCGAGACTGCGGAAACCTTAATCACCCAGAAGGGTGAAGAAGATTTTATCAACATTGAGGGCAAGAGAACTCGCAAAATCCAACAGTCAAGCATCACAGCCCTAAAAGGAACAAAAGGGGAGCACGTTTTGAGCTTACGCGATGGGCAAGGATTGCCCATGTGGCATCATAGTCCACAGAAAGAATCACCCGGCTTGAACATTGACTAGAATCACAACTTCTTCCGAAATGTGAGATGCCGACAAAGCCTGAAATATAATTTAGATATGAGGCTTTCCGATTTGCAGTTAGTTTGGGGTTGACCTATACCTTGCCAAGATGTGCTTTTGGCAAGGTATAGGCTCATGGGCTTAAATAATTCCCCCGTTGCCCCATCACTCATCCCCCCATCTACAGCCTCAATCTGGGACTTGATTTTGGTGCAATCCCCTTACGATCAGTCCCACCTAGTGACATAGAACTTCATATAGTAATGGAGACAATCTATGAGTAAACTCCTTGTTGTCACAATTAATAGAGCCATCGCTCGCTTCTTCACATTGGAAGCAGCAACCTTATCTGAGTCTGATTCAGACGAGCAGATTTTAGTTGAGCATGAGAGTATTTCGAGTGCTGAGGGAGAACTATCTGGTAAGGCCCTGTGGACCAACGTTCAATCGGGACGCAACCGTGGTGCTAGCGGCAAGGCTCACAGATATGATGATCATCGGCAGAACCATAAACTTGAATTTGAACGACGATTCGCTAAGTCCATTGCTACACACTTGATGGATTTGGCTCAGACCCATCAAGTTCGACAACTCACTATCATTGCGACTCCTCAGATTCTTGGGTTGATGCGAGAAGTGTTTACCCCACTATCCCCCAAGCAATTGAAGCTAAACGAATTAGCCCGAGATCTATGTCATCTAAAGCCCCATGAACTGCACGACTATCTGGCAATAAAAGGACAGTTGCCAGCTCGGAGTAGACTCTAACAATTGCTGACAATTCCTTACACCCAGATCAAAGCAGCGCATCCTATGTCAGATTTGCATTCCTGACTTGAGGTGTTGCCATGTCTTATTTAACTCAACTAATAAAACATTGAACAAGCTTATCAAGCACTGGCAACAGCGCTACCCACCTAGTACCCAATGGCAGAAATTTGGCAGCTATTGTATCTACCCATCCACATTTGATAGTGGGCAAACTTACGCCACAGAGTACTAGGTGGCCCAGCTGCCTGGCTCGTGTGGTCTTTAAAGCTGGATGCCTAATGCTTCTGATGCAGCCATTCCCAGGGTATCAGGAGCAGAGTCATCCCAACCCAGGCAAGAGCAATCATCATGCCCACTCGCCAGGGCCAGGGCCCCAGCCAATCAATCAATGAAGGTTGACCGGGGCGTTGGTTACCTAGATAGCCATAGTTAAAACCAAAGATAGCGTTAATTGGGAAAATACAAGCTACATAGATCAGCCCTGCCTTGATCGCCCAACGATAATCTCGTCGTGTTGGTTGAAATCGATGGACTATCACCATATAAATGGCAGTACCGACAATGGTGGTGTGATAAAGCCAAAAGATCCAAAACAGCGGGCTAAGTAGGCCCATGTGCAAATCTGGAGTTAATAGACCTTGTAGGCTAAAACCGAGGCCCCAGAAATAGAGTAATGCGATCAGGCAACGTTTGCGCCAGATCAGTGCTAACGGCAGTATCAGGCCGACAAGATCGCAGATATGAATGGGCAATGAACTTGCTGGGTCAAAGTGGGCAGGCAGCAACCACCAACCATGAACAACCATCCACAAGAGCAGATATAGCTTGGCTAATCTTTTCTCCAATTGCAGCAACAGCTGTGTGCCCTGGTAGTGTAAGCCCCAGGCAATAATGCATCCCCACATTGCAGCCAGAACGCCAACGACGATGACATGAGTCAGTGAAAATGATTGAAACTGATGAAGCGATGCCTGCAACATAAAATTTGCTGTTACTGCTGCCAAACCGTTGACTACTCTGACACAGCACCTCGTGATTGAGAAATGCAATATAGTCCTTTGTTGCCGTTAGGGTCACAGACTGATATATCAGTGCTGATTAGTCGCACCTTGCTTGCTCCGATTGGCTCCATGCTAACAAAGTGGTATTGGCCAGTGGTTCCAAATAGTTGATCCTTCATGCCCTAGGATATCCCACAGGCTTCATAAGATTCTCAAACTCTTTATCTAACATCAAAGTGGGATGAGGGTATCCCAATATCTAACAATTTCAGGGGGACACTATGAAACTCAAGTATCGCGGCGTTAGTTATGAATATAAGGTTCCTGAGATCGCAATTGCCGAGAGTGAAGAAGTTGGTAAATATCGAGGTGCTACGTTCCACTTCCATAAATTGGTTAAAGCACTGTCTTTACCAGTTTTTGACCTGAAGTATCGTGGAGTTTCATATCATACTGGTGGTTCAGCTGCCTAATTTGGCTGTGAAGCTCTAATGCCGAAATGTTGATAAGCAAAGGTACCTTTGCTTATCAACACTAGAAGAAGGCTCAGGAAACTGATAATTTCTTTTTAGAAACTATCTGAGGCAATTCACTCTCAGAGTAGATATAGGGGGCTGGCTACTTAAACCAGTTGTCTTCTTCTTGTTTTTTCTTACCTTGCTCCCCATCTACTGGCATTGAATTTTAATGTCGACTCCTTGGGAGGTCTTTGGTTCATGACTACACCATCCCGAAAATTTTCTCTCCTATTGGCCATCTGGGATTATCTCAATCAGCCCTTGTTTGATAGGGACGCTAGATTTGAATGGAATCCTCTCATGTTTACTGTGTCCTACAGGTCCAAACTCTTAGAACGGTGCTGGACCAGAGATTATGTGATTGAAAAAAATCGTCAGCAATTAGAGCTTTACTGGCGAAATAATTTTAACTACGGCAGTATGCCTGACACAGCTAGCAGTGAGTGATGACATTAAAATTGCCCATGGATTTTGGCTGAATCTTCTAGACTTCACTGTGCAAGCTCTCGACGACGCTGTGGTCGTCTCACAACGACATAGATCAGTGCACCAATAAAATTCAAGAACAAGATAATAATAGTCCAAACAATTTTAGTATTGCCCTCACTTGCTTCTTGAGTAGCACAGTCAATCAATACCCATAGCCCAAATAGGGCAGCAACAACTTTGCAGAAATCATAAAGAAACGCCCACAACATTGGCATCAGCATCGCTAAGCGATGCTTGGTGGGGTACTCATAACTTCCTCATATCTATCTCCTAAGTTCAAAATAGAGCTGACTTTACCGTAGTTAAAGTCAAACCTTCTCGGTCTTGTAACCATGAGGTCTGTCTATGCATTTGCCAGGTTCACGGCTGAATCTCAACCAATTAGTTACTCGGTTTAAGCCCCATTCCACTGCCTCTGACGTATCGAAAAGTAAACATAAAAACAGGCTGCGTGTCTTGCTCCCGTTAGGTCTTTTGGTGGTGGGTGGGGGTCTCTCCGTGACCTACTTCTTATCGCGCTCCCCCACAGACAAGCTGCAGTTGAGTGGCCGCATTGAGGGCTACGAGACAGACGTGGGCGCAAAGGTATCAGGGCGAGTGGAGTTTGTAGCTGTCAGAGAAGGCGACCCGGTCAATGATGGTCAAGTGATTGTTCGGCTCGATGATGAAGAAGTTCAGGCTCAATTAGACGAGGCTAAAGCACAGCTGGCCTCAGCCCAACAGCAGGAACGACAGGCGCGATTGCAGATTGAGGTGTTGCAAAGCCAAATTCGGCGAGCTCAGGTGAGTCTGGAACAATCCCAGGGGGATACAGTTGGTCAGGTCAACCAGGCCGAGGCTAATCTTGCTACGGCTCAGGCACAGCTGGCGGAAGCAAAGGCACAGCTGATTGCGGCTAAATCAGACTTAGATCTGGCCAGGGTGGAACGCGATCGCTACATCCAACTGGCCCAAGTCGGTGCCGCGACCCAAGAGCGCGCCGATCAGGCCCAAACGACTTTTGAAACCACCCAAGCCCGGCTGGGTGTACGTGAAGCCGCCGTTGTCGCCGCTCAAAGACAGGTTGATGCCGCAGCAGGTCGCTTGACCCAGGCCCAAACCACCCGGCTCAATCCAGATCTTCGTACGGCTGAGCTAGACGTTTTGCAAAAACAACTGATTCAAGCACAATCCCAGGCAGTCGCCGCACAGGACAATGTGGCCAGGGCTGAAGCCGTTCAGCGAGAAATTGAAGCTCGTATGAGCTATCTCACCATCGCTAGCCCCTTAAACGGCGTGGTCACCGCCCGCAGTGCAGAACCAGGAGAAGTGGTCACGACAGGCAGGACGCTGCTTTCTCTCATTGACCTCGATACTGTTTATCTCCGGGGCTTTATTCCTGAGGGCGACATCGGTAAGGTCCGGGTCGGTCAAACGGCTAGTATCTTTCTAGATTCAGCCCCTGCTCAACCCCTGACCGCTCGTGTTATCAGCATCGACACCCAGGCCTCCTTTACGCCTGAAAATATTTACTTTCGAGAAGACCGAGTGCAGCAGGTGTTTGGTGTGAGACTTGGTATTGAGAATCCCGGAGGATTTGCCAAACCTGGCATGCCTGCCGATGGTGAAATTTATTTTGAATGATCATGCCGATTTTGTCTTAGCCACAGATGGACAAATCAAACCATGTATTCAACGACTAATCAGATTTATCAGCCAGAGACAGCGCTCGAAATCCCTGCCATTCAGGTAGATACGTTATGTAAACGCTATGGCAAGCTAACCGCTGTAAACGAGGTGACGTTTACGGTGCAGCGGGGCGAAATCTTTGGTCTCATTGGTCCCGATGGTGCTGGCAAGACCACCCTGTTTCAAATCTTAGCAGGTGTTATGGAAGCAACCTCGGGCAATGTCATCATTCTGGAGCGTGCGCCTCGGGATGCTCGCTTGCAAACCGGCTATCTCACCCAACACTTTTCGCTCTATCTGGATCTCAGCCTGGATGAGAATCTGCGCTATGTGGCTGGTCTCCATGAAGTGCCGCCCCAGCGTTTTGAACAGCGGCGCAACCAATATCTCAGGCTGATGAATCTGGAGCCGTTCTCAGATCGTTTAGCCGGTCAACTGTCTGGTGGCATGAAACAGAAGTTGGCCCTGTGCTGTGCCCTGATTGCTCAACCTCAGATATTACTTCTGGATGAGCCGACAACGGGTGTAGATCCTGTTTCCAGGCGTGAGTTTTGGGATGTGCTGGCCACCCTCTCCCATCAGGGCGTCACCATTGTGGTGGCCACACCCTATATGGATGAGGCTGAGCGCTGCCATCGTGTTGCCCTGATGTATGATGGCCAGATTCAGCAAATGGGAACACCGGCTCAGCTGCGAGATAATCTGGGGCTCCAACGCTTAGAGGTGCGCGCTAGCAACCTCAAAACCGCTGAACAGGGGTTACTCGCTCAACCGTCTACTCCGATTGTGGATGTACAAACCTTTGGCGATCGCCTGGATGTACTGGTTAACGATGCAGAGACTGGTGAAACCCAGGTCCGTGCTCTCCTGGGACAGCATCAGCTAGTAATCGACACGATTCGTCCAGCAGCGCCTACCCTGGAAAATGTCTTTGTCAACCAGCTGCGCCAACAGGGGTCGGACCCTGCTTTTGTGCCATTGCCTCGGCTGCGGTCATTGCCAGTCCACAGCAGTGATGACATTGCCATTGGTGCCCGTGACCTCAGTAAGACATTTGGCAATTTTCAGGCGGTTAAAGCGGTCAACCTGGATATTCACTATGGTGAAATTTATGGATTGTTGGGAGCTAATGGCGCTGGCAAAACCACCACCATCAAGATGCTGTGTGGGTTGTTGGGGATTACCCAAGGTGAAGTCACACTAGCCGGTCAAACCCGCAATTTGCGTAGCAGTGCTCTACGTCAGCGGATGGGCTACATGAGTCAGAAATTCACTCTCTATGATGACTTATCTATTCAACAGAATTTGGAATTTTACTGTGGGGTATATGGTGTCCCCCGTCGTCAGCGCTCCGCCAAAATCAATTGGGTTTTAGACATTTGTGGATTGACCGGCAAAGCAGACCTGATTACGGGGCAGCTGCCAGGTGGGTGGAAACAGCGCGTAGCTTTTGGGGCATCAGTTATGCACGAACCTGAAATTTTGTTTTTAGACGAGCCCACATCCGGTGTGGATCCGTTAGCTCGCCGTCAGTTCTGGCGATTAATCGAAGACTTAACCCATCAGGGCACAGCAGTGCTGGTAACCACCCACTATCTAGAAGAAGCTGAACATTGCAATCGCATGGCATTTATGGCGGCTGGGGAGATTGTTGCCCATGGGTCTCCAAGTCAAATTAAGGCCAGCCAGCCGGGACAGCTGTTTGAGGTGCAGATTCCCCAGCCTCAGGTTGTCTCCGACTTACTCAAACAGTATTTTGATGACTGGCGAGTATCCTTATTTGGTGCCCGTCTCCACATTGTTCTGGATCAGCCGGATATAGACGTGCCTCGTCTACGCTCATTACTGAGCACAGCAGAATTCGACATTCAATCCATCCAGGCTGTGCCATTCTCTCTGGAAGATGCCTTTATTGGCATTATCCAACGAGCCCAGGGAGGTCAGCCATGAAGCGCATCTGGTCTCAGTGCATCAAAGAATTGGCTCAATTTCGTCGCGATCGCTTGACGTTTGCCCTGGCCTTTATCCTGCCGTTGGGGATGCTACTGATTTTTGGCTATGCCATCCGACTGGAGACAAAAAATATTCCCCTGGCGATCCAGGACTTTAACATGACTCCCCTCAGTCGTAGCTATGTAGAACGACTCTTTGCCACTAATCAGTTTCAGCCTGTCCCAGGGTCGGGAGAGCCCATTGAGATCATTGATCAAGGACGCGCTAAAGCGGCAGTGATTATTCCACCAGATTTTTCCCGTCGCATCAAAGACCAGAAATCCAGCCCTATCCAGGTGCTGGTGGACGGTACCGATGTGAACAATGCCCGCGTGATTCGCAACAGCATACGGGCAACGACTAACTTCTTTGTGCAGGATCAAGGACTTCAATCTAGAACAGTTAAGGTGGTTGCCCGCATTCGCCTCTGGTTCAATCCGGGTCGCAAGGAATCTCTCTTCATCGTGCCAGGTCTTTATGCTGTTATCTTGGCTATCTTTCCGGCCTTACTGGCAACTCTCGCCATGGTGCGTGAGAAGGAGCAAGGCACGATTGTGCAGGTTTATGCCTCTAACTTGAGTGCGACTGAGCTGCTGCTGGGTAAAGGGTTAGCCTACTTTATTGTGGCCATGGGTGAAGCCCTTTGCATCATGGGTTTGGGATCGCTTCTGTTTAGGATTGGGTTGGCCGGTAATCCTCTACCATTGATGCTAGGGACCTGCTTATTTGCGACAGCCAGTGTTCTTTATGGTCTTTTGATCGGCGTACGCTCTAGTAATCGCATTGCGGCGGTGCAGGGGGTGGCATTTACTGGTTTTCTAGCCTCTTTTTTGTTTTCGGGCTTTATCTACCCGTTGAGTAATATTCCGTTTCCCATTTCACTCATTTCTAATATTGTGCCAGCTCGCTATTACATTGATGTGACTCGCGATGCCTTTGTCAGGGGGACCGGGTGGGAAGGCATTTGGGTTGCCCTGGTGGCCATTGCGCTGCTGGTATTGTTATTTTTTGCAGCCGCCTGGCGTGGTCTGCGTCGGATGCAGTTACCGGACTGATTGATGTTTAAGTTGTTCCAGCGTTTACTTAACAGTCGCTTCTGGGCCTTAGCCATAAAGGAGGTTCAGCAGATCTTGCGAGATAAGAAGCTACTGTTTATGTTAGTTTTTCCACCGACGGTGCAGCTGTTGCTCTATGGCTTGATCTTAAACCCAGATGTGCAATACCTGAAATTAGGAATTGTGGATCAGGTTAATGTTGGGGCCAGCCGCGAACTGGTGGCCGCCTTGACCGAGAATGATGTGTTTGTTGTCGATCGCTATAGTGCCAGTCAACAGAGCCTGGGGGAACAGGTGCGACGGGGAGACATCACCTTGGGGGTAGTCTTTCCGCCTGACTTTAATCGCAACTTGTCCCAGGATAAATCAGCTGAGATCCAGGTGATGGTGGATGGCGTGGACGCCAATACGGCAGGCATTGCCAGTGGCTACTTTACCCAGATTATCCAGCAATATAATCGTCAATTGAATACTATTGAAATACCCAGTATTGTTGAACCACAGATTACCTTCCTGTACAATCCTGGACTCATCAGTAGCTGGTTTTTTGTACCTGCCATGATGGGTGTCGTCCTGACGTTAATTGGGTCAATCGTCTCTTCGTCTGCCCTGATTCGAGAAAAAGATACGGGCACCTTGGAGCAGCTCTTGATGACTCCAGCGTCAGCCGGGGAGATTTTGCTAGCAAAAGTTGTGCCGTTATTCGTGCTGTTGCTAGGGGATGCGCTGTTGGCGCTCAGTGTGGCCAATATCATTTTTAACGTGCCGTTGCGGGGCAGCTTGTTGCTCTTTTTAGTGATGTCGGGGTTATATGTCTTTGTCGGTATTGGCATTGGTATGATGTTGGCCACACTCTGTCGCAATCAACAGCAGGTAATATTGACCTCGTTTTTTATCAATATGCCGTTGATTCAGCTGTCGGGTGCGATCGCACCCATCGAAAGCATGCCTGCGGTTTTCCGCTATTTGTCATTGTTGAATCCCCTGCGTCACTATGTAGCAATTTTACGGGCTGTATTGCTGCGGGGCGTAGGTTTGGAGGTGATCTGGCCCCATGCGATCGCTCTGCTGGTATTTGCAGCGATTTTAGTCACCATTAGCACCAATCAATTTCGACATCAGGTGAGCTAGTAGACTATCAGGCAAACCTAAGCCAGACAGGGCGCTACTTTACCTTGGTAACCCGCCAGCTGAGCTTTAAATTTAGCCAGAAGTTCCATAGGGTGACCAGTGCGATCGCAATCAGGTTGGCCAGATAGGCATAGCGTTGACCAAAAACAATATTGTAGATGACATTTAGAACCAACACATTTAAGACTAACCCTGATAGGCAAACCAGATTGAACTTCAAAAACCGTCTTAGCCTTGCTCCCCACCCTTGTTGTTTTTGAACAACATCAGAAAATGTCCACGCATCATTCCAGATGAAATTATTAATAATAGCAACTTCTGCTGCCAAAATCTTACTACGGGTCAAGTTTAAGCCCAAAGTTGTATGCAGCAAATATAAAACCGCCATATCCACAAACACACCACTTAAGCCAACAATACCGAACCTGAGGAAACGTTTTAGTGGAAATTTTTGACGTAAACGAGCCACTCGCCCCCGTGAGCGTAACCGGACTAAGTGATGGAGATAATCGACATACTGTCTCCAGGTGACTTTGCTTTCACCCGCTGTCCGCTCTTGAAATACATACCCCACTTCCGCAATAGTCTTGACCTGTCCCCGACCAATGACTTCTAAAAGAATTTTGTAGCCTTTAGGATTAAGAGAATGATTTTGGATTGCATAACGTTGCACCATAAAATAGCCACTCATGGGATCGGTGACTCGCCCCACGACATTGGGTAAAATCAGCAACCCTAGAAACTGAGCCCCACGCGATAGGAAGCGCCGAACAACACTCCAGTCACTCACACCACCCCCACCCACATGACGGCTGGCAACCGCTAAATCTGCTCCATTTCGCACTGCAGATAGCATATCCAGCAGCACTTCTGGCGGATGCTGCAAATCACCATCAATCACGCCTAAGATTTCTCCCCGCGCAACTTGCCAGCCTCGAATAACAGCAGACGATAGCCCTCTCTCTTGCTGTCGTCTCATGACTCGCAGCTGCGGACAGGCTTTGCTCAGAGCAGAAGCAACTTCCCAGGTGCCATCAGGGCTATCATCATCCACTAAAATTAGCTCATAATTACCAGGGATTTTGCGATCTAATAGAGTGGTTAGCTGCTCAACAATTGCTCTAACATTTCTACTTTCGTTATAGGTTGGAATTACCAACGATAATAATGGCGGTTTAGTAGAGGTAAGTAATGAAAAACTCACCGGCTCTCCTTGATACACGGTTGGTGTTAATATCGCAGGAATGATCAGCGGTCCTACCGGAACAGCTACCAGAGAAGATTGCTGCATCCTATGAGTTTCCGTAGTAGATGTTACGTGATCCATAGCTAATATTTCTCAGTAGTGAGTTAATCAAAGTTAGTCCCTAGATAGCTACATCCCTTGATTGGCAAAGAATTTACCGCTTCATATAGATGAGATCCTATCTCTCCGACCTGACTGTAGATATCTAGCGATCTAGTACCCGATGGCAGAAATTTGGCAGCTATTTCATCTACCCATCCACCCATCGACTCATCCACATTGGACAGTGGGCAAACTTACGCCACAGAGTACTAGGGCAATATCTCAAGGGCTGGCAAGAGTTTTAGAAAATTCTAATCTAAACGATAGACATAAGCTGTATCCGTTTCTAAGAAAAGCTTGTGTGGTTTCTCCATGGCTTCATTTTCAACAACCTTGAATATGGGAAATAGATTTATTGGCGATTTGGGCACAGACCTGACAAAATAAGTTTCTTGATAAGTACCTCTATTGAGAAAATTATTCTCTATGAACAGGACCCTCTTAGGATGTATAACAAAACTATCTGTTTGACAATCAGCTAAAGCCGTTATCCCCTTATGAGTAATATATGTATCAATATAATTGTACTGATTATTAACCTCTCTTTTACGCTTTATTCTAGGATCACAAATAATCGAACCAGCAGGTAGCTGGGCTAGTATTTGAGTTACATCACTTGTACTCATCAAACGGTTTGTGCCATATTTGCTGAGTATAAATTGATAATCGTGGAGTGAATTAACGAACATTGAGCCTATAATCAGCACACCAACAGCAATTGAAAAAAGTCTCTTCTTACTTGGTGAACAATCCAGATATGCCAGTGAGGTGAGTGTCAGCACAATAGGAGCAAAAAGGATGGGCAATCTGTAGTGCAGAGGCGTTGCCATAGAATTGATATTTGCAGCGGCCAGTAAGTAAATTATCCATATAGAACACCACATCAACCAAATAGGTCGATTCCCTTTAAATTTAAAAATCCCCCACCAACTGACTAGAGACAAAAATACTATGGATACCACAAGGTAAAACAATGAGGAATTCCAAAAATAAGCTTGTTGATTGAGCGTGAGATAACCAAGAAAAAAACCGCTAATTTTAGTATATAAACCAACCAAAAAGTGGCCACCTGAGTTGTGATTAGAATTAAGTACTGTCTTTAAAACTGCTTTTGTATTTTGAAAGTTTCGTCCAATTTCGCCTATCCAATAAGGTAATAATATAATTCCAGCTGACAGGACGCTTATAATCGGCAAAGAGATCAGTAAAAGGTTTCGTTTTCTCCTAATCACTTTATATATAAATACTGAAGAGGTGATGGCAACAACAACTGGCATTATAAATAGTGTTGAAGAGTGCAAGCTAACTAAAATAGCTAAAATAACTCCGGAGAAGATCCATAGCAGTGCTTGCACCAAAAAAGAAAACTTCCCTTGCATCTGCAGCTTATAAAGCAAGGTTAGAACCATAATAAAAAATGGTATTGAGCTGGGATTCCATTGAAAATTGTTGATAAAAATATCTCCAAAAAGAAGGCTATACCACAATCCCCCTAAACCACTCAGAAAAACTCTAGTTGAGTTTTTGATATTTTCTAAGAGCTGATGTAATAAGCAAATAAAAAGAGGGATCGACAAAAAAGAAAATAGTGCATTGGGTAATGCTTGAAATACTGGATCGGGTCCTAAAAGAGTAAAAGGAAAGAAAAGATAATAGTACAGAGGTAAAATATGATGTCTACCGATACTACTTTGAGGCCCGAGCGTAGGAAAAGAGCCTTGCCACATTTTTATGACGGCAAATGCATCTCTGATTTGATCGGGATCAGGACCAATATCAAATGTCACATACTGAAATACTGCAAACAGCCGTGTTGATAAGCCAATTGCAACTGCTAAAAGTATAAAAATGTATCCCAATATCAGCTTAAATCTCATATAGCCATCCAGAACAAAATGTGAGGCCAATAGCTGTCACGAGGGCTAGTAGCCAAAGTACAAAAACGATGGACGATAGCTTGCTTAAAGCAACGTTATTATCATCTGTCGCTTGGTGGCTTAAAACAAAGGGCGACATAAAGATATGATCTAAATTGTCTACATATTGCCTCTTTTCAGGATTTTGCCCAATACATCCCTTGTAGATGGAGTCATCTACAAGACAAGCAATATTCGCAACTCGCTGCATCAAACGAAAATCAAAGCGCGTTCCGGGAAAACCAACTTTTTTTTGATATATTTCTAAGTTGGGTTGCATAAGCACAGAAGCAAACTGGGTCATAATAGCGATTACAAGCACACCCTGAATTAAGTATCTTTTCAATTGCCTGGATGATAAAAGCAGTTGTACAAGTAGAGCCAACAGGGGTATTAACAACAAATGAACAGAGGTAACATGAAATCTTGCTCCCCAGGCTGTACCACCCGTCCACACCAGTTTACTGGTCAGCAATATGTGTAACGCTAGATTTAGCAGCCCAGTTAATAGGTACAGCTGGACATAGGGAGCAATCTTTTTCCAGATGACAATGGTCAGTATCAGACAGGGTAAAAATAGCGGATCGTATATAAAAATACTTCTCGCTGGCGAGAATAATGTATCCAGAATGCCGATCCAAGGCGGATTGACAAAGGGATAATTTGCAGGAAGTTGCGGTAAGCCAGACCACATGGGATCTGTTCCAAGCTGCTTTAAGATTTCACTGTTTGACGTTGCCCATAAACTGCCATATCTCAGATAATCAACAAAACGGCCTAGAAGAGTAAATGGAATCAGTCCTAAGATCCAAACCGCTGAGAATCTAAACAGGTTGGGTAGGTGTCGCTTTTGATAGAGAACGCAGCCACTTAAAAACAAAAAGACCGTCAAAGCGTGGAAAATGCTGGTTGTGCGAATGAGCATGGCGAGCCCCAAGGATAAGCCACTTAAAAATACATAGGAGAGTTTATTAAAACGTACACCAGCTAGGGCAGATGCATATCCAATGGTCACAAACAACAGGATCTGATTATTTTGCTGGGGAATTTGAGCATAGTGAAGCACCGTCGAACTTAGTAACCAGCCAATGCTCGACAAAGCTGCTACATGCTGTTTAAACTGAAATAACCTGAGTAGCCAAAAGCAAGCGATGATAGCTGCTACATTCAAAGGTATAAACACTAAAAACTGAACGGCTAAATTTCGAAACACAGTTTCTCCAATGGAGGGAAATAAACGACCTAACTGCGTCCCTACCCAGTCACCAGGCAACATCAGCAGAGACTGCCCAACATCATAGGCAATATACCGTTTGTTATCTCTGCCTTGAACGCCAAATCGGATGTCTCCCCGTCGTTTAGGCTGCGTTTCGGAAGACACAAGCACTTCTTCCTGCCCTTGCCACCAGGAATGGGTCATTTGAAGCCTTAACGCAGTATCTAGGCCGATATATGTGCCGGGATTTATGACAGCAAGCCATAAAAATGTAATTAAAATAAGCTTTATAAGTAACTTCATGTCAGACAATAACCTGTAGCATTTTTGGCCTATTCAGATATTGGACAGAGGCAGGCAACTCTCTCTTTAAGGTTCTGCCATTTTATACAGACAACAGCTCGTACTCATTGATGATGAATATCAGTATCGTTGTGAACTCAATTAGGGTTACAAGACTGGCTCCAGGGTTGGGTTGCTGCCATCGTTTGGCTTTCTCCAGGAGGCAAGGTGCGCTCATCTACAAAAGATACATTAAAGCTTTTGAGACGCTGATTGCTTGAGTAGTTGTGGTTCCAGCTGTGGCAAACATACTTTCCATAGTAAGGATAGAGTTGTTTGCCTAGCGCTCGGTTGAGATTAATAAAATAGGTGCGCCACTGGAGATTTTTGTAGATTGCCTGTCGTTGAGCCAGGGTGGGTTTATCTGCAGATATAGGCTGATTGGGCTGCAGTAAGTTCACGGTATGACCATCTGCCAAAGTGCCTACTACAGAATACCAGCCATCATCACGGGGAGGACTGGGTGAAAAGATACTCCAGGACTGATCTAGTCGTGCAGCTTGTATTGGAATTTGAAGCCGATTGACGGTACGGCTATTGGTCACGCGCCGGAGAACACGAATTGCTGGATGGGGATTATCAATAAAGGCATGGTGATGGGTAATGCTGCGGAAGTTCCAGATAGAGGTAAGAATTAGCAGAATTGCCGCCAGGCTGTTGCCAAACCACGAAGCACTGACAGAAAAAGCCTTAAATTTAAAGGGACGTGTGACTAAACCAGCCCTGCGGCGGTTGTTGGCGATCGCATCATAAAACCGAGTACCCACGTTCATCATGGGCAACCAACGCAGCACCGGGGCTAAAAACCAAAAGACAGGGGATACGCTACACACATAGGCGATCGCTTCAAACTTATAGTGATACTTGCCTTCCCAATCAACGACTACCCAGGAATTATGGCGCTCCATGGCCGCGAAGATATCAGGATCGCTCTGCGTAGTACGGAGAGGAGTATCTGGCAATAGTAAAAACGTGCGGATCAGGTGCACGACTTTTTTACAGAAGCCACAGTCAGCATCATAGTGAATCACCAGGCCATGGTGCTCCCGACCATAACAACTCTTAGCCCACCGTTCCCAGGTAGAGGTGGGAATAAACGCAAGCCAGGTAACAATACTCAGAGCTGGAAAAATGCCAAGGTTAAGGGTAAAACCAAAGCCCAGGTGCAGCAAAATAAAGGTGACGATAGCGATATTGCGAAACAGATCGGTACGGATAGGCACAAATATAAACAGCGGACCGATCCACTCCAACACCAGGGTAAAAAAGGTCAATATGGGGAGCAAAGCACCCAGATTTAAGAGCCATGCTCCTAGGGGGGTGACATATTGGTCAAAGCTTAAGGAATAATAGACTGCACTGCCTTCAGGCCACCAGGTAGAACTGGTTGTTTTGAAGAAGGCGGAGAACATGTATATGTAACACTGCTGAACCATAAAAGCGACGCTAGCAGCCCCAAAGAAACGTTTTGGTAGACTTTGGGCAGCGGTATTGAGAGCACTGTCAATGGAGTACTTGGCCCCCATTGGGAGAAACATCGCCCAAAACATGACCGCCCGCAAAACATCATCGGCCGCGAAGATCAGGGCTGGATTGCGATTATGGAGAGAGACAATCAATGCCCAGGAGGCAATAGTCGCTAAACGGGTTTTGTACCCCACCAACAGAGCCAAGGCCAAGATCACCGCCACCAGAAATATCAGGGCCTGTACCCAGGCTTGACCACTGATCAGGTGAAGCGACCAGTACCCATCGGGTAAGATTTCGGCGGCTGCCTGCCTGGGTAACACTCCCGCATCGCTATAGTGGGCAACTAAATCACCCATACGAGTCAACAGATCTGCCAGGATAACTAAAGCCAGACCCATGCGTAACAATGCCAAAGACCTTAAATCTAGGCCATAGCGCTTTTCTAGAAATCCGGGGCGGGGAACAGTGTCGGCCATGGAACAATGGGGGCAAGGAGGACAAAGAGACTGTTTAAGGGGTAAGGGAGTTTGGAGGTGGATTCATAAGTTCAATTTTGCTGGCTCTATTAGCTAGACCTATGGGTTAGCTAGTAACGGTTGAAGTTGTTGGGCTAGGGTTTGAGATCGCAACCTGCGCGCCTCAGGCATCAGATGATAATGGGTATCCGCGAACAGAGTAGAGTCAGACTGAATATTGAAAGTCTCAGGGTCGTATATCAAAGGAGCAATTTCCGATAATGCTGTCGCTGTGGCCTCAACATTGTTCTGTGTTTCTAAATCGTCGGCATCAGCATAGACCCAGGGCATCGCTAGCAACAACGTAGCTCCTTTGGCCTCCACCTCCTGACGAAACTCAGCAATACGGTCAAGGGCATAGGGTGTGGCAGGCTGTTTGATTTTCATCTGCCACCATTCCCCAGTGCGTACCTTGGTGATGGTTGGATCTCCTTGCTCGGTGAGGGGATCATCGTAGTAACCCGTCACTCGTCCCAAGGTGGCCAAATCTATAGAAGACTTCACCACTGCCCGCAGTGAAGGCACCCCCAACATCAACACACTTTGTGCCAACTGTTTGGGTGGAATATTACCGGTCAACGGCTGCCCCGTTGCCAGGGCAAAGGCCCCAGAGCGTTCACCTAAACCATTTTCATGGTTTAACAACAGATATTCCGGAATTAACATAACAGTGTCACCCGGTTCTACCTGAGGTAAAACACTGGGCAAGATCAGGTTCAACCCCACTGGACCATCAATGCCCATATTGATCACCGGTAGCCCCAGATCTGCCTCCAGCACCTCAGCATTGATCGTGTAGTGGGCTCCTGACCCCCCGGTGACAATCAGCTTAGGAGATTCGATGGTTTGCGCCAGGGCGATTTTGCGCTGATACATAGACCGCAGCCAGCTGGTTTCACCACCGCCGTAAACGTTATACAGGCTGCCAGCGCCCCAAGCTAAACTTGCGATCGCAGCCCAGCGTAATAACTTGAGTGACTCTTGCATCTGACTGACTCCCCTCTTGTATAATCCCTAGGCTCTAAAACTCAAAATAAATAAATTCAGATGGAATATTGGCAGCAAAGAGAATTGTTAGCACTAATAAGGCTTTAGAAACCCAGGGGACCAAAAAAAGCTCATATTCTAAAGACCGTTCTTGCCAAACTGCAATATGCTCTACTAGTAAAAATCCTGCAGCTAACAACAAAATCAGCCCCAGCGCCATAGCTTCATTCAGGCTAAACTGACTAAATGCACTGCCGAGATTAGCTAACGAATAGGCCCAGGGTGTGATCAGTGTGGTCAACTTAGTGACGAGCCGAGCTGTATTCAACTCCATAAAGAACAAACAGCCCAGCACCACTGAGCCAAAGGTTAATGCCCACGACATAATTTGAGGTCGCTTGACATACTTGTTAACAACTCTCTGAAAGGGTCGACCAGCATAGCGCAGCAGTAACAGGAGAGCACCGTGATAAGCGCCCCAGAGAATAAAGTTCCAAGATGCTCCATGCCAGAATCCCGAGAGGGTAAACGTAGCAAACAGAAAAGCAGGAGCCCAGGCTTTACGCGATCCCATGAGCGGTAAAAACACATAGTCACGAAACCAGGTGCTTAGGGAAACATGCCAACGTCGCCAAAACTCATTGATGCTCTGAGATGTATAGGGGGCTAGAAAATTTACAGTTAAACGCACCCCTAGCACCCGGGCAATACCCACAGCCATAAAGCTATAGCCGGCAAAATCAAAATAAATCCGCAGCGTAAACAAGAAGGCATAAAACCAAACCAGCCAAGCATTCCCCGCCTCTTGCAGATCAATGTAGGGCGCAATGTTATCGGCGAGGACAAACTTCATAAACAAGCCCAGGGACAACCACCGCAGCCCCCAGTCCCAGTTATCCGCTGTGAACTTAAATCTAAAACTAGAAATTTGAGGTAATAGGGCCGACCGTCGCTCAATGGGACCCGCCACAATTTGAGGGAAAAAGGCAACAAAGTTCACATAGTCCATGAACTCAATCGGCTTTTTACGGCGGGCCTTGAGGGAATCCACCACAAACGCCACCATCTGAAAGGTGTAAAACGAAACCCCAGGCGGAATTCCTCCAAAGACCGGCAGTGGAAATTGCGATCGCCAATTTCCCGGCACCACAACCGCCAATCCTAAAATATCCTCAACAAAAAAGGTTAAATACTTAAAATAAACCAGCACACCCACGTCAAAAATAATCAGCAACGTGGCAATGAGTCGTTCCTGTTGGGGTGGGCGGGTGATCATCCACCGCACCATCCAATAGTTAAACAGGATTTGGATCAAAAAGACAACAAAACTGGTGGCACTGGCATTAAAAAACAGCAGTAGTGACAGGGCCGCAATCCCCATCGTATCAAAAACGCCACGCCAAAGGTTCAAAACCTGTCCAATCAAGCGCACCGTAAAAAACGGGACACAGAACAGCAGCAAAATCCACCAAAAGGAAAACTCAGAGAAATTCAAAACGGTGTCTCCTTAGTAGCATTTGCCCTACAGATCCTTGGGATCTATCGAGACCTCAAATTCATTGACTAAGTAGGTAGAGGCTTTGGCAATAGTGGGATAGTCCCAAAACAATGTAGACGGTAGCTCCAGGTCAAGCCAGTCCTCTAAATCGGCAACTAGGGTCACAGCATCGATGGAATCTAACCCATAGCGAGTCAGAGGTTGAGTGACGTCTACCGTCGTTGGATCTAAGGAAAGTACATCAGCCAGCTGCTTAACCAGCCAGGTCTGGATAGCTTCAACCGGAGAGGTAACCGTTGGGTTTTGAGTAGTAGAAAATGTCATAGGTTTTAGTTAATGTAAGATGCAAAACTGTTAACGAGAGCTAACTAAACGGCAACAGCTTTAACTAGTCTGAAAATGAGACAACCTTTCAGATCTAAACCTGCAAAATTGGAGCAGGGGATTTGATCGGAGCAGAAGCGCTAACAGAATTTGTCCTAGATGCCAATTGAAATGGCACAATTGACAACATTTTGTCAGCTCTATGGAGCCGTAACAGTTCCTCCGCTACGGTTTCGTAGTAAGCCAACGGTATGGCTGGCTGCTCAGGGGTGAGCTGGGCTAACAATCGATCTGCGCACAGCACCAGCCATTTCCCTTGAGCAAAGAAATCTCCCAGCTGGCTGCGATTGTGCAGCCACATGTGCAGACAAGCCGCTGCAGCATGAATATAACAGTATCCCTTGGCCTCTTCAAAGGATTCAAAGGACTGATCGTGACCATGTTCAAAAGCACCATCCGCAATGGCTTCATCCTGTTCATCTAAGACTTGCAGAAATTGTTGGTACTGCTGCTTGAGACAGTCCAGGACATTGGCATCGATATCTAGAGGTTTGCCAAGAGCCTCTAGGGTAGCCAGGGCGGATTCTAATCCCTGGGACACATCATCGGTTCCCCGAGCGATCAGATCGAGCTGGCTGGGAGCGAAGGCGGGTAGCTCTGTCGTTAGATCAAAGCTGTTGCGTAAACGTGCCTGGAGAGCGACTAAATCCTTGGGTTTACGACGACTGCGAGCTTTGGCTAGCTGCCGTCGCTGCAGGATTAAGGAATGGAGATTAACGACCGAGCTGCCATCAAACACACTGATAATAGAACTGTCTCGCAACATTTTTTGGAACACACCATAGTCGTGCTCATCGCGCATATAGAACCTTGCACCCAGTACAACTGAAATATCCTGCTGCATTTTTTCTAGGGTGACAGGCACAAAATACTTGTCCACCGCAGACCAGACGCTAAACTGCCGGGGAGCAACGTGAAATCCTCGCGCCGCCGCAATATTCACACAGTCACAGGCCAGGATATCAAGGAATCCATTCACCAACACACGGCGGGGGTGAGGCATATCCCAGACGGTCTTGCCGTAGAGCTGACGATTCAGGGCAAAATTGAGGGTGGTGCGCAGACAAGTATCGGCAGAGCCCTGGGAAAATGCTGCACACAAGGCCCGAGTAATCTGAAATCCTTTTAGGGCTAGCTCTAATCCTTGCCCCTCTTTGCCTAAAAGCATTTCATCAGGGACAAAACAGTCTTCAAAATAAATACCGCTCATGTCGGCTCCACGAATACCGTGGGTTTTGATTTTAGGGTTGTTGCCAAAACTAGTGGGATCAAGTGCCCGTTTGTCTAGCATAAACAGGGACAGCCCTCGATTACCGCCTGCTTTGTCAGTACGGGCCAACACAAAGGTGATTCCCGAGCGAGTCGCCCGGTTAATGGGCCATTTCTCACCAGTGAGGCGATAGCCACCAGGCACTTTTTCTCCCACCAAACTGCCACCGACTAGATCACTGCCGTGCTCCCGTTCAGAATAGGCCAGGCACATGGTGCCGTAATCATCTTTCATAAACCGAGCCAGCTGTTGTTTTTGTGTTTCCGTACCTGCCATCCAGGTGAGGAAAGACCAAAACATGGTGGTAAATGCGATCGCAGTATTCAGATCGCGACGAGAGAGCACCCGCACAAATGCAACAAACTCCTCAAAAGAGGTAAATTTGCCACCGCAGTCAGTGGGAATGTAATAGTGTTGTAATCCCCAGTCATAGAGCCCCTTAATTTCAGCCTCAGGGAAGACCTCTTGTTCATCAAGGGTAGCCGTGTGCTGAAAAGAAAGAGGGTTTTCTGGAGTAAAAGGGCTGCCTAGGGAGCGCTCCAGGGCTTCCGCCACCCAGTATTGCTTAAGAGATTTCATAGAACGGTTACTAGGATTGAGAACTTAATCTAGGCAATAAGGCCTTATCGTCATAAAACAGGACAACTAGATTCTGTAGCACCAACAACCATCAAGAAGATGCCATTTGTACCTGGTGTTCCAGGGCGTCAACATCATTTTTAAAGCTCCTCATCCTGGCCGTCAGCTGAGGATGCTCACTCCAGTCGGCAATGACCTCTAGGGTACCGACTAAAAAGCTATCGCGGCAGGCCCGACGTTGGATTTTGCCACTGGACGTCTTGAGAACATTGCCGGATTTGACTAGTGCGATCGCACTCACCTGTAATTCATGGGCTTCGGCAATAGCCTGCCGAATATCTGCCAAAATGTCGTCCGCTGCCAGGGTTAACTGATACTGACGCTCCACTTCTTGCACTACTACTAGCCTTTCTTCTCCTTCATCAATGATGGAAAAGGCAGCGCCATAGTTCGGACGAAGAGCCGGATGCAGCTGCTGCACCGTCCACTCAATATCTTGAGGATAATGGTTGGTACCGCGAATAATAATCAGATCCTTAATACGTCCGGTGATATAAAGCTCCCCTGCTCGTATAAAGCCTAAATCTCCTGTGCGCAGGTAGGGGCCAACCTGAGGCGTATCCTTGAGCCTTGCTCCAAATGTTTCTTCGGTGGCATCAGCTCGTTGCCAATATCCACCAGCAACACCCGGATCAGCCACCCAGATCTCTCCAACTTCGTCATGATCACATCGAGTTAACGTATCTGGATTAGCAATGACAACCTCAGTCTCACAGACTAATTGGCCGCAACTGACAATATCTCGCTGGAGAGCATCTTCCTGGACAGGAGCGACAACCCCCTTCTCCAAAGCGGTGGCATTCAGCGACAAAATCATCGGCTCTGTCCCCACCCGTTTACTAGAGACCAGGAGAGTGGCCTCTGCTAAACCGTAGGCTGGGGCAAATGTTGTCCACCGAAAACCATGGGGTGCATAGGCATCCAAAAACTCGCGCATAACGCGAGGGTTAATGGGTTCTGCCGCATTACCTGCTGCTTTCCAACAGCTCAGATCTAACCCTTCGCGCTTGATGGGCTTGACCCGACGGACACACTGGTCATAGGCAAAGTTAGGAGCCTGGCTGTGGGTAGCCCGATATTTAGAAATAGCTTCCAGCCAACGCTGAGGTCGCTTTACAAACGCCAGGGGCGACATCACATAGCAAGGCACCCCAGTATACAGTGGTTGGATTAATCCTTCCACCAAGCCATAGTCATGGAAATAGGGCATCCAGGTAACTGTTGCCCCATCGGGCGTATACCCACAGGCCCGTTGCAAATAGGCAGAATGATGCATTAAGTTTTTGTGGCTCAGCATTACCCCTTTAGGCACCGATGTCGAGCCTGAGGTGTACTGTAGATAAGCCAACGCCTGCTGATCTACCTGGGGGTCTTGCCATTGCTCCGCCAAATGTAAATCTACCTGCTCGGTGTTGAACCAGGTCATCTGTTCAAACTGAGGAGATACTACATCCTTATTATTCTTCAGAAGATCGATGATGCGTTGAGTACTCAACACTAAACTAGCATCAGCATCCTTCACAATCTCCAGTAGACGAGGCAGTGCTCGCTTCATACGCCCAGCGTCTGGAGGAGGAACCGGAATAGCAATCACCCCAGCATATAGACAGCCACAGAAAGCGGCAACGACCTCAACTCCCTGGGGATAGAGCAACAATGCTCGCTCTCCCTTAGCCTGTTGGAGACAGGCGGCAATTGCCCGAGCCTGTTGATCAAGTTGTTGATAGGTGTAGCAAGCGGCTTCAGTCTTACCATCCTCAAGAAACTGATAGGCCAGCTGATCGGGTTGGCGATCAGCCCGATAGCGTAACAGATCAATCAGGGTAGTAAGCTTTGGGGATACAGAGAGCTGAAACATGGCAATGTAGCAGAGCTCCAAATAAGAATTTGATAAAAATGATGCTTAGAGAGATCGCACTTAAAAAGTTGTAAAAGCTATCAGCACAAAGATAGCGGTGCGAAGTTTAGAATCGACTATGCAGATTAGAGGCAACCAGCATGTTCTTGATCTAGAACCTGGATGACGGAATCAACTAATGTAAGACCTTATACTGTTGGTTGCTGCGAGAAAATACTGGTGTCATAATCGCACGAACATTAGAGAAAGAGCACAGAAACATGAAAGCTCTTCACACAAAAAACATACAGTTTTTTCTAATATAAAGTTCTTTGTGATCTAAGTGCATCCACTGAAGCAAGCCATTGTAGTTGGTTAGTAGTACGTCATGAGAAGAGTATAGCTCCACACTATTTAGGCGCTTAAGCCTAGTGAGGGCATGGCTTTCAGCTACAGATTTGACAACCTTAAAAAGATGAAAGAACTCTCATAAAGTCTAGTGGCTTGATCAAAGTTGTGAGATCATGACATCGTACACAGGGTACTTCCCAAATGTCCCTAACGAAGAGAATTTAAGCTGTAATAGCGTTTTCTTCGAGGAAACCACTAAATTCTCAGCAGGTTCTTCGGGGGTAGGGCAGGGGCGATGGGGGTAGCAGACATATAAAAATTGGCTATATCCCTGTTGGTAAAGACCATTTGCCAACTGTTGAACGTCAGACGTTGATTCGGTTAGAAAAAAAGTTTTTTCAGGGGTCGCCACCCAAAGTTGCTGAGCTACAAACTGATGGGACATAGCAATGTAAGGGCTGGAATGCCCAGTAATAGCAGTAATAGCCGGTGCGATCGGCCCATAGTTGCGACTGAGAGAAACAGAGGTAGTGGCACGATCTCTATAGTTGGCGACGGTACCGTTGTAAACATTGAGATAAGCACCCGCTAAAAATACGATGGTTAGGCTGCTAATTGTTAAATAATATCGCCAGCCCCTCAAGCGAGTTAGCACTTGATTGATATAGGTGCCGCCAATCAGAGTAAGCAGTGGCACCAGGATTAGGTAGAAACGAGCACCCCACTGCTTGCCGCCAGCCCCAGGCGGAATAATCAGAGGGACAGCCAGGGTAAATAGCAGAAGAATTAACCATATGGTGATGATCTGATAACGAAAGTCTCGAGGCTTGCTAAATCCGGTTAAAACAGCAATCGTCAGTACCCACAGGGTAAATGGGAAGTACTTGATTAACGCATTGAGCAACTGTTGGTAGTTAGCCATTGCTTGGGACAGTTGCTGACTAATGGAAGATTCTTCGACCACCTGCAGGGCATGAATACCTAGAAAATGGCCATAAATCATTTGATTAAGCCCAAAAAACGCCAACATACTTAACAAAAGGCCACTGATAAACAAGTGGCCTTTGCCGTGAAGTATTGGTAGCCAAGACAACATTTTTGGACTCACCCATTGCCAAAGTGTAAGTCCCACTACAATTGCGGCCAAACATATAAATTCAGAGCGAAACCAAACGGCAAAGCCGATAAGGCTACCGGATAAAAACACCTGAATATTGGAGGTTGTAGCACCCTTTGGCCACAGTAGTATGGTTATCCCCCAAAAGGCTAAACTTACGGCTAGGGTATGCTCCCAGTACATGGCTCCATACAAGGTTAAGGGAGAGGCAAAAATGAGGATACTGAGTGCGATCGCCAGCACATCTGCTCTCCACTTCAGTTGTCGTCCAATCTGAAAAAGTCTTAGCCAGATTAGCCATAGGGCTAGTAAAGGAACAACATACAGCCCCCAGTAGCCTAGAACACTGTAAAAAATAGATGTCAGTGCTGGAAAGGGAAACGGAAAAGTAATGAAATAGTGATCAAATCGTTCATATACATAGGGAGGCGTGAAGGGATACAGCCCTTGTTTCCATAGTTCAACAACCCAGTCTGGGGCCGATAAGCGTAAATCAAAATGCCAATTTCCTGCAGCCAGTTGTTGGGAAAGCAAGGCTTTAAGGCCACCATCGCCACTAAAAAATACACCCCCTTGGGTATATTTCTGCAGACTGAGGGTAAATAGAATGCCGACCAAGATAATCAGCCATGAGAACTTAACATCCAGGGATATCTTCGATCTGGAGGGATACATAACGGCAGTTCCTCGATAGACTGTCGCGATTTAGAGTATTAGTTTTTATTTACGAACATCTGGCCATGGGAAACCTGGTCAGGTTTGAGCTGAAATCTTAGACTGGTAACTATATCTAAAGCTACAAACCCCTGACGCAACAGTCATGTAGTACACATGGTAAAGCTACAAAAATGTTGCAATTAAAAAGTCCCAAGGGCCAGGATATTCTAGTTGAAAGCCAATGATTTTTTAACATTACCACTGATTTAAAGATCTGGTACGATCTCATCTATTAAAAATATGCCTTCTTTGCCAGTGCCTGTCGTTAACCCATTTCTTGTGTCACTATGGAGCAATTCAGCAGGCTAGTCTTTTGAAAAGTCAGTGTTTAGGGCAATTTGGCCAAATGAGATGCTCTATTGGTGTTTACAGCTGTTTTTAGGAGCAATGAGTAGTCATTTGCCGATGTCTAGATATTTCGGCCCGATGTGCAGTGGAGGCCGTTTGGATTACGGGTGCGATCGCACTAAATAAGAAATTTTAGGGCACTGAAAAATTATAGAAGACGTTGTGGGTACAAACATCATAACTGTGGTTATAGGTTGAGAAACACTTAGCTAAACTTTGCACTGAGTTCAGCGAGAGACAGATAAGTCATTACAAAAAACGAACTCTTTGGCCTCATCAGGGTGGGTTTCAAGATAGTCCCGCATCCAGTCACAGCCTTTCTGAAGCAATTGATTCAGATCTTCTATCTGCCACAGATACCCTTTTTCTCGCCAGCCAACAGCGGCTAACCGTTGCCCATTGGAGGTAAAATTAACATCCCAAAGACCATTGAGAGTCTGAAATTCTATCAGCTTTTCTCCCTGGATGCTCCGAATTTGAGCCTTACCATCGAAGGAAGCAGTAGCCAGTTTTTGGCCATCTGCACTAAAGCGAATATTAAGAATAGAACTACCAGTTGAGAACAGCGGTTTCAGAGATCGTTCTTTTCTACGCACATTTCTTAAATAAACATTGCCATCCAGAAATGCTGTAGCCAACTTACGACTATCTGGACTAAAGCGAATAGCTGATACCGCTCCTGAGTAACCATCAAACTCATTCAAGAGCTGTCCCTGCAAGTTCCATATTTGGAGAATATTATTTTTTCCAGATACTGTTGCAATTAATTTTCCATTTGGGCTGAAAATAGCTTGGGAAGATCTTCCTTTGTAACCTGAAAATTCAGCAATTATGTTACGTCGAAAATCTTTAAGACGAAAGATACCATCCTCTGAAGCCGTAACTAGTAGGGAGCGATCCATCCCTAGAGCTATGGCTACAGCCTTTTCGCCAGAATGCCCTTTAAATAACTGTGTTGCAGAATTTTCATTCTGAGTAGACCATAAACGAGCTGTGCCATCAGATGCTATCGTTGCCAGTCGTTTAGCATCTGGGCTTAGAAAAACCCTGGGCTTGACGCGAAAAGTTCTCTTACCCCCACCCATGAAGGGTTTAGATGGTTTGGTTTGGTTTGGAGGCCACAAATAGGCTGTCCCATTCCCAGAGACAGTAGCCATATGACCATCTTGGCTAAAAACGACTTCAGCCTGATATCTAAACCCAGAAAATTTATAAGTATTTATGAATGTTGTGCACAAATTCTCTGCGCTATCACAGGATTTTGATGTAACATCCCATAGCCTAATTGTTCCTAAGTTTGTTATTGTGGTAAAATTTCGAATATCTGAACCAAATCTAATAGCAGCAATCCAGCTGTCATGACCCTTTAGAGAAAATTTCTCCTGACCGTTGAGATCCCAGACTCGCACAAAGCCATCTTCTGCTCCTGTAGCAAGTTCTTTTCCATCTGGGCTAAAAGCCAAAGCCCTAATAGAGCTCCAGTGACCTTGAAAAGTTGTCAACTCGTCTCCCTGTAAATTCCATAAAGTGGCGCTGTTACCAGAAGAAGAGACTAACTGTTCACTGTCAGGACTAAAGCGAAGGTTCAAAATATCAGACGGTACTTGCCAGGAATTGATTACGTTGCCTCTCAGGTCTAATAGACTAATTGAGAATATTTTCTCTACATTAGAGCTTACCATAGCCATTTTTTGTCCATCCGGGCTAAAAATAATTTGTTGAATGATGTCTCTGGAGTTGTGAAAAGGTATAACTAAACGTTCACCGCTGTCGATCTCCCACAAATGTGGAATGCTAGAACTTATCACTACCAGTTTCTGCCCATCTGGACTGAGACGGATCCTCAAGTGCTCATATACAGCGTCGGGAGTAAAGTCTCTAATTAACTGGCCCGTAGTGGCATCCCATACTTTGACTTCGCCCTCGGTCGTAGCTGTAGCTATTCTCTGTCCATCATCACTTATATCAAGATTGCTTACTGAGTTGTCGGTAGCCTTGAATTTTGACCATCCAAGTATATTTAAATTTCTTCGATAGACCATGCCATCAATCGTACCCAGGGCTATCCACTGCCCATTGGCACTCTGAGCAATTCCACGTCTAGTCGGAATACCTTGAGTAAAAGTCAATTGATTTTTTGCACGGATGCGGTGAAGGATTTGTTGCAAAGACAAACTTAAACTTGGCACCTCTTCTTCAGCTAAATTCTTTTCTTGCGCAATATGACCTAATCGCATAGCCGACTTTACAGATTCCAGTTCACTAGCAGTATTTAACTGAAACTCAACCAATGCTTTACTTCCTTGAAGATTCAATCGATTTATCTGTATCTCTCGATCTTTGATAAATAGCCAAGAGCACAGCCAGCCAACTATTCCTAATGCAAATAAACCAGTTGTGATTAAAGCTCTTCCTATTTTTTTCTCACTCTTTGTTTGTTGCCTTTGAATTTCAAGCCGCTGCTTGTCAGACTCAAGCCGTTGTTGCTCAACTTCAATTTGTAGTTTTTCAGTTTCTTGACGTCGCTTTTCCTCTAATTTCGCTTTTTCAACCTCAAGCTTTTGTTGCTCTAGATAGCGTCTGCGCCAGTCAAGAATAGGGTTAGCCAAGGCATCATGAAAAATTTCGTAGCGCTGGGTATCGGGTTGATCGGACTTGGCTTTTCCCTCAGGTCGTACAATCCGCTGTTTTCCGCTGGCCAATTTCTCTAACAACTGTTTAAGTCGAATACTGTTGCATCTAGTATGGGTTGCTAGCTCAAACACCGAGCAAGCACACTTCATCCCTGACAAAGTTACCAGATACTGAAAGATGCTGGCAGCAATTTGTCTTTCCTCCTCTGTCAACAGTTCCATCTGATGATTCAGGTGGTCTTTCACGATCTGATCGGCCTGCCCCAGAGCTTTGAAGGTTTCTAGTCGTAGAAGATTAGACTCTCTATCATGTTCCTCCTTCCATAACCGTTCCATTACTAGTTGCAGATAAGGAGTTTCAATCTGCATTTCCGAAAGTACTTTATGCTTCGCCTCAACTCCCCCCAGACCACTATCTCCAAGAATGACTTTACCAACTTGCACCTCCTCTAAAATCGCATTCACCAATGATTGCTCAATAGAAATATTTGTGTTGTATTGCCTGTTGTAGTAGTCAATTGGCTTTGTAATTGCCTCTTCTGCAGCTTCACCCCTTAAATGGCCCATTTCCAGGCGATGTTCTAATAATCCAGGGATCAGTGACTTAAAGCGATCAAGAGCTGCGAGTGAATCCTTACGAGTCGAAATCAAAAAATTAACTCGTAAGCTAGGACAATTAACAGCGCGCGGAAACTCAGTATAGAAGGTACCATCTGCTTTTTCGTTGGCGTGATATAGAAAATATTCTTCAAACTGGTCGAGGATCAAGTAAAGCTCTCCATCATAATCTTCCCCACCTAAGGCATCTGTCCAAGAACTTAATGTCTCAATGAAGGATAATCCAGATTCAGGAGGTTGAATATCCCAACCTCTTTGGGCAATCGTCACTTCAATTTGCTGAATTAAACTTGCTAGGGGATCATCCCTCCAGGAGAAGTCTCTTTCCAGAGATGGAAACACTACCACCGCCAGCTTAGGTATCCCATCATAGTCGATTCTATTTTGTTGAGCTTCTTCATGTAAGATATGGGTGACCCCTGCCCGCAAAATTGAGCTTTTACCTACGCCACTCTTGCCATATAGAATGGTTAAACGCCAGGCCAACAGGTTGTTGACCATTTCCTGGATATCACTCTCTCTGCCAAAAAAGATGCTAGTGTCGTTTTCAGTATAAGGATTCAGACCTTTATACGGTATCTTTAAATACTTTGTATCGTCAGAATGGGGAGTGACCTGAGATACTTCAAAAATATCGGCCTCGTTCTTCAAAATATCTGGGTTTCTACTATTATGAGTGATGGTCTTAGCAACATTTGTGTCGTCTCCCATTGTTATTTCTCCCTAGATATTAATGAAAGCGTGCCTCAATTGTCCTCTGGAGTTGTTTGACAAATTCGTCTTCTGAGGAAGGTTCATCTTCTGAAGATGCCATGTTTAAAAGTGCTACGTTACGACTCTTCCAAAGTTCTTGTTCCAAATCACCCGGCTTGGCTTGATGGAGTAACCAAGATTTACCCGTAATCCTATTGGCTGGCCAGAAACAATGCATGAGGAGCTGTAGATCTGAGTCACTAGGGCTGTATCCCATAAATAAGATATTGCCTTTCTTTAGAATGGTAACAAGACTTGTTGGTAAATTGTGTTCTAGGGTACTGATCAAATGAGCCATCTGCTGTTCAGTCGCGACAAAGTTGTTTTCCCATGATTCTTTCCAAGTACCAAATAACTTCAAAATAATGGGATGCGGGTGAGGTGAGTGCCCCCAAGGGCTACGCAAAGGCAATCGGTCAGAATCGTTAGCCCCGATTGTCTGGACGTCTCCTTGATAGGGCTTATGCTTAAACTTACCTTTCTCTAGCCCATCAGCGATATAAAAGACAACATCAAATGGTTGTTGAGCATCTAAAAAAGCTCTCTCCAGGAGATCGTCATAGTTAGTGGTCACAATTAGCTGAAATGGCAAGCCAGGACTACGTCTAGGATAGTTATGAACAGACATAAGATGGGGTAGTTTTGCCAGAAACTGATGTAATGAACTCGGTCGATGTTTTTTATCAAGCCTCTCCAAAACCGCATAGAGATTATCATAAAGAGACTCTAAGTTATTTCTTAAAATGTAGTACTGAGAGATATATCGGAGGTTGATTTGTGAGACAGCTAATCTTAATCCTTGCTCAATATGACGTGGACAGTTTTTTTTCTCTGCCATCTTTTTCAGCATTGGGCACTCTATGGATTCATCCGGAGGCCAGTAGTGACAAGTCGGACTGGGAATGCCAATGAGGGTATGAATCAAGTTCTCATTTTGGAAGTTATTCTCTCCATTTCTGGGAACTAAATCATCCTGAACAAGATCAGCCAGATCAAACGCCAAATCGATATAGAAACTTGAGTTGATTCCTGGACCTAAGAAAGGAATCAGGTTTCCACTCTTCAGATCATCAGCAATTAATCGGCAAGGAGAAGTAACCGAAGCATTTTGAGGACGAGGCACGCGATGCGGAGAGTTCCGAGGAGGAAGCGGTCGATCTAATAAGAAATGCTTAGTAAATTCTGCTGCAACTGCTGCTGCATAAGGTTGCCAAACATCATTTTTTTGAGTATCTGCTCGATCACTGATGGCTCTAATTACCAGACAACGTACGGGTCTGTCTTGCTTCCAGGCAGCAGAACTGACGCCATAGCCTTCCATTTCAATGGCGTCAATTTTTCGATTTTTCGCTGCGATCTCATTCCGGATTTCAGTGTGGGCAATCACACGTTCACCTGATGCAATCACTCCTTCATGTTTATTGGGATAAGTATCTGTCCCATCCGGTTTTTTGGGTAATGATAATTTCCAGCTGGCCAACTTCTCCATAGCCATCTTTGTCGCTCTATCCCACAACTTTGAATCAGCAGGATACTGCTTATGCTCTGTTAATCGACCCGTCAGCGTATCTTTACCTCGCTCGTAGTAGTAGACTTCCTTTCCAAGCACCAGATCACCCAATTGCATCTTGTCTTTAGCTGCTCCTGCAATTCCAACCATTAGAACAGCTTCTGGACTCCATGTAGTGATAAGAGCTTGCGCCGCAAGAGCTGCATCAATACTGGCTACGTCAGGTAATTGAGTAACAACGATTTCATAGAATTGACGCTCAACAAGATCTAACTGAATTTTCCAATAGGTACGATCACCTTCGCGGATCCGGTGCTGGTCACCGATGCCAAAAGCCTGACAAACAGCCTGACGTTCTAGCTCAATGGCTGTAATAATTGCAAAGTCAACTTTGGATTCTTCCATATCGCTCCCCCCGCTTCATCGATACTGTGATGACCATTAAAAAATAAAATTAGACCATTCAGGTTCTACCGCCTCTTAGCCAGATCCGCATATAACAAAAGCTCGATTCCAAAAGCCATCAAGAGAAGAAACTCTACTAAGCAAAGAAGCCGAATGGCAACAACTGGTTCTAACACCAGATATCTGAAGACCGTGAGTGCCGCTAACCCTGAAAATACAAATGCAATCTCATCAATGATTAACTGCTCTATCTTGCATCGCTTTCGCTGCACATCGCTTCTATGGGAGATTTCCCAGCCAAATATAGACTCAATATCTATATTCGTTTTATCGATGCTGTTGCTAACTTTAGTCACCAGCTGATAGCGGATATATCGGCCAATCGCTGAAATCTTCTGACCATTTACCAGATAAGTCCACCCTAAAACTAGACTCAACCAAGGAAGCACCAAGAATCCATAGAGATTCGTCTTCTCGCCTAAAGCAAACGCTAGAACTGTGCCACATAAAGCCAGCATTACATATGGTAAATTATCACGGAAACCGATCCGCTGTGCTTGCTCATCTTTCAGTTTTTCGTATTCCTGAAGATATACCGCCAGCAATTTGTGCTGCTCTGCAACCATAGAAGCCTCCTATCAAAAAATGCTTCTACTCAATCCTTCTTCATGACTAATTCGCAAGGAAGTTGTAGTTTATTTCCGATGACTGGAAATAAACTACAACTTCTTTTGCAAAGTTCAACAACCTTACAAATTCTTCACCACTTAGTGTTAGTCTTCAGAGTTTGAAAACGTCTAAAGACTAACGATATATTAGGCAACTTCGCTGACACTCCCAGTATATTTATCCATCTTCAACAAAAATTTTTCAGTAATAAAAGTATGTTTTCTTAAAACAAAACTTACTATTCTCGGCACATATTTCAGGGATTTCATCTCCAAATCCTCACGAGTTCCTCAATTTCTTGCTCTATTCTGATTGAGAGTCTTGTTAACAGGCTGTCCTTTAAATGCTCACTTGGTTTTCTTATGAATGGGTTAGTCCAAGCAAGTAAAGCATGAACAGTTTCAGCTCTGATTTTCTATGAAGCGTCTACCAATTATATGGATTGTTGTCCTTGTTGGGACACTGGCAGCTTCCGGCAGCCTGGTCCATATTCTTACTGAGGTGTGGTGGTTTGATGCAGTTGGATTCGTTGAGGTCTTTTGGACCAAACTAACCTGGCAAATTCTAATCTGGCTGGCAACGTTCGTCTTGTATGGGCTATTCCTCTGGGGAAACTATCGGCTGGCAATGCGTCTTACCCGCAGTCATCCGTTTCACTTTTTAGAGGACAATGGTTGGGAGACACCTGTCCCAAGTACGTCTAACTATGTTGCGCTAATCATAATTACTCTTGTTGCTTTAATTTCAGCAGGAGCAAGTATCTCAGCCTGGGAGACTGTCTTAAAATTTCTAAACTCTAGTAATTTTGGTAGTGCCGATCCTATTTATCAGAACGACATCGGCTTCTATATTTTTAAACTCCCCCTATACGAAGGCATCCAGGCCTGGTTGTTGACCCTGACCATTTTGGCACTCGTCCTATCAACCGTACTCTATGGACTGAAAGGTGTTATCACCCCACAAGGAAACTGGAAAAACATCCTGACAGGCAAGGTCAAAGGCCATTTGAGTCTACTGCTAGCAGCTAGTGCCATCCTGGTTGCCGTCGGCTTCTGGCTCCAACGTTACGAGCTTCTATACTCGCCAGAAGGCGTCGTCTTCGGAGCTGGTTACACTGACGTTCGTGCTCGGCTGTCTGCCTACTGGACCATGACATTTGTCACCCTGGCATTAGCCGGGTTGTTCCTCCTGGCTATTTGGCGACGCGGGTTTGCTTTACCGATCTATGGGATAGGGCTGTACCTTGTGATTTTGGTCCTGGTAAGCGGCATTTACCCCTGGTTTCAGCAGCTCTTCATCGTTGAACCTAACGAATTGGATAAAGAGCGTCCCTATGTGGCCTACAACATTGACTTCACTCGTGAAGCCTATGGTTTAGAGCAGGTGCAACGAGAGCGTTATCCAGCAAAAGGCCAGCTCAATCACGAGATTTTGCAAGCAAACCAGGCAACGGTCGGTAACATTCGGCTGTGGGACTACCGCCCTTTGCTGAGCACCTATCACCAACTCCAGGAGATTCGACTTTACTACCGCTTTAGAGATGTAGATGTGGACCGCTATACCCTGGATGGCGACTATCGACAGGTGATGCTGGCAGCAAGGGAACTGGCCTATTCCCAAGTACCATCCGAGGCCCAAACCTGGGTGAACCAGCGTTTGAAGTATACCCACGGCTATGGTCTGGTGATGAGTTCCGTGAACCGGGTAACACCCCAAGGCTTACCGGATCTGTTGATTAAGGATATTCCACCGGTCTCCAACACCGATCGACAGGTGAGTGAACCCGCCATTTATTATGGGGAGGCCACCAATCACTATATTTTCACTGGCACCAATACCGAAGAATTTGACTATCCCAGAGGCAGCGAGAACGCCTTCACCCTATATGAGGGTACAGGCGGTGTTCCGATCCCATCAATCTGGCATCGGTTGGCCTATGCCTATGACCTGGGCAGTCTTAAGATTTTAATCTCTAACTACTTTACCCAAGACTCACGCATCCACTACTATCGCCAGATTCGGCAACGGGTTCAGCATGTAGCGCCGTTTCTCCGGTTCGACCACAACCCCTATATCACGGTGATCAACGGTCAGCTGAAGTGGATCATCGATGCCTATACGGTTAGCGATCGCTACCCCTATTCTGAACCCGTTGCTCGCAGCAATAATGCTAATGTCATCCTGCAGGGCAATATCAGGCAGATTTTAGGTTGGAATGGCAACTACATCCGTAATTCAGTCAAGGTAGTTGTCGATGCCTTCAATGGTGATATGCGTTTCTTCGTGGTTGATCCCCAGGATCCATTACTGGCCACCTACCGCAAAATCTTTCCTAACCTGTTCGAACCAGTTCAGGCAGTACCCCCTGAAATCAGAGCCCATTTTCGCTATCCCATCGATTTCTTCAAAATTCAGGCACAGATGTATCTGGCCTACCACATGAGCAATCCAGACGTGTTTTACAACCGAGAGGATCTGTGGCGTTTTCCCACGGAGGTGTACGAGGAAAATGAGCAGCTGATGGAGCCCTACTATGTGATCATGCGGCTACCGGCAGAGGCGAGGGAAGAATTTATCCTGATCTTGCCGTTTACACCCGCTAACAAAGACAACATGATTGCCTGGATGGCAGCTCGCTCGGACGGTGAACACTATGGCAAACTATTGTTGTATGAATTTCCCAAACAAGAACTGGTCTATGGTCCCCACCAAGTGGAAGCTCGAATCGACCAGAATCCAGAAATTTCCGAGCGCTTGACCCTGTGGAGTCAGAAGGGGTCGCGGGTGATTCGAGGCGATTTGCTAGTGATTCCTATCCAGGAGTCGCTTCTCTACGTTGAGCCAGTCTATCTGCGGGCTGAACAGGGTGAGCTGCCCGAGCTGAAACGAATTATTGTGGCGTATGGTGATCAGATCGTGATGGCAGCATCTTTGGAAGATGCTCTGGCTGACATTTTTGGAGACAGCCCACCTCTAACACAACAAGTCAGTGCTGATACTAGAGATCTTAAAGCCCTGATTAAAGCTGCGCAAGCCGCCTATCAACAGTCCCAGGACGCCTTGGATCGACGTGATTGGAACAGCTATGGTCAATCCCTACAAAATTTAGGCAATCTCTTACAGCAGCTAAGCCAACAGGTTGAAACGCTACCGTAAGCCTCTTGTTGAGCTTGAGCTGGATAGCTATCCGCAGACAGCTATCTATTAGCTGCTAATCATTCTGATGCCAGGAACGGTGACACTGGGAGCTGCAAATAGTTCTTCGTAGTCTTCTGTAAGGGTTGTCTGCACTTCACCAAAATCAGCGGGGACAATGGCTGAATTAAGTACAGCAAATACTGCTCGAACATGTACTACAGCCGCCGCCGGATCAATGCTCTCTCTATCGCTGACCCGCCGATAAAACTCTTTTAGTGAGAACGCACTGCCAGGTTGGTTCTCTCGACCTTGGAAATGGGTTGACATTTCTTCAGGTAATTGTTTAGCTAACTTGCTAGCCTCATTCCCAGGAATACGCTCAGCCAACGTCTGCAGGGTGGCACGAACAGCTCGCTTCACTTCATCCAGCGACTCCACTTGGGAAAAGCTCTGAACATGTTTGATAAACTCGTCGTACTTCATTTTTTGAGAAACTCCCAGCTTGCCTCCAGGCACATCACGTCCTTGTGCCTCTAACAAAAATCATAGGTAAAAGGTGTGAGGATCTTATGAGCTTCCCAGTCACTTACGTCTGTGGGTTCTACATGAACGGGCAGCCGCAAAGACCTTGGTCGATCAGTTTCTAATTGATGGCAAACTATCGCCCCAAATCCGGTAAACTGTGTTGAGTATAGGCCACGTCAACCTCAGGAGCAGACTCTGTTCTTAATGCTTTTAGCAAGTCTTCACGGGTGATAATGCCAACTAACTGTCCCTGATTATCGATCACGGGCAGACGATTGACTCGCTTTTCGATCATGAAGTTAGCGGCTTTGGCGATAGGCATGTCCGGGGCAACCGTGATGGGATTGGCGGTCATCACATCCTGTACCAAGACACCCAGAGTTTTGCGAAGCTGCTGCTTCAACTTACGAGGGGGCTCTAAGTAAAAAAAGCTCCCTAGAAAATTTAGATAGAGCGGTAGCTTAATAGGGCGTTCTCTAAAGAGCAAATCAGCTTCTGAAATAACGCCGACTACCTTACCGTCGTCATCCACAACAGGCAGTCCACTGATATGATTTTTTTCCAAGTGCTGCAACACGGTCTCCACTAAATCAGATGGTTTCACAGTGACCGGGTTTGGGGTCATCAAGTCTTTAACAAGATAAGTTTGATCCATTGTCTTTATCTCACTTCCCCGCTTGAAGGATAGAAGTTAGGAGTCAGCAGCCAGATCTTGACTGAATTCTGGATTCCTAACCAACCAGGACTTCTCCGTTTAAGTGGATACCCATAACTAGCTCATACCTTAGATTAGGTGGTCTATGTGGGGAAGTTATGAGGATTGTGGCTTGGTTGCCATACTGGTCAAAAGTGCTAGGGACATTCCATCTAGATGGCATACCACCAGCACCCAGAGGGATTCCTCAAATTGAGGTGACATTGGTATCTACACAACATCCTCAAACTGTTAAGTTAGCCTAAAGACACAAGCTGAGATAGGCTTTTGAATGTGTTTTGCTTCACCCTGGTCTTGGCTCAGTGTAAAGACGATTGTTTCGGAAGCAGGTAGCAGCAATGAATGCACAAAAAACATTGCCCCACTTTAGTTTAAAGACACTAGAAATGTATATAGCTGCCATCATTTTGGGGGCTGCTGCTGGCTGGGGATATTGGTGGACATCTCAACAAACTTATTCTCTAGAAGGAGCGACACCGGTTCAGTCGTTTGATATATCTGATGTGGTCACAAAACTAAAATCATCGTTGCCAGAAAAGCTGGCTGTATTGGTGAATGTCCAGCCTCAGGCTTATTGGGTAAGCATAGTAGATCAGCAAGAAATGTTATTGCCTCAACCGCTGTCGTGGGAAACTCAAGTGGCTCCAGAGACAATGCTTGCCAATACAATAGAGATTTTACTATCAGGTGCAGTGAAGGTCGATGATGCCTTTACCACTATTCCTAAAGACACCCAGTTGTTAAGTTTAACCATTACTCCTAAGGGAATTTATATCAATCTTTCCCAGGAGTTTGCGGAGGGTGGTGGTTCTAGCTCAATAATTTACCGCGTAGCTCAAGTTATTTACACGGTGACTAGTCTGGATCCTGATGCAGCGGTTTATCTATCGGTAGCAGGACATTTAATTGATGAAGCCTATCCCTTAGGAGGTGAGGGCCTGATTCTAGAACAGCCTGTGACGCGTCAGACCTTTGCTAAAGACTTCTCGATTTTCAGGAATAACGAAGTTGATCTATAAGATTGTTTACGGGATAGCAGGAGGTATTGTGATGCTTTCTCATGAATCTGGTTTAGTCTGTCCTAAATGCCAAAAACAGGGGCTTGTTAGATTAGAACATCGTGGTGATAATAAGGATATTTTTGAATGTGTTTATTGTCATCATGAAGAAGACTTAAGCAAGCCCGCTGCTCGTAATTTTTCTGGCTTTGTCTTTACGGCTTTGATCGCTGTGTTGATTACGTTGCTAATGCTAGGTGTGTAGGTTTTGGCTGAGAACAGTTTTTGCCATCTACGCTTCTGTTCGACTATTCTGCCAGTATTGGTGGGAGGTTTGTAGAATTGCGATCGCATCTTCATACCTCTCTACACAATGAGGAATGGTAATATCTGCTGGATCAATCATCGGTGTTTTACCATCCAGCATATGCTTGTTTACCCAATCCATGAGTCCTTGCCACATGGAACCCACCAGAATAAAAGGTGTTTTATCTAGCTTTCGAACTTGGAGGAGTTGCCAAATCATGAGCGCTTCTAATGTTGTGCCAATGCCACCTGGCATAACAATAAAAGCATCTGACATTAAGACAAAATGATGCAATCGAGAGAAAAAAGTACGATGGCAGTAGGCTTCTTCCACAAATGGATTCGTTTCCTGCTCCTGCTTTAAATCAACTCGAATGCCAATGGATTTTACTTGGTCATCGGGGTCGGCAATTACACTACCCTCATTAGCGGCTTGCATTAAGCCCGGACCACCCCCGGTGACAATGTCACAGCCCATTAAGGTTAATTCACCTGCTAACTGTTTAACAATTTCATACAGTTCACTACCCGGTTTCATGCGGGCTGAACCAAAAATAGTGACACGATATCTGGCCCGTTTAGGTGGACGTAGGGCTGTTAAGTTGTTAACGACCTCCCAAAGGTCTAAGACCGATTTTTCAACTACTTCAAAAACGGCTTTGCTATCCGTTTCTATGGCTGTTGGTAAACTCCTGAAATTTTCCGAATCAGCCATTGTGTATCTCCAGAGGTAGCTCTATCCTAAAGATTTTCCGCATAAATGGCTATTCCCCACAAGTTTCTCAATCTATTGTGATGTACTAGATGATAGAAGGGATAGAAATATCAGCTGCTTTTATTCTCTGTTGAATTGGTTGGCATATCTAGCAACAGATATTTTTTGACTTCACGTGCATAGGGAAGATGCAGGAGGAAAATAATGATTCATAAAATTGTGGTTGGTCTTGATAAATCTGATTTAAGTCTAAAAGCGCTACAGCAAGCACTTGCCTTTGCTCAAGGCTATCAGGCTGAACTCAAGCTAGTTTGCGTTTTGTCTGGTCATGAATCAGATGCACCACAAGTTTGGTCCTATTTTAATGGCTATCCCTATCCGGGGATGAATTCCACAGCGCTAGAATCTTACCAGACAGCTTGGAATCAGTATGTTGATGACTCTCAGTCTTGGTTAGGGCAGCAGGTTTCTGATAGTAAGAAGACCTATACTGATACGTCTGGAAGTCTACTTTATGGTGCTCCGGGAGCAAAGTTATGTGAGTTTGCTGAAACCTGGAATGCAGATTTGATTATTGTTGGCAGCCGTGGTTTCTCTGGGATAAGTGAATTATGGATGGGGAGTGTCAGTAATTATGTGATGCACCATGCCCCTTGTTCTGTGTTGATTGTTCATGCAGGTAAACAGACGGAACAGACGGAGATGTCTACTCAGCCCATTGGTTCAGCTAGTAAAACGAATCCGCAAAACATATTGCAACATATTTTAGTGCCCGTGGATAAGTCTGATATGACAGGACAGGCAATCGCAACTGCGGTTGATTTAGCCAAGCTTCATGGTGCTGAAATTAAGCTAGTTCATGTCATTGATGAGGATGAGTATGATATTCCTCAAAAGCCTATTTTGAGCGATAGCCAGTATATGCTGCAACACAATGGGCTTTTGTTGGAGGAGTATCAGCGTAACTGGAATAAATTTATTGACGGCTGGTGGCGACAACTGCAGATGAAGGTTCAAGATATTGAGCATGAAAAGATTGATGCCATCTGCGATGTGATGCAAGGGCGGACAGGGCCACGTATTTGTGAGGTGGCCAAGGATTGGCAAGCTGATCTCATTGTGATAGGTTCTCGTGGATTATCAGGTCTAAAAGAGCTATTGGTCGGTAGTGTTAGCTATTATGTCAGCCATCGAGCATCCTGTTCTGTGTTAGTTACGCGATCAAAACCATCAAGGGAAAAATCATCTGACATCAGCCAAAAATCTCGTGAGATGGCGCTGGTGAATTCCTAGAAAATCATCAACTTGACGTCTTGGAATTCATTAGGATTTAGCAGTTGTGGATTACGCCGATGAGCCGGGCTCATCGGCGGGCCACCGTGTTTTTGTCAGAGCCAGACAGGTCAGATAATTGATTTGTTATAGGCAAGGACATACCTTTTATTCCATATTTCTAAATCAAAAGCATAGAATCTTAATAAAACCAGCACTGACAATTTGCATCTTCAATCCTTGAGTATGGGCAATTAATAACTTTAAACAGCTAGTCTGAGCGTTTTGTGGGGTCTCAAGGTGAATCTTGACTTGGCCTATCGTAAAATTGTGACTGTGGATAGTTAGTAAGTTAGCCTGAGGGTTATGCGCCTATTGCTGATTGACGATGACGAGGTTTTGATGGAGACGCTAGCAGCGCGTCTCATCAAACAGCGCTATGCCGTTGATATTGCTAGTAATGGTGAGATGGCCCAGGAATTTTTAGATCTGTTTGCCTATGATCTGATAGTCCTAGATATGTTGTTGCCTGATATAGATGGGATCACCCTCTGTAAAACCTGTCGGCAACAACATGTTAACTGCCCCATTTTGATGTTAACTGCCAAGGATGAGAGCCAAGACAAAGTCAAGGCTTTAGATGCTGGGGCCGATGACTATGTGGTCAAACCGTTTGATTTTGAGGAGCTATGTGCCCGGATCCGGGCACTACTCAGACGTGATGGTCACGATGCAACACCGACGCTTAAGTGGGGGGATCTATCGATCGCTCCAGAAACCTTTGAGATTTTTTATGGCAACCATCAACTTCATGTAACGCCGAAGGAATATGCACTACTAGAGCTTTTTATACGTCACCCTAATCGCGTCTTTAGTCTAGATGCAATTATTGACAATCTCTGGGCATTTGAGGATCCACCCAGTGGAGATGCGGTGAGGACTCATATTAAGGGCGTCAGGCAAAAGCTGAAGGCTGGCGGAGCGCCTAAGAATTTTATTGAAACGGTCTATGGTTTAGGGTATCGCTTGAGGGCCTTGGAAGCTATGGTACCGTCTGAAGCAAACAAGCCGGTACCAGACTCTAAATCACTGACCCAAGCAGATATGGAGGCTGCGATCGCAAAAGCTTGGGTCATGCATCAAGACACGATGCAAGAGCGGCTGACCGTATTAGAAGCGGCTGTGGCTGCTTTGGGTAGCGACGGTCAGTTGAGTCCAGAACTGCAACATGCAGGGCGTTCTCAAGCCCATAAACTTGCCGGTTCCTTAGGGTGTTTTGGGTTTGCAGAGGGATCACGGCTGGCCCGTAAACTAGAGCAGTTGCTACAGCTTGATGTCCCGCTGGACAATGAACAGGTATTTCAAATGACCAGTTTGGTGGAGGGGTTGAAGCAGAATCTAGCGTCTGGGGGGAGTCAACAAGCTGTCTCCGCTGCAATGGCCAGTACACCTCAGATTCTGCTGCTTGGTGCTGGAACAGAATTTAGTCAGTCTTTAATAACGTTAGGGGCAGCATCTGGATTGCGTATTGTAGCTTGCCCTGACCTATCCCAAGCTAAACCCAAATTACAAGAACAACCATCCGATGGCTTAGTGATATGGCTACCGGAAGTAGAACCAACGAACGTTGGATTAACAGACTTTTTAGAGCACTTAGCGAAAGAGATAGGAGATAAGCCACTGTTGGTGATTTCTGATGTAATGGATTTTCGCCAGCGGTTAATCTGGGTACAACAGGGAGTAGATCGAATTTTGCCCAAGTCTACATCACCGCAACAGGTAATTAAGGCATTGAAACAGCTACTTCAAGAGGATCAAACAGCAGCCAAGGTGATGATTGTGGACGATGATATTCAGGTACTGGACTTTTTGAAAACGATATTATCTCCTTGGGGGTTTCAATTAACCACTCTCACTGATTCGACTCAGCTATTGCAGGCCCTAGAGACAGTGCAACCGAACTTACTCGTTTTAGATGTGGAGATGCCCGAGGTTAATGGGTTAGAACTTTGTCAGGTTTTACGCGCTGATGATCGATGGCAACAACTACCAATCTTATTTTTGACTGTCCATGAAGATATCCCAACTAAACAGGATGCCTTCAAGGTGGGAGCCAATGATTTTATTAGTAAATCTGTAATGGTGACAGAGCTGCCGATGCGGATTTTAAGTCGCTTGCAACATGTGCAGGCATAAGTAGGGCTTCATGTTATGGATAATGACACTAAGGAATAAAGATCAAGGCCACGGTAGTCCAGTTGAATCCATCGAGATTCAATCTGTTCAATTTCAGTTTACTCCTTTCCATCAGTTATTAAGCTTATTTTAATAAGATAATTAGCTTACTGAGGACTAGTTGTCTTAGGCTAGAATTCTGAGCATTAATGGAAAGAATTTTCCGTGGCTAATAAATGCATTCTCATCATTGATGACGAAACTGATATTCACACTGTTGCCCAAATAGGACTAACATTAGAAACCGGCTGGACAGTTCTAACGGCGTCATCAGGGATTGAAGGCGTAGAGATTGCCCACAAGCAGCATCCAGATGCTATTTTATTAGATGCTATGATGCCTCAACAAGGAGGTACGGAAACATTAGAGATTTTACAATCATCCCCTGAGACAAAAGATATTCCTGTAATTTTCTTTACAGCCAAAACTCAAGCAACCCATCGTCGTGAGTTTTATCGTTTGGGTGCGAAGGGGGTAATTAGTAAACCCTTTGATCCCACTACTTTGGCAAGTCAAGTATCTGGTTTTCTGGGTTGGAACGAGTAAATAGTAGTCCCGTTTATTTTCCTTCCTCATAATATCCCCAAACTTTCCTCGTACTCTAAAAAGAGTTCGATAGGGACCAGTTAGGGAGTGTCAACCAATGTTTATCTGGAAAGCTCACTTCAAGTGTTTTGGAATACTTCTAGGCGTTATCTGAATCAACTACTGCTTGATAGAAACCGGCAAACTGTTCTAGAACTATGGCAGTAAGGAAAACAGGGTTAAGTTAATTCAAGGAGCTTTATCATGAGTACAGTAAAAACCATGATTAATACCATTGGTGAGTCTATCCAAAAATCGACAGCTTGGGTACTAAAAGCCGCTAAGCGGCTCTTTTCTCCCAGTGATGACAACTATCCTGATACGGGGGTACAGCCCTTTGAGGGTGATATTCCAGAGACCGATCAGCCATAAAGTCTATGGCAGCTGGAACTGTTATTGCGGTCAGAGGCAGTGTAGTCGATCTACATTTTCCAGATGCACTGCCTGCCTTACATACCCAGGTAATTCTCGGTGGGCGTGGCACTGTTGAGCTGGTGAGTTATCTAGATGCTCATACGGTACGAGGAATTGCCCTCACATCCACTGATGGCATTGCTCGGGGAACAGGTGTAGAAGAGACACATTTGCCCATACAAGTCCCTGTGGGAGATGGTTTATTGGGGCGAGTTTTTAATGTCTTTGGCAAACCGATCGATGGGAAAGGAAAGGTCTCTGGTCCTGTTCGTTCCATTTATAGACAGCCGTTGTCTTTAAATGAGCGGATTACTCAGACTCAGATCCTAACTACGGGGATTAAAGCCATTGATGTACTGGCCCCCTTAGAACGTGGAGGTAAGGCGGGACTATTTGGAGGAGCTGGGGTGGGTAAAACGGTATTGATTACTGAGTTAATCAATAATGTTGCCAAACAGTATCAAGGTGTCAGCATTTTTTGTGGGGTAGGTGAGCGTTCTCGTGAAGGGGAAGAGCTGTATCGTGAAATGAAGACAGCGGGGGTCTTAGATAAGACTGTCATGGTTTTCGGGCAAATGAATGAACCGCCAGGAGCACGATTTCGGGTCGGGCATACGGCTTTGACTATGGCGGAATATTTTCGGGATGAGGCCCACCAGGATGTGTTGTTGTTAATCGATAATGTATTCCGGTTTATTCAGGCCGGTTCGGAGGTGTCGGGGCTGATGGGACAGTTGCCTTCGCGGGTGGGTTATCAGCCTACTCTAGCAACAGAAGTCGCGGCGTTAGAGGAGCGGATTTGTAGTTCTGATACAGGTTCGATTACTTCGGTGCAGGCGGTGTATGTTCCAGCGGATGATTTGAGCGATCCTGCTGTAGTTCACATTTTTTCCCATCTGTCGGCTTCGATTGTATTGTCTCGAAGGCGCGCCAGTGAGGGATTATACCCAGCTATTGATCCGCTACAGTCTGGGTCAAAAATTTTAATGTCTTCAGTGGTGGGAAAGCGTCACTATGAGATTGCTCAGGCAGTTCGTCAGACATTAGCAGATTATGAAGGCTTAAAGGACATTATTGCCATGCTGGGGATTGAGGAGCTGGCCCAGTCTGAGCGACAAACGGTTTATCGAGCACGACGCCTAGAGAGATTCTTGACTCAGCCGTTTTTTACGACTGAACAATTTACGGGTATCCAGGGACAGCAGGTGTCTTTGGATGATGCGCTGAATGGGTGCGATCGCATCCTTAATGATGAATTTGCCAATGTGCCTGAAAAAGCTCTGTATATGATTGGTTCTGCCCCAACCCCCTAAGCTCTGATGCATCTCAAAATTCTGCTTCCCACTCAAATTCTCATCGACCAGCCCGTGACCAAAGTTGTGGCTGAAGCAGCCAATGGGAGCTTTTGCCTATTACCACGTCATATTGATATGTTAACGGCTCTGGTGCCTGGCATTCTAACCTTCCAAACGACCAACGGCGATGAAACATTTTTAGCCGTAGAGGGAGGCATTCTGATTAAATGTGGACCGGAAGTACTCGTTTCCACCCGCAATGCATTTCAGGGACAAAGTTTAGAGGTATTAAAACAGGATGTGACACAACAGTTTTATGCCATTGATGAACAAGAGCGTCAGGCCCGCACAGCCATTGCTCGCATGGAATCGAGTCTAGCTCGTCAATTTACGGCCTTATCTGTGGAGTAAATATGCCGTCATCTCATCCACCTCCAGAAAATCATTCTTTTTCAGGTAAGATTGGCAAAAAAGCTCATCGTAAACTGAAGGCGCGTCATAGTCAAAAATCTGTATGGTTTGCCGTGGGCATGTTTGGCATGGTGGGTTGGGCCGTCACATTACCAACGCTGATGGGTCTTGGTTTAGGTATCTGGCTAGATCGTCGTGACCAGGGGCAATATTCCTGGACCCTGATGCTGTTAGTTCTCGGCTTGGGGCTAGGCTGTTGGAATGCCTGGTACTGGGTGACCAAGGAGAGTCGGCATGATTGATGAGTCAGAGCTGATGATCTTGACCCTGTTGGTGGAGATTACGGTTGTAGTAGCGATGGTGAGCAAGGATGCGATCGCACTGAGGATTTTAGTATGAGCGTTATCGGTTGGTTAGGGTTCTTCTTAGCAGGTTTGGGCCTAGGAAGTATTTACTTTGGTGGTCTTTGGTTTACTCTGCGTCGCCTTCGCCACTGGCGACAGCCAGTCTTAGGGATGGGCGTGAGCTGGTTAGTCCGTTTAACTATATTGTTGGGAGGTGGTGTTTGGTTATTAAAACAGACGGCTATGCCACCGCTGTTGGTGATTTTGTTACTGAGTGCCGGCGTGTTGTTTAGCCGCACGTTATTGATCGTCTGGTTGCTAGCAGCTGTAGAACGATCTGTGAAAATTACTTACCCTACCAAAGATTCTCAAATATTGTCTCACCAGTAAGGAACTGGGCTTGTGAAACTCACTCCTGATCAAATCTTGATATACTTTGGGCCGATTACTCTTAATGCCACATTGGTGTTTACCTGGTTTGTGATGGGATTGTTGGTCTTAGGGTCCTGGTGGATAACCCGTAAACTGTCAGCAGCAACGCAGATTTCGCCAGGGCAAAACCTATTGGAGGTGCTAGTACTGGGGGTAACCAACCAAATTCGAGATATCAGTCAGCAAGATCCGGCCCCCTATTTACCTTTTGTCGGATCGTTGTTTATTTTTATTGCCACTTCAAATTTACTCACCATTTTGCCGGGGTATCAACCACCCACTGGTTCACTCTCTACTACGGTAGCTTTAGCCATCTGTGTTTTTGGGGCCGTACCATGGTTTGGCATCCGCCGGAAGGGATGGCGAGCCTACCTACAGCAATATTTAGAACCTACGCCGATCATGTTACCGTTCAACCTGATCGGCGATGTATCTCGTATTATTTCATTGTCGGTACGGCTATTTGGCAATGTCATGAGTGGCACCATGATCGGGGCGATTTTGCTGTCTATTGCCCCGCTATTTTTTCCTGTGGTCATGCAGGCATTTGCCCTGGTAACTGGGTTACTTCAGGCCTACATCTTTGCCATTTTGGCCATGGTATTTATTGCCTCGGCCACTGAGGTTCAAACCCCATCTTCCCATCTTTCATCCCCGGATTCATCTAATTCTTCAGGAGACGTTTCTCATGGATAATGTTGCGCTTATTGGCATGGCTTCGATCGTGGTGGCTGGGTTAACTATTGCGGTAGGCTCAATCGCTCCTGCGTTAGGGGAAGGTCGTGCCCTGGCCCAAGCTCTCAGTGCCCTGGCCCAACAACCCGATGAGGCGAATACCATTACCCGTACTCTATTTGTGGGTATGGCATTAGTAGAATCCACTGCAATTTATTGCTTTGTGATTACGCTGATTTTGATTTTTGCCAATCCATTTTGGTCTTACGTGACAACCCAATTGGGAGGGTAGGCCATGCTGATTGATTACCGCATCGTGGTAGTGCAAATCATTAACTTTTTAATTTTGGTTTGGTTGTTACAACGATTTCTCTATGGGCCAATTACTCGTGCTATGGAGGAGCGCAAAAAGACCATTCTAGATCAGCTAGAACGAGCAGAGCAGCGGGAGACCTTAGCTCAACAAGAGACTCAGCGGTTACAACAGATGCAGCAGGATTTTGCCGCCCATCGAGAACAGCGCATAGCTGAACTACGATCGCAGCTAGAAGACGAACGCCTGACGCTTCTAGAGAGAACCAAAGATGAAGTCGCAGCCGCCAGAGATCGCTGGTACCGAGGGATTGCTCAGGAAAAGGCAACCGTATTGCGGACTTGTCAACAACAAACTACCTATCAGGTTACCCAAACCCTGCGTCAGGTACTGACGGAACTGGCTGATGCTTCTCTGGAGCATCAGATTGTTAATCGCTTTCTCGCTCGCCTGGCTCAGCTACCAGAGGTAGAGCGTACCAAGCTCCGTACAGCTCTCACAGATGCAGCGTCAGTGCAGCTGTATAGTAGCTTTCCTTTATCAGCTGTGACAGAGCAAGCAATTACAGAGGCACTGCATACCATTGGACCGTTCTCCCACATCCAATACGACATAAATCCGGCCCTGGTATGTGGCCTGGAGCTGAATGTTCCTGGTTATTGTTTAGATTGGAACCTGGCGAGGTATTTAGAGACCCTGGAACAGAATCTTACTCAAATGCTAGATCGACAAGTTGATCGGCAAGTATCGAGTGGACCAGCTGGGCAATGATATGCAAAACACTAAGTCATCAACTTCACTAACAACAGCATTGGACCAGACGCTGGCATCCTTTGCCCAAGCGCGAACACAAACTACTCTGGAGTTGACCTGTCGGGAAGTTGGCACAGTTACCTTTTTGGGAAATAGCATTGCACGGGTGGTGGGGTTACCAAATGTGCGATCGCAAGAACAAGTTAAGTTTGCCGATGGCTCTATCGGTTTGGCCTTCAACCTGGACCCAAACGAAGTCGGTGTGGTGTTACTAAATAACCATACGGACATCAAGGCAGGCAGCCAGGTACAGCGCACTGGTCGGGTATTAGATACATCTGTGGGAGAAAGCTTGTTAGGTCGAGTAGTGACCGCGCTTGGGACACCGTTAGATCAAGGTGGACCCCTACCTTTATTAGAGCGACGACCGATTGAACGACCAGCGCCTACCATTATGGAACGGGCTCCTGTACGTGTGCCTCTACAGACCGGTATTAAGGTAATCGACGCGCTAGTACCAATTGGCCGTGGACAACGACAGCTGATTGTGGGCGATCGTCAGACCGGCAAAACTGCCATTGCTTTAGACACGATACTCAACCAAAAAAAGCATAATGTGATCTGCATTTATTGCGCCATTGGCCAGCGGAGTGATGCCGTCGCCCAGCTCATTGCCACACTGCGTCACGAAGGAGCCATGGACCATTGCATTGTGGTGGTGGCCAGTGGTGAAGAAACCCCAGCTCTTCAGTATATTACCCCCTATACTGCAACGGCTATGGCCGAATATTTTATGGATAAAGGGCGTGATGTCTTAATTGTCTATGATGACCTAATCCACCATGCTCGGGCTTACCGAGAACTCTCGTTATTGTTACGTCGCCCCCCAGGACGAGAAGCGTTTCCCGGCGATATTTTTTATCTTCACTCTCGCTTGCTGGAGCGCTCTACCTGTCTCCGGTCAGACTTGGGGGGAGGATCTTTGACAGCGTTACCAATTGTAGAAACCGAAGCTGGAAACTTATCGGCCTATATTCCGACTAATTTAGTATCAATTACGGACGGGCAAATTTATCTCACACCCACACTCTTTCAAAAGGGAGTATTACCGGCTGTGGATGTCGGTCGGTCGGTTTCTCGTGTAGGTGGCAAAGCCCAATTATCGGCCTATCGGGCCGTAGCAGGGGATTTACGATTAATGTATTCCCAGTTTCAAGAACTAGAATCCTTTGCCCGTTTTGGTACCCGGTTGGATGAATCGACCCAACAATCGCTGGTGCGGGGGCGTCGGATTAGGGCTGTACTGCGGCAAGACCAGCAGCATCCACTCACCGTTAGCCAACAGATTGCTCTGCTGCTGGCTGCCAATATCGGCTTATTAGATGAAGTGCCACTTGCTAAAATTCCTGACATAGAAGCGTTACTGTGTCGAACAGTAGAGCAACAACTCCCGGATGTATGTCAGCGGATTGTACTCGGCGAAAAGCTGTCTAACGAAGACTGTCAAGCATTATTAGAGATAGCCAGACAGTCTCTGCATTTAGTTTCTGGATAACTTTAGTCTAAGAGAACCGATGAAGACATTAGAATCTCTGCAACGAAAAATTAGCACTGCGGATGATTTACAGTCGATTGTCAAAATGATGAAATCCCTAGCAGTAGTCAATATTCATCAATATGAGGATGCTGTACTTTCCTTGGCTGACCATAGTCAGGTTTTGGCTATGGCTATGCAAGTACTCATGATTAATTTGCCAGGGGTACTTAGTACCCAAAAACCCGGAGTTCCTCAGTGTTTAGGCATTGTTATCTTTGGTAGCGATCAAGGCATGTGTGGACGTTTTAATCCACAGCTGGTTGAGTTTATGAATCGCCGTCTGGAACGATTATATCGCTTTCAGGCTAGGTCTGAGGCAGAGTTAAAATCCCCCACATTTTTAGCTGTTGGCTCTCGTGTGGGAGATAGTTTGACTGCAGCTGGATATGAGGTCAATCAATGTCTATCAGTGCCCTGTTCACTAGGGGGAATCACCCCATTGATACAGCAAATTGTGTTGCAGTTAGAAAGCTGGCGACAAAAATCTCAAGTTGATCATATTTGGGTATTTCATAATCGACCGACGGGGGGCATGATGTCATCCCCAACATTATTACAATTATTTCCCCTGAGCTATCTCTACCTAAAGCAGTTAGAGCAGAAGCCCTGGCCTGCTCGCTGTCGGCCCCAGGTGATGATGGATTATGAGCGTCTATTTACAGCTATTTTTCAACAGCACTTCTTTAGTGGTCTATATCGGGCCTGTGCTGAATCATTGGCAAGTGAAAATGCTAGCCGTCTGGCAGCCATGCAAGTTGCTGAAAAGAATATTGATGAGCGTTTACAAACCCTTAGAGTAGCCTATCAGCAGCAACGCCAAGATGCTATCACAGAAGAACTCCTGGATATTGTTTCTGGTTTTGAGGCATTAGATCCGTGATAGCTTATGACCGTATTTTTATGTGTTCAGCATTACTACAAAAAGGGTAACCAGCCTGATCTCCCATACTCCCGAACTACTTAAGCGATCCCTAATGGGTGCTCAGCCAAACAATTTTTGAGTAATGACCGCAGCCTATTTATAGATTCATCGGTTGTGAGACTGAGGGCAGGTACCTTCGCTAATTTTTCCACTAGCTGAATGCCAGCTGTTGTATTAGTGGTAATGCCACTAACAATGTCGGGAGTGATGCCAAAGCTTTGGCTAACGCCAATGACAGCATAGGGATCAGAGGCACATAATACGGTGAATACAACTTGATCTGCCACCTCTTCTAGGACAACGGCACCATTGTAAGGTTCAAAGGGAGAGGCTCCAGCCTCAGCGACTACCACATCGGGATGTTGGGCCATAATTGTCGATAGCAGCTGGCGTAGGGACTGCCGAAATTCTTCCGGTGGTACCACAGAAGAGGGTAGCCCCGCATCTACAAAGTCAAAGATGGCATCAGCGCCCGCATCATGCATTGACAGAATATCGCGATAGCGGCCAGCCCCTGTCAGCTTTGTGCCAATCACCCGTAACCCCATCTCTTTGAGTAAATGGATAATCACTCGTGCTGCTGTTGTCTTACCGGCTGACATAGAGGTGCCGATGATCATAATGGTGGGACACGTATAGGATTGCCACTCTACCCTAGGAACAAAATCTTGCATACAAATCTTATGTCCCTCACGGATCACATGGCCGCAATACCTTAAAACAGGCTGCGGAGCGATTAACACCGATTGCGAGGTAATCCGACCAAAGAAACCGGCATTGGTCATATCTTCCATCAGGTTATCCTTCTGGATAGATTGCCAATCTCCTACAGCTTCTAATGTCGCGCGGCGCACGCCAAAGGCACCTACAACCCAGTCTCCTGGCATCACGCGAGCCATGCGACCCGTTGTTAGTTCAATGGCATCAGGCTGTCGATGGGCTGAGAGCACTTCCCCCACCACATAGTCACCAGTAGCCCAATTATCTCTAGCCAGGTGCCTAACTGTAAACGGCACAGTGTCTAAATCACTAATGCGTGTGAGGGCACCCAATATATATCGTCGTTCCATAATGGCCTCCTGATGGAGATTTAATAGCGGACTTGCCTCAGAGGAGAGGCAGGGCAGGAGCGAGTAACAGTTGTGTCAGTAGGGCAGTGCGTTCAACCAAGGGGTCAATGTAAATAAATTCACCGGGGGCATGGGCACTGTCTCCAACGGCCCCCATGCCATCCAGGGTGGCGGTATATAAGCTGGTGGTATTGCCATCTGAGCCACCGCCTACGGTGCGTTCTTCTAAGTCAAACCCCAGATCTGTCGCTGTTTGTTGAGCCAGCTGCCAAAGCTGTTGATTGCGGGGAGTCTTTTCTAAGGGAGCCCGGCCAATTTTGCCCTTTATTTTTAGCTGAGTGCCGACCGTATTGGGCTGCAGGGTAAGAATTGCCTGCTCAATACGATGAACGTCACTTTGGTGCAACACCCGCACATCCACTTCGGCGCGGCTGACGGGAGCGATGACATTGGGGCGAATGCCACCATCAATGGTACCGACATTGACCGTGATACCGGCTTCAGGATCGTTGAGGTCAAATAGTTTTTGGATGATAAAGGAGAGTTCCAAAATGGCGCTAGCACCTTTATCAGGTTCTAATCCAGCATGGGCGGCCTGACCGATGACTTCAATGGTAAAATGCCCCACCCCCTTGCGTGCAGTTTTGAGATGACCACGGGGACCTAGAGAGGGTTCCAGCACAAAGGTGCGATCGCAAATCTTAGCCAGTCTTCTCACATGGCGGGTCGATTCAAAGCTGCCAATCTCCTCATCGGAGTTAAGCAATACTAATGGCAATACCTGTGGTTTGAGGTCTAAAACCTGCAGTGCTTCTAGAGCAAACAGCATCATAGTGATGCCTGCCTTCATATCATAGACCCCCGGACCATAGAGTTTACCCTGGTGCCGCTTAATGGGCATAGTCGCTAGGGTTTCTAAAGGCCAGACCGTATCACAGTGTCCCAGCATTAGCTGTTTCGGCTGTTCCGGAGAACTCTGCTTAGAGATAGCTAACAGATGCCCGCCTGTACGCTCACCTGACAATCGCCGTACCCGTAGCCCCCGCCGTTCAAATTCTGTCTGTAACCGATCGAGTAACGGTTGTTGCGAAGCGGGCACAGTAGAAGGAGACTCTATCTTAGCCAGTGCTTGCACCGTTTCAACCATAGTGTTGCGGTGCTGATAAAAATAATCTAGAAGTAACCGACCAGTCTGAGCAGGTATGGGAGTCAGAGTCATAGATGCGAACCAACGTGAAAGGGAAACGAGTAGCTATGATCAATTTTGGCGTAGCGACCTGGGGATAAATAGGCCAACAATGGTGAGCGCAGCAAAATATCTTGATCGTCTTCGGCATTGGTACGCAAAGCGGCCTCCTTGACCTGGGCTGCGACAATTTTGCCAGCAATCAAACTATTATCACCAAAGCCATCGACAATTTTGAAAAGCTCACATTCTAAACCTAAGGTAATATCAGTCAGCAACTCACCCTCTATCACCGTTGCCGGGATAGTGGGCAACGTATTAAGGGCTGGTTTTTGATCATGAGCATCACGAGGAGTCGCAGCCAGACTTGCCGACAGAATTTGACTAGGATTCAAAAAACTAACTGTAAATGCCTGTTCTCGTCGAATATTCTGATAGGTATGGTGACGTGGAGTGCAAATAAACCCAAAAAAGTTGCCGTCCCCCAGGGGTATAGCCCGATGTTTAGGAGCCAGATCACAGTTCCCATCAGGTTCACGGGTACCGATAATGACCAGTGGAGAAACGATGAAAAACCGTTCCCAAATGGGTGTTTGCAAATCTAAGTTAATGGGAGTGTGGCAAGTAGCTGTCACGATAAGTACCTCCGCTCAACAATAAGGACACCCTATTCCTATAGTAAGAATCTTTCTTCATGGTGAGATGGCGCGAGGATAACTTGTAATATTGTTCCTCACATGCCATGGACTCCGAAAGGGGCGCATTTGCTATAGCAGGTCAGAACGCAAGCTCTCGATGGCGACTGGTGGACGACCTGTAGGCGATGGTATCCAGAACTAGCGGGCCAAGTGGGGGATCGCACCATGAGCCACCATACGAATATACCGGCTCAAACCCTTACCGATAGGGTGTCAGAAATCAAAGCAAATGACGGCAAAACCTATCGGGTGATCGAAGCCTCTGACTGGGTGGAACTGGTCAGCGACTGGACGAAGAATCCTGGCAAGCTACGGGCAAAGGCCAAAAACGGCCTGATTGACTTCTTAGCCTGTTTGGCTTGATATCACCCTAGAGGTTTGAGCGCACTGTGCAAACGTTGAGTTAGATGTTTTGGGTGAGCTTTAGTCAAAGCCACTGAGTCACATTGTTGAAAATGACAGAATTGTGTAATAGCGTCTACAAATGCAGCAATGACTAAATCTTCATCAAAATTATGTTGTTCCCAATGGAGTGATTTGATCTCTAAATGGCTAATTTTTCGATGGGCTTTACAATCCATCCGCCCAATAAATTCATCGCGGTAAAGTAGCGGCAGGCAAAAGTAGCCATACTGACGTTTGGCTGCAGGTACATAACATTCTATCCGGTAGTCGTATTGAAACAGTGCTTTGAGCCGTTCTCGCTGAATGACACTATTGTCGAATGGTGAAAGAATCAACATGCGGCTGTTCAACCGGGGAAGAGGACGTTCCAACGCCCCCGTTTCCAATATAAATACTTCGCCACTGCTCACTTGTACTTGTTCTAAAGTGCCCTGCGCCAACCGTTCGTTTACTAAAGCTTTTACAGCCTTACGTAGTTCAGCATTGCGACGCTGGTAGGTCAGCCCTTTAAGTGAAACCAAACCATGGCAGCGCAGCTGTTGATCGACAATATGCGCCGCAAATTCTTCCATGCTGGGCATTTGTGAATTTACGTGAGATGGTAGTACCCGCTCGGTCAGGTCATAGGTTTTCTGGAAACCTTCACGGTTGCTGACCATGAGGTCGCCCTCCATATACAACTGTTCGAGTGCTTTTTTGGCAGGCTTCCAGTCCCACCAACCTGCACGTTTTGTGGTGTTCGTTTCGATATCTCGGGCTCGTATCGGGCCATCTGAACGGATGCGGGCCAACAGCTCTCCCATGAGCTTTGTATCACGGTTTCTATACCAATGGGTTTGGCCGCTTTTAATGGCGTGTTTGTAGGGTAAGGAGAAGCGAAAATCGGTAATGGGGAGAAAAGCTGCCGCGTGGGCCCAATACTCAAAAATGTCGCCATTGAGCAACATTTGATTGGTCATGGCGGGCTTAAATTTCGGCACTCTAGAGTAGAAGACATGATGGTGTGCTCGTTCTACCACCGATATAGTGTCGATCTGTACATACCCGAGG
>NZ_AWNH01000023.1 GCF_000482245.1 Leptolyngbya sp. Heron Island J | reverse complement strand
GGAGATTCACATAGAAATTGTTGTAACGACTGTGAATTTGGCAAGCCAACAACTTTAGCAATAGCCGGTAAGGATTTGCGCTTAACCTCTGAAATCAGACCCACATGTAAATGTTTGAAGGCCTCAAAACTTCTGACTTCAGCGAACAGGTCTCGATAGGACTCGCAGTAGTCATCGATAAATTTGACGGTAGGTTGAGCAGCTCGGGGTGTCACCATGAGTACGGTTTGACCAACTTGGGCCGATAGCTACTCCTATTTTATACTGCTAGAGTCATTAAAGAGCGCTATAATCAGTATGTAGTATTGTCTGAAGTGCGTTCTGTCGGTTTGGCAAATGCACTTCAAGGGCTGCCCTATCAAGTTGCTGAAGTTGAGATTAACCAGCGTATTGCCCCTGACTATCAGACGTTGCGAGCTGAGAACCCACAGCGGTTTGGAGTGCCAGATGTAACGCTGACTCTGACTGCTCAACGGGGAGTAGAAGTCATTATGCTAGGAGAAATTGAGCGTCCGGGCTTATATCCTCTCGACGTGCCGCGGGTGACGGCTGCTCTGCTGGCTGCTGGTGGTGCTCGTAGTACGGCTGATTTACGTGAGATCCGTATTCAGCGGCGATTGCCTAATAATCGTTTGATCGAAAAAACCGTCGACCTTTACACACCTGTTCGTGATGGTAGTCCACTACCAGAGGAGCGTTTGGAAGATGGAGATGTGGTCATCATATCCCGGCTCGATCCGGCTCAGTCTCAAGATTACGATGTCAACCTGGTTACTCGCTCTACGTTTGCTCAGCCTGATATTTTAGTGCGAGTGTTTAACTATCCCGGCGGTGTTGTGGGAGGTCGCCGTGTACCGAATGGCAGCACATTTGTAGATGCGTTAGTGGGTGATGCTGTCAGAGGTGGTGATGGTCTGGGGCTACCATTGAATCAGGCGAATCTAGGCTCCGTGGCGCTCATTCGCTTTGATCCAGAGCAAGGAAAACCGGTGGTTACCAAGTTGGATGCTAAGGATGCAATCTATGGAGATCCGACTCAGAATCCCCCCCTGCGCGATAACGACGTCATTGTAGTTGGTCGAAACTTTATTAACCGTATTACTTTTGCCATCGATACGGTTACCCGACCTTTTCAGGATATCCTGAGCTTCATCCTCTTTTTTGATGGCATTTTTACTGGTGACTTTTTTGACTAGCTTTGTCTGTATTCACGGTATATCCAGATCAAGGATATCCGTTGAGTGATTAAGCTATGATTTCTTTAAAGTCCGGATCAGTAACCTAGATTTCTGACATATTAATGATCTCTACCTGAGCCAATGATTCAGGCAACTGCCTCAAACTAGTTCTCTTATCCGATGAGTGTCCATGGTATCTCCTATCATCAAGCGATATCTGTTAGCTGTTCAGCGATATAAGTGGGCTGGATTGACATGTTTGTTGTCGATTCTGGGCGCTTCGGGAGTTGTTGCGCTGCAGCCGCCACCACCAGTTGAGTACTATGCCGAAGGCATACTGGTTGATAATGCACCTCTGGTGTCCCTTACCAATACCGCTGATACGATTGACCAGCTGGGTAGAGGGATTATTAACGAAGACCAATTACTATCTGAAGTCTTACTCCAAGAAGTATCTCGCCAGTTAGTCAATCGAGGTGTAGAGCTTTCACCAGGGCAGATTCGCAGAAATACTACGGTTGATGTTAATGGTGGTAAGGATGAAGGTGGACTGCAGGCCATTGTTCGCTTTATCCATGATGACGAAGAAACAGCGACAATAGTTCTCAATACTATGTTTCAGGGTATGGTTGAGCTGAGTCGTGTACGTAATAAAGCTCGATTGCAGGCCATTATTGATGCCTTAAATGAGCGATTGCCACCTATTGAAACAGCTCTAAGACAAGCCGAACAAACTCTAGAGCAATACGATCGTCAAGAGGGACCGGCGATTCAAGCAGCCTTAGATGGCAGTTTGCTGGGGCAAATTTCAGGAAGCCAACAGCAAATTCGTCAAAATCAAATCACACTGGCTGGGATTGATGCTCAAATACAGAGTTTACAGCAACGTTTAGGGCTGAGTGCCGATGAAGCCTATGTGTCTTCTGCGTTGAGTGCCGATCCACTGATTGCCAATCTGCGGGCGCAAAGCTATCAAGTCGAGAATGAACTTGCGTTGCTACAAGCATCAGATTATCGGGCAGACCACCCGGCTGTGGTGGATGCAGTGCGCAACCTTAATGCCCTACAGTCGCAGCTAAGTCGTCGAGTTAGTGACGTTTTATCTGGCGATGGCCAGACCGCGGCTTTACCGGCTGGTGTTGTAAATATTAATGGCAATTTAGATCCAGCTCGCGCAGCCCTGGCAAATCAGCTAGTAACTTTGCAAACTGAAAGAGATACCTTGCTGAGTCAGAATCAGGTACTGGCTCTATCGGCTCAAGACTTACGCCAGCAGTATTCTAGTTTGCCTAATAAGCAATTAGAGCGTGAGCGATTAGCTTATCAGGTCGGTCTGAAAAAGGCCCTCTACGATCAGATTCAGGCTCGAATTGTAGATGCCGAGGCTGCTGAAGCCGAAACCGTGAGTAGTTTGACGGTGGCTAGCCCGCCTACTTCTGTTATCAATGAGCCTGAAAAGCCCAACCCAGCCACTGTGTTACTAGCGGGAGGTCTTCTGGGATTAGTAGCTGGTGGTGGCATTATCTTTCTATTAGATCTGCTAGATGGTACTGTCCGTACACCGGAAGATTTGGAGAAACTACTGCGCGATCAGGATATGCCTATCCTGGGAGCAGTGCCGATGATTCGTACACGACCGGCGAAAGCGGCTCCGATCTTGGTGCAGTCAGACTCTCAGTATCACAGTAGTTATGAACGCTGCTTGAGCAAATTACGACTAACGGGATTTGAGGATAGCGTTATTGGTCCTCGAGTAGTGCTGGTTACTAGCACTATTGCTAATGAAGGTAAAAGCATTACGGCCTACAATTTAGCGATCGCAGCAGCTCAAGCTGGACGTCGGACTCTGTTGGTAGAAGCTGATTTGCGTTCAGGATCAAAAGCGCAGTACTTAAGTTTGGTAAATGACGATCAGGTTTTGATGGAGCCGTTACGTTACTACGGTGGTAGCGTCGGCGATCACATTCGTATGGTGCCATTTATTGAGAACTTGTATGTGTCTCCTAGTCCTGGTCCACAACGTCAGGCTGCCGCAATTCTTGAGTCTAGCGAGATGCGTCGCTTTTTAGATGATGCTCGTGAACGGTTTGATATGGTGATTTTAGATACACCATCATTAAGTCGTGTTGATGATGCGTTGCTGTTGGAAGAGCAAACTGATGGCATGATTCTGGTGGCTCGACCCGGTGTGACCGAAAGGGCTGTTTTAAACACGGCGCTTGAAGAGCTTGATCTCAATGAAGATATCCGTTTGCTGGGAGTTTTAATTAACGGCGCTAATGTTACTCTCCAGGATGATGAAGATGATTTCGAAGAAGATGAGGGTTATCTATTAGCTGAAGATGAGTCGGAAGTGCCTCGTGCGGTTGCGACGACACCGATCGATTTCTAAGGGAGTTTGAAACCTTGAAGATTCAGATTGATTAATGCTGTTTTTTAGCAAACCCTGTATAGCAAGGTTTAACAAGGTTTGATTACAGAAGGTAATCGCGACTTAGCATTCCCTGTTAAAATCCAAGCTATTGGATTTAAATACCGAGTTCCTTTGGGACTCATTACCATTGTCTCTTTTACAGGACGGATGACGACATACTATTACGCCGTGGCCAGTCAGCGCTTTCTATTGGAAGAAGAGCCTTTAGCTGAGGTCCTTAAAGAACGGCGACGCTACTATCAGGAACAGGAAAAAGAGATCGATTTTTGGTTGATTAAACAACCTGCTTTTTTGGAGTCGCCAGAATTAGAAGCAGTTAAAGCAAGTTGTCCACAGCCTGCAGCTGCTGTGGTTTCAACCGATAAAGTTTTTATTACCTGGCTGAAGCTGAGGCTGGAGTATATTGCCACTGGAGAGTTTGAAGTGCCGCTAGCCTCGGTGAGCGATCCGCTAGCTTCTTTAGCCACTGCAGCTTAACGAAAAGGTCATGCTTCCTCAGGTTGGGTTATTTCTCTATTAAAATTGCAGTCCCTTTGAAGAATGATGCGGTTTAGTTAGCTAGGAGACATGGCTATGGGATATCGATGGCTAAGTGGAGCGATGCTCCTTCTGCTTTTAGATGGTAGCCAGGGAATAGCCCAGAGTTATCCTGATTGTCCACCTCCTGCCAGTGGGGAGTATTTATTGTTGGTACGGGGGGCGGATGAGACTACTCGCGATCGCATCATGTCCGTCTTACCAGTTGATAAAACCACTCTAGTATGTAACTACCTGGAGGATACCGTTGTTCGAGCTGGCGGCTTTAACTCCCTAGAAGTTGCCAACTCTTGGGCGCTCTACTTAAATGACATTGAGCAGTTTGACACTGTCGTAGTAGAGGCTACAACCTCAGCAGCAGCAGCAGTACCAGATGAATCCCCTGCTCCTACTGCTGAGGTTGTAGCGCCCACTGCTGTGGAGGAGCCTGTGCCGGAGCCGCAACCTATGCCGGAGGAGGACCCTGTAACAGTTGCCGCTGTTGATGAGGGGAATCAAAGCAGCAATAGCCAACCTCGGTACCAGCCTACTCTGCTGGGTGAAGGCGTGGCTGTATTAGTTGATTATCAGGCAAATCCGGCTATTGGACGCGACTTGGCTCAACAAGGCAATGTGGGGCTGGCTGTATACCTGGAACAGCCGTATTTGCTAGTGCTGCATACAACTGACTCATCAGCGGCAGCAACTAAGCTACAGCAGTTAGTGGATAGCGGGCTAAACTCGTTTTTGGTAAATGGCGAACAGGTGATCAGATTAACTGACACCATTCGCTGAGCGAATTTACTTGTTGCTCATGTCTAGTAAGCTGGTGCTGCCAGCAGGCCAATAAAAACGCCTAAAGCTGCACCTGCAATCACCTGTACCGGCGTATGACCTAATAGCTCTTTCAGGCGATCTTCTTGAAATTCATGCTCTTGAAAAAACTCATCCACAATTTGATTGAGCACACGTGCCTGTTTGCCTGCGGCTTGGCGAACTCCGGCGGCATCATACATAACAATTACCGCAAATACTGCTGTGACAGCAAAAGCTGGGCTAGACCAGCCAATGGTCTGGCCAATGCCACAGGCTAGAGCCGTGACCAATGCTGAATGGGAACTGGGCATACCCCCTGTTTCAACCAGGACACGAAAGTTAAGGCGATGGTTAGTGATCACTTCGATAATCAGTTTGAGTAACTGCGCACTCAAACAGGCCACCAAAGATACAACCAGAACGTGGTTTTGAAAGATCTCGCTAAAGGCTTCCATATGGGTATGTAAATGTAAATGCGATTTTAATGTGTGCGTGCCGTGATGAAGTCTGCGATCGCAACTAGAGGCTGTTTGAGGGTGCCAAAGGGTGCCAGCTCATCCTTAGCTGCTTGCACTAACGTTTCAGCCTGTTTCTTTGACTCATCTAATCCCCAAATACTCGGGTATGTTGCTTTCTGCGCCTGAACATCTTTACCAATTGATTTCCCCAGTTCCTCCTGGGTTGAAGTGATGTCAAGAACGTCGTCCACAATCTGAAAGGCCAGGCCAATATTTTGAGCATAGCGCGATAGACGCTCTATAGTTTCAGACTCAGCTTCCGCCAGAACAGCTCCCGCAACCACAGAAACCTCCAGCAAAGCAGCGGTCTTATGCATATGAATAAAATTCAGAGTTTCGATGGATGTATCGGTCTTGCCCTCAGATGCCAAATCGACAATCTGACCACCCACTAGTCCAGCAGCGCCTACTGCTTTTCCTAAGCGTCGGATGACTTCTAAAATCGCTTTGGGTGGGACATTTTGAGTGCGATCAGCAACAAATTCAAAGGCATAGGCAAGCAGAGCATCCCCGGCTAAAATCGCTACGTCGTCACCATAGATCTTATGGTTTGTAAGTTTTCCCCGACGATAATCGTCGTTGTCCATAGCCGGCAGATCGTCGTGGATTAACGACATGGTATGTATCATTTCCAGGGCACAAGCCGTCGGCATTGCCTGGGCCACGGTTCCCCCCACCAGCTCACAAGTGGCTAGACATAAAATCGGTCGTAGTCGTTTGCCCCCCGCCATAAGCGAGTAGCGCATCGATTCGTAAATCGTTTCGGGATAGACTACCGGCAATGACTGCTCAAGAGCTGCCTCTACCTCGGCACACTTGGTAGTGAGGTAAGTTTTAAGGTCAAAATCAGCAGCGACATCGGTAGTCATCATAGTTACCATAAAAAAGTTATGAATCAGTTGCACCACAGCAACTTGAGATCGCGTGGCTCAAAGCAAAAAGGTTAACTATTAATTAACCATTAAATCGCTTACGGTAGCTTAATACTGTATTGTGCAACAACATGGTCACTGTCATAGGGCCAATTCCACCAGGTACAGGAGTAATTGCCCCAGCAATGGGTTCTACGCTGGCAAAATCCACATCTCCAACTAACCGAAACTTACCGGATTCAGCATCCTGAATCCGATTGATCCCCACATCAATAATGGCAGCGCCTGGTTTGACCCAATCGGCACCGATTATCCCTGGACGCCCCACAGCGGCCACCAAAATATCAGCCTGTCGACATAACTCGGGCAAATTCTGGGTTCGTGAGTGTGCAATGGTAACTGTCGCATTAGCTTCTAATAGCATCAGCGCCATCGGTTTGCCGACTAAGATGCTACGTCCCAAAACGACAGCTGTCTTCCCGGCTGGCTCAATGTTGTATTCCTTAAGCACGGCCATCACACCGGCGGGGGTGCAGCTCCGCAGACCTGATTCTCCGCGCATCAGTCGCCCCATATTTTCAGGGTGCAGACCATCAGCATCTTTAGCTGGATCAATCTGATTGAGTAGAGCTACTGCGTCTAAATGCTCTGGCAGCGGTAGCTGAATGAGAATGCCATCAACTCGTTCATCTTGGTTGAGTTGATCAATCAGCTCAGCAACGCTGGCTTGAGAGGTATCTGCTGGTAAATGAGCCCCAAAGGACGCAATACCCATGCGCTCACAGGCACGTTCTTTATTTCTGACATAAGCCGCACTGGCAGGGTTATCCCCAACCATGACAACAGCCAGACCTGGAGGACGCTCTCGATGCTCTCGCTCTTGAGTAATATCGGCTGCAAGCTGAGATTGAATTTTGTGGGCAAGCGCTTTGCCATCTAACCGCTGGGCCATAAAATTTTTGCTGACTTTATCGGCAGTTGTGCCGACGCAGCTAGTTATTTAGGAGATACTAGCCACATTGGCTCTCACCAGCGTACCAAAGGCTCTTCCCCGACCCAAACTATAGGTGTACAAACTTGCCTATCTCTCAGCTAACCTAGTAGCAAAGCCAATGGACTTAGCTGTAGCGCTTTGCCCAAGTGTGTTTATGCTCAAATGCGTTTTATCTCAATAGCATTTAACTCTGACAGGCTGCTTGTGTGATGTTTTCTTCAAAATACAGATTAACCCTAGTGGGCTTGGGGATGGGCGTTATGACCCTAGGTATGGCCTGTCAGGCTCCATCGGGAAGCCAGATTCCCACGCTATCTTTGTCCAAGTCAACAGTTAAGATTGATTCCCTGCGTCAGCCGCAGCAAGTGGAACAAGCGGTGCCTATTACTGGCTCAGTTACTCAGCGTCTGGCGATTTTAAATGGCTGGTTGTATGAGATTGATGATGGCACTGGTCAGGTTTGGATTTTGACCGCAGAAGCGGCTCCAGTTGTTGGCGAGCAAGTGTATGTCAATGGCTTACTACGGTACGAAACCATTCTTATCAACGATGTAGATTTGGGCGATTACTATTTAGAAGAACAAGAGCGGCAGTTGCAAGTGCCTGAGACACCTTAGATCAGACTATTTAAGACGGAGATGCTCCGATTAGAGTCCGCAAATGGATAGGAGTCACTGCGTCGTTAGACGGTACAGCATGGTGTATCTCATTGACGGCCAGGTAGCTTTCCAGGATAGTTTGGGCGTCGTCCGCTGAATTGAGTTGATAAGTCACAAAAAAGCGATACGACGCTTGGCCTGGATCAAATGCTGGGCTATTTTCCCAGATGTCTAAGCGCACGCCCTTGCTATTAGGGCGTAGTCGATAGTTCAAGGTTTCCTGGCTGGACGGATGACTGGTGTTCATCGACAGTACGGGTGCTATTTGTTACTTGGCTACAGTCAGATAGTGCCCGCTTGTTTCTGGTCCGCAACCGCTAATCGCCACAAATAGGTATCATCCCTGATCTGGTCGATAGGATTAGGTGAAGAGGGTTGGTAAAAACCGTTTTTCTCTAAGCGTTAAAAACCAGATTTTGCATGAAATGACCGTGTAAACCATAGGGGATATGGTGTGGAAGTTTCAGTGTGGCGATCGGTCCTTGCGTGATGTGTTGGGCATCTAAAATGGCTAGCTCTGAGCAACGACGCTCGGCATTGTAGAACAGCCCTAACACCCAACCGTCATCCTCGGCTGTTCCCTGGGGACGTGGGACAAAAACAGGCTCACCGGCAAAACCACGGGGGGCGAAACTCCAAATTTCTTCTTGTCCGGTGGTTAAGTCATGCTTCATCACGGCTTGGAGCGGTGCATTTCCTTGTGGGCGATGGGCTACCCCAATATAGAGGTAGCGATAAGGTCGACCGACGTGTTGGGGATTTAAATCGGGAAACTCGCAGCCGCGCTCAATCAGACATTTAGCCTGGCTAGTCTCTGTGGCCAGGTCTAATTCAAACCGCCACAGCTGTCCTTCAGGAATACGACTAAAATCGGCTTCCAGATAATTTTCTGCGCCCTTGAGATCGGGAAATTCTTGATAGCAAATTGAATCTAGATAGAGTTTGCCGTCAGCCTCAAAAGCATTGGCATGATGAAAGACAAAGCAAGGCTGTAGATCGATGGTCTGAATTGGGCTGGTGCCGTCCCGTGGAATCACAATGGCACGGGTGGGCTGTTTGGCATTGAATTGGATGCATTCAGCAGCGCCCTTGACACCTGCCAGGTAAGGCACAGGGTTAAAGCCCACTGGGTTTTGAAAGAAAATGCAATAGTTGGGGGTAATTGCAAAGTCATGCAAAAAGGCAAACCCTGGAATATTGCGCTGGTGGGTATGTACTAAACGGCCTTTCGGGTCAAATTCGTACAGGGTAATGGTGCTGGAAAGCCCCGTTTTAACGCCGAAATTCACCAGACAGGGCTGATTTTTGGTGCGATCGCAACTTGGATCAATGCGCGGGTGGGCTGAGAAGGCTCCCCCTGATTTGAGCACACCATCTAAATCATCTAACCCCAGAGTTTCCAGGGTTTGAGGGTCCAGTCGATGGGGTTCCGCTGCTTCCCATAGCGCCAGCAGTTTGTCTCCCCAGTAGAGCACATTGGTGTTGGCGATATTCTTTAGACGCAGGTCAAAGGCATTAGCTAATGGGCCACCGGGTTTTTGAGTCCCAAATACACCTCGATAAAGTGGTTTACCGGCAGCTTTTTCTTTGATATAGCCCTCAGTGCGCACAAAGCGATTACGAAAAAATGCCCTACCCTCTGAGATGGAAATAGCGGTAATCATGCCATCACCATCAAAAGGATGATGCACTGGATGTCCGGCAATATCGAGTAAGCCTGGCCCATTGCGGAACAAAGTGCCTTCTAGCTCTGCTGGAATTTTGCCATCAATATCTTCGATTTCGTAAGCATATTCGTTCGGCTGCGAGCGATAGCCGCTGCGCCAATCATCCATGTCAAAGTCAGTAGATGCGCTGGGAGATGGAAGAGTTTGCATGTTTTGAAATTAGAAGAATAGGGTTGCAATTTTTCAGTGTGTAGAATGGGCACTGCCCACTAGCCGTAAGCCCAAAAAAATGGAGAGGTGTGCTCTAAGAAGAGGTCAGCACCGGTTCTGGTTTAGCAGAATTTTCATCTGCTAACAGGTCATCAGAGAATGCAGCTAATTCTGGATCTGACGATGCTGACGTGCTGGGGAGTAAAAACAACAGCGGTAGCGGTAATAGCGTTGTGAAATTCGTAATCGTCACCAATAGCCAAAGATTGTCGAAATTAGTCTCAGTTACATGCAGCCAGTGGGTTAAAAGCGCCCCCAACTCATGGGAGACTAACCCGGCAAGATTAACAATCGACATCAGTAGCGCAAACAAAGTTGCTTCTACACCCGATGGACACAACCGAGCTGACAGTACCAGTACTGGCATAAAGGCAATTTGTCCCATGACGGTCAGAATTGCGCTGTCGCCCAGGCTAAACCACTGATCGTCAATGCCAAGAGTGCGGTTGGTATGGGTTACTAAGAGCAGCGTTGTCATGCCGCCCAGGGATGCCAGTACGGTTGACCAGGCAAAGATCCGGCGAAATGGTACAGCTTTTAAAAAACGCTGGAAAATAGCAATACCTATTAGGGCTGCGAGACTCGTAACTAATCGGACCCGACCTAAAAACTCCGGTTCAAATCCCAAATCATTGGTTGTGAAAAAAAAGAAGGCTGAATCTGCACTGGGAGTGGCCTGCCACAAAAATAGGAATAGTGCAGGCATCCAAATCGCTCGCTGGCTAAAGGCGGCTTTTAGCTGTTTTACCTGACTCCAGACTGTTTGGAGATTGGATTTTTCGTGGACAGGGTCCTCTGTTATCAACCAGGCGACAACCGCAACAATCAGTGGAAACGTTGCAGTAACCATAAAGACAGTGCGGGTGCTGGTTTGCTCTAACAAGAGGCCACCTAGATACGCTGTGAGTAAACCACCGATAGCCGAGGCTCCCCAGGATAGTGATTGCAGTGTGCCGGCTTCACTTTGAGATTCCTGACGGGCGCGCTCAACGACCAGGGAGTCCACAATAACGTCTGCGATCGCAACAGATAATGAACTTAGTAAAATCATGGCCGTAGCTAACCAGGCGGTACGCACCCAAATAGCCAGCAGCAGCCAGGCCGTGGTTCCCATCAAACCCGACAGGATTAAGTAAGGGCGTCTACGATAACCAATAATCGGTAACCCGTCAGATAGAAAACCGAAAATTGGTTTGATAGTCCACGGCAAACTAGCAATGCCCGTCAGTGCTGCCACCTCTGCAGGGCTGAGACCTAGCTCATCCTTAAGAAAAAAGCTGACGGCTAACCGAGCCAATCCCAAAATGCCTTGTACAAAGTAGACCAGCAAAATCGCGATTAACTCAGTAGTAAGCGGCCGACCCAGTAAAATTCGCTGTTCTAGAAAATGCTTGAAACCCTGCGCGTCAGCAGTTGCAGTCATTTATGACAAAAACCTTTAAGAAATGTCAATTATCTTAATCATAGCGACTCTTTTAGAGGTATCCCAATGGTTTAAGCAATGAATCTAAAAATAGACATGAAAAAAGGCCACTATCGTGGCCCAAAAACTGATCAATACCAATACCTCTTGCAAAGGTATTAGCTACGCCTAGGATTTATCGCGCGTATCTAACGCATCTAGCCGATACTGCTGAATGGTGGTATCGGTCAATGAATCACTACTCTTGGTGCGCAAATTTAATTCATGCAAGCGGCGCTGCTGGATTGTAGTGTCAATAAGTGATTCACTACTTTTAGTGCGCACATCCAAGGCATCTAGGCGACGCTGTTGTAGGGTTGTGTCAGCTAGGGAGTCGTTGTTAGGAGATTGAGCCTCTACCGCCGGAGCAATCGCAGCTGCAGCCAGTAAGACAGATAAACCAGAAAGTACGAAGCGCTTCATAGTGTGTCCTCCAAAAATAGGAAGCATGTATTTTTGCCTAGATCTAGCTTGGACAACTGATCTGAATAGCTTCTGATAGAAAACTGAGAGTCTTCCAAAGGGAGGGTGATAGTTTGCTGAGTAAAAAATGTGATTTAAATCACAAAAATATTTATTCCGTATAATTACTCAGGTATGCGCACAGCCACAGTGCTGGCTTTAAAGATATAGGTTTTTCCCTCTAATTCAATGGGGGTGCCGATTTTAACTCTGCTGTTGCCAAACACAGGGCCATCAGGTGTGATCTGAGCAGGGCCAGTTAAGGTGATTAGCATATCGGCTGTAAAGCCAAGTTCAGGTCGAGGATCAGGAAACGACCTAACTGACCCATCAGGTTGAGAAACGGCAGTGCTGCGGGGCAGGGACTGAACCGCCTTAACGGCTACTTGGCCATAGCGTTGGTTGCGAATAATGATGTAGGTGCTGCCTTCAGCCTCTACATCTGCTAAAAACTGCTCAGGGTTGAGCACAGTTAACCCACGGGTCATGACATCAACTTCGATATCCCTCGTGGTAGCTCCTACTTGAGCTACTGAACCGGAGGCTCCAGGATAGAAAAATATACCCACTGCCACCATCAGGATGATCAAACCTGCACCAATGTCTAAAAGGCTGATTTTGCCAAATAAGCGTCCCTTAGAATCCAAAATAGCCATAGCTCTTGGCACTCCGAATAGTTCCCAACAGTTAAGTTCAGTACTTAAAACGTATGAATGAGCCCAAACGATAATGTAACAGACATGCAACGTCACCCTAAGGCAAGGAGATGCAATCGTTAGTATTTAATCATGTGGTGGCCAGATTGCACGGGTACAAAGCTATAAATTGAAATTGATGTATGCAAGCTAATGCATACGTGCAGATGGCGTCCGCTAAGTGTCCAATGCCGTCACCTAGGTTGACTGTTTACACTGGAATCAGTAGTGAAACCACAGTCAATTAACTGTCACAGCCCATAGGGAAAGCTATATGCGCCATCGCTATGGTCATGTATAGATACCGTCTCAAAAATCGTTGTCGACAGTTTCGAAGTTGACCGTATCTGTCTTCGCTTTATTCACCGTGTTATTACAGTAAGCCGACCATGTCTAATGGACTTTCTCGCTGGGGTAATTGCTGGCAACGCCGTCTGGCCTACGGGTTTGCAGCCTTTTTGATGACGCTGAGCTTAGGAGCTATCATTCCGAGACCGGCCACTGCTGGCTTGCTCGATATCATTTTGCCGACTATTCAAGTATTTCAAATTACAAATATGTCGGATGATCAGGAAGTGAATCTTGGTGGGCAGGTCAATCAGCAATTGCTCAGTCAGTCCTTTCGTCTGCATCGAGATCCTGCGCTTACAGCCTATGTAGATCAGATTGGTCAACGGCTTGTTCCCCATAGCGATCGCTCAGACATCCCCTATGTATTTCAGGTGGTGGAAGACAATGGCATTAACGCCTTTGCGACAATGGGGGGCTATGTGTATATCACAACTGGCTTATTAGCGGCGGCTGATAATGAAGCAGAGGTGGCTGGTGTGCTTGGCCATGAAATTGGCCACATTGCTGAAAAGCATGCCCTCGATCAAATGCGGGATGTGGCGATTGCCCAGGGCGTTGCTGGTGCATTTGGCCTTAGCCGTAACCAGATGGTGGCCATTGCTGTAGACGTCGCGTTGACGTTGCCAAACAGCCGTAGAGATGAATTGGTGGCTGATGAACACGGTTTTGTGACTATGGGCGAAGCTGGCTATGACCAGACAGGTATGGCCACTCTGATGGCCAAATTGGATAGTGGTAACAGCCCACCGGCGATCTTCAGCACTCACCCCAACCCGAAAGATCGGGTGGTGCGACTAGAGCAGATGGACAGCGAATCGGCACTGCCATCAGCCACCGCTGGTACAGATACCGCTGCTTACAGTGCACGGGTTTCGTCGCTACGATAGGCAGAGATTCCCCAAAACATGAGATTGGGATCAAACCAGGTTCTACAATTGGGAACCTGGTTTTGGTTTGTTGGATAGTGTTGTTGATAGAGCTGATGGAGATATTGCCCGTCGCCGCCGGTAAAGATCAAGGCGGTGTTCGGATATTGCTGCTGCCAGCTTTGAATAAAGTGGTGAATGCTAGCTAAGACTGTATGAACTACGCCACTTTGGATCGCATTAGTAGTGTCAGTAGCCCACTGTGGAGGGCAGTTTAACGGGGGCTCAACCTTGGGCAGGGTGGCGGTGTAGTGATGTAAGGCCGCCAAGTGCGATCGCAACCCCAATAAAATTGCTCCACCCATAAAAGTATCTGCTGTTCCGGCTGTGAAAGTCAGTGCAGTGCCGCTGTCAATAACCAATACAGGCCATCCATACTGCCGACCCGCTCCCCACAGTGTGGCTACTCGATCCAGCCCCATTGTGGAATACACTCCTTTGAGTGGAAAGTCATTGATCCATTGAATATTAGTTAGATGCGCCAGACACTGTGTTTGGTTCGGGACTACTGAAATCGCCATAATGTTCAGCATCTCAATTGGCACATCTAGCATCTGCGGTGGTCTATGTTGGACCCACATGGAGTGTAATGCTAGCGCTGAAGGTTGCTGGCTGATGAGATGGTGGGTGTGCCAAACCTGTTTGAGTTCATTGTGTTGAAACCAGGCCCAGTGCCATCGTGTATTACCAATTACTAATGCTAGCCAATTGGCCATTTTGAGCTGATTGTATTGACTGATATCAGATTTGTAGATCTTAAAAATTAAAATTAAAATAGGGGTCAGTTATTGCTAACTGGCCCCTGTTAACTTGGCAAAACTCAAAAACAATCGCTAGTCTACTGTTAGTTTGGTTGGAGAAATAGATAGTATTATCTTGCTAGGGTTTACGATTCAAATTTGCTACTTGCCTTATATCGATTGAGATTTGGTCGTCTATTTCAACTAATTGAAATAATGCTAGACCCAGTTAGACACATAGCTAAATCTGAGAGAGATTTAGGGTTTCAAATGTCAGGAATAAAGTGGTTTTCCTGGCAGCTATTCAGTTGTTTCTATAGGATTAAATGTAGCACTAGACAGTCGGCAGACTCGCTGATATTTACTCAAATTTACAACCATTGACATAAGTCTTTGAACGATTATCTTTTTCAATTGAAAAAATAGTGTGGCAGCGTTATTTGTAACATCTCCGCACTGATTTGGGGCTTTTGATTTTTCGGCGATTAACTAATATGATCCAGTGCTATTTTGGCTGCGCCGATCATACCTGCTCGATTTCCCAGGGTGGCTGTCAGGATCTGTAGAGGCCCACGATAGTGGGGCCGGATGCGCTGTGAGATTTCAGCTTGGGTAGCTGGTAAGAAGTGGCGGGCGGCAGCACTGATGCCCCCACCAATAATCACGGCTTCAGGGTTTAAGACATATATGGAGCTCACTAAGCCAATGCCCAGCAGACGCCCATAGCGTTGCCAGAATGCGATCGCATGCTTATCTCCTTGGGCTGCTAGAGTAGCCAACTCTCCCGGCTCCATGCCCATCTCTCGACGGATAGCTTGGGCAGAAACATGTTGTTCTAGGGAGCCAGTATTGCCGCTGTGACACTCGTGACCATTGGGGTCAAGGGTCACTAAACCCAGCTCGCCAGCACAGCCATCGTGACCCACAAACAGCTGGCCGTTGAGAATGATGCAGCCGCCAACACCAGTGCCTAAAGTTAACAAAATTAGATTTTGATAGGCTTGACCGGCTCCCAGCCAGGTTTCTCCCAGCCCGGCACAGTTAGCATCGTTGGCAACGACGACGGGGCGCTGGGTTTGAGCCTCGAGTATTGCGGCGACGGGAATATCCAGCCAGCCAGGCAGGTTGATGGCAATTCGGGCAATTCGAGCCGTAATATCCGCTGGACCTGGTGTGCCGATGCCAATGGCGGTGGCTTGATAGTGAGGGTCTAGTGTGGCTACCGCCTTGGCTACTGCGGTTAACACTGGTTTGGGATATTGAGGTTGGGGGGTGGGCACGCTCAACGATTGTAAGCATTCGCCCGTGGTTGTAAATCTCCCCAGCTTAATTGCTGTGCCCCCCAGGTCTATGCCAATAACTTGTTGCATGGCTTACGATTGACGCCGATTGGTCGCAGCTGTTTGAAAGAGCTGGCAATATTGCGCATAACCACCGGGAAAAACCACATTGAGTTTGAGCGGATCGCTGGTATCTCTTGGATCGCCAGGGCCTTGGGTTACGCTTGGCAAGCCATTGTGAGTCTCTACTTGAATGGCACGACGATTTTTGAGTTCGCCACCACTGCTGTCAACGTAGGCCACCAGATTGCCGCTGTTAAACGCCTCGCCGATGTTTTGAATCAGCTGCAGGAAGTTGCGATCGCTCCCTCCGCGTTTGAACACCAGCCCATTGTCTGTTTCCACAGCTTGGCTCGTCACCGTATCACCAACACCAATAATCAAGGGCATATGTGCTGGATCAAAATCTTGTTTGACTAGGGTGAGCATATCTGCCATTGTTCTGGGAGCTTGCCGGGCATTAAACCCAATGCCTAAGGGGTGTACCCCTGTTTTCTTAAAGTAGTAACGGTTAAGCAAAGCCAGTACCCCAGCTTCCTTGATCGCTCCTCTCAGCATAAATTGAAAGTCTGTTGTACCCGAGGTCTTAGCATCAGCCCACCAAACCACTTCATCACCGGTGTCGTCACGGCCTAAATTAGGTGCATAGTGTACAAAAAAGGAATCTCCCAGCCCCTGGGCTGCAGCCTCTACTAATAGCTGCTCCATCAACACCTGCATCTGTTCTTGAATTTGCCGATAAAGCACCGGATTCGCCAGGGTTTCATAAAACGTGTTGAGATTAGCAGTAGGAGATGCCACATTATCCAGTACTGATGCATTAATGCAGTGGGTTAGCTCCTCTGGCGACAGGCCATGATCAACAGTGCTCAGAAAGTCTTGTAATGTTATTTCGATTCGGTTTGGAACTGATTTTAAGAATTCCAGTTCAGCCTCGCTGACACCTGGATGAGTAAGCTGGCCATAGCGATCCTGCCACTGCACACCTCCTGCAGCGAGCCCTGGCATATGTAAATCACCTATGTTCTGCCCCAGTGCCTTCGCTACGATAGCGTTTATCCCTCGTTTGCCAATATGTTCACCGTTGGTGAGAACAAAAAAATGACCATCATAGGCCGGCATAGCTTCTACATAGGCTCGGTCAATTTCACGATTGAGCGGATCTTTGACCAGCCCCATGCATACTCCATCAAGGTCTTGAATAATCAGTAGGTTTTCGGTTTGAGCCAGGAGCTGAGTGAAGGTTGGATGGTCTAGAGAAAACGTTTGCTGGTGCAATGGTACAACTGTTTCAAAACCGGAGGTCGCCATAGAACTTGTGTTAAGAGAATTAGCCGTTTTCGTAAAAATACGGTAGCACTCGTTACGATACTCTTTGCAGTTGCGAGTCACGAGTGAGGGCTCGACCCATGGCTACAATTTATACTCTGCATCCAGAGTCGCCTCAAGCGTTCAAAATCGAGAAAATCCGTAAGCAGCTGCAGAAGGGCGCAGTGATGCTTTACGCTACCGATACGGTATATGCCATCGGCTGCGATCTGCAATCGAAAAGTGCGATTCAACGGGTCCGACAGCTTAAAAAACTGTCAAATGATAAACCCCTAACCTTTCTGTGTTTGTCGCTCTCAAACATAGCCCAGTATGCTTACGTTAGCGATCCGGCTTATCGCACTATGCGTCACCTGATTCCAGGGCCGTATACGTTTATTTTGCCTGCAACTAAGCTAGTGCCTAAGCTAGTAATGAATCCTAAACGCAAAACCACAGGCATTCGTGTGCCAGATCATGCGGTTTGTCAGGCTCTGCTCCAGAATCTGGGTAATCCCATTATTTCTACCTCGGCCCATGTGGGGGATATGGATGAAACCTATTTATCTCGATATGAGCTGTTTGATGCATTAGACAAGCAGGTAGATATCATCATTGACAGCGAAGCAGACCCCAGCTACCTAGCCTCCACCATCCTAGATATGACTGCAGATGAACCCATTGTTCGACGTAAAGGCTTAGGGTTTGATGTGGTAGAGCAGCTTGCTACGATTTCGGTGGGCTAGCTATAGGCAGATGTGCTCGTCCTTGCCCTTAAACTTGCATCTCTAAGCTAAGGAGCTGTGGGGTGTAATGGCTGGACAGAACAGTTAGCAAAAAAAAGACTGTTGGCTTGCGCCACACAGTCTAATCATTGGCTTTCAGAATCAAAGAGACCGATCATACTGGCAGCTACCTTCTGTCTCAGGGAAGATTGCTGAGGTGCTGATTGTGCACTCTTCTAGCGTAGTGAGTAACTTCAGTAGTTGGATAAATCACTGATGAAGAAATCCGTATTCAGTGTGATCTACGTATGAAACCCATCGGTAGATCCTTCTTATACTGCGGAGCTACGGATGACCTAAGAATAATTGATCGCTAACCCTCTGAAGCTGGTTCTGAGCCATTTAAGCTAGCAAGCTTTCTACTCTGCCAACTTGTTTATGGGCATGGATGTCAGTATAGAGGGCCAGTGCTCGGTGCCAGTACTGATGGGCAGCTTCTATCTGAGTGAGGCGCACATGACTATAGCCTAGTTCGACATAGGCATTGGCCAGGTCACACTTTGCGCCAATGCTGTCAAATAGATTAATGGATTGGGCGTGATATTCGAGGGCTATTGTCATGTGGTGCTGTTGTCGAGCAATACTGGCAAGGCCAGTGAGTGCCTTGGCTTTGACCTGTGGGTAATGGCCGGTTTCAGCAAAACTGAGGGCCTGTTGATATAGGGTTTCAGCTTGTTGTGTGTCACCAAGCTGATCATAGGTTTGGCCTAATAACTGAATAAAATAAGCCAGTCTGCCTGATTTCGGACTCTGGTGGGCAAAGGTACTCAAACAGTAGCTAGCTAACGTGTGAGCTTTCTCAAGATGCTGCTGACAGGCATAAGTTAAGGCTAATGCAACGGTTGCTTTATCGGCCCAGGCTTGGTGAGGGGTGTCTCGGCCCAGGTTAATGACAGCCTTAAAGGTGGCTTCGGCTTGGTCGAGTTCCCATAGGTCCATGGCATAGAGTCCCAGACTCAGCTGCGAATCGATGTTTAACATCTGCAGATAATAGTGTTGGCGAGGCTCATGTTCATCGGCTAGCTCCAGTCGCTGCTGGGCAATTGCGATCGCACCCTGCTGACACTCAATGGCGTGATTAATCTCTCCAGTGATCCAATAAATATCACCGAGAATATTACGGAGTTCACTCACTTGAGGAGATGGTTCAGGTGCTGACTCCAGATGAGAGAGCACCTCCAAAATTAAGCTACTTACGGGCTGCAGCAACCCCATCCGATAAAGACTACTGGCCAAGGGCAAAAACTGTTGCCATTGGTTATGACGACTTTGCAACAACACCTGAGCAGCGGCTTGATACTGCTCAATGACAATATAGTGATAGTAAGCCTCTAGTGCTTTCTGAGCATCCAACAGATTGGTCAGAAGGCCGACACTATGGGTCCAATAGTTAGCTGCTGCCCGATTAGCTTGATTCCATAGATTACTCTGTCGCAGCCTTTCAATGGCGACAGCTCGAATAACGGGATGGAGCCAATATTGACCATTTTCTACCTCAATCAAAGAGCGATTACGTAGAGAGGCAATGGCTCTTTGACCGTCAGTGTCCTGGCACTGGGCCAGGACGGCAGGTAATGAGAGAGAGGCAATAGTTTGATAGCGATAACAACTTAAGCGACAAAGGAGCTGATAGGCAGTGGGATCGAGACACTGTAGTCGATTAATCTGGCTAATGACCAAGTTTTTTAAGTCAATTTCTGCCAGAGGATCTGCGCCGTAGGCTTGCCAATAGGCGCGGATCTCACCGTTAAAGTCGGTTTGTACCGTGCTGCATAAAATCTCCATAGCTTTGGCATTACCACCATAGGCACGATGGAGACAGTGTAAAATCTCATCAGTCTGGGGGAAATTGAGACGATTGTAGGTAAAACACTGTTGCCAATCTGTTAGAGTCAGTCGGGGTAAACGATAGTGATAGGCTTTAATACCTGGCTCACAGAGACGATCACGGCTAGTGATCAATGTTGTTGCCTGAATTGAAAAATCTGCCAGTAGCTTTAATAATTCTGTATAGCAACGCGCTTCAACAACAAATTGACCATTGCCGTCCAGGGCAGGCTCAAGATTGTCAATGAGAATGCCCACTTGCTTTTGTTTAAGATGACGTTTTAGACGGCTGAGACTAATGCCTAAATCCTGGCCCGGTTCGTCATTGAGATCATGACGCAACCATTCGTCGAGAATGTTTTCAACTGCGGTCAAGCTAGAGGTTTCCTGGGCAATGCGCCATTCTAAAACCACATCAAAGGGTGCTTGCCGCAGATAATGTTGGGCGAGGGTGGTTTTGCCTAAACCGCCCTCGCCTTGAATCACAATGATTTTATGACCCTGGGTACAGATGGAATTCAGGGTGTCGATTGCTGTACCTCGACCAATAAAATGAGGATCGATGAGCTGAGGTTCATGGCTGTTGGGCATGGGTGGTTTAACAGGCTGTTGAGCCAGGCTAGGGCGAGGCCAGGCTTCCCCAGCGACGTGGACCATCTTGCGTTTGGCTCGCTTGAGCCAGTAAACCAACCGTGAACGATAATTTCCCTTGGTAATGCGTTCTCCCAAAACATCGGAGAGTAGTCGCCATAGCTGGGAGGCGACATCCTTAACGTGGCCTTCGCTATAACCAGCAATAGTTGCGATCGCACGATAGGTTTTACCGCCCCACACCTGCTTCAAAATGCAACATTGCAGATCGCTGAGGTGCTGCCCTGTTTTCTCATAGAGCAGAGAGTCAGTAAATTCGATAGCAGTATCCACACCCATCGGCCATCGTCAAGGGTTTCTTCACTGATAGACTACCGCCATCTTCCAAGGCATTGCGCACGAGATATTCCGACTTTTCCAGACCTTTAAATTCACACTCTTACCTACAATCTCAGACAAAGACCTATATATGGTGTACATAAGCAAGGGGGTAAACTGGTCTGACCTGTCTTTTGATCAAAGAATTTTGATGTATATCCTACAGTCAGCCTTTTGCAGGCTGTGGAGACAGCTAAAATTCAATGATTTAGGGCATCCTTGAATCATGCCACAGTGCTTACTTAATTTAAGAATGCTGGGTAAATGATTAGATTAAAGTCAATGGTTTTATAAAGACCAGTATTTTAATTTTTCGTTGAGCTTGACTATACCAGTTGCGTGACAGTACAGACAGGCTAATTACGTTTAATGCATATTTGGAGCAATACGTATCTACAATTATGATGACCCAAACTCTGCAAACTCTACCGTCCGACCTCGATCCCCGCGGGCTACCTAACCATGTTGCTGTAATTATGGATGGCAATGGCCGCTGGGCTCAGAGCCAAGGTCTACCTCGGATCGAAGGCCATCGTCGAGGGGCTAATGTTCTCAAGGATTTGCTTCGCTGCTGCAAAGATTGGGGCATTGGGGCCTTAACGGTATATGCATTTTCTACCGAGAACTGGCGACGTCCCCATGAAGAAGTGGATTTTCTGATGGTGCTGTTTGAGCGCTTGCTACGTAAGGAGCTATCAGAAATGCATCGAGAAGGGGTGCGTATTCGATTTATTGGGGATTTATCAGGGTTGCATACCTCACTGCGTCGTGAAATGGAGCGTTCGATTGAGCAGACGCAACACAATGATGCCATTGAGTTTAATGTAGCTATTAACTACGGTAGCCGTCATGAAATTACTCAAGCTTGCCGTGCCGTGGCTGAGCGTGTCGAAAAGGGTGAGCTTTCTGCGGATGCGATTACTGAAGAGCTGCTAGAACGGCATCTTTATACGTCCGGTAGTAGCGACCCCGATTTGCTGATTCGTACTAGTGGAGAGCAGCGTTTAAGCAACTTTTTACTATGGCAAATGGCCTATGCTGAGATGTATTTTACTGATGTGTTTTGGCCTCAATTTGACCGCCATCAGTTTCATCAAGCATTGTTGGCTTTCCAAAACCGAGATCGCCGCTTTGGAGCCTTATCGGAACCTGTTAAAGCACAAGTTCTAACTGCCTAGTGGTGCACTCTCAGTTTTGAATGTTGAGTTTTAACTGTCAGTCAAAACTCAACATTCTGGATTTACGGCAGCAAACACGGCTGAATAATCCTGATCTGCCAACCCCTGTTCTACCGCTTGCTTAGCCATATGAGCAACACTTTGGGCTACGTCGGCATTGAATGTTTCAGCGGACTGGACAAACAGTTTCATGTCCTTAAGCAGGTGCTTGGTTGGAAAATTGGGGTTAGCAAAATTGCGATCGCACATACGCTCTAGCTTTTTGTCAAAAGTGGGTGCATAGAGGGCACTTTGGCGCACAATCGACATAAATTTCTCAATGTCGATGGCTTCTTGCTGCACCAGTCCTAAACTCATGGAAAAGGCAGTGGTGAGGGTGCCAATCAGCTGATTCATCGCTAGTTTGACGCCGCTACCGGCTCCTACTGGACCCATGAGCTGAGGGTCGGGTCCAAAGCATTCTAGGATGGCCCGCCATTGGTCAAACTGATCGGGTGTGGCCCCCACCATCACAATCAGCTTGCCGGTTTTAGCTTCTGGGATACTACCGAGTACGGGAGCTTCAAGGTAATCTCCACCAGCGGCTTGAACAGCGTGGGCAATGGCTTTACTTTCTTGGGGGGCAATGGTGCTCATTTGTAGGACGGTGCGTCCTGCTAAGTGACCAGTTGCTTCTGCACTGAGCAGCGTGGCGTGAATAGCTGCTGCATCCGTAAGCATCAGAATAATTAGCTGAGATTCTGCGATCGCGCTTGCTGGGGTGGTGGTAGGTTTAATGCCGTCTGCTACTAGCGCATCTACTTTATCTGTGCTCCGGTTCCAGCCATAGACCTGATAGCCAGCCAATTGTAGTCGACGGGCCATGGGGGCACCCATGAGTCCGGTACCTAGAAAACTAATGTTCAACCTAATTTCCTCTCTATTAGTCTGTTTCAATTGCAGCTGTCCTGGGGTAACCCTAATAACTTGTAAAACTAAGAAGCGGTAACGTTACAGCTTAGATTTGGTTGACACAAGCCAATACTCAGGCTCAAAACCAGTCTGAACTGCAGCAAAATCTGTATATGTCTAAATTTTATATGTCCAATTTTTTCTGTTCCCGTAGTTTAGGTCGTCAGATACTAGCACTAGGTGCTTTAGTCGTTGTTGTTTTGACTGGCTGCACGCCGCGAGAAGAGTGTGCCTTAATTAATGGAGCCCTGGCTGAAGGCAACTTGCGTATTCAGGAAATCAATGAAAATAATCTAGGCAATGCTGGCTATAACCAGGGGATTGAACGCCAGGTTGGTCGTATTTATTTTGATATCTCCCAGGTGCTGGACGGTCTGCTGCTCTCAAATCGCCGATTGCAAACGATTCAGTTTCAGCTGGTTGAAGCCTATCAACAGGCATCAGATTACCGCTATCAGGCTGCAGAGTTGATCGCTAGTAATCCTGAACCTAGTAATCAAATTAAAGCCGACATTCGTACACTTCAGTTGGATTCTGAAGCGAATGTCGGCGAGGTGACAGAAGCTCTACGCAAGCAATGCCCAATTTAATGTTGGTGCTGGCTTCTATATGGGCAGGGTTTTAGGCGGCCTCTGGGGTGAGTAGCTGAATATTGGAAAATCGGAATTCCATATCGCCTTCATCGGCAGATGCGATCGCACGGCGAGTCAAGACAAAGTAGCCATCCACCTGATCATACTCATCCGTAAACTCGCTACGACCCTTTTTCTGTTCACCAGTTTTCGGGTCGTGGTATACGGAGTCATAGGTATGGGATAGATACCCAGCCCCTGTGTCATGAGTACTAAAAGTATTAATAGTCACAACCACACCGTGAATGTGACGGTGTACTAAAACAACTTCGTCGTTCAAAACCTTGTACTTATCGCCAGTAGATTTTCCCTCAACCAGGATTTCTACAGCTCCCCTATCATCGGTTTCACCCAGACCAAAGGTATTTTTTCCATGGGTGTCTTCGAACTCACGACGTACTCGGTGAATCGCCACCTCCCACAGCTGCCCTTTTATCATTTTCAGTGCAGCTTCATCCTCAATATCAAAGACCTCAGCCGAGAGATCGGGATTGACGCGGGCCGTACCAACATAGGTTTGCTCGCCATGCTTAAACTCGACATCGGTCGTGTAGCCAGGGAAATTACCATCCCAGGTGTAACGGTTCTCGTAGGCGGCACGCATAATGTCGCGTGCAGAAAGCTGTACAGCAGTCATGGGCACTTGTTGGATTACATCTACCCTTTACTTTAGTCAGTTTTTTATCCCTTGAGCACATAGATATATTGCAATAGTGCCGCGTCTGGTTGTTGTGACTACACTAATGCCTAACTCGTACTCACTCTGGTGAGTTACCCCAAAGTTCTGCTAATCGTTGATCACGACCACAGCCAAACCGATATAGTCGGTAACGGGCTGGATGAGTCTGATAATAATTTTGGTGATAATCTTCTGCTGGATAAAACGTTGCTGCCGACAGAATGTCAGTCACGATCGACTGATTAAACTGATTACCGATTGTCTGTTTTGAAGTCTCAGCGAGCTGACGTTGGGTATCGTTGTGATAAAAAACGATAGACCGATACTGACTGCCCTTGTCACAAAACTGACCCATTCCATCCAAAGGATCTACATTGTGCCAAAAAGTATTCATCAGCGTTTCATAGCTAACAATATCAGGGTCATACTCAACCTGCACGACTTCTGCGTGCCCGGTAGTCCCTGACGATACCTGACGGTAGCTAGGTTTCTCAACCGTGCCTCCCATATAGCCGGATGTGGTCTCTATGACACCCTGTAGCTCATCAAAGGGGTGTTCCATACACCAAAAACAGCCTCCTGCAAATGTTGCCTGAGCTGTTGCGGCTAAAGCTGCAGATGCTCCTAAACACCATAGGCCCCCAATCAGCAGACTGAGGAGCACTTGCCGTAGCAGCCACTTTGGCTGCCATAGTTTGAAAATGGTGATCATAGAAAATAACGCCAGTGCTGATCAAATACTGGGAATGACAATGGCTCCCAGCATAAAGGACAGAATAGCTAGTAGCCAATAGTCCACGTAACGTCTAATCATAAGTCTGAATCTTATATTCCATCATCTATGCTTTCTAGTCTTGAGCCGAACTTGATTGTCGCAGGTTGACGAGACCTTGCAAACCTGGATTCTAGGGGGCGCTGACTTCACCATCATTCAGCCGCGTGCTGGATGTGTCCGGTAATGATGCTGAGCTTGCTGTGAGCATGCCAGGCTTGATTAGACTGGCTAATTGGGTAATCGGAATGTGATTGAGTTCGGACTGTGGATGCTGCCGTCTAAACACTAGAATTTGGCCAGTCATTACAAGAGAATCAGCTCCCATCATGCCCCATTTTGTCGGTAATTGTGGCTGGAGTTCCATAGTCGATATGGGATTGGGTAACTGGGTTGCAAGTGCAGCATCGCCAGTTGCGACTCTCCTAAAGCGCCAGTCTGGAGTTTGACGTACTAATGATGCCGTCATGCCTGTCATGATGGTAAGAGGGAGCATGACGGCTATCCCTCGGGTTCGCCACCGCTGGCAAATAACGGTGCGTCTGCTAATTTGTACAAACCTTTGAGCTAAATCTGATAAGTCCTGTGAGTGAGCCATTAGAAACTGACTTACATCTTGTAAGTACCGCTGCCCGAGTAGATAGTCTGGGCATTTGAGTTGGCCACGATGGTGCCATATCCAGGCTCGGTCTTCAATATCCCGCCGTTGACGCAGTGTAGTGCGATTGCTGTGCAACCATTGACGCAATAGAGACCAATCCGAGACTAAAGATTTGTGGGCCAACTGAATAGTAGTTTCCTCTGGTATTTCTACGTTTGTGGCCACTGTTCGGTTACTTGGCTGAAGAGGTGCGATCGCTTGGTCTACAACAATTAACCGGGCCATGATAAATTTTTTCAAGACTCGATCAATTAATGCCTTAGGAAATTGATGATTCACCAATTCAATTTTCCGAACGCGACGACCTTGATCAATATGACCTTCACCTAAATCACATAAGGAGAGAAAAATGCGTCTTGCTACTGCTTGCTCCTCTACAGGGAGTGATTCATAAAGAGTTGTCGCTCTGCTGGTAATGATGTTAGAGAGTCTCCCTAGTTTCATATAACTCTCTAATGATAAGCAGGGGCTACCTTTACTGCATGAATTGGGAGAACGATGTTGCCACAGTTCATGGAGTGTATTTTGCAGTAAGGCTAATTCACCAGGAGCACCAGTTAAATCCAACGTTAGATTGTGAACTAGATAAGGATCTATCCTTAATCCCAGTTTCTCCGCAGGTTTTTCAATCACCTCTCGAATTTCTTGATAACTCATTGGCGGAATAACAACCTGATGCCCCTCTAATGCTGAAAACAGCTCGCCATGGGTTAGCAGGTGATCCATAGCATCTGAGCGCAGACTAATAATCACTCCTAAATCAATTGCAGGACAGTGCAAGGCTTTGATCAAGGCTTTGATGACCTGTTCTCGATCGTTTTGTGTTTGAGGATTGTTGGTTGTGGTGAGTAGCTCTTCAAATTGGTCAATTATGAGCCAAAACTTCTTGGCAGTCGGATGTTTAAGGAGTGCGGCACTCACTAAATGTGCTAGCCCCTTGGGCTCATTACGCAGGATATTTTCAGCTTGTAATAACTGAGCAGCAACATTAATCTCCTGATCAGCGTCAACAAATGCGGCAGCAAGGGTTTTTAAGGGGTGAGCATTAGGGGTCACGTAGCGTACTAACCAATGCTCACTTCCCTCAATATCATGTCCTTGAGCTAGACGGGGAATCAGACCAGCTTGCAATAAGGACGTTTTACCACTGCCAGAGGCACCCACCAGTGCATAGATATCTGTATGTTGTAATGCTAAGAGCATATCTTGGATAAGATTTTCCCGCCCAAAGAAATACTCAGCATGCTTGGCTTCATAGGGTTGGGGTCCGCAATAGGGGCAGAAATTAAAGCTGTACTGCTTTAAGCGAGCAATGAGTGGAATGCTCTTGGTTGGTGGTAAAGAACGCTCCGAGTGGCGGGTAATAACAATTTCGCTGCCACTCTGTTCAAAGAGCGGTTGTTGAATTTCATTGCTTAGCTGATTAGTAATCGAAGCAACTAGATCGACACTTGTGACTCGACCATGGTCAGATTGCTGCGGTCGTAACCCAGAGACAACTGCCTGAGTTAGTACACTATAATCGCTGTTGAGTGACTCATAGGCTTCCTCATACTCCCGAGAGGCTGCTATAAACAAATAGCTTTGACCATCTCTTCCCTGCCAGGATTCATCTTTGAGAGACAGGAACTCACCACTGTGACAACAGTCTAAAATGACAATAATTTGGCGTATGGGACTGTGTCTGATTAGACGGCGTAGCCACGATAATGATAGCCCGCTGTTGGAGATGTCTGGCTGGGTGTCACTGGTGGCCAGATACCCTTCTCGAATACCGATTTCTCTTTGGAGACCATGACCTGAAAAATAAAAGAAAACAGCCTCAGGGATATGATCGCCTTTGGGTAACAGTAGGCGTACCAAACTGTTTTCTAATTGCTGGGTTGAAACTAATGTTTGTTGACCGATTTTAGGCCGCTGGTCTTGAATGATTTCAGGTAATCTGCGTACTCGAAAGTCGCCATAAGTTTCTAAAAGATTAGCTACGCCTTCCGCATCCTTAGCTGCTGCCGTAAGCCTGGGCAATGCCTGATATTGATTTATTCCAACAATCAATGCATCCCGTGACATAGCTACTATACCCTAGTGAACAGTTAAAAGGCGGTCAGAATTTTCGGTGAGATGAGAAGAAGTGAACGCTAAGTAGATATCTACTGCTTTGAGGTCTCTCCTTGATCAATATTTCCTGAGAAAAGAATGACGATAAAAAGGTTCTCAAGATATTGCTCTAGAAGACAGATGGCCTCAATGCATGTTAAAAGCAGCACGAATAGCTTTAAGTAAGTATTCATGGTGTCCTTGAGATAAGACTGCTTCTGTATTCAAAGTACTAGAAGTTTTTGCGGATATGGCAGAGGGGTGATGCCCTTCAATAGACAGTATCAAATGGATTTAATCTATCAAAAAATATTAATCATCCGTGAAACCCCATAGTTTTTTTATTAAGCAACCAAAAAACATTGAATTATTGTGATTTATAATCAGCGTAACTACTTTAAATAAAAAATAAAATTGATGATAAAAAGCTGTATTTATAAGGTTGAATTTTCTGTATCAACAATGTTTTTGAAAACTTATAAAGTGTTTTTGATGTAGATACGCTAATTAGCGGATTTCGGCTAAAAAATTTTCGGTAATAGTACTCAAAAGATATTTTGAATAAATGGTGATAACCGATATGACACTCAAAGTTATGAAACATATACGGAGTTTTAAGTTCAAACTAGATATAAAAAATCACTTGTAAGAGGACTGTTTTAGCTCTCTGAATGTTGAGTGTTCTTTAGGAGGATGAAGTTATGTTTCTGGCGAGTGTAAATCATATCGCAGAAATGCGGATAAATTCATAGACGTATTGACTAAAGGCTACAGAGTTAAGGGTGGCTTTTGTTGAGGGGAAGCAGACAATTTTCCTGGGTTTTTAAGTTTTAGATTGTTGCCCTTGCTAAGGGTTGATTGGTGTTTTCAGGGTGTAATAGATTACCTGCCAGGGGGGAGTATGTTGGCTGAAAAATAATACGCAATACGATGATTTGTGGTTTCTTTATCTGGTTCAGCGATATTGCTTAATTCTTGTCTGTGAGGAACAAAGTTGGGTGGAAAAATTTCTAAAGAACTATCTGTGAGTATGTAGGAAAATGAGGAGGCAAGAGTATTCTGGATTTGGCAATGTTCTATGCTTGAGCACTTGTAACTGTAGGTGAGATGGCTAATTGTGCTCAATGTATCTCACGACTGTGGGGTGTAGAAGTCTCTCTTGAGTGCTCAGGATTCATCTATTTTGCTTGAAAGGACCGACTTTTCTGAGTTCAAGATGGCTCAGGCATTGTTTGGTCAATAGGGAGTGTCTTCATTTTGATTATCCAAAAACACGCATCATTTAGGATCATAGATTAAATAAATGCCAAAAGAGATGTTGGAGGCTGCGATAGACGCAGTTAGGGTTGGACAGTTCCAAGAAGGGATTATTGGATTAAAGTATGTTGCTTCTCAGGTACGTCCGCCGGATAAGCTGTACTACTCGGCTAACATCTGGTTAGTGCGGGCTTATAAAGAGAGTGGACAATTGCCTGCAGCCATTAAGTTGTGTCGTCAATTAGCAACGAGTTCCCATCCTCGCGTACAGGTTTGGGCGCAGCAGGCACTGCCCGTTTTGCGGCAACCCTCAAATGTGTCTGGTAGCTTAGATGTTTTCTAGAGACTCGAAGTAAGCTGCTCTTTGATTCAATAATACTACTGTGCTATGTCACGTTAGCAGCCAAGGGCTCAATTGAGGCTTGAGCAGGTAAACTGGGCTAGTGCATATTTTTGAATTGTTCTGGGATCTAGAGTTAAGGGGTTGCCATGTATTTACTGTCGGTTACCCTCACCAATTTTAAGGCTCATCGCGATCGCAACTTCGAGTTCCAGCTGGGTACCAATGCAATTTGCGGTGTCAATGGCGCAGGTAAAACCAGCATCTTAGAGGCCATTGCCTGGACACTATTTAATCATCGGGGTGGCTATAAACAAGAAGACCTGGTGCGAAACGGTAGTGGCAGTGCCCAGGTTCGAGTTGCCTTTGTCTCTAGCTACGATAGTCGTACCTATGAAGTTGAGCGGTGTACTAGTCGAGGATATACCCTGTATGATCCGCAGCTAGGGGAGCGCTTGAACTATAGTCGCATCAAAGATGAGGTGGAACCCTGGCTCAAGCAACACCTGGGAGTGCCGGTAGGGACCGATCTGGGTCAACTTTTTGCGAACACGATTGGGGTGCCTCAGGGTACCTTTACGGCTGATTTTTTGCTCAGCCCTGAAAAACGTAAGCCCATTTTTGACAATGTGCTGAAGGTAGAAGAATATCGCCAGGTCCACAAAGATTCCAATGCATTACGCCGATATGCAGAAGCTCAGGTGGAATTGGTTAAAAACCAGCTGCAGCAATATGAGGAGCGACTGCAGTCATTAGATCCTTTGCAGGCTCGTTATGAGAGTCTGCTCGCAGAGATTGCGGCTGGCGAACAACAGCTGGCTCATTTGCAGGAGGGTCTGGCACAGCTCCAGACCCAAAAAGATGCTTTGGCTGTTCAAGCTGAAAAAATACAAGGGTTGCAGCAGCAACAGCAGCAGTTGAGTTTGCAGCTAGAAGCTAAGCAGCAGGCTCAGAATGTGATGAAACAGGCCCAGCATAGAGCCCAGCAAGCTCAGGATCTATGCCAAGCCCATGCTGCAGCCTATCGTTGTTTTCTGGAGATTGAAAATACTCTCAAGGCGCTGACGCAGAAAAATAAACAGCGTCAGCAGCTCGTGCAACAGCAGCTTGCACAACAGCGTAATCTTGATCAACAAGCGGCCACCCTGGCAGGACTACAGGTAAAACTGGAGCAGCACAGTCGGTTTCAGTCTCAACTTGAGAGTTTAGCTCCTCAATGTCAGCAACAAGATCGTCTAGAGTCTGAACGTCAGGTGCTGCTTGAGAAACAACAAGCTTTGGCGAAACTACAGTTACGATCGCAAAGCTTGCATGAGCGTTTAGCGAGGCAGCAGCAAGATATTCAACAAGCTGAGCGTGAGTTGCGCGCCCTTGATGTGCTTGAAGATACCGTCAAGATGATTCCTGATTTGGAACAACAGCAGCAACGTTGGCAGCAACAATTGAGCCGGATTGCAGCCGCTCAACAGTTTGAAATAGAACTGCGACAGCTGGTGACTCATCATCGTACCCAATCTGCCAGCTATGCTCAGCAAACTGTGGCTGCTATCACCGCACTAGATGAGCTACAGCAAAGTTTATCTCTGTTATCTCAAGATGTTGTGGAGCAGTTGAAAACTGCGATCGCAACCGGACAAAACCTCAGTCAAACAACTTTATCAGCCCTAGAGAGTATTCTCACCGATCTCACAGAACAAGTGGACACTGAGCAGCTTAACCGCAATCTAAAATCGGGACAGATACAGCTAAACAAGGCTTATGGGGATCAGGCCCAGTTAAACAACCGTGCCAGGCTGCAGCAAAAACACACTAAACTGATAGGCCAGCAACAGCAACTCCAGGCGGATATTGCCGAGCTCGAACAGCAACTGACTCAAGCTGAACACCTGGCTCGGCGTTTGAGTACAGTAGAAAAAACAATTGCAACTTTGAGCGATCCTAAAGGCCGACGGCATGTTTTGCAGGAGCAGATCCAGACGATGGTTAACGTTGAGGCTGATTATGAGCGGCTTCAGACCCATCGCCAAACCTTGGAAGCGAGTTTGGCGCAATTAACTGAGCAAATTGCGGATTTTGCCGATTTAGATCAAGCCATTACGCAGCAGCAACAGCAACGCCAAGAATATCAACCAGGCTATCTGCTCTACATACAACACGAGAAGGATGCACAGTCTTTAGAACGGCTGAATACCGATGTAGCTGCGGCTAACCAAGTAGTTGTGGATTTGACTCAGCAGCTTACAACCCTTACCTCTGAGCTACAACAGCTATCGGCAGATTTTGATCCAGCGACGCTGCAGCAATTAGAACAGCGGTATGCAGAGGTGAAGTCTCAGTGCGATCGCATCACGGGTAGCTTGCCTCAACAACGCAAGTTACAAACTGAACTTATTGGCCAGCTGGATAGCCTTCGACAAATCGCTGCAAAACAAGATCAAGCTCAGCTTGATCTCAAGCAAAAGGAACGTGTCAAGCGCTTTATTAATTTTGCGCGTAAGGCCTACAAAGCAGCTGGACCACGCATTACCGAACGCTATGTACACGGAATTTCACAAGAAGCAGATCGCCTATTCCGAGAACTTTTAAATCGTCCTAACGTAGCATTAGAGTGGACCCGAGACTATGAAATTCTGGTGCAAGAGGGCGGTAACACACGCCGCTTTATCAATCTTTCGGGAGGTGAGCAGATGTGTGCTGCTCTGGCTGTGCGTTTGGCCCTACTCAAGGTACTAGCCGATATCGATATCGCCTTCTTTGACGAACCTACCACCAATATGGATCGTCCCCGACGGGAGAGTTTAGCTGAAGCCATCGCCCGACTTAAGGCATTTAAACAGTTATTTGTCATCAGCCATGACGATACCTTTGAGAAGGTGACTGAGCACGTCATCGTTGTCGAGCGAGAAGATGAGCTAGTGGATGCCTGAGTCTGCTGTTTGCAATCAACCGGTTGTAGTGACGTCAGTGTCGTTTAATGGCTCGGTTCCCTGTAGCAGTTGTCCAACTATAGCTCTTCAATAGCAGAAGTAATGAGTAGTTAGCTGACAAAAGCTAATAAATGCTGCTTTAAATAGCGTTTCCGCAGATAATCCAAGCAAAGTCAGCGCATATTTAGGTGGTGAACCTATAGACTAAGCTTATGCTTCTGATTGAAATTAATAAATCAAACAAATGGTAAAGCCATTTCATTTTATTGGTAGACTTTAATCAATGACAAGCAAGGATTTCATTTATTGAAGTCAATTCTTGTTTGATTTATTTAACCACCATGTCTGATTTCCTCGGCAGCGCAAGCATTAGCTTTCTTTGGGAAACGTCAGGCAAGCTTTTGGATTCAGGTCAATGGTGGGCAACTGAGAGAGTCTTAGCTTGGCTAAGCGAGGTGCTTCAAAATGCAGATTACAAATAAGATCCATTTCCGAAATTTACGCGGTGACATCTTTGGAGGCGTCACCGCTGCTGTTATTGCATTACCCATGGCGTTGGCCTTTGGTGTTGCCTCTGGTGCAGGTGCAGCATCAGGTTTATGGGGGGCTGTATTAGTTGGCTTTTTTGCGGCCTTATTTGGTGGCACGCCTACACTAATTTCTGAGCCCACTGGCCCCATGACAGTGGTCATGACGGCTGTGATTGCCAATCTGACCGCAACCAATCCTGAAAATGGGATGGCGATGGCATTCACCGTGGTCATGATGGCCGGGGTATTCCAAATTATCTTTGGCTTTCTACGGCTTGGTAAATATGTCACGATGATGCCTTATACCGTTATATCGGGCTTTATGTCTGGTATTGGTATCATCCTGGTCATTTTGCAGCTTGCACCATTTTTGGGTCAAGCCAGTCCTGGCGGCGGTGTAGTTGGTACGCTACAGTCAATTCCTGACTTGTTAGCCAACATACAACCTCCCGAGACAATGCTGGCAGTTGTATCTGTTGCCATTATTTGGTTCATGCCAGCCAGGCTTAAGCGGCTGGTTCCACCTCAGCTGGTTGCACTAATCGGCGGTACTATACTCTCTCTAGTTCTGTTTCCTGATATCGACATCCGTCGTATCGGCGAAATCCCCATGCGTTTCCCGCAGATGCAGGTTCCTACCTTCGGGGCTGATCAGTTACGCCTAATGTTTGTTGATGCAGCTGTTCTGGGGATGTTGGGATGTATTGACGCACTGTTGACTTCCTTAGTTGCTGATAGCCTAACCCGTACTGACCACAACTCTAATAAAGAGCTGATTGGTCAGGGTCTTGGTAACCTGATGTCTGGTCTGTTCGGCGGTATTGCTGGTGCTGGTGCTACCATGGGCACCGTTGTTAATATCCAAGCCGGTGGTCGTACAGCGCTTTCTGGCCTCACTCGAGCCTTTGTTCTCTTGATTGTTATCTTGGGAGCTGCTAATTTAGCTGCAACAATTCCCCTGGCTGTCCTTGCTGGTATTGCCCTCAAGGTTGGTATTGACATCATTGATTGGGATTTCCTTAAGCGGGCGCATCAAATCTCTCTGAAGGGTGCGCTGATCATGTACGGCGTTATTATGTTGACGGTTTTAGTCGACTTGATTGCGGCAGTAGGTATCGGTGTATTTGTTGCCAACATCCTTACAATTGATCGCATGAGCCAACTGCGCTCTGAGTCTGTTCGGGCCATTACTGACGCAGACGATGCGATTCGGCTGGACTCTGATGAAAAGCGCTGGTTAGACGAAGGTAATGGTCGCGTATTGTTGTTCCAGCTTGGTGGTCCCATGATTTTTGGGGTAGCCAAAGCCATTTCCCGAGAGCATAACGCTATTGGAGAATACGACGCAGTTGTCTTTGACTTAAATGATGTTCCCCACTTGGGTGTAACTGCTTCTCTAGCTATTGAGAGTGCTATCAAAGAAGCTACTGAGAAAGGACGCTACGTGTATATCGTAGGTGCTGCTGGACAAACCAGACGTCGCTTGTCATCGCTTAAGGTCTTTGATTTAGTTCCTACTAAGCATGTGCATGCGGATCGCGCTGAAGCGCTCAAGCAAGCTGTTTTGAGCATCTATCCTACAGACTCTGAGACCGATCTATCGACCTCATCTTTAGAAGACGCGTCCTCTAAGATCTCAAGCTAACTTGAAGGAGAGCTATGCAACCTATTCTCTGGCTGTTTTTTGCTCTCGGTATTACCGTTCTAGGTTATCGATTGCGTCACCTTGATGAAGTTCACTCCATGGCACTATACAGCGTCGGTCTTTTGAGCGGCATTTGGGGATTCTCTCTCGTGCCTAGTGCGGTCCAACTAACAATTGGTGCTCTTGCCATTGGTTGGTTACAACTTGGCAGTCTACGTAGTTAGTTGCCATCAAATAGCGTTCTACTTGTTTTTAGGCATTGGGTTTCAGTTCCTGCCTCTATTCATTTGGCACTTGACTTTCACACTGATGTCCTAGGACATAAAAAACATTTTGAAACTCTGAAATAAAGAGGCTTTATTCGTGTTTTTGAATAACCTGTCAAATCTATCCCTTAATCAGTTGATAGATGCCTGGCCTGCTAGTCCATGGGTGTTCGCAGAGGTCTCATCTGCTGAAAGCGGCCCATTTGTTTTGATTGGTGTATTGCTGAGTTTGATTACAGTTTATCTCACCAGTAAATTAGGTGGTGAATTATCTAAGCGGCTTGATTTGCCTCCTGTGCTGGGTGAATTGGTGGGGGGTGTGGTTGTAGGGGTTTCAGCCTTACATCTGATCATGTTCCCTGAGAATAGTGCAGCTGTAACTGATTCAGTCATTGCTCAAGTCATACAGTGGATGGGGAACCTTGATGCTGAGGCCGCCATGCATGTTTTTGAAAGCCAGAGCGAGGTTATTTCGGTCTTAGCAGAATTAGGTGTTATTGTTCTGCTGTTTGAAATTGGACTGGAGTCCGACCTGCGTGAATTAAGTAAGGTTGGCGCTCAAGCGGCTGTGGTGGCTGTTGTTGGTGTTGTTGCTCCTTTTACCCTTGGCACCGTTGGGCTAATCTCAATTTTCCATGTTCCTGTGATTCCTGCAATTTTTGCTGGGGCAGCGCTGACGGCGACTAGTATTGGGATTACTTCTAAAGTCCTTGCTGAACTGGGTCATCTGAAATCTAAGGAAGGCCAGATTATTGTTGGGGCAGCTGTTATTGATGATGTCTTAGGCATTATTGTGCTAGCCGTTGTGGCTAGTCTAGCTAAGACAGGTGAAGTTGATTTGTTGAATGTTGTCTATTTGATCATTAGCGCCAGTGCGTTTCTGTTAGGTGCTATCCTTTTGGGCAAATTCTTCAATACAGGATTTGTGGCCATTGCCGATAAGCTACAAACTCGTGGGGCGCTTCTCATCCCTGCATTCACGTTTGCATTGGTGATGTCTTGTCTGGCTAGTGCCATCCATTTAGAAGCAATTTTAGGTGCGTTTGCAGCTGGCCTGGTGCTTGACGAAACTGATAAGCGCAACGAACTCGATCAGCAGGTTATGCCGATTGCCGATATTCTAGTACCTATCTTTTTTGTCACAGTAGGTGCTAAGGCAGACCTGGGAGTTTTGAATCCTATGGTCGCTGAAAATCGTGCTGGGTTAATCATTGCGGCATTCTTGATGGCGGTTGCAGTTATTGGCAAGGTGATAACGGGTTGGGCTGTTTTCGGGCAGCCTGGCATCAATCGCATGGCGATTGGTGTGGGTATGATTCCCCGTGGTGAAGTTGGCCTTGTCTTTGCTGGAATTGGATCTGCGAGCGGTGTGTTAGATCGTCCGCTAGAAGCAGCTATTATCATGATGGTGATTCTAACTACATTCTTAGCGCCGCCGCTGCTGCAGATGACTCTCAAGGAAACCGATGTGGAGCTTCCAACTGAAGCAGCGTTATCAGCGACAGAGTAAGGGATTACTCCTGCTGCTGTTTGGTCAGTGGCAGGAGTTCCTTTCAAATCTCATCCAGCGACGTTTGTTCGATATCTAAATCAATGACTGCTGTACTTGAAGCCTGTATCTTTGCTACGGTCATGGGTGGTTTTTTTGGCATTATTCTGAAAAAAAACCTCATGATGAAGATTCTCTCCATGGATGTGATGAGCACTGGCGTCATTGCTTGTTACGTTCTAGTGGCGTCACACCGTGGGTTATTTACGCCTATTTTGCAACCTGGGCTAGAAGCTGAGGCGATCGCATATGCTGATCCAGTTCCTCAGGCGGTAATTTTAACTGCCATTGTGATTGGTTTCTCGATTCAAGCGTTGATGCTGGTGGGAGTGATGAAGCTGGCACGGGATAATCCGACGCTAGAGGTTTCCGAAATCGAAAGGAGTAATACGCCATGATGATGATGACGATCGCATGGATTGCTCTGCCACTGTTTGTTGGATTTAGCATCTATCTGCTACCAAAACTGGATCGTTATCTGGCAATGGGTGTGGTGCTGGTTTCAGTGGCCTATAGTCTGACCTTGATACAGTTGTCAGGGACGCTGGACCTGCAGCTATTAGATAACTTTGGTGTCAGGTTACTGGCAGATTCCCTGAGTGGTTACTTTATTTTGGGTAATGCTCTGGTGACGACTGCGGTGCTTCTCTATTGTTGGCCCCAGGAGAAGTCAGCGTTCTTTTTCACTCAGCTGACGGTTTTGCATGGCAGTGTGAATGCTGTTTTCATCTGTGCTGACTTTATTAGCCTGTATGTGGCTTTGGAGGTTGTTGGCATTGCGGCCTTCTTGCTCATTGCCTATCCCCGGACGGATCGTTCAATTTGGATCGGATTGCGCTATCTGTTTGTTAGCAATACGGCCATGCTGTTTTACCTAATTGGCGCAGTATTGGTCTATCAAGCCAGTGGCTCATTTTCCTATGTGGGTTTACAGCAGGCACCGACAGATGCGATCGCGCTGATCATGCTCGGTATGCTGACCAAGGGCGGCATTTTTGTCTCAGGATTATGGTTACCCCTAACCCATTCAGAATCCGAGACACCTGTATCAGCCATGTTGTCAGGTGTAGTGGTTAAAACCGGTGTTTTTCCACTAGTCAGGTGTGCATTGTTGGTCAGTGATATTCAGCCTATTCTTCAGATTTTCAGTGTGGCTACGGCGCTTCTAGGGGTAGGATATGCCATCTTTGAAAAAGATACCAAGCGGATGTTAGCCGCCAGTACAATTTCCCAGTTAGGATTTGTCATAGCCGCTCCTGCATTAGCAGGCTTCTATGCACTTAGCCATGGCCTAGCCAAAGCGGCTCTATTCTTAGTAGCAGGGAATTTGCCAAGTCGTAGCTTTCAAGAACTCCGACAAACACCGATACAGCTACCTGTTTGGGGCGTCTTAGTAGTAGCTAGCTTATCTATCTCTGGGTTTCCCTTAGTGTCTGGTTTTAACGCTAAAGCACTGACTCTAAAGGCATTAGACCCATGGCAGTCGATTGTGTTAACGATTGCAGCTACTGGTACAGCCATTGCCTTCGCTAAATTTATTTTCTTACCCTTTCAACGATTTCCAGAGTCGGTCAAACAACCCTCGGCTGGTTTTTGGCCAGCCCTCGCGTTACTAATCGGTGGTCTCATTACCTCCAATAGCTTCTCTTTTGAAGCCTATACCCTCTCGAACATTAATAAAGCATTACTCGTAATTGCTGCAGGTTGGTTCATCTACAGTGTGTGGCTGAGAAAGCTGAAGCTAGAGCTACCACGCGCAGCTGAGCGCTTGGAGCATCTAATCGGTGCAATGAGCTTAATTCTCGTCTTATTGTTTAGTATGGTGCTGGCGTAATGAGTATCCCCGATATACTGCTACGACTGACAATTTGGTTCTTACTCACGGCTGATTTGAGTCCAGCCAATATTGCTATTGGTCTCTTTGTAGCACTGCTGATTCCACAACGCTATACCATTCCATCTACCTGGAAGCGATGGCTAAAAGAGTGGCTACGGATACTTTGGCATATTGTTGTTGCTATTCCTCAGGCTTACATTGAAGCATTTGAAATTATGCTTTGGCCTCATAAAAAAGAGGATGTAACGCTAGAACGTGTTCGCCCATATCGCACACCGGGTTTGATTTTTCTTGATATCTTTTTGATTACTTTCACGCCTAAAACCATTGTGCTCAAATATCGTGAGGACGGCTGGTATGAAGTTCATCAAGTTAAGCGGAGGTTGGGAAGATGAACGGCGTTTTATTAGCCATGATTGCTGCTTTATTAATCCCGATATATGAAGCCTGGCAGGATGAAGATATCTGGCAAAAAATGCTTGCTTTTGCCAGTATAGCTACTAAGACATCAACCATGATTTTGGTGCTTTCTGTCCTGCGTGATGATTGGATGATTGGTGTGGTGGGGGTACTAATTTTAAGTGTTGGGAATGCAGCCTTAATGTTGTTGGCCCATGTGCTGAGACGGGTGAATGAATTATGATTGATGTCTTTATCAACGTTGCTAGCTACGGCTGCATTGTGGTGGGTTTAATTTTTTGGTTTTGGGGCACGCTGCCACTGTTAGGTCATCGCTCAGTTCTATTTAAATTACATAGTCTATCAGTGGCTGACACCCTTGGCTCCATGAGCATTATCGTCGGTCTACTGCTGAAAATTCCTAAAGAGTGGCCATTGCTGTTATTGGCGCTAATTTCATTATCTATTTGGAATACGGTGCTGGGCTATGTGTTGGCCTACTGCTCAAACGAAGGACGTCATGGCTGAAGATATTTACACCGTTGCAATTTTAGTTCTACTTCCTGTGACAGCCGGTATGTTGGTGTCACAGGTTGATCCTTATCATGCACTGATTATTCGTGGCATTTTAGGAGCCGTTGCCGCCTTAGTGTATGCCCTGTTTGGGGCCGCAGATGTAGCACTGACTGAGGCCTTGGTTGGCACAATGTTATCGATTACGCTTTATGCCGTTGCCGTGCGCTCGTCCATGAGTATGCGGTTGGGGGTGGTCGAAACTGCTAGTAGCGAATTTCCAGCATATGAATCGTTTTTAGCATCTCTACGCAATCATCTGAAAGAAAAGCATCTGCGATTAGAAGTTGTGCCATTCTCTCAGGTTTCTAGTTTACAAACAGCTTTATCCAATAAGGAAATTCACGCAGCTTTTATGGGACCAGACTCCCAATTTTCTGATGATCAAACGGTCTCTCCATGTTGTTTACAAATCCGTGTGCGACGCCTATATGAGATTTTGCAGACACAACTGTCGCATGAACAGGTGAGTCTGAGATTTACAGACATTGAAGAAATCAATAACGTACCAATCAGGAAATAGCTATGAAGTGGATTTATCTTGTCGTTGGAATCGCGCTCTACATCAAGATGCTGGTTTTTCCCAACCCAGCGGCTGATACAGCTGAGCTATCTGTTATTGAGGTGGTTGTACAGGATACCGGTGTCTCGAATGCTGTATCAGGCATTATCTTTAGGAATCGCCTATATGACACTATTTTTGAAGTTGTTGTCTTTACCCTGGCAATTATGGGGGCGCGCTTTTTGCTGGCCAATGAACAACCATCTTGTACTATCTATCAATTTACTGATCATCCATCCATAGAGTTAGCACGGCTGGGGGCAACTATTGCGGCCCTGGTTGGTATTGAGTTAGCTATTCGAGGACATCTTAGTCCGGGGGGAGGGTTTGCCGCTGGAGTTGCAGGCGGTACTGCCATTGGTCTGGTGGCGATTACGTCTTCGCCGAAATGGATGGAGGGGATATATAAGCGTTGGGGAGCGGCTATATGGGAAAAAATAGCCGTTCTGGTATTTATCATTTTGGCTGTGGTCACATTGATCGGCTTTGAACTCCCCCATGGTCAGGTCGGTTCCCTAGTCAGCGGTGGATGGATTCCAGTGTTGAACATTCTGGTGGCCATCAAGGTAGCTTTGGGGTCCTGGGCAGCTATTTTGACCTTTATTCGTTATCGAGGGTTGTTGTAGGAAGTTGGCTCTTATGGTTCCATGCACGCTAGGTTGTGAAACCTGGTTATATCCCCAAAAGGATAAAGCCTCCTAACCAGAGAGTTCGGAGGCTTTATTTTTTACATGTGATTAACTTAAATGCCCTTAAATGGCTCTCAGCTCTGTTGTTACAGCAGCTGTAAGAGAGAATTGCCTAACCTTCTAAGCTCTGACTTGAAAAAGCATCATAGCTATAAGCAGGGGTGCGATTGTTGAAATCAGTGGTATGTCCAGTTACGGTTTTAGCCAGAGCGTCAAAGGAATCAGAGCGCCAGTTACGCTCATGGATGGGTTTGGATTGCTCACCAAGGAAATATGCCTGGGAACCGATTAAGGCAGCTGCAATCCAACCTACGATCAAAAGTGCTAACACGATAGCCATATCTAGTCTCCTTGTCTAATAGCTGGTCAGCTGCTTGATGCAGAGACCAGGAGATTTATAAGTGCAAGCGTTGCTTATGTAACCGAATGTAACGAAAAATATTAAAAAACGTCAACACTGCTTGACTGGTGAATCTGTATGGCTATCAACACCTTATATTCTGTAAATCAGACAGACGGTAGGTAGCATTAGTACAACTTTGAATAACCTGGTGAGGAGATCCGTACCCTAGGCTAAGCGCTGCTTGATTAGCTGGAATAATGCGCGCATTCCCATAGCTTCTCCTCCCTCGGGTCGACCTGGTAGGCTCCGGAGGTTATAGGCCATAAAATCGACATGAATCCAAGGAACCTCTGTTTGGATAAATTCTTGTAGAAACAGAGCGGCAGTAATTGAGCCACCGTAGGAGCCGCTAGCGATATTGTTCATATCGGCTACTGGGCTATCGAGCATGGAGCGATAGGCGCTATGCAGGGGTAAATTCCATAGGGGATCGTCTACAGCTAGGCCCGCCTTCAGCAGCGTTGCAGTTGTCTCATCATTGTTGCAGAAAAAGGCCGGGAGTTCGGTGCCAAGGGCAACGCGGGCGGCTCCTGTAAGGGTTGCGCAGTCAATGAGTAAATCTGGGTCTTCACTGCTGGCTTCCCACAGGGCGTCGGCGAGCACTAGCCGTCCCTCCGCATCCGTATTGCCCACTTCAATAGTGGTACCTTTACGGGAGGTCAAAATATCAAGGGGGCGTAGGGCATTGCCAGCAATACTATTTTCAACGGCGGCAATCAGGACGCGCAGATTGACTGGTAGCCCTACTTCCATAATCATCTGTGCCAGTCCTAGTACTTGGGCAGCGCCTCCCATATCTTTTTTCATTAGACGCATGCCCGTTGCTGACTTGACGTCTAAACCGCCACTGTCAAAGCAAACGCCTTTACCGACCAGGGTCACTCTGGGGGCATCAGGGTTACCCCAGCGCAGATCGATTAGCCGAGGGGCGCGGGTGCTGGCTTTGCCTACGGCATAGATCATTGGGTAGTTTTCGATAACTAGATCGCCGCCCGCAATGACTGCTACTTGGGCTTCATAGCGATCAGCCAAAGTACGAGTTATTTCTTCGAGCTGATCGGGACCCATGTTGTTGGATGGGGTGGTGATCAGATCGCGCACAAGATAAGTGGCTTCAGTCGTTGCTTTAACGTAAGTTAAGTCCACATTTTCAGGTGGTTGTAGGGTGGCGACTGGTCCAACTTTAGTGAGCTTGTAGCGGTCAAAGTTATAGCTGCCTAGCTGCCAACCCAGGTATAGTTTGGTGGCGTTATGGGTGGAAAACATACCAGCGAGGTCATAGGTGCCTGTTGGTAAGGTTTTGGGTAGTGCCGCAAGGGTCCATGTATCGAGACTTTCAGGGCGACCGACTAAAACTTTGCTGATTTTGCCAGCGGCATCGGGCACCAGACAGCTCTTGCCAACTTGACCGGAAAATCCAGACGCTTGGCACCAGGTAAGGCTGTCAGGATGATCATTTTGGAGTTCCTCTGCATTGACTAAGTAAATTGCGATCGCATCTGCCAAGGGAACCTCCACGCATTCAAAAACAATTATTCTGACGAGAATAGTGTGCCTTATGGCTATCAGCAACGGTGTAGCAGCTGAGCATTATTCCAAGAATTACACCTTAAAATTATCTATCTTTATGGACGCTCAAATAAGTCGCGTTTTTCCTCAACCAAATCCCGAATACAGCAACCCTCCAGGTGATTATTGACGGGCCCCATGGCCTGCATAAATGCATAGGCTGTGGGGGGCCTACGAAGGACCAGCCACATTTCTTCAAATCCCTGCTCAAGGCAATAGATTCATGCGTTTTACTCAGCTGAGATAGGGTGACATAGTCATACTGCTCCAATAATGAAGCCGTCCATCGTTATGGCTCAACTACGTACACTCCATCGATTGTTTCCACTCGCCCTTGGGCGGCCAACGTCTGATAGATCATGGCGGCTACCTCCGCCCGTGTAGCTGGTTGATTTGGGTTGAGGGCAGCCAAATCAGGATGGTTGACTACGATATTTGACTGGGTTGCCGCCGCCATTTTGCCAATGGCCCACTCAGGAATTTCAGCGGCGTCATCATAGCGCTCCAAGATAGCCTGGACATTTTCAGGGGTGTCGTCGGCATTGAGGCCTGTGACTAGGGCTGTGAGCACCTGAGCGCGGGGTACTGGCAGGTTGGGTTGAAAGCGCTCATTAGGAAAACCACTCATAAAGCCACCTTTAACGGCTTTATCGATAGCCTCTGTAGCCCAATAGTCCGTTTCAATGTCAGAAAATGCGATCGCATCTTGCTCATCACCCAACGGAAATGCTTGGGCAATCGCACTGGCCAACTGAGCCCGTGTCACTGGTTCTTCAGGGGCAAAAGTACCTTCTGAGATCCCATCGATCACCAGCCGCTCACTCAGGGCATCAATGTAGGACTTAGCCCAATAATCATCTGGCACATCATTAAACTCAAGCGCCTCACGGCTGGGTTCCAAAGGAAGTGCGGAAATCGGAGCAGTTGCGTCATCCGTTGGTTCTGGCGCTGCCGGTTGAGCAGCCTGTCGAGGCAATGGGGAGGTAACCGCATCTGAGCCAGGGATCATCGCTGGCTGAGTAGGAGTATTGGGAGGAGTCATCTCGGTGACCGCTTCCAAAGACTCAGTTATCTCTTCAAGGATATCGTCAGCGCCTGCTTCCCCGATGAGCTCGGCTGTGCCAAACCCAAGCACATCATCTGGCTCGGCCTCTTCATCGTCGGCTAGCCCTTCATCAGCTGCATTCAACTGGCTGTTGCTATCCAAATCCTCTACTAGAGGAGCAGCATCGTCTAGATTAAATAGGCCTGCATTGCCAAATAAGTTGACCCCTGACCGAGTTAAACCCCAGAATAAAACGCTTCCCAAGGTTAAAAATGCTACAAACATTGCGATCAGCTCATCGTAAGTAACTGAGCGACGACGATTATCACTGGTGCCCTGGTCAGATGGAATTTGAGACACAGCAGACTCCCTAAAACCTTGCAGATGATTAATCAAAACATATTTCTCATATAAAGATAAGGCAGAAAAGAATACATTTAAGCGTTATTACTTACATTTCTAAATTATTCTTTCTATTAAGCTCTTACGTAAGTGTTTATTTCTTGACAGTAAGCCCATACCGGACTGCTGCTTTTTTGACTGATGATTTCGCGATTTAAAAAGTCTCAACAAAGACCTGTCCTGGCTCGCTCAATGCGCTCCCTGTTGTTGGCGGCTTTACCCCTTTTGGGTTTAAGTGGTTGTGCAATGATGGCGGCTAAGCTGCCACTGCGTCCTGTTTCTGCTCTAGTAACGCACATCATGGCCAGAGCCACGGCCATTGATGCGCTGGTGAGCCAATTACACGATCATTTAGATGTGGTCTACCCATTGGAGAAAGAAGCTGTCTCTGTTGGCGGTTTAGGCCCGATCCGATTAGGGATGACGATTCAGGAAGCGGCTAATGCGGCCCAGGTAAGTTTTGTGGTTGCGCCCATGACCCAGTCAGCGGTTTGTCAGTATTATTTGCCAGAGGTCTTTGATCCTGAAAAGGCGGCACGTACGGCTTCGATTGATGGCGTGGGTCTAATGGTTGTCAACGATCAGGTGATTCGTATTGATATTTGGTCCGATAGTCCGGTTAAAACCCTGAGTGGCCTTGGCATCGGTGCTACGGTTGAAGACGTTAAGACTGCTTATGATGGACAAGTTGATGTCACGCCCCATCCCTACACCGAAGGTAGCTATCTAACCCTGACTCCCGATGCGGCTGGCAGTAATTTGTATACCCTGGTCTTCGAAACGGATAAGGAGGGGCAGGTTACTCAGTTTCGAACTGGTCAGTTCCCTGCAGTGACCTGGGTGGAAGGCTGTTCTTAACTGCTGCCTGGTCTAACCTTGATACACTCATGGGGTTAGTCCTTACCTCGTTGAGTCATGGTGAATCGGCTTGCCCAAAGTCCAAGTCTTTATCTTCGCAAACATGCTGAGAATCCTATTGATTGGTGGCCTTGGTGTGATGAAGCCTTAGTAAAGGCGCGGCGTGAGGATAAACCGATTTTTCTATCGGTGGGCTACTCTAGCTGCCACTGGTGCACCGTGATGGAAGGGGAGGCGTTTTCGGATAGTGCGATCGCAACCTACCTCAATGCCAACTTTCTACCCATCAAAGTTGATCGCGAAGAACGCCCCGACCTTGATAGCATTTACATGCAAGCACTGCAGATGCTGGTGGGACAAGGCGGTTGGCCACTCAATATTTTTTTATCCCCCGACGATTTAGTGCCGTTTTATGGAGGCACCTACTTTCCCGTCGAGCCCCGTTACGGCCGCCCCGGTTTTCTACAACTGCTGCAGATCCTGCGCAGCCTCTACGATACAGATAAGCCAAAGGTGGGCGCAGTCAAATCCCAAATTTTAGAAACCTTACAACAATCGACGCTACTGCCTGCAGACGATAACCTCAGTACCGAGTTGCTGCTGCGTGGACTAATTGCTAGTGCCAAGATCCTAGTACCGTCGGGCCAAGGCACCAGTTTTCCGATGATTCCCTATGGCCTCACTGCTCTGCGGTCTGTGCGTCTGGTCGAATCAACCGATGAACTCAACCCTCAGCAAATTTGTCTGCGTCGGGGGCTAGATATGGCTTTGGGAGGCATCTACGACCATGTGGCAGGCGGGTTTCATCGCTACACTGTCGATCCCACTTGGACCGTCCCCCACTTTGAGAAAATGCTCTACGATAATGGGCTGATCATGGAGTACCTGGCCGAGCTATGGAGTCAGGGGCATCAGGAACCAGCCTTTGAGAGAGCGATTGCGGGCACTGTGCAATGGCTCAAGCGAGAAATGTGGGCGGGCTATTTCTATGCTGCTCAAGATGCCGATAGCTTTGTCACACCCGCAGATGCTGAACCAGAAGAAGGTGCCTTTTACATCTGGCGTGAGGCTGAGTTACGAGATCTTTTAACCGATGCAGAATTTGCTGATCTGAGTGCTGACTTTTTTATCTCAGCTGAGGGCAACTTTGAAGGGACTGTTGTGCTGCAGCGGCAGCAATCTGGACCGCTCCACCCTGAGACAGAAGCTGCTCTGAAAAAGCTGTTTGCTGTTCGCTACGGTCAGGCTGACGTAGAGACATTTACACCCGCTATTGATGCTGAGGCTGCTAAAACCACTGCCTGGCCAGGTCGCATTCCTCCAGTGACCGACACCAAAATGATTGTCGCCTGGAATAGCCTGATGATTTCTGGGTTGGCTCGTGCGGCAGCTGTTTTGCATCAGTCTGACTATTTGGACTTAGCCATTGCCGCAGCACAGTTTATTTTGCAAAATCAGTGGATAAATGGACGTTTTCATCGGCTCAACTACGATGGTACCCCAGCCGTATTAGCCCAATCTGAAGACTATGCCTTGTTTATCAAGGCCTTGCTGGATATTCAGCAGGCCAGCCTAGCTTTTGCAGAGAGAGCCGCCGCAGACTGGTTAGCCCACGCTAAAAATATTCAGTCCGAATTTGACCAATGGTTGTGGAGCGATGCCGCCAGCGGATATTACAACACCGCTAGCGATGCCAGTGAGAGTTTACTGGTGCGAGAGCGCAGCTATCAAGATAATGCCACCCCGGCGGCAAATGGTGTCGCTATTAACAATCTAATACGGCTATTTTTACTTACTAAAGAGTTGACCTATCTAGATCGGACTGAAAAGACCTTGCAGTCTTTTAGTGTTGTCATGGATCAAGCTACCCGAGCCTGCCCAACATTGTTTCAATCCCTGGATTGGTATCGTCATCAAACCCTGGTACGCACTACTGCCCAGAACATAGTTAAGCTATCACGACAATACCTACCTACCGTGGTTCTATCTGTTGACTCCGATTTGCCAGATGATGCAGAGGGCTTAGTCTGTCAGGGGTTAACTTGTAAAGAGACTGCAACCACCTATGACCAAATTCTTGAGCAGATAGAAACTAGTCAGCGCAGAAATCGCTAAACCAAAACAGCCTCAGTTAATGAACTTAGGACAAGAGTATAACTAGAGTCGAATTCAAAGGCTGTTTGATGGCTTAAAAAATCATCAAGAGAACGATTGCAACAATCACAAAAAAGATAAAGTCACCGCTAGAAAAACCAGGTGGTTTTACCTTGTTAGGCTGGGCTAAATCACGATAGAAGTCGCACCAGATACATTTGAATTTGGTGCTCATCTGCAATAAGGTATGCTTGCCGCATTTGGGACATTCGTGCATGGAAGAAAACTCTTCTGAATGTCGATATTTTGATAATTCAGACATTGATTCATGTTTCCCCTGATGTGTTGTTGCACGTTTCATCGCAGGCTCTCCTTTAGAGTGCTTGGATAACAAGTGTTAAATTTTGTCGTCCGATTACTTGGACGACATCTTTAGGTTGAAACTGGATGTGTGTTTTAGTAGAGCAAGCTTTCCAAAAACTAGCTTTGTAACGAACTCGCCATTCCTTACCTGGCTCCAATACATCCTCAATAACAGCCTCGTGTTCTGACTGTTCATCATCTAACCAAGGGAGGTAAATAGGTGCTGGAGCAAGATGATTGGAGCGAAATAAGGCATAGTGTTTAGCAAACATAGTGTAAGCCCTCCAGAAAAGTGGCATGGCTTCAAGATAGAGCCCGCAAATGGATGTGCGGGTGCTTATGCGGGTGCTGCAGTTCTAGATTTTATGATTCTTTACAATCCAAATTCTCTACCTGTGTCTTGAGAATTAAAGCGTGTTGGGTAATCTTCGATAGTTTTCGATTTCCCAAGGGATGAGCTGGCTCGAAGTCGTATTGCCGGAGCCAAATTCTATATTCAGGGGAGAGTTCCACATGTAGAAGAGCCTGAGAGGGGAGTGCGCCGCTAACTGCTGATCGACCTTCTTTGGGTTATGGTAAATATCAGATAGCAGATCCATATGCAGAATGCTCTCTGCATATGGATCTGTAGAACGTGCAACGTATTTCGCCTCGGATAATACCTTTTGCCAGTGACGACCATGCTCATCACCTGAGAGTTTAGCTCGAATCCCTTCTATTGATGGATAGACAACGTCAATAAGAAATTTAGACTGATGGCCTACTGCTTCGCTATTAGCTAAGCGCTGGTTATCTTTTTCCAACACTATGAACGTTTTAATATTTCCCCTGCCTTGCTGATAGCATCGAACAAATTCTTCTATGTTTGATGGATTCGATGACTCTAAAGTTTTGCTACTGCTGCTGGAGTTGCGATTGTCAAAAACGCCTAAGACATGGCTGTCCTCCATTAAAAAGACACGCCTAAAGTTACGATTACCAACATATCCTCCATGAATCCCAGACCGATCTGCCCACTTTAGCCCTTGGTAAAAAGCTTTAATACAGCGCACTGCTACGCCAATCTGTTCGCTAGGGACAGACGCACTCATGCAATTCGCAGCCGGATTTTCAGGGAAGAGGTTATCTTGTGTGAGCATTGCTCGACGCACCAAGGACCATTCGATTGACATTGGGTTCGCTCTAGTTCTGTACAACCGTTAGCCTGGATGCATTTTCGAACTTGCACCATCGTATAAGCAGATAGCCTGCAGAAATATAAGTTGCATAGCTACTACTTCACGGATTGACTGTGTTGTTTGGCGCTAACACAAAAACTCAGACTGAAGTGTCCAGCACATTTAGACATAAAAGTTGCCTTGTACATGATAGGAGATGAATTCTAAAAACGTCATTCGTCATAGATACGGATGAAAGTGTCATACGCGGAAGAAAACAAGAGTTTTTCTTCAAACCCTGAAAAGAGTTTCAGGATTCCTTCACTATAGGACCGTCTACCAGGCTGACTCCATGTGTGCACTCCCTGCTTTTCTTACATTACGCCCTGATTTCTGTAAAAAGTTTAAAGAACGTGCCATTGAAAGATTTGGACAGGCTTACATTGCTGGGTTATGTCAAGAAATCTTGAATGATTATGAGATTGACATTAGCAGAGATACAGTGCCTCGTATTTTGGCTGGCAGACGAGGACGTTCTCGAAATGTAAAGGCAATTTGTGACTGCTTTGATGTGCTCTGGCAAGACGCTTGTATTACATCAGATCTACTGCAGAGTAATGATATTGATACGTTGGTTCAGCGGATTCGCAGTAAGGTTGAATTCAGGTTTGAGTATGGTCATTTGACCTCTAGTTCACAGCACCAACGGCAGTGGGTGCAAGATAATTTTATTGAACCTGATTTAGTTAAAGTTGAGTTTTTGCCTTCTGAGTATCCAGTGGGTGATCCTCAGGCTCTTTTAGAATCGGAAGATTCCAGAGATGATGATTTTGATCGTCTGGGTGTGCGCTTGCTCAGGGGGCAAAAGACGACGAGTCGTCAGGTGTTAGACGACCACAGAAATATTTTTGTTTACGGTGAACCAGGCTCTGGGAAGTCAAGCTATTTACAGTGGATTGCTCTGAAATGTTGTGAAGGTCTCATCTTGCAAGAGTACGTGCCAATATTTCTAGAAATTCGTCAGTTTACAACGACAAACTGTGCAGGCACCTTACTGACATTTTTTGAGGAAATGTTTGAGCGCTGGGGGTTTTCTACAGGAGAAACTCGACGGATATTGGAATCTGGCAGAGCTGTTTTCATATTTGATGGTCTAGACGAAACGCTAAATTCTGAACGGGCACGCATTGAAAGTATGATTGAGTCGCTACTGCGGGATTACGACAAATGTCGTTACATTTTTAGCTCTCGGTTAGCGATTAGCTTTCCTTACTTTGGCGGTTTTCAAAAAGTGATTTTGGCTCCGCTGCGCCCTAGACGGCATATCCCTGAATTTGTCAGACGCTGGTTTGCTCAATCTGGCAAGCAGCCTGAAATGGCAAACTTGATGCTCGAAAAGCTTCAGTCAAAACGATATCAGGGAATTCGAGAGTTGGCCCGTCGTCCTGTATTACTCAAGCTGTTGTGTATCGTTTTTGAGATAGAGGGGGATTTTCCGACGCGACGGGGGGCTGTATTTGAAAGTGGGATTTCTAAATTAACTCGCACGACAGCAGATTTAGAAACTCATATTCCAAGTATTCCCAAGCTGCAGGACCATCATATTTACAGCATTCTCTGTCGAGTTTCTAGTTACTTTTTCATCAATCTCAAAACTCAAATCTTATTTGCAACTCGGGATGTCGAACGAATTATTCAAGACTACTTTAGTGAGGTCCATGGCATTAATCGAGATGGGGTACCTGGTGATACTATTCTTCGAGGAATTGAGCAATCTAATGGCCTGTTAGTCCGTTGGTCACAGGACTTTTGTGCATTTTCACACCTCACTTACCAAGAGTTTTTTACGGCTGCACATCTAGTCAAAACATCGGCTTATACAAATGTCTATGAGCATCTACATGATTCACGTTGGCATTTTGTTACTGGGCTAGTTGCTGAGCTGATTCCCCAGGAGGTATCTTGGAACTTTTTTCTTGGGTTCAAGCAAACGATTGATTCGCAAATTAGCCAAGATGTGAAACTGCGAGAATTTTTGGAAAATCTCAATCGAACAGCTACATTTTCGGCTTATTCGGTCAATAGTGAGCGCTCTCATCTGCAGACCTATATTCGTGCCTGGTATTTTGCCTACGCACTGCAGGACACTGGACAGGTGACAAATTTAGGTAACTTGTACACGTACTTTGACTTGCCGGATTTTGAATTTGCCACCAGCATGATTACTGGTCAGGTGCTTGAAGGGCATGAGCATTTATACAAGGCTTATCACTGTCTTCTAAAGAAAGAGCCGTCTTTGAAAAAGTTGATTTCGTTGTTTAAAAAACTCAAGGCTTTTTTAAGTAGCAACCCTCAAAAGACTGAGGTTTTGGAAGGCTGGTTAGTACAAATCAAAAAAGAGCAAGCTGAATTGACTACGGCTGATGAATGGTGGCAGCAAAAACGAAATGCTTGGGCTAAACGAGTGGCAATCTTTATGCAGGGGCTGGGGGTTCCTAATATTTTTGAGCTGACGCAGGAGCAGGCCAAACAGCTACGAGCTTATTACGATGTCACCAAGCTGTTGTCGATTTGTATGAATCGTTCTCATTTGGATAAGCAGCAGCGTAAGCAGTTGGCGGATTCGATGCTACTTCTAACAACGCTACCGCCAGAGGATCCTATGGAATTTTCTCGTTTTTCTGCGTAATACCCGAAGTTACCGCCGGGTTGTCTGGTTTTTATGGAGCCAGCTTAAAGTTGTTGAAAATATGGCTGAATAGGATGCGATCGCAAACAAGTTTCATCTTGCACAAGCGTATGTACCTGCCAATTTGGATCGGTTTCTGGATAGTCACTCCGATAGTGACCGCCACGACTCTCGGTCCGAAATAGCGCGCTTTTGAGCACTAATTTAGCAATTGCTAGCAAATTTCGGGTCTCTGTCCAAAGACGGAGTTTTGCTAACGTGAGTTGATCCGGTAGCTGATAGGTTGTCTGCTCTTTTACTTCATCTATTGTCCGTGTCAGCGCTAATGCATCAAATTCTGTTTGCCATTGCTTTAACTGCTCTAAAGCGGTATTCATTTGACTAGCTTCGCGGGAAATGCCAGCGCTTTGCCAGACCAGCTGGCTAATGGCGGTTCGATGCTGACCAAGCCAGTCAGTATCCAGGTCCATGTCTACTGGAGAAGCTAATAACTTGTTTTCATTTTTCTGATTGGGTGGGTTCTCTAGCGGTATGGGGCTAAGTGTTTTGAGCTGGGCTCCAAATACTAGACACTCCAACAAAGAATTACTGGCTAATCGGTTTGCTCCATGCACTCCGGTGCTAGCATTTTCGCCAACGGCATAGAGCCGAGGGATGGTGGTCTGACTGCTCAGATCAGTCACAATGCCGCCCATCCAGTAATGGGCAGCGGGTGAAACGGGAATGGGCCTTTCAAATACGTTAGTGCCTGCCCATTTTTGACACTTGCGAATGATATTTGGAAACCGATGTCGTACCCGTTCTGGATCAATTACTCGTAAATCTAGATATACCACCGATTCATCTGGGTTTTTCTGGAGATGATTAAAAATAGCTCGACTAACCACATCTCTAGGTGCTAACTCGCCATCGGGATGATAATCAAAGGCGAACCGGTGACCATCGCTATCGACTAAATGGGCCCCTTCACCTCTAACGGCTTCGCTAATGAGAAAACGAGGTGCGCCTTCCTTAGTTAAGGCTGTGGGATGAAACTGCATAAATTCCAAATCTCGTAAGGTCGCTCCAGCCCGCCATGCCATAGCCACACCATCCCCAGTGCTAGCCGCCGGATTGGTGGTTTGTGAATAAATTTGTCCGCCTCCTCCCGTGGCCAATACTATGGTTTTTGCCTGGACCCAAGTGAGCTGGTGGTTATAAACCAGCTTTATCCCACAGCATTCCCCCCCATGCAGCCATAGATCTAGAGCCAGGGCTTGGTCAAAGACGTGAATGTTTTTTTGTGCTAGCACCTGGGCTGCCAAGGTCGTGACTACAGCCCGTCCGGTAGTATCAGCGGCGTGCAGAACTCGTCGCCGAGAATGGGCAGCCTCCAGAGTCATGGCCAGCTGATTGCCTGTGCGGTCAAAGGCAACTCCCATCTGGGTCAGGTTCTGGATGCATTCTCCTGCCTGGCGCACAAGTACCTCTACGGCTTGGCGATCGCACAACCCCACTCCCGCTTTGAGGGTATCCGTGATGTGGAGCTCAGGTGCATCGTCGGGTGCGATCGCAGCAGCAATTCCCCCTTGAGCCCAGTCGCTAGCCGATACAGCCAGCGTATCTTTAGTAATTAAGCCTACTTGAAGTGTTGGCGGTAAACACAGGGCCGAATATAGACCAGCCGCGCCACCACCGACGACCAAAACATCAACCTGTGGTGGTAATGAAGCAGGGGAAGCAGAGGAAGGCACCAATAAAAATGCTCCTGACAGAGGGATTAAACCACTCTATCAAGAGCAACGATAGATAAAGAGCGTACTTGGAAACCGAAATCAGGTAAACTTGCCAAATTTCAGTATCTTAGATGCAGAATTAGCTATGACGTCAGCACTCCTATCAACAGGCTTAAGGAGAACACATACTTACTTGTAAGCACCATTGTTATAACGGTCGCCACCTTCTACCAGTGCAGGGTTAGGTGGAGAGATGGTGAATACATCCATGTTGTCTTGAATGCGTGATTTCTCAGTGTCACTAAGCCCAGGAATGTCTAAAATATCCTCCAAGTTTTCATAGGGCGCATTCCGAACGATTTTGCCTGCAATCGTCGGAAATAGACCCCGATACTTTCTAAACGCAGCAACATTGGTGTTGTTTACATCAAGCTTGTAACCGTACTCTGTGGCAAGCTTGTCGTCTATTGCGTTGCGGGGTAGTTCCGCTTCTGCTAGCAGTAACGTACCGCTATTTAGCAAGCTTGCCACTGCAGGTTGAGCATCGCTCACCAACGTGCCAAATATCAGTCCAAGCGCCATTAATAGGCCAAAGAATCGTTTCATCTCTCCGCCGGATTTATCAAATCTAATACACAGCATTAATGAGCAGAGTATCACTTTCACTGTGCCAATGTTGAATAATGCTAATAATCCTTTGCGGACCGTTACGCAAAAACTCTAAAGCCAACTTCGGCTATGAGGACTGTACATGGGAGGGCTTGGCGGGAACTGAGGCTTTTCGATCGTAGCTCAGTAAAAACCGATCTAAGTCTGAAAACGTGCAAGCGTAAGTAGTTAAGGGTTTGTCATAGCCCTTCAACAGCGCAGAATACCGCTTAAAGGTTTGCTCATTAGCTCCAAGCTTACTCAAATACTTATAGGTTTCTGCACCTAGGGCGACATCTAAACCCAGCTGCTTAGTTGAGCTTTCAAAGCGAAAAGCTGCATTTACTGTATCCCCCAAAGCCGTATAGTCAGGTCGATCGCCGGTGCCTGTGTTACCGACAACGGCATACCCAGTATTTACACCAGCCCCAACTCGGAGTGGGAAAGGTAGCGGAAACTGCTTGTGGAGCTGCCGGGTCATATCATTCAGGGCGCTAATGGCACGGCTGATTTTTAACATTTCCTCGGCTTCTACTTCCTGGGTGCCGTGAATCCAAACAGCCATGACGGCGTCGCCAATGTACTTATCAACCCAGCTGCCATATTCGCCAATAATATTGCCCGCATGACGGAACCAGGTGCCAATTACTTCAGACAGAATCTTTTCATCTATCTGTCGCGTCATGACGGTGAAGTCGCGAATATCTACCACCATGACTGAAATTAAACGACGCACATGGAGGGTGGCAGTAGCTGTAGAGTCGTGGGAACTAATAGAAGAATTACTGCTACTGACTGGCTCTGGGGCAGGACAGTAAAACTGTAGCTCGGTCTGCCCAAACGTGAGGGCATCCCCATTGCGCAAGGTAACTGGCACACTAACGCGACGACCGTTCACAAATGAACCGTTGCGGCTACCCAAGTCAATCAGGTAAAATTCACCACTTTCCATGAACTGAAGCATGGCGTGGTTTCGAGAAATCCAGCGATCGGGCAGAACAAAGTTATTATCATCGCTACGGCCAATAGTCCAACAACTATTGCCAATCAACGATAAATGACGTTGACCTGAGTCTGTCTTGAGGACCAAGTAGGGTCCAACTTTAGGGGTCTTTTCAGGGAATAACACTACACCTCGACAATTCGAGTCAGCCTATGTCCAATACCTTAACGCTACTGCTCCTAACTGCACTATAGCCTTTGTGCTTATTTATTGTGCATTACATACACCATACTGCTGATCCTAAAAATCCATGGTCAAAGCTTTATACATTATCCATATCTTCGACTGTTATTTTTCCTAACCGCATGCTAGATGCCTAACCCTCGAATAATCTTTCACATTTGTCAAGAGCGCTGGTTCTTTCGTCCGGGATTGTATTTAAGGCCATGCTTCCCTAATGATTGAATTTTTTACGCTAGGATGGCAGCTAGCAAAAATAGGGCATCTACCAAGATTGTACTCAGTACTGCTCCAGCAAATGCCCACCAGTGAGTTTTAGGGGATTTGATGGCTAGAGTACCCACCATCACCAGCACACTGAGTAGTGTCAGGGCCCGTACAATAGCCACAGGGTTCTCAATTTGCAATAGAGCAGCCTGTAGCACACTGCCAACGTCTGGCGGTTCTACCTGCATGACTTTTTGCCAGTAGGGGATTAAATCAACCCAGTAAAAATAAAGATCGGTAATGGCAGTGCCAAATAAGGAGCCTAGATAAAAGTAGCTACCAACCTTATAACGGCCTTGACCAATCAAGATCAGAACAATGGGTAGCCCAATGGCTTCCACTGGCAAATGGATGTAGGGATTTTCCCTGAGCCATCCCCAGTAGATGCTGCCTGCCAACCATGTCCAGGTGAAGCCAATGGCTAAATCTCCCCAAAGTTTGAGTGCTGGTTGGCGCAACATCCGTAGACCGCTAATTAGCCAAACTAAAGTCATCGACAGACTTACCCAGGGCTGTAGACGCACCAGGGGGGCCTGAATAAAGACAGGCACACTAACTAGAAAAGCAGCGGCTAGAAATGCAGGTAAGCGATCAGTCGAGGGCTGATCAGACGTTAAATTTAACCGCTCAGTGAGCCGGGTTTGAGGCGAAGTTTCGGATAGCAATGCAGCCTGACGAATTCAATTGAATTCTGAGAGAGGTTAATTATTGTTAACATAACATGTCACTCAAGTCGCTCAGGAACCGGAGGTGAATAAATGGCGACCTAGATAATATTGCAGTGTATGAATATTGCGGGGGTGTTCGATTAGAAAGAAACGTTGATATGAATTTTTAATTTGAGCTTATTTTGTCTGCCGTAGATTAGCGGGTAATAGTTAGTTTCTCAGTAAATTTTAGATTTTTTTTGTGATCAGACTTTTGGGAGGCCTGATCCCTTTACTTAATAATTTTTCAGCTCATTAATGATAGGGCTGTTGGTCAGTGCTGGCCGAGGGGGGTGCTCAATTGGCTACCTGAATTAATGGCGTATTGGGATTACTTGAGTCTGAACTCTCAGAATTGATCTGGCGAATCGGTAAAAGCTTGCCGCGGTCGTCCGGATGTAGTTAAGGATGTTTCGTGTCCTTTAGGAGCGGTCTGCGCTAGACCCAGTTGATAAGTTCTAGCTTTGGAGCATTGTTCATGTCTGTTTGCCAATCATTGGAGCTGTTGGCCCAAGTGCCCACAAGCCCAGCAGCACAAATTAACTTATTTCAAGCCATTGTGATTGGCATTGTGCAGGGACTGACGGAGTTTCTGCCCATTAGTAGTACGGCGCACGTCAAAATTGTTCCTGTGGCGCTTGGCTGGGGTGACCCTGGTGTAGCCTTTACGGCTGTCATTCAGCTTGGCAGTTTAGCGGCGATTTTATGGTACTTCTGGGACGATTTAACTACAGTGACTCGAAATACGATTACAGCGGCACTGGCCAAGCGTTATCAGTCTTCAGAGTTTCGTCTAGGGTTGGGTATTATTTTGGGCTCAATTCCGATTGTGTTTTGCGGACTGTTGATCAAGGTATTTTTTGAAACACAATATGAGACTTCGGTAATTCGTAGCACTCAGGCGATTGCGATTACGTCTATTGTGATGGCACTGCTTTTAGGTGTGGCTGAGAAAATGGGGTCACGTAAGCGCAATTTTGAAAAGCTTGATTTGTGGGATGGCATTGGGGTTGGTTTGGGACAAGCTCTCGCGCTAATTCCTGGGGTATCTCGCTCAGGTTCGACGCTGACAGCTGGCTTATTTTTGGGGTTAGAACGGGATACGGCTGCCAGGTTTTCCTTCCTACTAGGAACACCCGCTATTTTGCTGTCGGGTCTGGTGGAGCTTAAAGGTCTGCTGGAGGAGATGTCGATGGTGGGAGATGCGAGTTTGATGCCGCTAATTGGTGGATTAATTGCGGCCGTAATTTCGTCATATCTTGCGATCGCATGGCTGATCAAATTTCTCAGACGCCACAGCACTTGGGTATTCGTTTGGTATCGCCTCGCATTTGGTGTGGCAATCTTGATTGGCATAGCCACCAGTACTATCCAAAACGTTTAGAGCGTTTTCGCTAGCAAGCATTGCCACAATAGGCAGGTTCTCTCAGTATTATGGAGTAATTGTCTAGTCCGATGGTATATGCGTAGTGCGTCTATCCAGCCGGCGATTATTACCAGCGTCGTAAGTGACTCCATTGCTGAAGACATTGGCTTTGATCCTGGCGATCGTTTGGTGTCGATCAATGGTGAGCAGCCCCGCGACCTGATTGACTATCGCTTTTTGTGCTCGGATGAATACCTAACCCTGGAGGTTTTGGACTCGGCTGGGGAGGTCCACACAGTTGAAATCGAAAAAGATTTTGACGAAGATTTGGGGTTGGAATTTGAAAGTGCTTTATTCGACGGGCTGATTCAGTGCAATAACGGCTGTCCTTTTTGCTTTATCGATCAACAGCCCCCTGGTAAGCGTGACACGCTTTATTTGAAAGACGATGATTATCGGCTGAGCTTTTTATACGGCAGCTATCTCACTCTGACCAACTTGCCTCCAGCCGAATGGGAGCGAATTGCTCGGCTCAGGTTATCGCCTCTGTATGTCTCCGTGCATGCTACCGAGCCTGAGGTGCGGCAGCGTCTTCTGAAAAACCCTCGGGCTGGATTGCTGCTAGAACAGCTGCGATGGTTTCAGGAGCATCGTTTACAAATTCATGCCCAAGTGGTTGTGTGTCCTGGTATCAATGACGGATCTCATTTAGAGCACACGCTGCGGGATCTGGCCCAGTTTCATATTGGGGATACGCCGGCGGTTGCTTCTGCGGCAGTTGTCCCAGTGGGGTTAACACAATTTCGCCCTGGTGAAGATGAATTGGTCCCGGTGAGCACAGCCAAGGCAAATGAAGTTATTGAGCAGGTCAAGCAGCTGCAGACCGAATTCAAAGCAACGGTTGGGTCTACGTTTGCCTGGCTAGCAGATGAGTGGTTCTTGATTGCTCGGCAAGCGCTACCGCCGGAGTCACATTATGAAACCTATCCTCAAATTGGCAATGGTGTAGGGTCCATTCGTCTATTTCTCAAGCAGTTTGAGACAGCAGCTCAGACATTGCCCGACCGGGTAACTCCGGCGAGGCATTTTACCTGGGTGGTTGGAAATGCAGTGGAAAAAGCATTTGAGCCAATTGTTGAGCGTCTGAATCAAGTAGACGGCCTGACAGTCACGATGGCGGCCTTAAATAGCGAATATTGGGGGCAGTCGATTACGGTTACTGGTCTGCTGACGGGTTACGATATCTTAGGAAAACTAAAAGAACGACATCTGGGGGATGGCATATTGTTACCGTCTTTAATGCTGAAGCGGGGGCAGCATGCTACGCCAGAGGATACGTTCTTTCTTGACGACATGGCCCTGTCGGATCTTGTGCATCAACTTCAGTGCCCGGTTTGGCCAGTGGACGATATTGCAGGGTTGTTAAGGGCGTGCGTCGCGACAGATATTAATGGTTGGCAATGCGCTTAGCATCAGACTTAGTCAGCTTTCAACACTCACTTTTGTCTGTCTGGGTGTTTGATTGGAGAACCTTTTCATAATTAGACGGTTCATCATTGGACGGTCTGCGGGTTGGCGGCTTGTATATTTGGCTGAGCCATCCCATGCCGAGCTTGTGTGCAAATTTACTACGGTTATCAGCTATATATTGACGTAAACACTATGGGATACATCAACCACTCGTTCTTGATCCGAATAGCTGTACTTGGAGGTCTGCTCTCTGCTCTCCCTCTGCCAGTATTTGCCAAGATTTTAATCGGTGATTCAAATAGCACGTTGGCTATGATGTCAACCCAGGTTCTGGCGGCAACACCTGACGATGCGGAAGTGTTGTTTGATACTTCGTCTCGTATACTCACTGATCCAGAAATACTATGGTCACCCACCGCGATCGCAGGTGTAACCGATTCAGCTTTCGACACTCAATGGCAGCTGAGTAATGGCATCCTGTGGCCGTCAGCCCTAACGCAGGTATCCCAGCTTCCCAATCTGCCGTCAGATGAAGAGGAGGACGCAACAGAGTCTGTACCTGAAAGCTCTGAAGAAACGGAGAGGCCTGCCAGCGATGTCGACAGCGAGCCCTCAGCGCTGGATACTGGAGAAATCGTGCCGGACACTGGTCAAGCCGCATCTACTGCCGAGGATGATTTATTAGATGAGAACAATTGGCCTCCCACCGAGTTACTAGCTGATCCAAATCCCCTGGTTGTACCGACCTTGGAGTCGGAGATCTTCCTTCAAGAAGGGGAAGAACGGACAATCTCGCTGGAAGAAGCGATTGAGCTATCCTACTTTAATAATCAAGACCTACAGGTAGCATTGTTAGGTCTGGAGCAGGCTGAGTCCGCATTGTCAGAAGCTCGTGCCGCATTTTCTCCTGTAGTAACGACGTCAGCCGATGTGACTTCTCAAGAGACCGATACTACAACTACCGCTTTTGGCACGATTGGTGACGATGGTCTTGATACTAGTCTGAACGCAGCAGTCTCGGTAAACTACGATTTGTTTACTTCAGGGCAGCGCATTGCCACAGTGCGAGCCGCAGAGGAACAAGTTCGTTTTAGTGAACTTGAAGTTGATCGCCAGCGTGAAGAACTACGTCTCGAAACCACGAGTCTTTACTACGATTTGCAGGAAAGTGGTGAACAAATTCGTATTAACCAAGCCTTTGTAGATGAAGCCGCACGTAACAGACGGGATAATGTGCTGCGTCAAGAAGCAGGGGTAGGCACTACGTTTGATGTATTGCGTGCTGATGTCCAGTTGGCAAATGCGCAGCAAGATCTAATTCAGTCTCAGTCTCAGCAGCGCATTGCAAGACGTAACCTGGCGCGTCTCCTCAATTTGCCATCCACTGTCAATGTCAATGCCACACCTGTACCAGCTCCGGATAATTGGGAAGAAACCTATGAGCGCTGGGAGTTAACACTTGAAGACAGTGTTCTACTGGCATTCCAGGGGCGCGTGGAACTAGAGCAACAGTTAGCTCAACGGGAGATCAGCACTCAGCAAGCCAGGGCAGCTCTAGCCGCCAATGGCCCTCAAGTAAGCCTGTTTGCCAACTACAGCTGGAGCGATTTGTTAGACGACTCTTCAGATAACTACAGCTTTGGGGCCCGGTTTGATATGGTGCTTGTGGATGGCGGGGCTGCTCGCGCTAGGGCACGACAACAAGAAGCCAATGCTGATATTGCAGAGGAAAATTTTTCTGAGCAGGTAGATCTGGTGCGCTTTGAAGTGGAGGAAGCGTACTTTACGATGCGGTCCAATGAAGAAAATGTGCGGACCGCAAGAACAGCCATTACCCAAGCTGTACGCGCCTTAGAGTTAGCTAACTTACGCCTGGATGCAGGCGTTGGCACCCAACTAGATGTGCTGACCGCTCAGTCTGAACTCACTCAGGCAGAAGGTAACTGGGTGAGTGCGGCTTTGGGGTATAGTCGGGCTTTGGCCTCGTTACAACGTGCTGTTAGTAATTTGCGTTCGACCCTCTAAACTCCTGGCAGCACTGAAATCAGCCCACCTAGGACCCTAGGTGGGCTGATTAATTTGTTCGGGCAGCTTGCTATCCGTACTAATTTGAGGAGGTGCTGGCAGAGCTGAATTACTGCTGCATAGCTTTTCAATCACTTGGTCAGCAGTCATGAGGCGCTTGAGAACAACCTGGCCAATTGGGATAGCCGTATCACCTTCAGGCAATACTTCGACCATTAGGACGTCGTCTTCGACTTGGTATAGCCATAATTTTTCTGTGGCTTCTTCAATGTAAAGCCCCAGTCGTTTAATGGTTGGTTTGCGCTGCCAGGCTACTTCGTTCCATAGACCGCCAAACTCCCATACTCTGCCAGTTGTCCAGCCGTCGGACAAGAAAAAATATTTCACAGATCCTGAGTAAGGTCAAAGGTTTAATCGCATTATCTCCGGTCATGTTGGTTTTTACACGCAGTCTCTAAAAACTTGATGGTTTCTTCGGGTAAGTATTGGGAATGATGGAATTAGAGATGATTATTAGGTTCTCTCCGGAAGCCAGCGATAACGGTGTGGACAGTTATCTGGTAGATGCACCCTGATGTTTAACTCCTGAGTCTTTCTGAGGCTTGGGAGTTTTTTTTATTTTTTGAGGCCTGAACATCGTGGCGAGTAATTATTGGTAAAAACCGTTTATTTTCTGTCCGGATGTAGGCGTTAAAAGTGTGGACAGTTAGCTGGTAGATGCACCCTGATGTCTGACTCCTGAGCTTTTTTGAGGCTTAGGGGTCTTTTTTTTGTCAATTTTTTGAGGCCTAAACATCGTGGCGAGTAATTATTGGTAAAAACCGTTTATTTTCTGTCCGGATGTAGGCGTTAAA
>NZ_AWNH01000022.1 GCF_000482245.1 Leptolyngbya sp. Heron Island J | reverse complement strand
ATGTAGGCGTTAAAAGTGTGGACAGTTAGCTGGTAGATGCACCCTGATGTCTGACTCCTGAGCCTTTTTGAGGCTTAGGGGTCTTTTTTTGTCAATTTTTGGATGGTGTCGATTTTGTATTACTAAGGTTGGGTTTGTGATAGGCTAGCCTCCTAAAATTATTTTTGACGCTGTTGCTCTCTGAGATAACTCTCATGGTCAGTTGCTGTTATTGATCAGCTGTGGCTTAGTGATTGCTCAGTCGGCAACGGTCTATTTTTAGGGTCAAAGGGGCTAACTCAAATGGCAAAGATGCGTGTCGGCTTACTGTTTGGTGGATGCTCTGGAGAGCATGAGGTGTCTATTTATTCGGCCCAGGCCATTGCCCGAGGGCTAGAGCTTAAAGAGAATGTCGACAAGTATGAGGTTGTCCCGGTTTATATCCGCAAGGATGGTTTCTGGGTGATGAATGCTCAAGAGGTGCTGACGTCGGGAGAACCGTTAGCGACGGCAGCGGAGATATCTGCTATGGACCGTATGCCGCCATCAGAGCTCGATGTGGATATCTGGTTTCCTGTGCTCCATGGTCCCAATGGTGAGGATGGTACGATTCAGGGCCTATTTGAATTGATGCAAATTCCCTATGTCGGCTGTGGTGTCCTGGCTTCGGCGATGGGGATGGATAAGCTGGCTATGAAGTCTGCGTTTGCCAAGGTGGGGCTACCTCAGGTGAAGTATATGGAGGTATTGCGATCGCAAGTCTATTCCAACCCCTGTGTGTTTCCGAAACTGTGCGATGAGATTGAAGAAACCCTGGGCTATCCCTGTTTTGTTAAACCTGCCAATCTCGGTTCATCAGTGGGGATTGCTAAAGTCAAAGATCGGCGAGAGTTAGAAGCTGCCCTTGACAGCGCTGCCAGCTATGACCGCCGGATCATTGTGGAAGCAGGTGTGGTCGCTCGTGAAGTCGAATGTGCCATCTTAGGCAATGCCAATCCCAAGGCTTCGGTCATCGGTGAAATTAGTTTTGATGCAGAGTTCTATGATTACAACACCAAATACACCAGTGGCCAAGCTGACTTAGCCATTCCCGCCCCACTGCCCAAAAATATTGTTACGACTATTCAGGAGCAGGCAATTGAAGCATTTCAAGCAATTGATGGGGCTGGCCTGTCACGGGTTGATTTTTTCTACATAGAATCTACTGATGAAGTGCTGATCAATGAGATCAACACCTTTCCAGGATTCACAGCTACCAGCATGTATCCCATGCTTTGGCAGGCCTCAGGCATCGAGTTTGATCAGCTTGTAGATCGGTTGATTCAACTTGGCTTAGAGCGCGCTAGTCGGCCTATTTAAAGATCTTCTAAAAACACTAATAAATCTGCCATGTCTTGGGTATTAGGTTGAAACTGAGGCATGGGAGGTGTTTTGCCACTGATAACCTGTTTAATCAAAGCTACCTGTGATTTTCGCTCAGATACGCTCTGTAAATCAGGGCCAACCTCGCCAGTGCCGTTCACTCCATGGCAAGTGGCGCAGTTTTGCCAGAATAGCTGCTGCCCCCGTTCAAGATGCCCTGTAGTAGCCAAAACATCATGGACATATGGATCGGATACTTGAACCCTATGAATGCCCCAGATTACAAGAATGACACATAGCAGAATAGTCGTTGCTGCTAAGGCAAACTGTACCAGTAGCCGATTATCTTGAGTGGCTATGGTTTGCTGAGTGAGGGCTGGACTGTCAACTGTATTTTGGGTCACAAGCAGAACGTAACACTTTGTCATTACGCATATGATACATAGTTTAAAGTTTTCTCAGGAGGCAGTGCAAGTTGTTTCGGCTTGAAAACAGCCTTGAAATCTATAGCTTTTGTTAAGCTATGGCTGGATCGGCCATAAAATCGACAGTAGCGAGCATTGAGGATAGAGATTTCAAGGTGACGGAGTTGCTGGATCAGGTCTAGGCTCAATTAAGCGAATGTCTTACTATGAAGGTGGAAGAAGTAATGTGTAGCGCACACTGCTTCTATTAGCTCTGTAAGTCATTGAGGAAAACGTGGCGTGATTGAACCTTTGCTGTTAGGGATTGTTCTAGGTCTGATTCCGGTAACGTTGGCCGGTTTGTTTGTTGCAGCTTACATGCAGTATCGCCGTGGTGATCAGCTCAACTTCTAAGAATTAGCTACATAAGAAGTTTTAAGGCCAGCATTCGTGAGAACGCTGGCTACTTGTTTTGGGATGTCTTGAATTGATAGCTGTTTAATCAATCTGACGCTATGTCACTAGGCCAGCTGCTAATCGGGCCGTTCCATAGGCGGCTTCGGTGTGTAGAGAGCTTACTAATGGCACACCCAGTGCCTGTGCTCGTAAAGTATGCCAGGTGGAATTTTGGGCCCCGCCTCCTGCTGTGTAAATTCGCTTGACCGGGCTGCCGCCTAGGGCCGTTAGTTTCTGATAGCCCAAGGCTTCAATCTGAGCCATGCTTTCTAAGAGTCCATGGAGAAACCTCACCGGGTCTGATGGACGGGGCGTTAGCTTGGGCTCCAAGTCAGGATCATTAATAGGAAAGCGTTCGCCAGCTGTGAGTAGCGGATAGTAATCGAGCCCGCTGGCAGCATGGGTGTCGATGAGCGGGCTGAGGGAGCGTAGCTCATGCTCGCTAAAGTAGTGATGCAATACCGCTCCCCCGGTGTTGGAGGCACCGCCCACCAGCCACTGTTGCCCTAGTCGGTGACTGTAGATACCGCTAGGGGCATCATTAACGGCCACCGGGCTGAACAATTTCAGTACCAGGGTAGACCCCAAGGAAGTGACGGCGTCACCTGGCGAGTTGGCACCGCTGGCTAAAAAGGCTGCAATACTATCGGTGGTGCCGGTTTTGATTATGCAGCTTGGCGGTAGCCCGAAGCGCTTAGCAATTTGGGTTTGGATGGGAGCGATCGCAATCCCTGGGGCCAACACCTGCGGCAGCCAGGCGCTAATTTCTAGATTTCGTAGCCAGTTGGGATATTTGAGGGCTTGAGGGTCAAATCCCAATTTTAATGCATTGTTATAGTCGCTGATACCCGGTTGGCCATGGAGTAAGCTGCTCAACCAATCTGCTTGATGGACTAGATATCGAGCATTAGCAAGAATATTTTTTGGTAAATGGGTTTGCCACCAGAGGACTTTTGCAAGGCTAGAAGTGGCGCTATGGGCAGGACTGGTTGTGGGGGCGACAGTGGGGACTCCGCCTCTAGCATCGTTATAGAGTAAGGGTGTGGTGAGTGGTGTATGGGCGCGATCGCACAGTAAAACAGTCGCAGAGGTACCATCAATTGCGATCGCGGCTATCTGTTGTCGCACCTGAGCTGGTAGCTGATCGAGTAAGGCCCACAGTGTTTGTTGCCAATCGTCAGCATTGGGTTCTAGCGATGGGTACTGGCAGCGGGTTTCAGTGATGATTTGCCCAGTCGAGTCAACTGCGATCGCTCGTGCCCCTGAAGTACCAAAATCAATGCCTAAATAATTCATATCAAAAAAATGAGGTACTCTCAGGAGCACCCCACTTCAAACCTGCTCGGACTATGACTGCTAGAGCTACATGTCCGATCTAGACGCTAACTTCGCCCAGTTCACGAGTGAGATGGTCAAAAGGCGCATCCACAAAAGATGTATCAGCCACTCCCTGCGCTTCCAGCTGCTCTTTGAGCACATCCTTCATAATCTGAATACCAATCACGGTGGGGCCAACAGGCACCTCTAGAGAGTTGTAGGTTTCCCGTAGACCGTTGAGTACTCGCTCTGTTAGTACATCACAGTTACCTGCTACCAGGGCATAGCTGCTGTAGCGCAAGTAGTAATCCAAATCACGTAGACAAGCGGCGTATCGTCTAGTGGTGTACGCATTACCCCCTGGGCGAATCAATTCAGGTATCCGCTCAAACAGCGCAGCGCCAGTTGTTTTCACAAGGCTGGATGCATTGGCGCTAATGTAGGCCGCCGCCTTAACTCGATCAGCACCACTATCAAAATAGGTTTTTAAAGAATCTATAGCGTCGCGATCGAGGTAACGACCTGTGATGTCGTAGGTACTAATTAAACCCGTCACCGTATCCCGCATGAAACCTTTCTCCCAGTGCGATTAATGTGCGACTCAAAATTAAGCAGGAACTTGTAACCAAGCTAAGGGTGAAAGTCCTCATTTAAGCAATGACCAACCATTGGTATGAACCGAATATGAGAACAAACACAAGAGCGATGCAATTGCTTACTTAGGCATTGACCAAGTGTCTTGCCGCTGCCATGTAAATCCTGAAACCCGTTCAGCGACAACGCTTACCAACACTTTAATACCAGAAAATAGTCTACCATGGTCAATTAAGTAGCAGACAAGACACCTGATAGAGAGGCGGGTTGAGCTGCCTATTTTTTACAATACGCAATCTTTCGCAACAATTGAGATGGAGTTAACACATAGGGGCAATGCCTTGAAATCTTTGATGTGACCACAGCTTTGGAACTTTGAATCCGATCGTCGCGATTTTTCAACAGGCTTGCTAGAGAAAACGTGAATTTGTAACAAGAGATACAATCGCTCGGGATTACTGTTCCTAGGATGATCCAAGCCTAGTCAAAGTAAACACTGAAAGTTTGTTCAAACACAGTTACTCTGCTGCTGGGTGTTACTAATCTTTGAATCGTGGCCGGTGTCAAAGGTTATGTGGGAATGAGTGATGTTCTCTGGTGTCATGCTCTTATGGCCCGAGTGAAGCGAATATGCCTGCCGCTGCTTAGAAATATAGAAAATTTCTAACGGAGACCTATTATTCGGTCACACTCATTGTTTAATGTTTTGGCCGTTAAACGTGTTGGCCTGTCCATACTGCAAAGCCTACATTTCCCTCAAAAATTTCGAAGACGGCTCTCGTGAATGCATATATGAAGGAGTGATCCATGGCCCAAACTGCCGCAGAAGTTTTGCAGATGATCAACGATCAAGACATTCAGATGATTGATCTTAAGTTCATCGATTTACCAGGTATTTGGCAACACCTCACGGTGCATCGCAGCCAGATTGATGAGAGTAGCTTTACCGATGGAGTGGCCTTTGACGGCTCCAGTATTCGAGGATGGAAGGCCATCAACGAGTCAGACATGTCCATGGTTCCCGATCCAACAACCGCCTGGATTGATCCTTTTATGAAGGAACCTACGCTGAGCATGGTCTGTTCGATTAAAGAACCTCGTACTGGCGCGTGGTATGACCGCTGCCCTCGGGTTATTGCGCAGAAAGCATTGGATTACTTAAATGCAACTGGTATTGGCGATACTGCCTACTTCGGCCCTGAGGCAGAGTTCTTTATTTTTGACGATGTCCGTTTTGACACTACGTCTAACTCCAGCTACTACTATGTAGACACTGTTGAGGGCCGTTGGAATACAGGCCGCGAAGAAGAAGGTGGCAACCTGGGTTATAAGCCTGCGTATAAAGGTGGTTATTTCCCTGTGTCGCCTACTGATACTTCTCATGACATGCGGACTGAGATGTTGTTGACGATGGCAGATTGTGGTGTGCCCATTGAAAAACATCACCATGAGGTAGCAACCGGTGGTCAGTGTGAACTGGGTTTCCGCTTTGGGGAAATGATCCAGGCGGCTGACTGGTTAATGACCTACAAGTATTGCATTAAGAACGTTGCTAAGAAGTATGGCAAGACCGTGACCTTTATGCCTAAGCCTCTGTTTGAGGACAATGGCTCCGGTATGCATACTCACCAGTCTATTTGGAAAGACGGTCAGCCGTTGATGGCGGGTGATATGTACGCAGGTCTGAGTCAGCTGGCTACCTGGTATATCGGTGGTCTACTTAAGCATGCCCCTGCCGTCCTGGCATTTTCTAACCCCAGTACTAATTCCTACAAGCGTCTGGTGCCTGGTTTTGAGGCTCCAGTAAACCTGGTGTACTCCAACGGTAACCGTTCTGCAGCTATCCGGATTCCACTGTCTGGGGATAGCCCGAAGGCCAAGCGTCTTGAGTTCCGCTGCCCTGACCCGACGTCTAACCCCTACCTGGCATTTGCGGCTATGCTCTGTGCCGGTATTGATGGCATTAAGAACAAGATTGAGCCTCCTGAGCCGATCGATCAGGATATTTATGAGCTCAGTCCTGAGGACCTGGCAAAGATTGCATCTACGCCTGGTTCACTGAAGGAAGCGCTATCTGCTTTAGAAGGTGATCATGATTTCTTGACTCAAGGTGGGGTGTTTACTGAGGACTTTATCCAAAACTGGATTTCTTACAAGCTTGATACTGAAGTAATTCCCATGGATATTCGCCCTCACCCTTATGAAATCGCTCTTTACTACGATTGCTAATCGACGATCACTTTTTTGGGCTTGACTATCCCTTTTGCTCAAACGCCAGCCACTCGGCTGGCGTTTTTTGTGCGTTCCTATAAATTGTTCTGACCTATCTTCATTGGCATAGCAAAAAAAACGCATTATTTATTTAAAAAAATAAATACAAAAGAGTATCAAAATATACGGTTTTTTTGACTATAATCAAAACTAAAGAGATAAGTGCAAGGCACTATGATGGTGCCTTTTAAGTTACTTTTGTAGGAGGTCAATAAGTATGTCTATTCAGGAATCTGCTAGACTTCGAATCGTTTGCAACCGTCATGCTGTGACTAACCGACAGCGTTCCTTGTTGAGTCGCGCTGCTGTAGATGTTGGCATGCCTATGGATGCCATTGGCGCAGGTAGCCGCATTCAAGGCAAGCCCAGGTATGATGTGCAACATACTTATGGCCGCAGCCATGCTGCTATGAGTTAGCAATTATTTGGCAATTATTCTGCTATTCAAATTGGCAATTAACCCCCAGATGCGATCGCATCTGGGGGTTGTCATATAGGTTTGATAACACTTGTTGATTATGTCGGTAACTATGAAGATTTGAAAATAAGCGGTACAAAATGTTAATTTGCGGGAGTCTGAACGTATGACGGCAGTCGTAAGGGCTAGCGTCATAAATTTTGTTATTCCGATAATCCAGCTTTAAGTTTTTCTATGGCTGCTCTTGCTGATCGCGCTGCTTACTCTAGTGGCCAATCTAAAACGGCCCATCCTAAAAAAGTCGTCATTATGGGCGATAGTTTGATCTATGGTTACGGCGATACAGAAGGTGGAGGTTGGGTTGAACGCCTGCGTCGTCAATGGATCGATCCGTCACAGCCAGGACCAATTGTATATAACCTTGGGGTTCGGGGTGATGGTGTGCAGCAAGTGGCCACCCGGCTAGAAGGTGAGTTTAAACTGCGTGGTGAGCTGCGTCGGCGCGTGCCTGATATTTTAGTGCTATCGGTGGGTTTGAATGACTGCGCGCGTTTAGGCCGCCCGACTGGACGACCGATGACCGATGAGATCACCTTTACCCGAGAGCTGAGTGGATTACTGGAGCAGGCCAAGCAACTCTGTCCTACCTTTTTTGTGGGCATGGTACCTGTGAATGAAACGTCCATGCCCTATGCCGATGTCCTACATTTTTCCAATATTGACCAGGCTCATTACAACCAGATGATACGCCATGCCTGTGAAGCCCGTCAGATTCCTTACCTAGACCTTTATCAACAATGGTGCTCTCAGGGGCAAGCCTGGTGTCATGAGCGTTTGTGTGATGATGGTTTACATCCGAACGTGTTGGGATACCGTACCCTGGTCGCAGATATTTCGGGCTGGCAGCCGTTGATGCAGACCTTAGTCTAATTTTCCAAGCGTTACTGGGCTGCTCTCGTTGTTAACAGTATCCAAATACAGGATAAAAAGTTGCCAACGAGACTGTGATCAGCCTGGGCTGCATAGTCGTAATCAAGGAAATAGGGGTGTAAATGGAGCTGCTGTTGAGGCAGCATAGCTGCACCTTAATGAATCATCTGCTCTGTCCAGTCATCGCCGACGCGAATGGTGATGTCAGAGTCTAAATCTCCGGTTGAATCAGCAACGACTTTGCCAGTTCCTAAGACAGCTTCTAAAAAGCCAGCGCCATCTAGGTCACCGCGCTGGGCAATAATTGTGGTCTGATGATGAAAGTCAGGCCAGTCTTCAACTACATATACGTTGCGAAAGCCTTCTTCCCGCAGATGGTCGGCAACTGACTGGCCCATGAAGGGGCCTCTGGATGCATTTTGGACAGCGATGCGAAGGCGACTGATGGAACGCCGTGGTGTATTGGTGGCTAACAGGGCCTCAGGTTCCGCATCAAAGAACTTTTGCATAACCTCGTTGGTGCTATTGGTGTCAGCAATCCAATAGCTGGCTCTATATTCACTGGGGCTGCTAAAGCGACCTGGCAGCATCACCATGTTTAGGTCTTCTCGCTCAAGCTGTAGTCCAAATCCTGCCAGGGCCAGAATTTCTTCAGTGGATAAGTTGGTGTCAATATGGCTTTGTAAAATGCGGACAATTTGTGGCAACTGGGTGATGACCTTAGGGTTGATCATGCGATCGCGCAAAGCCTTTAGCAAAATCTGCTGCCGTTGTACCCGACCAATATCCCCTAAATTATCCTGACGAAACCGGGCAAACTGCTCAGCTTCATCGCCATTGAGTGTTTGCCAACCAGGTTCCAAATCAATCACTAACCCCTGGGTTTTATCCTCATATTGCATCGGTTTGGGGACAAATACCTCTACACCGCCCACCAGATCTACGATTTCGCGAAAGGCAGCGGTGCTCACTCGGACATAGCGGTCAATTTGAACCTGATTAAAGTTGTAGCTGACGGTTTGAGCAGCGAGTTCTGCGCCACCTTCAACATTAGCTTCATTGATTTTGTCGCTACCATAACCTGGGATTTCCACGCGAGTATCCCGTGGTATGGACATCACATTAATGGATTCAGTTTCTGGGTCAATCCGGGTTAAGAGCATGGTATCTGTGCGGCCCACTAAATCTGTCGGCTTAGCCCCATCAATGTCCCTGGCTTCATCCAGACCCATGAGCAAGATCGTTACTGGACGAGAGACTTGATAACGAAAACCTGACTGCCACAGATCACTTAAAGGCGGATTGGTTGCAACTTCACTGCCCCCCAATTCCTTTGGTAGCGGAACAGTCAAGATAAAAGCCGCTCCAGCTGCTGCAGAGACCACAGCGGTTGAGCCAAAAATACCAGTCCAGGCTAAAACCCTAAGCACCTTGCCAAGCAAGGAACGACGTTGAGGTTGAGCTAGATCATCACTGGAGTCGGACTGAGACGATGGAGAGGGAATCATAGAGTATTTATGAGAATGCCCGGACAAGGGGTGCCTTGTCTAGCAAAGAATTTATGGTGGTCCCTAGGTCTAAATTACGCTCTTTCCTCTTAGTGGTCAGAACGTGATTTGAAATTGTGGGTGGGTTGCTCACTAAACAGCATATTTTGATAAATGTTTGATGTTCCGTACAGCGATTTGAGCAGTCGACTGATATGGGGAAAGCGACGTTTGATGCGTTCTACATATAGTTGAGAAGTTAACCAATATTAAGCTATCTGTACACTGCTTGATTTGAGTAATCGCTAGTATTGTTCAGAAATCCGTAAGGAAACATCATTTTAACGCCGTAACTTAACTTTATTAAGTAAACAATGACACAACCTATCAATCAAACTCCAAAGTTAGTGCCAATTATTTTAGCTGGTGGTAAAGGGGAGCGCTTTTGGCCTGTGAGTCGTTTGAAGCATCCCAAACAGTTTCTCTGTTTAGATGGTAGCGGTCGTAGTTTGATGCAATCTACAGCGGATCGCCTATTGCCGTTGGCGGGTAGCTGGGATGCAATTTGGGTGATTACGGCGTCGCATCTGGCGGACGGTGTCAAGCAGCAGCTGCCGGAGCTGCCAGAGGAAAATATTTTGGTGGAGCCCCAAGGGCGGGATACGGCACCGGCTGTAGCCTGGGCAACTCTGGAGGTGGCGAAGCGTCATGGGGATGATGCGATCGCATGTTTCTTCCCTGCCGATCACTACATCACTGACGAACCTAAGTTTCGAGCTACTATCCGAGCGGCAGCTGACTTGGCGCAGAGTCAGGATGCGATCGCAACCCTAGGGATTCAGCCAACATTTCCATCCACTGGGTACGGTTACATTGAGCAGGGAGACGATGCTGGTCAGTATGGCGATCTTACTGCTTACCGCGTTAGTCGCTTTACCGAAAAACCTGAGCGCAGTGTGGCCGAGGAATTTTTGGCCAGCGGCCGCTACAGCTGGAACAGTGGCATGTTTATCTTTCCAGCTGGCGTCATGATTGATGAGCTCAAAACCTATGCGCCTGAGCTGATGGGGCCTTTACTAGCCAAAGGTGTTGATGCCTATGCTGAATTGGAGAAGCTCAGCATTGATTATGCGGTGATGGAAAAAACTCAAAAAGCCTATGTGATGCCTGCTAACTTTGGCTGGGATGATCTAGGTGACTGGAATGCCATCGAGCGTCTGATGAAAGGGGACAAAGATAATGTGGACATGTGCCAGCATCAGGCCCATGACACCAATGGCTGCATTGTCTATTCGTCTGATGAAGATGAGGTGGTCGTTACCATTGGTCTTGAAGATGTAGTGGTTGTGCGTGATGGCAACGCCACACTAATTGTCAAAAAAGACCGTACCCAGGAAATCAAAAAAGCAGTCAAGGCTCTTGGCAAAGAGGATAAATTTCTGCATCTGCTGTAGGACCTGCTTGGACCAGTCTATTTCTCAAATATGACCCCATGGCCGCCTATGTGAAGCTATGGGGTTATTGATTAAGGAGCAAGGTTTTATCAGAATCTGAGCACGAGGAGTATTTCAAGCTTTTAAGCATCTGACCGCTTCCAGCATTGCTCGGGCTTTATTCAGAGTTTCTTGATATTCATTTTCTGGGACAGAATCGGCCACCAGACCGGCTCCTGCTTGCACGCTGATGCGATGCCTACCATCCTCTTTGCTTTCAACCACCATGGTGCGGATAGTAATGGCGCTATTGAGCTGTCCCTCAAAGTCGTAATAGCCATAAACACCTGAATAGGGTCCGCGACGACAGGGTTCCAGGTCATTAATAATTTGCATGGCGCGAATTTTGGGTGCGCCGCTGACAGTGCCTGCCGGGAAGCAGGCTTTAAGTAAATCCCAAGCCGTTTTGCTAGGCGCTAATTCACCAATCACATTGCTGACAATGTGCATGACATGGGAGTAACGCTCAATCACCATCAGCTCATCTACACTGACGGTGCCACTTATACAGACACGACCCAGATCGTTACGTCCCAAATCTACCAGCATCACATGCTCAGCGATCTCTTTAGGGTCAGCCAGTAAGTCTTCAGCGTAGGCATCATCTTCGGTGACGGTTTTACCACGAGGCCGAGTACCCGCAATGGGACGGACAATTGCGGTCAATGTAGGACTATCCCCTTCGCGGGTGGCGTTGACCATGACTTCAGGGCTAGAACCAATAATCTGCCAATCCTGGAAGTTAAAGTAGGCCATGTAGGGAGATGGGTTCACCAGCCGCAATGAACGATATAAATCAAAGGGATTACCGCTGTAGTCGGTGGTCAGACGCTGGGAAATGACCACCTGAAATATATCTCCGGCCCTGATATGGGCTTTGGCGGTTTCAACGCTTTGGCAAAATTCGTCCTTACTACGATTACTGGTGTAGGTCAGCTCACCTGCTGGGTTGTTGCTGGGGGGAGTCCAGGCCAGACGGCTGTCTTGATTGGAGAGAGGCAGGTTGAGCTTATTGACTAGGTTGGCAATGCGATCGCAACTTTCCTGATAGACCTGGTCTAGATCTACCTCAGGGTTCCGCAAGTCGGCGTAGCTGATCGCCCAAATTTTCCGCTTGACCTGGTCAAAAATCAACAGACTATCCACCTGCATCCACAGACCATCAGGCAGCTCATCATCAGCTGCAGGATAGACCGTTACTGTCGGTTCGATCCACTTAATCAGCTCGTAGCCCCAAAACCCAAATAATCCGCCAATCCCAGGAGGAAGTTCCGGCAGCTTAACCGGTTGATAGGGAGCCAGACAGTCTGCCAATATATCGAAGGGATTGCCTGTAAATGTCTGTTCAGCACCATCGCGAAATCGCTGGATAGTCTTCTGCCCTCTAGCTTCCAGCGTCCACAGAGGATCACACCCTAACAGACTATAGCGGCCAATGTTTTCGCCCCCTTCCACCGATTCCAGCAAAAAACTATAGGGCTGGCCTGCACACACCTTGCACCAAGCAGATACTGGAGTATCCAGATCGGCAACCCACTCTTGATATACCGGCACAAAGTTACCCTGCGTTGCCAGAGTCTTAAACGTAGCTAGGTCTGGATAAATCATGAAGCAGTTGAGCAGTCGGCATAAACCACATCCAATTTAGGTTTCTGAATTTGCTCTACAGAAAACCACAGGTCTTGATGGGTTGAATGTTTACTAAGCCTGCCTTATGGTTTGAACCCTTGGCAAGCGGTTTGGTTAAACCTTGACCCCGTAACATGGCTATTAAAAAGAGGCAGTCCAGAGACTGCCTCCTTATCAAAATGATGATTGGTTTGAACTGACCAAAGCTCGGCAATCAGCCTTGCCTAAACCTCGTAAGGCTCTTTACCACTGAACTTAATGGTTGCAGGGTTGGGGTTCTTACCAATACTACGATCTATCTTGCCGTTGTACTCACGACCTTGATTGACCTTCTCAGGAGGTACACCATCGGCGGGATGCAGGTAAGTGGTCTCGCCAGTAGGTAGGACGCGATAAATCTTATAGTCAGTAATTCTGGGTTTAAATTTGGTCTTAAGTTGGCGGCTGAGAGCTAAGCATTGCTCTTTACGAGCTAGGTAAAGCATATTCTCGCCTTCATTCATGATGGCTACGCCACCTGTGGGCATTTCAAAAGGTTGCTCCTTTTTACTGCTCCAGGTAATGACGTACTTTTCTTCCTTTTCAGCAGCGGATAGGAGACCACCGGTGCTACCACCAAAGATCGGAGTTTTGCCAGTAATTTCTTCAGACATGGAAATATTATCTCTCAACCTTATCGCTCACAAATCTATCACTGAGCATGACGCTGTTTACATTCTTTGTGAGGAAGCGTAATAGTTCTTCAGAGTTTTAATTTAGCTAGAGTTTTAACAGAATTTGTACATAGGAATAGCAAATCCTTGAATTCTGGCTACTGCATGGTTGTTATGTAGGGGGGATGCAGCGGCATAAGCTATCATGCATGTATGCTCTCAGAGGTCAATACCTCTTCTATAATTTTGCTCAAGGACGCTCATGGATTATTTGGGAACATCTGAAGAGTTCTAGTATCCGGTCACTTGAGTTACCAAGAACACAAACCAAAGGACGCCTTCACCATTGATAATAAAAATATAAAAATATTCTGGTTTTAGATTGCTGTGAAAATTTTCAGAGCCCGTACGCTACAAACCTTGTTGGCAGACAGTTTGACCATTTTTTGGGGGGACTGGCTGGATCTGCGGGTACGGATTCCTCAAGTCGCAGCATCGGGGTTGGTGTCTCCACTCATTTACATAATGGCGTTTGGCTTGGGACTTGGGAGTTCGCTTGATCAAGTGGCACTGCCGCCTGTAGGAGAGAGCTACTTAGAGTTTATTTTGCCGGGGATGGTGGCGTTATCGTCCATGGTGATTAGCTTTGGCGGGACTACGTTCTCTATCTGTGGAGAGCGGTTGTTTACAAAAAACTTTGAGGAAATGCTGCTGTTTCCGATCCATCCGCTGGCGATGCATTTGGGGAAAATGCTGGCGGGAATTGTGCGAGGTTTGCTGACGGCTGGTTCGGTGATTTTGGTGGCTGTGTTGTTTACTCGCGATTTGTGGAGCTTTATCAATCCTCTGTTTTTGTTGCTGCTGGTGCTGAACTGTGCGGTATTTGCCGGTCTGGGTGTGATCGTTGGGTTAAATGTGAAGTCCTTGGAAAGTGTTGGACTGTTTAATAACTTTCTGATTGTGCCCATGTCATTTCTAGGGGCCACCTTTTTTGACCCTACGACTCTGCCAACGGTGCTCAAAGGTATTGTTTATCTATTGCCACTTACCTACACAACGGTTGGGCTGCGTGCTGCTGCCTATCAACCCCTTGATCAGTTTCCCTGGTATTCGATTCCAGTTCTGTTGGTAGTTGCGATCGCACTTTCTATTAACGGAGCCTATCAGTTTGCCCGTCAGCAAGACTAGCTTGCGATCGCATTTGGCATTCGGGGTGAAATGGTAGCAACTTCCAAAGGTGGCTGTACAAGCTGAATGGCTTCTTCTTCAGCCAAGCGATGCTCTAACTCTGTTGCTACCTGGTCGAGCGTCATATTGCGATCGCGTAGCTGCGAGAAAATCCGATACGCATTTAGGGACGATGCAGCCGTATCCTCTGTAGACACTTGGACGAGGTTGTAAAGCGTTCCACTGGCATAAACGGCGAACGTAATCCGAAATACCTCAAAAAAGTTGATCACCCAGCGGCAATCATCCTCTGAGTAGGTCTCGTAGTAACGGATTAAACTGGCAATTCGCAGTTCTAGATGGGATTGAACGTGGGGACAAAATAAAGCCACCTTCAACAATAAAATTACCAGCACCAGAGGATTTCCCTGGGCCAAAAACATACTGAAGGATGTGGAGGGTTTTTTCCCATCTTCGCTGGTAAGAAAATCAACTACACGTTTGCATGTGCGTAAAATCAGTGCTTCTGCAATCGTTTCTGGATCGTTATGTTGATACAGTGGCAGAATTGCATCAGGCAGTTTGTTCTTTAGAGCGCACGTAATAGGGCCATTGGGTAGGGCATAGACGAGATAGTGTAAAAGCGCCCGCTTAAAGTCCAAATAATTGAGCTGGTGGCATTGTTTACGTAACAAATTGGCCAAGTTTTCATAGCCAAAACGTCCTGGTTGTAGCAGGAGCATCTTGATTAAATTAATGGCAGCCTCGCCTAAGACTGTTGGGTTTTCTACCGTAGTTCTGGGGGTTTCCATCTGGGACTTCGCCGTATACATCGCCAAATCAAAGCGAAACTTTGACTTGAGCTGTGATGACAAACTACGAGCAGCTTCACGCTGTTCCAATGGATTGTCTAGGTTGAGATATTGAGGCGCTAATAGATACGATGCATAGCGCTCACTCCAATGCTCGTGCTGGTCATAGCGGGCGGCAAATAGCTTGAGATCCTGAAAGTCCTGGCTGTTAATAAAGTCCTGCATCCAGCCACGCAGTCGTTTCAGAATCAATGAAACACCTGGCCGCATCAAAACTTGGTCCTCGAACATTGCGATCAAAGCTTTGATCGCGTCTGGTCGTCGTTGAATCCCCCAGTTGTTGATCAAGATGTAGCAAACACGTTTGAGAGTGAAAAGAAACTGCTGTTCACTATTGGCAATGACAATGGAGTAAAGGGCTACAGGCAGTTCTGATTCTGTGGATGATTCGGTGTAATCCACAAATAAACGACGGAATGTAGCCAAAACGATTTCCACAGGTTCTGTCTGAACACTATAGAGAAAGAAATCGTATAGGACGTGTTGGGCGTTCTGGATATCTGTACGAGCCATAGTCACCAGGAACTCAATCAGGAACTTAAATATTGTCAGCTAAGTCTACCTAAAAGAATTAATGATTTTCGGATGGAATGGCACCCGTGGCCCTACTGAAGCAGTGCCTAAGTCATTAAAAGGTATAACATCAGACATCGGGCATAAGCTGAAACACTTGTATGTCAATCGATAGTCGCTTTACATACAACAAGGTTTTCCCCGATCTGACAGTAAAGTTTTAATTTCAGATCAGTAAAAAGTCGATTAGATAGCGCATATCAACCTTCATATAGGGCTCTAAAAGCCTCAATGATAGTGATTATGTATAGCTATCCAACCATATTAAGGAGAAACCCTGGTCTGCCGCCACTTAGGACGCTGAATATCATCCTTATGGCTGAGAACACTGCTTCCGGCCATGATGCTTATTAAACGGTTCTGTCAGTAATCTATTGCTGAGAACGCTGAGCTTATTCATCCATGAACTCTGCAGGGGCCAAGGGTTAAACCACGGCGGGGGTCGGGAGTTCTGCTTTGAGCTGGAAGATCCGCTGAATGACTTGAGCCACAGATTTATCAGGTGTTGAGGCCCCTGAGGTAATGCCAATGACAATTTTGCCCTCTGGTAACCAATTTTGAGAGACTGTGATTGCTTGATGGAGGGGCTGGTGCTCAATCTGATTATCAGAGCTTAAACGCTGGGGACCATCAATGTGGTACGACGGAATGCCACGCTCAATGGCAATTTCCTGGAGATGGGTGGTGTTGGATGAGTTAAACCCGCCAATGACCACCATCAGATCCATATCCATGTCTACTAATTCGAACATGGCATCTTGACGCTCTTGAGTGGCATCGCAAATGGTATTAAAGCTAGAGAAATGGTTGTTAACAGCTTGGGGACCATACTTTTTCAGCATGGTGCGTTCCAGCAGTTTGCCGATTCGCTCTGTTTCCCCTTTTAGCATCGTGGTTTGATTGGCAATGCCCACAGCCGTTAGATCCTGGTCAGGATCAAAGCCTTCGGAATAGGCGTTGGCAAATTTAGCCAAAAACTCGTTGCGTTGGCGCAGCCTCTCCTCTGGCGAATCGCCGCTGCGCAGGATGTAATCGGCCACATACTGAGCCTCATCCAGATTGAGGACCACCAGATACTTATCAGCAAAAGACTTGGTCGCTACGGTTTCTTCGTGCTTGTACTTACCGTGGATGATGGAAGTAAATGAGCTTTTCTTGTGCTTTTCTACTGTTGTCCAAACTTTGGATACCCAGGGACAGGTGGTGTCAATAATGGTACAGGCCCGGTCGTTCAGTAGTTTCATCTCATCAACACTGGCCCCAAAAGCAGGCAAAATGACAACGTCACCTTGATCGACGACTGAAAAGTCCTTGGTGCCATTAATCACCTGAATGAATTGCACATTCATATCCTGGAGTCGTTGATTTACGCCAGGGTTGTGAATGATTTCGTTGGTAATCCAAATGCGTTGGCTCGGAAAATGCTGCCGAGCTTCGTAGGCCATAGCGATGGCACGCTCCACTCCCCAACAAAAACCAAAGTCCTTAGCTAACTTGATGGTGACATCGCCCTGGGTGTAGGTGTAGCCCTGGTTGCGAATGGTTTGAATTAGTTCACTCTGGTATTCGTCCCCCATCTGGGTCGCGATTTGCTCTTTCTCGCCAAATCCCTGGTTTCGGTAGTAGTTGTCAGACTTGTTGAGGCTGCGGCGAAACGCTCTGGTATCCATTGGTTTTACAAAGAGGCAGACTATATACCTAGTAGTCTACCGAAAAGGGGGAATGGCCGTGGCCAGCTACGGCAGCTCCAATTGGCTGTAGAGTGAGATCGCTGCCCGCCATACCAAATACCCTTGGCGATTAAGGTGCAGCCCATCGGTAGTTAAATCGGGTCTGAGTTTTCCCTCGCCATTGGCAAAAATTGGATACAGCTCCAGGTAATGCGCATCATACTCTTTAGCAATGGTTTCCAAAGACTGATTCATCTCTCGAATCCGTTCATTAGGCAGTTCGAGTAGCAGGTGACGGCTTTCCCACGTCGCTGTTTCGGCACCGTGGGGCAAAATAGACTGAACTACAACTTGGGTTTCAGGATGATAGGTAGCTAAATAGTCCATAATGTCCCGATAGTTGGCCAGCAATTGCTCATCGGTCTGGCCCCAAATCAGATCATTGATACCAATCATCAAAAAGATAGTATCCACATCAGCCACGTCCAGCAGATGCAGCCGTGAGAGTAGAGTGTGAGTTTTTTCGCCTGAAATTCCCTGATTCATCCACACTCGGCGACCTGGTAAGAGTTCTGCTGGAAACCACAAACTTAGAGAGTCGCCCAGCAAAATGGTCAGGTGGTCTGGATTTTTAGCGGCCATGGTCGCCACTTCCTGACCCAGCACATCAACCCACTGCTCGTAGTTGAGACGAGGGCGACTTTCCTGAGCTGGCGATCCAGAATCTAAAGCTGCTGTTTCAGATGCAGGATTAGTGGCATAGGCTGCATTGGCTTGTGGAATTACGGTGGGGTCAACGCCCCCTGATTTATCCTGCCAAATGACCAGAAGCGCAACAAATAGAACCCCATTCATCATTAGTGAAAGGGCTGCCCAGGGGGGAATTGTAAGCGGAGTTTTCAGAAACCGATTAGCCACCACAGTATCCAAGCCAGCATAACAAGGTGTTTGGACAGATTCTAATAGGATCTGCCGTGGATGAGTAGTTTATCCCACTATATTTTCGTAAGAAATTTTGGGGAGCATCGCTCCGTAGTTGAAACCCAACCGCCTAATGACTGTTCCACATTGGACTAGACATTAAACCTAAATAGCATAACGTCCCCTTCTTGAACGGTATAATCCTTGCCCTCACTGCGCAGTAAACCTTTGTCTTTAGCTGCATTCATAGATCCGTGTTCAACCAGATCTTTGTAAGCAATGGTTTCGGCTCGAATAAAACCACGCTCAAAATCCGTATGGATGACGCCTGCTGCTTGTGGAGCAGTCATCCCTGCGGTGATTGTCCATGCCCGAGTTTCTTTGGGACCAGTGGTGAAGTAGGTGCGTAACCCCAGCAAATCATAGGTAGCTCGAATGAGAGATTTGAGCCCCCCTTCTTCGACACCAAGGGCTTCTAGAAAATCTTTGCGCTCATCTGCCGGCAGTTCTAGCAGCTCGGCTTCGACCTGGGCCGAAATAGTGACTACTTGGGCATCCTCCTGAGCTGCTAAGGTTTTGACTTGCTCAACCCAGGCATTGCCTTCAGCGAGTTCGTCTTCAGAGACGTTGGCTGCATAGATAATAGGTTTACGGGTCAGAAACCCTAGAGATTTGATCAGCAGCTCTTCGTCTACTTCCAGGGAGACGGTGCGGGCCGATTTGCCGTCTGCCAGTACGGGCTGAATTTTTTCGAGCACGGTCAATTCTGCTTGGGCTTCAGGATCTTTTCTCGCCTGTTTACGGACGCGCTCCATGCGCCGCTCGATCTGTTCTAAATCAGCCAGGGCCAATTCCAGGTTAATGATTTCAGCATCACGCAGTGGATCAATGGAGCCATCCACATGGATAATGTCGTCATTCTCGAAGCAACGCACGACATGGACAATGGCATCAACTTCGCGGATATTGGCTAAAAACTGATTACCCAGTCCTTCACCTTTACTGGCTCCTTTAACGAGACCTGCAATATCAACAAACTCAATCCGTGCTGGAACGGTGTTGTCGGATTTGGAAATTTCGGTGAGTACCGCTAACCGGGGGTCGGGTACTGCCACGACACCAACGTTAGGTTCAATGGTGCAGAACGGGAAGTTCGCTGCTTGGGCTTTGGCGTTTTCAACCAGCGCATTGAAAAGGGTGGATTTGCCTACATTTGGGAGCCCGACGATTCCAGCTCTAAGCATGGCCTCTAATTTTTATGAAGAAATTTCCATAGTCCAGCATAGGTCAAAGCGCTAACCTTACGGTTTAGGAAAAAGCAATCGTCTCTGTTCTAAGCATGGGACGGAGGCTATAAAATGCCAGACATTGTTGCAAAACAAGGATAGAACCATGGGGTTTAAGTTTGAGCATCAAGAAAAAAATGGACAATGGCAAAGAGTATCGCTGATGGCAGTCGCAGCATGCTTTTTATTCGGGGCAGCGAGCTGTAATCGTGTGGGTGAACGCACCAAAGATGTGATTGATGCCATATCAATTCAAAATTTGTCCAATGGTCAGACATTGTTAAGAAACGAGGAGAGTGATGTTCAGCTGACGCTGCCTGAGGGCTGGGTTGATGTGCAAAACTTGCGCCCCGATGCGGACCTATATGTAGCGCGGGAAGATAGAACGATGTACGTTCTGGTCCTGGCCGATCCCAAGCGTTCTGAAATAGGTACCTTTAGTCTCACTAATAATGCGATTCAGTATTTGAGTTTTTTAGATCGGGGGTTGACTCAAGAACAGCCTGAGACTGCTACCAATGTGACATCCCTAAATGGTCTTGATGCTGTCCAGTATGAAGTTCGAGGCAATATAGATAATGTGCCTGTGGTGTATCTACACACTACGGTTGAGGGGGAAACTAACTACTATCAGGTCGTTGCTTGGACCACGGCGGCAGATTATGCCAATGCTAGAGGTGAACTGCAGGATGTGATTGAGAGTTTTCGGGGCACGTAGCTGCCGCTTTAAGTCAGCCATGATTTTTGGCTTTTGTGGCACGGCTGTGGAAGGGAATGTCCTTTCTGTGGCGTAATGGTAGTGATGTGATCATAAAAACCAGGATTTTATGGGTAGTTTTGCTATTCGGCATTTAAAGTCAGGCGTTGATTATCAACGGATATGGCGGTGGTGCATCATTGGGGCTGCGATCGCAGCCTTCCTAATTTCCATCCTGTGCTTTCCTGGTAATGCATGGGCGAGCCTCAACGACGACCGATACGACGGCAATATCTTTGCGCTCTATGCGGGCAATGGAGCGATTGTGCCGCCACGTGTCAACTTAGCCCAGTCCCTTGAGCAAGAAAAGCCAACGCTGCTGTTTTTCTACGTGGACGACAGCCGCGATTGTAAAGAATATTCATTTGTCATTTCCCAGCTACAGGCACCCTATGGCAGGGTTGCTAACTTTGTGCCAGTGATGGCTGATGCTGTTCCTATAAAAGATTCGTTTACACCGAGTGAGCCAGGCTACTACTTCAAAGGGGCCGTGCCTCAGACCCTGGTGCTCGACGGTAGTGGCAACATGCGCTTTGACCAAACTGGAGCCGTCAGCTACGAAGAGGTAGACGATGTGTTTCGTGAAGTCTTTGAGCTGTTACCCCGTGAGGAATCTCAGGAGCTACGTCGTCGTCAGATCAATGAACTCAATGTAGAGCTTGTCCCGGTAGATTAGATTGCAGGTAATGACTGTTTGGGGGGTGGCATGGCCCACCAGGTAATCGGCACTGCATTCAACGACCACACTCCATGTTTGGTAGTCTGTGCCTCTTTGGTAGAAAAAATAACTAATCAAGCCGCCCTATGCCGTACCTGTGAGGTGTTAGGGGTGAATCGATTGGTATTACCGGAGCCAGACGACTCCTGGGAGTTTCGTAAAGTTGCGGTCTCGGCCCAACGTTGGCAATCTGTTGAGTATTGTGCTCCAGATCAGCTGAGACAGTGGCTTTGGCAGCAACAGACATATACCCGTGTAGCGTTAGCGTTGGGTGTAGCCTCCCAACCACTGGTCAATTATGATTTTGCTGCAAAAACTCTGCTGGTATTGGGGCGGGAGCTCACCGGTATTCCTGCTGATATTGAGGCGCTTTGCGATGTGGTGTTGGCAATTCCCCAATATGGTCGGGTGGAGTCATTGAATGTGCAAACAGCAGGTGCGATCGCAATCTACGAATACAATCGTCAATGGCGTTAATCCAATGGAATATCGGCTGTTTCCGAGACTTCCTCAACCTCGTCATCTAGAGCAATCGATTCATCTGTTAGCTCTAAATTTTTGGCTTCGGTTTCTTCAACAGGGCTATCGGGCTCTAGCGGATTGGAACGCACTCTCCGAATCGGTAAATTGGCCATCAGGGCGGTCATCCGCTGATCCGATTCAAGGGAAAATTCCAAACCGTCAAAATCAAGTTCTACATAGCGAGATACGACTTCCAAAATCTCTTGGCGCAGCTTTTCTAAGTTTTGGGGAGAAATGTCAGAGCGGTCATGGGCTAAAACAAATCGCAATCGTTGTTTAGCCGTGTCACGGCTAACCGGTTCACGCGAGCCAAAGAGTCGTTCGAAGAAGTCACTAATCATGGTCGTTTCCGATAAGGCGGAGGTAGTGAAAGGTTGGCGTTGCTGATCCCCGGAGGAGGCAATTGTAGAAGCTCTATAAAAAAGGATATAAAGACCAGGTTGATTCTAAATTGTTAATCAGCAACGGCATAACGGTCGCCATTCATCGACCGTTTGGCTAAACCTAGCTAAATAACTGACGTAATTTCTTAAAAAAGCTATCCTTGGGCACACTCAAATCCATGAGTGCCACCTTTTCTCCTTGCAGGCGACGAGCAATATTGGAGACAGCAGTACCGGCTTTGGAGAGTTCCTTATCTAGAATCAAGGGTTCACCATTATTGGTTGAAACCACGACCTGCTCATCGTCAGGAATAACGCCCAGGAGCGGTACTGCCAAAATATCTTGCACATCCTTAACCGACATCATTTGTTCCGCCTCCACCATGGCCGGTTTCAGACGGTTGATCACCAGACGCATCGCTTTAATGTCATTGGCTTCTAGTAGGCCAATCACACGGTCAGCATCACGGACAGCAGAAATTTCAGGGGTGGTGACAATGATGGCTTCACGAGCCGCTGCGATCGCATTGCGAAACCCCATCTCAATGCCAGCAGGACTATCGATTAAGACAAAGTTGTAGGCTTTCGTCAGCGCCCGCACCAGCTTTTTCATCTGCTCTGGGGTAATAGATTCCTTCGAGCGATTTTGGGCAGCGGGCAGTAGGGCCAAGTTCGGCTGGCGTTTATCCTTCACTAGCGCTTGATCCAGACGACATTCTCCAGCTAGAACATCCAGAGCCGTGTAAACGATGCGATTTTCCAACCCCAGCAGCAGGTCCAAGTTGCGTAACCCAAAATCAGCATCAATTACTACGACGCGTTTTCCTGCCTTGGCCAGGGCCATTCCTAGGTTGGCGGTACAGGTAGTTTTCCCAACGCCTCCCTTACCGGAGGTAATGACAATAATGCGGTTCATAGCCATGGATTAAATAGGCGGTTGAGGACGGTATGCGCAAAGGTTAGGCCTTAAGTAGGGCAATAATCGCACGTTGTGGCAAATTTTATGGGAAATTCCTGAGGGATTTTTTTTGGATAGCCCCATACAAAAGGTCGAGTGTACTATGGAGTTCTTTTTTCAAGGGACATTGAGGTGAATCTGGGCAAATTCGGATGCGATCGCAATACGAATGCCATCATCGTTGACATAAGCAACTTCAGGTTGATAAGAAACCGGCGGTTTTTCCGGTGCCCGAGCCACCTTATCCGCAATCCGCAGCTGTGTCGGTTGCATGTGTAGCGCCATAATTCGACAGGCTCCATTGCCTTCTGAACCGGCATGGGCCAACCCGCGCAGACGTCCCCACACAAAAATATCCCCAGCGGCTATCAGTGATCCACCTGGGTTGACATCTCCTAAAACAATAATTGAACCAGGATGCCGAATTTCTGTGCCAGAGCGTACAGTCATTTGTAGATATAAGGGCGTTTCCAGCGCCTTACCTTGATCTTGCGTCTCGTTGAGATGCTCTAATTTGGTTTGCTGCTCGATCGAATAGCCTGCTGTAGCAGCGGCAACTGCCGTTTGTCGCCGTTGGCTATAAATACGCTTCATCCGTAGCTGAGCTGTTTGTAGTAACTCATCCATCTCTTGCAGCTGACGACTATCCAGCAGCCGGTCACGGGCAATCAAATGCACCGTTGTATTGGGTTGAAAAAATCGCTCCTCAGAACTGAGACGCTGTTTGAGCTGTGTCAGCAGCTCTTCCCACTCCACCGGAGCAAACCTCTTTTGAGCAGCGGCGGGCAGTAACAGTAACAGACGTCCTTGCTCACTCTTAAAGGTTATCTGTTGTTTAGAAATAGTTTCCGGTTCGTCCAGCTCCACATCTATGGACGATACATCGGCTAAAGTATCAGCATCTCCAGTACTTTCTGCTTCGAAAACGTACAGCTCCACATTTTTGGAGGCCTTTAATCTTGCAGACAGTGCTGAACGATTCGTCTGTGACGTTTCATTCTCAGTATTAATGACAGTCTCAGCGGCTGTTGCTGGTGCCTGCTCTTGAGGATTGCGATTGGGCGTGTCAGCATGCTCGCCCGTATTGGGATGGCCTTCAAAACCTTCACTATTGGTGACTTGATTGTCTGCGCCGTTATCCATGGTTAAGTTGGCTAAGACTGTCCTGGGGACGTATCCAGCTGCTATAGATGAAAAACATCGACCACCATCTGGTCATCGAAGAGCATAAACCACTATAGGGCCGAACTCCTCTTTCTAATCAGCGTATGTTTTAACTATCGTCAGATTTTTTGATATCTAATGTTACATGTCGGCATAGATTACTGATTGAACTGCCACGTTTGCAACCGTCTGACTACCGACCCATAATGCCTTGGACTCCCATCCACGCCAGGATTCACACCTTACTGAAAGCAACGAGGCTGCTGCCTCAGGAGGCTGCTATTTTGGTGGCCGTATCTGGGGGGCAAGATTCATTGTGTCTGGCCCAATTGCTGTTAGACCTGGGGCCAAAATGGGGCTGGCGTCTGGCGATAGTGCATTGTGACCACGGCTGGCGAGCTGACTCTGCTGACAATGCAACCCATGTAGTGCAGCTGGCTCAGCAGTGGCAGCTGCCTTGTTTTGTGGAGACAGCGCAGGCCCTACCGGCAACAGAGGCAGCAGCTCGTAGCTGGCGCTATGGGGTATTTGCAGCCCTGGCCCATCACCATGGCTATGACTATGTGGCGACGGGGCATACGGCCACTGATCGGGCGGAAACAGTCCTTTACAACTTATTACGAGGTAGTGGGGCTGATGGGATTCAGGCTTTGAGCTGGCAGCGATCGCTAAGTATAGAACATTCAAATATCTATGTAACTCGACCACTGTTACAGCTAACGCGTCAAGCGACTGCTGCGTTTTGTCGTGACTTGGGTCTACCTGTGTGGCATGACACCTCTAATAACGATTGGACCTATCGTCGTAATCGTATTCGTCATGAGCTGATGCCTTATTTGCGATCGCACTTTAACCCCAAGGTTGAAACCACGCTGGCCCAAACCGCCGAAATCTTCACCGCCGAAGTCATCTATCTGGAACAACAGACCGATCAGCTATACCACCAGGTAATTGACGAGTACCAAGACAGTTGGCGTATCCATCGCTCCCGTTTCCAATCAGCCCCATTAGCATTGCAGCGACGAGTCGCTCGTCGTCTGTTGCAAACAGTACTACCCCAGCAACCTAGCTTTGACCATATTGAAAAATTAGTAGTCTTAGCGGATCGGCCCAACCGGACCCAAACTGATCCGTTTCCTGGTGGGCGTATTGCTCGTGTCGAGCATGACTGGATTCATCTGCAATAGTTAGAACATATAACCAGCTCAGGAGGTAGCACGGGGGAATCAATCCACCCTAAGCTATAGAAAGAACCTTTCCTAAACACTATGCGCTGGTTATTAGCAGTTGCTTTCGGACTCTTTTTGGGGCTTACATCTATCTGGTTACCACCCGCTTCAGCAGATGCTGAGGCCCTTCCTCAGGCAGACATCGGCGGTTTGCGTAAACAAGCCTTTGAATTGACCCGCAGCGGTAAGTTTGACTTGGCTGAAGGGCTATGGACCCAGCTAATTGACGCGTTGCCTGATGAGCCTGCTGTGTGGAGTAACCGGGGTAATGTCCGTATCAGTCAAAACAAAATTGAGGCCGCCATTCGTGATTATGATCGAGCGATTGGCCTAGAGCCACTACAGCCCGATGCCTATCTCAATCGTGGTACAGCCTATGAAGCACTGGGCGACTGGCAGGCTGCGATTGATGATTATAACCGGGTGTTAAAGTTATCGCCGGACGATCCAGCTGCCTATAACAATCGTGGGAATGCTAAAGGTGGACAAGGGGACTGGCAAGCTGCCCTCAAAGATTATGAGAAATCAATCACAATTCAACCCAGTTTTTCCCTCGGGTATGCCAACTATGGCATTGCTCTGTTTGAGGTTGGGGAACGCGCCAAATCATTACAGGTACTGAAAAGTCTTGCCCGCAAGTATCCCAACTATGCAGATGTGCGGGCTGCTTTAACAGCCGCTTTGTGGGAGACAGGTAATCGGGGAGAAGCTGAAAGTCAGTGGGCGGCTGCCCGAGGGTTAGATAGACGTTATACCGACCTGCATTGGGTGAAAACGGTACGTCGCTGGCCCCCTTCCCTGGTTACAGGCCTCGATCATTTCCTCAATCTTTAGCCTGCCATTTGAGAGCATCATGGGCGATACCGGCATACTTTTCTTAGAGCCATCACAATTCTTAACTGTCACCGGGTTAGGTGGTTGTCGTCAGTCACATCAATAGTTCTAGTTAAGTTATTTATGGATTGGTGATTTCTATCGCCATCGATTTCAGTCTTTCTACGATAGAAGTTCACAGAATCGGGCTTGATACTTATAAGTGAGTGATGGTTTGGGGTGTGGCTAGCAGGCGCTGTTGTCAGATTAGACATCGGTGCGTAAAGGAGCCGCACTTTCCTGTAGCTATTCTTGAGTGGTTGTGCGTTCCCTGAATCCATGACATCTAATGACGACACCATCTAGCACTTAGGGTGGTGTAAAGCGGGCTTTGAATTGATGGATTGGTCAGACTTCCTAAGGTTTTAAGTATTCTCTCTGCAGATGATGTGGGGGCTTACTCTTTCTAAAAGATATATATTTTGGAAATCATTTTTGAGGTTAGAGAGGGGATTGGTATGTGACCGGGTGTTTAGTGCCATAGCATCTAGCGTGCGTTTTGCTGGTTACATACTGATGACCTTAGGGTGTGTGTCAAGGCTCGAAAAAATTTACAGATATTGTCGCTGATTGCACTTTTTTAATTCCTGGGCATTCTATGTACCACAGGCCTCTCATTCAACAATCACCTCAGCTACAGACAGTTTTTTCTGGGTTGCACTCCCCGGTGTGTGATCAGCAAGGTCTCCCTTCGTCCCTAATTGGACAGCCATTCCACCAAGTTCTCGAACCTTCCTCAAGGATGGCCCGTTTCCCTAATTCTGAAGCTAGCCTGGTTGATGTCCAGCAGCTTCAGCAGCAGCTACAACAACAAACTGATTTGCGGGAAACCATTCAGCGTATCCGACAGGGCTTAACTGTCAACGATGTTTATACAACCGTTGTACAGGCGCTTATGGATTTTTTTCAGGCAGATTGGATATTTCTCCTGGAGAATGGGCCATGTCATTGGCGCTCTGTGGGTTCATCGCTGTGTGTGCAACCCCTCAATGGCTCTAATGTGTTTAATGCTTACCTGAGTTTGGAAAGTGTGATTACAAAACTGGAGCAGCCGTTTCCCATTGCTGTTGATGCTCAGTCTGTTCAGGAAGTGCCAGTGGATCAGCAGTGGCTAAGTCAGTTTCCGGGGGCTTGGCTGTTGAGCCCCATTCATTTACCCCATGCTCATCAGATGCAATTGGTTGATCGGCTTTGGGGGGTGGTGGCGATTGGTCGCAAGGATATGACCAACAGTTGGACTGGGGAGCCGCTGGAACAGGCCAAAATACTGGCAGATGAAATTGCGATCGCATTACATCATGGTCTGCTATACGAGCAGGTGAAGCAAGATAACCATGCTTTGAAGGCCCTAGCCTTGACCGATAGTTTGACGAGATTAGCCAACCGTCGACAGTTTGATCATTATTTTGAGGCTGAATGGAATCGTCTGGCCCGGGAGCAGCAGCCGCTGACCTTGATTTTGTGTGATATTGATTATTTCAAACGGTATAACGATTACTATGGCCATCCTATGGGGGATGTTTGCCTGTCGAGGGTCAGCGATGTATTAACTCACTGTATTCGTCGTCCTGCTGACCTGGTGGCTCGCTATGGCGGTGAGGAATTCGCAGTAGTTCTGCCCAACACTAATACGGCAGGCGGTCACAATGTTGCGCTTGCTATTCAGCACCAGTTAGAAAAAGCCTCAATTCCCCATGCCACATCGGATGTAACTGATAGGGTCACTTTGACGATGGGGATTGCTACTGTAATCCCTGAACATCATCTAGTGTCTCAGGATCTCCTCCAGGCGGCAGATTTAGCGCTTTACCATGCTAAACAGCAGGGACGCGATCGCATTTATGTTCATGCCCACTACTACGTTCACGATGATACTCGCATCCAAAATGTTAGTTTGGATCCCACTAATCATTTTGTCAGCCAACCAGAGGATGGAGCGCAGGTATGATTGATTGCTAATGCCCAATCATGATCTAGCCAACCATGGATTTACTCATAGTTAACGATACGAGCAAACGTATCTGCCTCCAGGCTGGCACCTCCCACTAAAGCTCCATCAATTTCAGGCTGCGCCATAATTTCATCCACATTGCCCGGTTTCACAGAGCCGCCATACTGAATGGGCACATCTTTATTAGCCAACTGAGAACGAATTAGCCAGCAGACACGGTTAGCCTCTTCCGCTGCACAGGTATCACCAGTACCAATGGCCCAGATTGGCTCATAGGCAATAATCAATTTACTCTGGTCCACACCTGCTAAGCCTTTCTCTATTTGGCTAACTACGTGGGCTTCTGTTTCCCCTGCATCGCGTTGCTGCTTGGTTTCGCCAACACAGAGAATAGGCGTTAGCCCGGCTATTTGAGCTGCCTTTAGCCGCAGGTTAACGGTTTCGTCAGTATCCCCAAAATATTCACGGCGTTCGCTGTGACCAACAACCACATAGCGAGCACCAATCTCTGTCAACATTTCCCCAGAGATTTCCCCAGTGTATGCACCAGATGTTTCCCAGTGAACATTTTGTGCTCCCACCATCACCCGTGAGCCATGGAGAGTTTTAGACAGTGTAGTCAGGGCCGTAAAAGGAGCACACAAAATCACTTCTCGATGCTCAGGTGTGGCCTCTAGCTGAGGTAAAAAACCATGCAAAAACGCCAGGCTGTCTGCCTGGGTTTTGTGCATCTTCCAATTGCCAGCGATAACAATTCTTCGCACGGGTGTTTAATTTCGCTCTCGATATTGCATCAAGCATCCTACCGAGAAACCTTAACCCAGCGCAAATTAAGGTCAGGAAATCGCTCACGGTGAGCCACTGGGGATGTGAATCTTGCAAACATCTACAGTGTTCACATCCCTACCTGCGACAGTTGCTGAACCTATTCAGCGGCTAGACCCGCAGCCGCCCGTGCCTTAGCAGCTTCATCTGGGTGGATATTGAGCCGAGTGAGGTTAACGCGACCGCGGCCATCAATTTCTCGAATTTTGATCAGAACCTCTTCGCCCACAGTGACCTCATCTTCGACTTTATTGACTCGGTAATCTGCCAGCTGTGAGATATGGATCATGCCTTCTTTGCCAGGGCGATACTCAACAAAAGCACCAATCGGAATGATACGGGTTACTTTACCCACATATACATCCCCTGCTGAGGGTTTAAAGGTAATCCCTTCAATGAGTGCCTGGGCTCGTTCAGCTGCGGCCCCGTCAACTGACGAGACTGTGATGGTCCCATCATCCTGGATGTCAACTTTAGCCCCTGTTTCGTCGGTAATACTCTTGATTTGCTTACCACCAGGACCGATCACCATGCCAATCATTTCTGGATCGATCTTGAAGGTAAGGAGTCTAGGTGCATAGGGCGAAAGCTCAGTTCGAGGTGCGTTGATCGCTTCTAGCATTTTTGAGAGGATATGGAGCCGCGCTGGTTTCGCCTGGTTAATGGCTTCGGCAATGGTCTTCATTGAGAGACCTGTAATTTTCATATCCATCTGCAGGGCGGTGATGCCGGTGTCAGTACCAGCAACCTTAAAGTCCATATCGCCCAGGAAGTCTTCAATTCCTTGAATATCAGTCAAAATTCTGATGTCATCACCTTCCTTGATTAATCCCATAGCAGCACCGCTAACTGGTTTGCTCAGAGGCACACCAGCATCCATCAGCGATAGGGTAGAACCACAGACTGAACCCATAGATGTGGACCCGTTGGAGGATAACACCTCAGAAACAACGCGAATTACATAGGGGAAATCTGACATGGTCGGTAACACTGGTACCAATGCCCTTTCTGCTAAAGCACCGTGACCAATCTCACGACGCCCTGGCGATCGCATGGGGCGAGTTTCACCTACTGAGTAAGGTGGGAAATTATAGTGATGTAAATAGCGCTTTTCTTCGTCCGGATGTAAATCATCCGTGAGCTGAGCATCCCCTGGGGTTCCCAGGGTGACCACAGACATCACCTGAGTCAGTCCTCGGCGGAATAGACCTGTGCCATGGACGCGGCTAGGCAAAACTCCTGTACGGCAGCTAATCGGCCTGACCTCGTCAAGCTTGCGACCATCAACGCGTACACCCTCTTCCAGGATCTGCGCCCGCATTAATTTTTTAGTTAATGCTTTATAAGCATTCCCAAAAGCCTTACTGTTTTCAGCGATGGCTACGCTAATTGGGTCGTCTTCAGCGAGTTCAGCCACTTGTTCGCTAATTTGTGCCTTTAGCTCGTCAAGTTTTTCATCTCTGTCGGGCTTAGATAGCTCAAATTGCTTCAGGATATCTTTGACGCCATCAGTCGCTTTATCTGCCAAAAAGTCTGCCAGTGTTGGATCCGTTTCAGGAGCCGTGAGTATAACTGGCTCAATCCCCAGCTCCGCTACGATGTCTTTCTGAGCCTGGATGATATCGCGAACCACCTCATAGCCAAAGTCAATGGCTTCAATCACATCCTGTTCAGGTAGTTGGTTAGCCCCAGCTTCAACCATGATGACCCCATCGGGAGAGCCAGCAACAATCAAATCTAGATCACCATCTTCAATCTCCTGATAGGTGGGATTGATAATGAAGTCATCGCCAATTAGGCCGACCCGAACAGCTGCCATGGGACCGTAAAAAGGAATCTTGGCTAGTAGAGTGGCAATTGAAGCGCCAGTTGCAGCCAACACATCGGGAGGCACATCATGGTCCATTGAGACGGTGGTTGCCACGATCTGAATGTCATTTCGCATCCATTGGGGAAACAGCGGACGCATTGGTCGGTCGATTAAGCGGCTAACTAAGGTCGCCCTTTCCGGTGGACGTCCCTCGCGACGTAAGAAGCCTCCGGGAATTCGGCCCGCTGCATAGAGGCGCTCTTCGTAATCAACTAACAATGGTAAAAAATCGATGCCTTCTCGGGGGCTGGACTGAGTTGCAGTAACAAGTACGGCTGTCTCTCCAGATTCAATTAAAACTGAGCCGCCTGCTTGAGGTGCCAGAAGACCCACTTTAAGTCGAATATCTCGTCCATCAAAAGATATTGACTTGTCAATTTCTTGCATTTACAACTACGTCCTTCTTGCTTCTTTCACATTTGTTCTTTGGCAATCCTAGCACTGATATAGAACAGTTGTTTCCTCTTAAAAATTAAAGATGTGTTTGATGTCAGCAGATACTTTTAAAGGAAGTTAAATTTTTTATCCATCGGGTTTCTAAGTTTCTAGGCCTGAGCTTAGATTGGACTTCTGGTAAAAGTTTCAGGCTATATGACTAGCCGTAACTGTCTCCTTGTTCAGGACATAATTTACGTAAAAATAATTAAAAAATAACTCGTTTTGCCGAATTGCTTTTTGACAGACGAACTCTAAATCTTGAGGACGGTTTCTGAAGTGATCCTCAATTTTGCCTCAGAATTTCAGCAGTAACTGTACGTGTCCTTTCTCCATTCGCTCAAGCAGATTGTGTGACGTCTAAACTCGTTTTTGCGCTCGTTTCAGCTTTTGATGGGGGCGAGGGAAGGATACCTTATAGTAAGCGCGTTTGATGGAACAGATTTCTATGAAGGTCTTGGTAACAGGGGTAGCTGGCTTTATTGGTTACTTTGTAGCGCAGCGTCTGTTGGCTGATGGAGAGGTTGTCTGTGGGATTGATAACCTAAATGATTACTATGATGTGTCTCTAAAGCAAGGTCGATTAGATCAACTGTTGCCGCATGCTTCGTTTTCGTTTTTCCCGTTGGATTTGGCTGATCGCGCCAAGGTAGAGGCTTTATTTCAAGAGCAGTCGTTTGACCGTGTGATTCACCTAGCTGCTCAGGCTGGTGTGCGGTACTCGCTGAAAAATCCCTATGCCTATGCCGATAGTAACTTGACGGGCTTTATTCACATTCTGGAGGGATGTCGCCACACGGGGGTAGAGCATTTAGTCTATGCGTCTTCGAGTTCGGTGTATGGAGCTAACCGTAAGGTGCCATTTTCTACAGTGGATAATGTGGACCATCCGGTATCGCTGTACGCGGCTACAAAAAAGGCGAATGAGCTAATGGCTCATTCCTATAGTCATTTGTACAATTTGCCGACGACGGGTCTGCGTTTCTTTACGGTTTATGGTCCTTGGGGCCGACCCGATATGGCCTATTTTAAGTTTGTTGATGCGATCGCAAATGATCGACCCATCCAAGTTTACAACCACGGCAAAATGCAGCGCGATTTTACCTACATTGATGATGTCGTTGAGGGTGTGGTACGCACTGTGTGGCATTTGCCCAAACCCATTACAGATGAAGCCTTTAGCACTGCAGCTCCATACAAAGTCTATAACATCGGCAATCACAGTCCAGTTGAGCTGATGCGTTTTATCGAGATTATTGAGCAAGCTATGGGCAAACCTGCGGTCAAGGAAATGATGCCCATGCAACCAGGAGATGTGACGTCTACCTACGCTGACGTTGCTGATTTGACCGCCGACGTAGGTTTTGCCCCCAGTACCCCCCTGGAGGTGGGTATTACGAAATTTGTTGATTGGTATAAGAACTACTATGGGTACTAGAGACTCGGTTTTTACCAAGAAGAGGTCTGAGCTAGTCAGGCAAGGTTAGTAAAAACGCGCTTGTAGCCCTAACTAGGCCGACGACGAATAGTACGGTAGCCAATTACACTCGCAATAGCAACTACCAATAAATAAGGACTATAAGCCAGCAGCCATAGACCAATCTGCATTAACCCTACAGTTAGAGAGCCCACAGACTGAGTCGCTTGTTGCCAGGTAGCACCAATGGTTTCACCTAATGGGCGACCAACGGGCTGCGATGCCACAGCTGCAGCCAGGGTCAAATCGATTGTGGAGTAACGTACTTGAGTTTGTAAATTCTGTACACGGGCATCAATCTGCTCAATTTGCTCCCGTATGCGGCTAAGTTCTCGGGAGACTTCTAGCACGTGGGAAATTTCTCCAGAGCGCTCCATGATTTTAAGCAAAGATTCCTCTGATTTCCGCAGATTACGTAATCTGGCCTGAGCATCAACAAGCTGGGTCGAGACATCTTCCGCGCCTAAACCCTGCTGCTGGACTGTTCCCAAGGCACCGAGTTCCTCCAGCAATGGATCTAAATTGGCTTGGGGGACTCGAATACGTAGATAGGCTGTCCGTTGGACTGCTTCTATTTGATTGTCCTGGAGGTCTAAAATATCGCCCTGATGTGTGCGGATGATTTGCGAGGCACTTTTTAAGCCGTCATCTACCGAATCTACAACTAAGCTTAGCTGTGCTCGTTTGATTAATTGAGGTTGTCCAGCAGTGATAGCAGAGTCATCAGGGGGCTCAACTGGTCTGCTGGTATCTGCTTCAACGGCTTCTTGATCCATCAAAATATTGGCGGATTCGGCGACCGCTGTAGTTTCTGCCGGAGCCTGAGCTTGCGAACCAAACTCATCGCTCATGCTCATTTCAGTAGCGGCACCACAGCTCACCAAGCTAGCGACGGCTACGAGTACTGCTAGTTTTGCCCGCATCAACTTTGCCATGGTTATTTCCTACGTCTCATCTGTATCGTTGTTCCCAGTATGAGTTGGTAACCTTGGCAAGGGAGGCGGGTTACAGAATTTGCAACCATTAAAAAGCCCGGCTTCTATTAGAAGCCGGGCTTTTTAATGCGGATGAAAGGACTTGAACCTTCACGTCACGAAGACACTAGAACCTAAACCTAGCGCGTCTACCAATTCCGCCACATCCGCTTGCGAATTCCATACTATCAGAGAATTCGAACAAGTTATAGCCGGTTCTCTGGAATAGACAACTCTATCCTAACCGGACCATTATGATGGTGTGTACATGTGGTTAAGCCACAGCACAATAGTGGCTTAGACTACTAAGTGACTACTATATATATGATTAATTGTGTAGGCGGCTATGGCCGCTGCACGTGCAGTGGGAGAAACCTATCGGATGGGAAAGGTCGTCGGTATTGACCTCGGTACTACCAACTCAGTTGTCTCAGTCATCGAAGGTGGCAAACCGGTGGTCATCGCCAATACGGAGGGGATGCGCACCACACCTTCAGTGGTGGCCTTTAGTAAAGAGGGAGAGCGTTTAGTAGGACAAATGGCCCGTCGACAGGCGGTGCTTAATCCTCAAAATACGTTTTACAACGTTAAGCGCTACTTGGGGCGTAAATATACAGAACTTAGTTCCGACTCTAAGCGCGTTCCTTACACTGTGCGCAAAGACGATGCTGGGAACGTCAAAGTCCGCTGTCCTCGTTTAGATAAGGACTTTGCTCCCGAAGAAATATCGGCCATGGTGCTACGTAAGCTGGCTGAGGAAGCAAGCCGCTATATGGGCCAGCCTGTAACTGGTGCGGTGATTACTGTCCCTGCATACTTTAACGATGCCCAACGTCAGGCAACCCGAGATGCTGGTCGTATTGCGGGTTTAGAGGTTAAACGGATTATTAATGAGCCAACGGCGGCGGCATTAGCCTACGGATTAGACCAGCAATTTAATCAAACTATTCTGGTGTTTGATCTGGGAGGTGGCACCTTTGATGTATCTATTTTAGATGTACGCAATGGCGTATTTGAAGTCAGATCCACTAGTGGTGACACTCAGCTAGGGGGTATCAACTTTGATAAGAAGATTGTTGACTGGCTGGCGGATGAGTTTCTTGAAACTGAAGGGATTGATCTACGTCGGGATCGGCAGGCTCTTCAGCGTCTGACAGAAGCGGCAGAAAAGGCAAAAATTGAGCTGTCAGGATTGCCGACGGTGGAAATCAATCTGCCGTTTATTACGGCTACTGCTGATGGGCCAAAGCATATTGAGAAAAAGCTGTCGCGATCTCACTTTGAATCACTCTGTGCCGATCTAATTAGTCGTCTACGGGCTCCCCTGCAGCAGGCGATGAATGATGCGCGTTTGTCACCTTCACAAATTGATGAAGTAGTACTTGTCGGTGGCTCCAGTCGCATGCCCATGGTGCAGCAGTTGGTGCGTTCTATCCTCAGCAAAGAACCCAATCAGAATGTGAACCCGGACGAGGCCGTCGCCGTTGGAGCTGCTATTCAAGCTGGCATCCTAACTGAAGAGGTCAAGGACATCATGCTGTTGGATGTCACCCCACTGTCTTTGGGATTAGAGACCATTGGTGGGGTCATGAAAAAGGTCATTCCTCGTAACACCACGATTCCTGTCAGGCGCTCGGATATTTTCTCCACTTCCGAAAATAATCAAACCGTTGTGGAAGTGCATGTGATTCAGGGTGAACGGGAAATGGGGATAGATAACAAATCCCTGGGGCGATTTAAGCTTATGGGCATTCCCCCAGCTCCACGCGGCATTCCCCAGATTCAGGTGTCATTTGATATTGATGCCAATGGTATTTTGCAAGTGTCGGCCATGGATAAAACCACAGGACGCGAGCAGAGTATTACTGTCCAAGAGGCCTCTAACCTATCCGAAGACGATGTCCAACGGATGCTGCGGGAAGCTGAGGAATTTGCCGATGTGGACCGGGGGCAGCGGGAACGAATTGAAAAGCGCAATCGAGCTGAAACGCTGACTTTCCAAGCTGAACGGGCCATGCGCAGTGTTTCTATTGACTTTGGATTGCAGTTTGCTCGCGATCGCAAACGCCGCATCGACAACCTGATTCAAGATCTACGCGATGCCCTCAAACGTGAGGACGAGCGCATGATCGATATGATTCAGTCCGAACTCCAGGATGAATTATATGAACTCAACCGCGAAGCCTATTTGTACGACGCCGATAACGACGACGGGAATATCTTTAGCCAAATTGGCGACACCCTTAAAAAAGCGTTTGAGGACGACGACGATTACTATCGTCGAGACTATGACTGGAATGGCCAAAGCCAGTGGGATAGCCCCAGTTGGTCGGCTGGTCGACGGGATAATCGGAGCGGTTGGGATGATTGGGATGACAGCTGGAGCCAGCCCACATCACCATCAAGTGGTGGTCGTCAGACCTACGATCCTCCCCGTAGCTACGACACCCGAGGCGGTTACGAAAATCGTGACTATGATAATCAGAGACGTCGCTCAGATAGCTACGGTCGCGGTTCCTATGGTCAAGATGCCTACAATCAGACATCCTATGGCCAAGAACCCTACAACCAGGGAGCATCCCGTCAAGAGCATTTTGAGCAAGGAAGCTCTGACCAAAGTCGCTACGAACAGCAAAGCCGCCGTTATGATCAAAGTGCCCAAGGGCGCTATGGGGCTGATGCTTACGATTCTCCATCTCAGCCGCAGGATGGTTCTGGCCAGCAGCGGCCTGCTCAGGATAGGTCTTTTGGTCAAGGTGCCTATAACCAGTCTGCCTATGGACAGAATCCTTACGAGCAAAGCGATAGCTATCGTCAGCGTGATCAAGGTCGTTATGACCGCAGTCCCGAGGAAAATTATGGACGTGGCAGTGTAGACCCCAGAGGGAACTATCCTCAACAGAGCTACACTGATCAAAATACCTACGGTCAGCGTTCTGGTAGCGGTCATAGCCAAGATACGGCTTCTCGTTCAGCCTATGAGCAAGATAATTTACAACAGCCTCGCTACAGCTCAGATGCTGCTGCTAGAGATGAAGTAAGACCACCTGCTTCAGAGCGCTATACACCTCCTACCAATTCTGAATACCCATCTCAGTCAACCGATGGCCATCCTAATGGTGGTCGTTCGACAGCAGCTAGTAACTGGCACTCTAACGCCTCTGTTGATGATGATCCTTGGGCCGATAAGCCGAGTGAGCCAGCGAGTACCCCTGCTAACGGTTACTCTTCTGGAAACACTTCTAGTCGCCAAGGCAGTCCACAGCGCTATAACGACGATGAATGGGGAGACCAAGACGAAGTCTGGTAAGCCGGTCTGTCCCACTATGCAAAATTTTCGAGATTACTATGAGATTCTCGGCATTGTTGAGAGTGCCGATTCGCAAGCAATCAAACAAGCCTATCGTCGTCTTGCTCGCCAGTTTCACCCCGATCTCAATCCGGGTGATCAAGAGGCTGAAGAACGATTTAAGTCCTTAGGTGAAGCCTACGAGATACTTTCTGATCCTGAGCGTAAGGCTCAGTATGATGACTATCGTCGTTATTGGTTACGGCAAAAGTCTGAGGCTGACTATCGTGATCTAGAAGACTTTAATCACTTTGTTGATCAGCTGCTAAATCGCCAAGAAACTGCTAGACCGTCTACTCAGACTAAAAAAACTCCCAAAAAAGATCGGAAAACAAGCAATGCCCAGCGTCGTGATGCTGAGGCCTCTTTGCAAGTGCCTCTGGAACGCGCCTTTCACGGTGGTGCAGAGCGTGTACGTCTGGAGGATGGTCGAGCCTTAGAAGTGGATATGCCGCCGGGCATGCTTACGGGGCAGCGTATTCGTTTAAGAGGGCAAGGAATTAACGGTGGTGATCTCTATCTGAATATTGTGGTAGAGCCCCATTCCTTTCTAAGCGTTCAAGGTCGAGATGTGGTGTGTTGCTTGCCACTTACACCCAGTGAAGCGGTGTTAGGTGGCCAGGTAACAGTGCCTACCCTGGACGGTCCAGTGCAGATGACGATTCCAGCGGGTATTCAGTCAGGTCGCAAGTTACGATTAGCTGGCAAAGGCTATGGCCGCACTCTAGAAGAACGCGGCGATCAAATTGTTGAGATCGAGGTCGCTATTCCTAAGATACTCAGTGAGCAAGAAGCTGAGCTTTATGAAAAACTACGAGCTATTGAGGCCTTTAATCCTAGGGCTCATTATTAAACCTAAGCTCCAAAGTAAGCAGGAGCCTGGCCGGGAGCCCATTTGATATTGCAGCCGATGCTTGGCATTTGTTCTGCGGAAAGACTTTTGCCAGCTAACACCTGATTCAGAGCTTGTCGCAAATCCTTGCCTGTGACGGGCTTACCGTTACTTGGACGACTATCATCGAGCTGGCCTCGATAAACAAGTTTGAGTGAGGCATCAAAGAGGAAAAAATCAGGAGTACAGGCAGCTGTATAAGTTTTAGCTACTGCCTGAGTTGCATCGTAGCAATAAGGAAAACTGAAGCCCTGTTCCTGGGCCTGAGCTTTCATATGCTCGGGTGCATCCTGAGGATGAGTTTCAATGCTGTTGGAGCTAATAGCGATAATCCCTAAGCCCGTATTGCTATAGTCTTGACCAATTTTGGCTAACTCCTGTTCCACATGCTTTACGAATGGGCAGTGGACGCAGATAAACATCACTAGCAGTGCTTTACTATCCGCGAAAGTGTCGAGAGTAACGGTGGCACCTGACATGACACTAATTAGCGAGAATGCTGGAGCTTTGGTGCCTAATGCCAGCATTGTAGACTCAACCATGACCATGGCAAATACCTCAACAACGTACGTCCTTGGTTGCTTATTCAACCACGCTTTTGCATCGCTTATCGCCACTATGGGCGATCGCTAGCTAACCACCAAAAGCCATCGCTGACATGACAAGGGCAGACAATAATAGTCCGGGACTCAGCAGCAAAATGAGCGTTAGCAATTCATGCATTTCCATAGACGCTATGTTTCCTTAAATATAAGGTCAGAGAGTGAATAGTTTTCTCACTGCACCTATCATGGCTGACAAATCTGAAAGACGTGGGGAATTTTTATCAAAAATATGGGTCATGTTTGATAAAGTGACGTATCCTTTTACCTTTAATCGTGTCTGTTAGTATTCTGCAGGTTAGGCTTATGGGGTTCAAACGTCGTTTTTACCAGGTATTGGGGGGCAGTTTATCGGTCCTGGCTCTATCCGTTGCACCGGCCTTGGCAGAAGAACTTCAGGATTGGGCATTTGATACGAGTAGTAGTGAGCTAACGTTCTCGCTTTCAGATCAGGTTTTTCCAGCGTTTTTTCTCCTTGCAGAACCTCCACGCCTGGTACTCGATATCCCTGACACAGCTATTGGGGATGTCGATCCAGAGCAAATTTATGACGGTACGGTGAGATCTATTCGTGTATCACAGCACACTCCGGAGAATGTGAGGGTGGTCATTGAACTGGCCTCTGATATTGTTTTATCGCCTGCCCAGGCGGATATTCAATTTGATGAGGGCGGTGATGGTCAACGGCATTGGCGTTTTCGACCGCTGCTGGCTGAGAATGATACGGCTGTGACTGCAACGGTTAACACTACTGCACCGTCACGCAGTTCTGAGGCAGATACTAGTTCTAGTACAGATCCTAGTCTGTCAGCTGTAAATTTGGAGCTAACTGAACAGCCATCCTCCTCCGCAGTGTTGCCAGTTGATCCCTATGAAGCTGAGTCTTCAACCAGTTTGGTCAGTGTTCCGCCTCTAGAAGACTTGTCTGAAACTGATCTCCCAGGATCCACGGCGGCTGATGTTCCAGATTTGCCACCGATGACCGTTCCGGAACTGGAAGAGACAGGTGCAGACGATGCGTTGACAGCAACCATGCGTGAAGAGGTAGAAGCATCACGTCAAGAGACCTTACCTAATCTAGAAATTGGCGTTGATAATGCCCAGCCTGGTGTTTCCGTGGCAGTTGAGCCATTGAGTGTAGAGTCATCGCAGCCTACAGCGCCAGAAGTAGGCAATCATGCTAGTGAGGACGCTCCGGTTGCAGTCTCTACCAATGTTGGGAGCACTGCTACAGGACCTGAGGATGTTGTTCCTGTGATCGAGCAGCCTGAGGAAGAACCAGCAGTAATCGATTCTTCAACGGCTGAAGTAGTTACGCCTGTCGGGCCAACAGAGACAGCGTTGGCTCCGATTGAGTCGTCATCGCCTCAGTCAGATAATCTGCAACCTGCACGTGGAGATGCTGCGCTGCAAACTATTCAACAACCTGCGGCTGCACGTACAATTGTGCAAACAGCACCACCCACGCCACTGCCGTTTGGCCAACCTCTGCCAGAAGATCTGTAAAGTCCTTTAGGCTGGGTAGCGGACTAGACGGAGATTTTTTTTTGCCGAGATGACCTGATTTTCGACTGTTTGTGGGATTTTGGGTTTATTGGTTGGGCAGCGATTGGTAACGTGAAATGAATTTGGGTGCCTTGATCTTTGCCAACGGAAGTAGCCCAAATTTTGCCGCCCTGGGCTTCTACAATTTGTCGACAAATCGCTAGACCCAGTCCAGTGCCGCCAACTGAACGGCGGAGTGCTCCTTCTTCTTGGTAAAACCGCTCAAACACAGTTTCTAGCCGCTCGGGTTCAATGCCTCGGCCACTGTCGTTAACTGAGACTTCCAGAAAGGCTTCGTCTTTAATAGTTGCTTGGATAGAGATTTTGCCATCAGAGGTTGTAAATTTACAGGCATTGTCGAGTAGTTTAGTGAGCACCTCAACAATCCATTCGCCATCTCCTCGAATTAGGGGTAAGGCCTCAGGTAAATCAACAGTGATGGTAGAACAGTGGGCGTTAGCTCGGCGGCTGCTAAGGGCCAGGGCAACACATTCTTCAAGGGAGAGGGATTCTAGATTCCATTCAATGCGACCGCTTTCTAGACGTGAAAGGGTGAGGAAATCTTGAACAAGTCGCTGCATCCGTTCTGAGTCATCGATTGCTGTTTGCAGCATGGCTTGTTGCATTTCCGCAGGCATATCTGGCTCTGTAAAGAGGCTTTCTAGACAGACTCGAATGGTTGATAGGGGTGTACGTAATTCGTGACCGGTAATGGCGATTAGATTGCTGCGTGTGCGATCAAGGGCGGCTAACTGTTGATTGAGGCTTTCCAGATTAGCGTAGGCTTCAGCTTGAATGACAGCTACGCTGAGCTGAGCTGCTACGGCTTCTACTAGGCTAATGTCGTACTTACTCCAGGGGTGTGGGGTAGTGACACATTGATGTAGCTCGATAATACCTAGTAGTCGTTTTTTGTAGATGAGTGGAACGAGTAGGCAACCACTAATATTCCACTGGTTGAATAATGTTTCGATGGTCGAGATATCAGCAATCTGCTCGTCTGCTGAATTTGTGGCTGTATTTCGTAGGTATGTTAGGGATTCTCGTTGATGGTTGACGGTTTGGTACAGAGGGTTTTCTAAGATAGGCCACCTTTCACCCTTAAGGGAGGTGACATTTGGTTGTCGGAATTCGTGGTGGATTTCAACGCTAGAGGTATCATCGCTGCGATAAATGATGCATCTGCAGGTAGAGATTTCTTGCCCTAACTCATGGGTTGCGATCGCAAACACTTCCGTTGGATTTAATGACTGACGAATTGCCGCGGTAATCGAATTAATTAAACGTTCTCGATTTTCCTTCGCCGCTAGGGCTCTATACGCTTTCAGCAACTTATACTGGCTAGCTTGCACATAGGTAACCAACCGTTGAGCAAAGGGATAAGATTCAGTAATTTCCTCACCATAAGAGTTCCCGGCTAAAAGCTCACTGGGGATAAATTCTGTCTGAGCCTGCGCAATTTTGCCGGACAAATCAGGACGGTAGCTGGCAATGCGCTGCAGCAGACTATAAGCAGCCTGCTCGCACACATGCCTGTTTAAAGTCCAAATCCCCTCAAAGCGACGACTTTGATCCAGCGCAGATGCTCCACCGATCTCCTTTGGCTTTAGCGACCCTTGATCATGCTCGCGGCAAATCAGACAGGCTGTGTATTGTTTGCCTAACACTACTAGATGCCATTCATTAACTAAGGCATCCTCTGGATCAAACGCAATGGTTTCATGTCTAGCTGTTCCCCCAACATCGGCAAACTTAGTATCAGCCGCTGCCATGACATAGATTTGAGGCGTGATTTCAGCTAACCGCAAATAGCGATGTGCTTCTTGACGGTAGAAACGTTCTTGCTGAAAGCTAGCAATCATTAAGGGAGAATCATCTCCGGCCAATACCTGATCTTCCATCGCATGAGAGAGGGCCGTCAGCGATGTCTTGAAATACATTTGTGGCCTTAAGCTTGGTAAGGCCGCAAGCAACTCGTCTAAAACCGAAGCCGGATTGCCCATTCACTTCTACGATGTGATTGATGCCATAGCTGATGACCTAATAAATTAGACACGCGCCTGCTCAATTGGCCAGATCACCAAGCCTAGATGACCTAAGCATTTATACCGAGCACTTGCATCCTAACCAATTGGGCTATCGCTATAGAAACACGCCCAACTGCACCAACCTTATCAGCGCCTATCCAGGCTGCAACGGAATTGTAACTAAGCTTAGGGGAAAGTAGGACAGGCCGAGTCAATGCCTAACAAGATATTGCGAGCCGTCCTATGCGGTCTGAAAGGTACTGATCCCCCCATAACAAAGGGTGAATAGCCTCCAATCAGAAGCTATTCACCCTGAAAACATAGATTCTATCGTAATGCTAAAGCATTCTCAAAGATCCGATCCGACTTAAGGAGGCGCTAAGCAACACCACCCATATCGCTAGTGTCCTTAAGGAAACCACTGTAAGCTTCCATACCGTGCTCACCAATATCCAAACCCTTGAGCTCTTCCTCGGCAGATACACGTAGGCCAAAAGCAGACTTCAGAATAGTCCAAACGACAGAACTGAATACAACGGTAAACAAGCCAATTGCAACAATACCAATCACCTGAGAAATCAGCTGTTGGATACCGCCACCGTAGAACAGACCAGCAGTAGTATCAAACAACCCAACAGCAAGGGTTCCCCAGATACCACATACAAGGTGTACGGAGATGGCGCCAACCGGGTCATCGATTTTGATGCTATCAAAGAAGCCCACTGAGAAGACCACTATCACACCTGCTATCAGGCCAATGATAACTGCGCCGAAGAAGCTAGCACCAGCACAACCAGCTGTAATGCCCACTAGACCGGCTAAGATGCCATTAATAATCATGGATAGGTCGGGCTTACCGCTCATGATCCAAGCTGTTACAGTTGCGGCTACACCACCCGCAGCAGCAGCCAAGTTAGTAGTCACAGCAATGTAAGGAACGGCTCCATCTGCAGCTAGCTGAGAACCGGGGTTAAAGCCAAACCAGCCAATCCAAAGGATTAGACAACCCAAAGTAGCAATACTCATGTTGTGGCCAGGGATTGCATTAATTTGACCATCCTGGTACTTGCCGATCCGAGGCCCCAAAATAGCAGCACCACATAGAGCTGCCCAACCACCAACGGAGTGAACAACAGTGGAGCCAGCAAAGTCAGAAAATCCGCCTGTTGGTAGAGCACCTAACCAACCGTTACCAGACCAGACCCAGTGACCAGTGATTGGATAAGAAATCGCTGTTAGCAAGATGCTGAACAGGATAAAGTCAATAAACTTGATACGCTCGGCTACTGCACCAGACACAATAGTTGCTGCAGTACCAGCAAATGCCGCCTGGAATAAGAAGAACACCGGGGCAGTTAAGTTACCCGCATAGGGCTCGTCAGCAGACAAGCCAGATAAGAAGAAGTTCCCCATACCAAAAACAGGATTGGCTTCGTTGAACATGAGGCCAAATCCGATTGCCCAGAAGGAAAGTGTAGCCAGGGCAAATACGATTAAGTTTTTGGAAAGGATATTAACAGCGTTCTTCTGGCGACAGAATCCGGTTTCCAACATGCCGAAACCAGCGTTCATAAAAATCACCAGGATAGCTGCGATCAGCACCCAGATGTTATCTAAAACAAACTGAACATTCTCAGCAGTAATGGCATCTTCCTGAGCATGAGCTGCTGTATCCCAGGTGGCAACGATAACCAGTGCCAGGGGAATACAAGCTAGCCAAGCCCAAGAAAAGCTTCTACCGAAAAAGCGCTTCGCCATTTGATCAAATGGCGGTGCATAAGAATCCCAGACAGACGATTTACGTCGTCTCGCCTTGCGGCTCAAATTTAGACTAGACATCTCAACAGACGTTCCTACAACACAATCCAATCAACTAAAACTCACTATCAAAGGCTCCAACCCTAGACAGTGAAGTCCGTGTGTGAGGGGACCTTGACAGTTCAAGATACTCAATGACCGACGGTGGCTCTGAGACCGTGATATGGCAGTGCCAAACATTGGGAAAAATCAAAATTAGCGATTAATCAAGATTTTTGCCGACAGTAGCTTTTCCATCACGTCACGCACGAACATACCTAGCCTGCTAGATGTATTCATGCTGGTACATTGCACTATCTATTAGATAGATTCCACCAATTTCAGCAAAGTCATTCTGTATCAAGTAATACACTTGATACGTGTGAATGGAATATTAGGTGTTTGAGCCCTGCTTATTTTTGCTTATTTTCAAAAATTAATAATGTACCGAGCCTCAAAGCTATTGATAGTTAGTGAGATGCTTCAATGTTTTGAGATGGAAACATCGTCTTTAAGTACGGATGAGGACCAAGCTCGTCAAGACGCTGCTGTTTGTCTAGGACACTGTTTTTGAGGTTTTGGCGATAGGTTTGAATTTTTTCTAAGAGTTGGCGATCGCTAGTCGCCAAGATCTGGGCTGCTAATAAACCCGCATTTTTGGCATTGCCAATAGCCACCGTTGCTACCGGAATACCACCGGGCATTTGCACAATTGAATAAAGCGAGTCTATTCCCTGCATGCTGCGACTTTTAACGGGAACACCAATGACCGGAAGTGGCGTGAGGGCGGCGACCATGCCTGGTAAATGAGCGGCTCCACCGGCCCCAGCGATGATGACTTTTAAGCCTCGTTCGACTGCCGTTTGAGCATAGTTCACCATCCGATCTGGTGTGCGATGGGCTGACACAATAGCGATTTCGTGTGGAATGCCAAAGTCTTCACAAACAACAATGGCTGCTTCCATGGTGGGCAGATCAGAATCGCTGCCCATAATGATGCCGACAAGGGGAGAAGTCATAGGACGGATACGTGAATGGTATGCCTGGCCTGACCAGGGTCTTTTGTTAGCCTACCGGGTTCCTATGGCATGATTCGTATAAAGATTTGGACATCAAGTGCCCATGTCAATTTTGCTTAATGCACGGTTACCTCACTTGTCAGGACTTTACTGTCTTGAGGTGATGAGCCATCAGCTGCGGTCTATTTTGCCGATGGCTAAGGTCGCTGCTAATGCAGTCCAAGCGATAGATTTAGAAGGAGATTGGCTTTCCCTGGGTGGAGTGGATTTGCAGATTAACGGGGCTTTGGGGCTGGCATTTCCGGATTTAACCGAGCCTCAGGAACTGCAAAAAGCCGCCAGTTTTTTATGGAGCCAGGGCATTGATGCGTTTACGCCAACGCTGGTGACGGCTCACCCTGAACAAACTCAGCGCAGCCTGGCTGTAATTCAGGCCTATCAATCTCAAGACTTTAACTCTCAGTCAGACCATGCCACGGTTCTAGGGGCGCATTTAGAAGGCCCGTTTCTCAATCCGGCTAAACGCGGAGCCCATCCTCAGGAGCATCTGCAACCGCTCTCGATAGAGCGCATGCGATCGCTACTGGGACAATATCTGGATGTGATTAGGATTGTGACCTTAGCTCCCGAAATCGACACGGCAGCGGCGGTGATTCCGTGGTTGCGATCGCACAACATTATTGTCAGCCTAGGCCATTCTCTCGCTACGGCAGCCCAAGCTCAGCAAGCCTTTGACCAGGGAGCCTCCATGGTGACCCATGCTTTTAACGCCATGCCAGGTCTACACCATCGTGAACCGGGGTTATTGGGGGCCGCGCTCACCCAGCCCAATGTGTCTGCAGGGATGATTGCTGATGGGCAACATGTCTGCCCTATGATGCTCGATCTGCTTTTGCGAGCGGGTCGAGGACGTGAGACCACAGATAAGGGTGGCCTATTTTTGGTGAGCGATGCCCTCTCTCCCCTTGGATTACCGGACGGCATCTATCCGTGGGATGACCGGGAGATTGAGGTGGTTGAAGGGACAGCGCGATTGCCTGATGGCACCTTATCGGGGACAACCCGCCCCTTGCTCGACGGTGCAAAGAATTTGGTCAAATGGGGGGTATGCAGTATTGATGAGGCGATTGCTCTGGCTACAGATCAGCCACGTCAGGCCATCGGTTTGCCAGGATTAGCCCCTAGACAAACGGTGCACTTACTCCGCTGGCATGATGATGGCACGACCTTAAACTGGCAAAGAATCTTAGAAGATTGATGAGGTCTGGCATGCAGGCCCTAAGGTTCGCTACGAACAACTATAAAGACGCACTGCATATCGCCAAAACGTAATAGGATCTGACGGTGAAGAAATCATAATGACTATTTCTGTCCAATCCTATGACAAGTGCAACTGACGATAAGACCATCGTTCGTGATTATTTTAATGCCCAAGGGTTCGAGCGTTGGAGCCGCATTTATGGGGATGGTCAGGTTAATAAGGTGCAACGGGACATTCGTGAGGGCCATCAGCAGACGGTGGACCATGTGCTCTATTGGTTTAAGCAGGATGGCAATGCTGAGGGGCTTTCTGTCTGTGATGCGGGGTGCGGTGTTGGTAGTCTCAGCATTCCTCTGGCAATGATGGGGGCCAAAGTCTCAGCCAGTGATATTTCTGAGAAAATGGTGACGGAAGCCACTGAACGAGTTAAGGAGCTACTGCTGCCTGGAGCTGTGCCTACCTTTGAGGCTAAAGATCTAGAGGCATTGGATGGTAACTATCACACGGTTATTTGTCTCGATGTCCTGATTCACTATCCCCAGGACAAAGCCGGTGACATGATTGCCCATTTGAGTTCTTTGGCAGAAGAGCGATTGATTTTAAGCTTTGCGCCCAAAAATCCTTTCTATACCGTGCTCAAACGCATTGGTGAATTCTTTCCTGGTCCTAGCAAGGCTACCCGAGCATATCTCCACAGCGAAGCTGAAATTTGTGCGGCCCTTAAGGCTAACGGTTGGAAAATTAAGCGCAAGGAATTTACGGCAACGCAATTTTATTTTTCGCGATTATTGGAGGCTGTCAAAGCTTCAGATTAAGGCTGGTCTGGTGTTCGGCTTTGGTTTTATGTGCTCTGCTCAGAAGGCTCTGACAAGTCAATGCTTTGACGGTTGAGTTTTAAGGAAAGGCTGTTGAGGGTATTCGGCTGATGTAGCCGAACACAGTTGCGTCCAGATTTTTTGGCGGTGTATAATCCCAGATCCGCCATTTCGACTAGAGCACTGGGGGGAATCTCTAGTTTGGGTATAAAGCTAGTGACTCCTAAGCTCATGGTGACGTACTCAGCTGTATCAGACGCGGCATGGGGCAAATGGTAAGTGGCTAGCTTGGTTAATATGGCTGTCGCGATCGCGATTCCCTGGGTTGCCGACGTATTGGGTAACAACACTACAAATTCTTCGCCACCGTATCGAGCATTTAAAGCGCCATTGGTTTTGACGGTAGTACGGATAGCTTGGGCCACTCGTCTAAGGCATTCATCTCCCTGGGGATGGCCGTAGGTATCATTATATTTTTTGAAGTGGTCTACATCACCCACGATCAGAGCCAGGGGCTGTTGCGATCGCAATGCCTTAAACCATGTCTGTTGAAGACTCTCGTCAAATGTCCGCCGATTCGCTAATCCAGTCAATTTGTCGTTGGTTGAGAGTACCTGGAGTTGAGTTGTTCGATGTGCTCCAATGAGGCCTGCGGCTATCCATAGCCCCAAAAGAGCCGGTACGACAGGTAGCCATAGTCCTGCAAAGTTTAGTGCGACGTAACTACTGCCAAAAACTAATAAGCTCACACCTGGGATCAGGGTTAGTCGTTGCCACAGCTTGGTTGCCTTTTGAACCAGATAGCTGCCATAGGCAGACGTGCCTATCACTAGCAGGCTTTCAATCCACTGGGGCCAGGCATGGAGTAGGGGGCGACCATCCAATGTGGTGCTGATAATCTGACTGGCAACCTCCCCATGAAGTTCTACACCAAACTTGATAGGAAGCTGCTGTTTAGAATAGCGACCCGCTGCATAAAAGATATCAGCGCTGCTCAGGGCCATACTGCCAATTAGGACAATGCGATCGCGCATTAAATCCGATGGAATTTCGTTCCGTAATACCTGTTTTAACGACACCACATCAAAAGGATTTGCCTGCTGGCGAAGATGCAACAAGATCTGGTATCCCTGAGCATCAGTTTCAACATATCCGCCTGTGTGACTTTCAATGGGAGGAAAAACAACATTATTCAGGGTGAGGACTGGCGCGTCTAAATCAGGTGTGATGTTGTAGGGATCCTCTGCTAAATAATCCAGGGCTAGGCGTAAGCCCAAGGATTCAACGACATTAGAACCATGGGCTGTAGGGAATAACACCCCCCGTCGGATACGACCGTCTGCATCAACAACAATGTCGCTGGCGGCGATTTGGTCTGTAGCTTTGAGAACTGTGTTGCCAGGTATTGAGTCTCCTGTTTCACCTCCTATTACCTTTTCAATGCCAATTAACTTAGACGTGTTGGCGAAGACTTCTGTCAGTTCTTTGGTACCAGGCTCGTTTGGTAAACTACGATAAAAGTCCAGGCCAATTACCCGAGGCTGTTGACTCTGAACTTTACGAATCAGTTCAACCATAATCTGATCGCTCACGGATGCGGTGCCTAGATAACTGTCTAAATCCGCATCGGTGATACCCACGATCACGATCCGTGGATCTGGGGATTCGGGGACTCGTAGCCCCAGCATTTTATCAAACGCGCGTAGTTCTATCATTTGCAAACAACCTAGCGATCGCAACGCTAAGACACTGCTGGCTGTAACTAAACTAGCCCACATAGTAAACCCGCCCTTATGCTTGCAGCGATGCCAGAGCGTTCTCCAAAGATCTCCTATATTGTCTGTTTTTACCAAGGGTTACTTCCCGTGTGTGATGTCTAGCAGTGCTTCCGCAACACGGTGGTGGCACCCATTAAATTAAAGATGTACCACCGCTGACAGTGTTGCCTCTGCTGAGCTTTCCCCTTGTTCCAAAAGACTTTGCACCATAGTTTCAGCATCTGTTTCTTCGTGATTCCCAGTCAACAGCACAGCGATAGCGTCGTACCAAATGCCTCGGTCAGCGTAAGCACGTGCTTGTTCCAGGTTAGATAGATGATTTACATCTAAGGATTCCCGATCTACATACTCAACAAAGCTACGGGCAGAAATTTCAGCCTGGTGATCTCCTGGGCATGAGACAAATACTGTCCAGCGATATCGTTTGCCAGCAGTTAAATGGTAGTTCTCAGGTAAGGTAAGGCTGACGACACTGGTTTTTTCAAGCTGCAGGGCGCGAGTGTATATCGGAGTGGCCAGGTCAGGGTCCGATAAATGAAATGTCATGGAAACAGGGGTAGCTGTTGTTATCTGCCAAGCCAATGTCGGCTGGGCACGGGTTGTGAGGAGGCTATCTTGGTGTTTTGGGATCAACAAGGCTAGCTGGGTAGCATGGTGGGCCGCATTACAACTGACGGCGGCCTGTCCCCGGCGACCCCCCGATAGAGTTGATTCCACACTGCCGCGATCGCTATCAGGCGTCCAACGAATGCGTTCCCCTGCATAGCTAGACGGCATCCAAGTTAGCCCCAAGCTGCTGGCTAATATGACAGATAATAGTCGGTGGTTTTGTTTTAGGATGACTGTTAGTAGTTGCGTAGTGCTGTGGGCAAACGGAATCATGGCGGGATGAGTCTAAAGCTGAGTAGAAATTGCTAAATAAATGAATGGCGGTGATGGAGAGCCCTTCAGTTGCTTTAATGTATCTTTTTTAACCTTGAAACAGGTAAAGAATACTTAAAAAAGATGTCTGTGCTGTACAGACTAAGTAAAGCTGTAGGACCGTAAGATCACTTTTTATGTCGCTATTGTTGAGGCCCGCAATGATGATTAGAGATTACTGCCAGGGGTTACCAACAAGGGTAAACCCTGCCCAGTAGAAGGGGTGAGAAAAATCTGCAGCTTTTGGTAAGTCCCACTCTGCGGCAAGCTGAAGAGTGCCCTGGGAGGTAGTTAATACATTTTTGTTGATATGGGTTTCCCCTTGAATCAACGAGAGTTGTGCCTTTTGTAGAGATGTTGACCGCAAGATAGTTTTAGGCAACTGACTGTAAAACTCGGCCATTAAGGCTAACGTCCCCACATCTGAGACGTTCCATAGGCTACCTATGGCGGTCTCAATGCCTGCAGCTGCGGCTAATCCAGTAAAGCCCAACTCGGCCTCAGGGCTGCTGAGAGCCGTGCCGCAGGCACTCAAGATTAGCAGTTCTAGCTCTGACCAGCTGAGCGCTCTCATCTGGTGGAATGTTAATGGTTCATCCCAAAATTGAATAAAAGAACGATCTAGGCTACCTGCATTAAATTCTGCATGGGTGGCGAGATGCAACAGTTTGGGTTGCTGAGATGTTTGTAAATCTAGAAAGTTATCTAGTGTAAATGTTTCATTAAGGAGAATATTACTGGCTCCGGTACTTTGGGCAACAATGTCAAGTTCAAGTGGAACTGCAGGCAGATATTCGAAGTTCCTAAACTGATTAGCCCCAGCCACCAGTGCTCGCAGGTTGGCATCAGAACGGTCAAACTGGGGCTGTGTTAATCCCATACTAGGGATGAGAGAAACTCCATATTGTTCAATCAGAAAAGTCTCTGCTTGCATCATGGCGGCGAGTGGGATTGTTCTTAGACCTTGATCGAGGGAGTAAATGACATGCTCAATTTGCTTTTGGGCTAAGTCTTGTTGTAAAGGTGCCAAAAGCCATCCATACATTTGGCGGGCTAAGGCTTTATAACTAACGGGATCTGCTGGGTCTGAGACAGCTAATCGGAATAGCTTAGCCTGTTGAGTTAACTCGGTCCGTGAGACATCAACCAACTGCTGTATGGGCTCACCATTGGCAGATACTAGGATGAGTAATAGTTGGTCCTCTGAGTTGGGTGTGTACTGAGTGCGGGGCAAGATAGAGCCCTTGATATCGTCTCTTATGGGAGACTTTGGCACAAAGATGGCATAGATGATGGCTGACTCAGTTTGATATTGCTGGTTAGCTTGATGAAGGGTCTGTTGAATAGACTGCAGTGTCATTGGCTGTGTTTGCGGTAGTTGCCAATATTCTTGATAGTCCTGACTAAAAGAGTTTTCTAGGGATTGAAAAGCTTCTTGATCAAAGGAATGGACCCGTCTGGTGGTGGTACTGATGTGTCTAGGGGATGTTGCCTCTAAGTCTAGAGGCTGCTTGGTGTTTTCTTGAATTGAGATATGGCCATTATTCAGGTGTATCAATGGCATTGTTGGAGCATCACCTTGAAGGTGTTGTGGAAGCGGAGATGGCGAGGGCTGAGATGCGGGCGTTGGACTATTGCTAGAGGTTGGTCTGACTGCAGGGAGAATATTGCTTTCAACTGCCCCGATATCAATGATGTTGCCAATAATTCTGGATCGTCCATGTTGATCGCTGGGGCTGGCCACTGAATTATCACCAGTATTTGCAGCTGGGCTATTGTGGAGCAGTTGATGGGAGGGCAACGAGCCCAGTTGGTTATTGAGGGCAGTCAGTTTTGGATCTAACGGCCTGCTGTTTGTCCCGATGAGGGGGCTCAGGGTAAATCCAGTGCTCCCTTGGTTAATGCCAACCAGGTTGTGGCCTTGATCCACGAAATGACCTTCCACATCCGGGTTTATGGGAGCACTATTATTGGCTACTAGGGTGTTAATGAGTGCTGGTGAGGTCGCTGTTATAACATTGTCGGAGATGCCTCCTCCGGAACTGGTGGCCATATTGTTGGCGATAGTTGTATTAATTAGAGTCGTGGGGCCAACAGTCCGAATGCCAGCACCTGTGATTGCTTGATTGCTTGAAACGGTGCTGTTAGTGACGTTTAATTGTGAAAGATTCTCAAATCCTAGGATGCCGGCAACTTCAATGCCGCCACCAAGGGTAGCAGCCTGGTTACTGACAATTGAGCTATTTGCGATCGCAATCTCAGTGTGAGCATCGGTAGCCAGGTTCAGAATACCGCCTCCACTGTTGGCCGATAAATTATTACTAATCAGTGTGCTATCAATTACGATATGACCACCTGTGTAATTGAGAATGCCGCCTCCACCATCATAGGTATCTGTGCCTGTGGCCTGGTTATTCGCAACTGTACTCTGCAATAGTGTTAGATCTCCCTGGTTATAGAGTCCGCCTCCCCTTTTTGCCATGTTGTCTAAGAAGTGACTGGCTCTGATCTCACTATCGTCACTTAGAAAAATTGCTCCACCTGTATGAGCGGCTCTGTTGCTAGTGAAGTTAGCTGTGCCAATAGTGAGAGCTCCTGCACTAAAGATTGCACCACCGTTAGCTCCTGCGATATTTGAAGAGAACTCACTATTAGAGAGATGAAGCGTTCCAGAGGAGGCAACGTTGATGGCACCAGCATTGTCTCCAGATTGATTATTGGTAAACATGCTATCAACAACTATGGCTGAGCCTTCAGCGATGTCAATCGCACCACCGTTAGAGCTAGTGCGATTATGATCAAAAATGGTGTCAGATAGAGTGAGCGAGCCTTTATTGTGAACAGCGCCACCATCCCGAGTACTCCCTGTCGATTCATTATTGGTAAATCTGACATCACTAATGGCAACAGTGTCGCCAAAATTTCTGAGCCCGGCACCTTCCGAGATACTGAGACCATCCTGGATGGTTAACCCAAGCAGATTAACGTTGTTTCCTTGACTTGTAATTTCAAAGACTCGATGGTTACCAGTACCACTGTTATCAATATCACCACTAATATAAGTCCTCTCTTGACCTTGGCCCATGAGAGTTAGAGGATGATCAATGGTGATGGTATTTCCCTCTCGATAGATTGTTTCTGCCAGGGTGACGGTGCCTCCGTGGGCAACTGCATCGATGCCATTTTGAATGCTGCCATTCTCTCCTATATAAACCGTATTAGCTGATCCGGAGAGCTGACCACTGCCTTTGAGAGTTATGTATTCGTTGAGATTTAAGCTATCTGTGTCGAGGAATAAGTTGTTCTGAGCACTATTTTGACTGGCATCAATGGCTGTGTTGATAGTGATGGAGTGGGTGCTCTGTAACGTGACATTGGTGTTGTCCAAAGCCGCAACGATGGTGGCAGCGCTAATGCTACTGCTAAAAGCGTCGTTAGTATCGGTGTCAATGCTTCCCACACCGGCATCAACGACACTAAGCTCCATGGGGTCAATGAGCCATAGGCCCGCGATTCCTTGTTCCGCAGTTGTTGTTACAGTCGCGTTGTCGCCAATAATCAGTTCATGGAGCCCTGAGGTTTCTACCAGGCCCCCATTCCCTGTTGCAGATTGTGCTGATATCTGGCCATCAAAGATAGTGGTGTGGTCTGACCAGACGGCTACTTGGCCGCCATCACCCTCGATGGTGTCGGCGAGTAGAGTAGTCTCACCAGTGATACTGATCTGGGTAGCGTGTGGTAATCCGCCTTCTCCGTGAAAATCGCCGCCGATTCGAATGATCCCCCCTGCGGTTGTGCCCGAAGCATTTAATGTACTATCAAGTACCTGAATGCTATGGCCTAAGAGATTGATTTCTCCCCCTGTTATTCCTTGAGTAGAAAGATTTCCAGTATTCTGAAGGCTAAAAGACGGCTGGTGTTCGCTGGTAATATCGCGATAGACCAGGTTGACTTCGCCATCATTACTGACAACTAGCTCATTACTGTGGGATAGATTTCCTCCCGTCATCAATGCAGGTAGAGTGTCTGTAACCTCAGCATCAGTACTAATTTCCAGGCTCAGTAAGCCATCGACCTGTTCTAGGCGAATAGTTTGACCAGGGTCTGGGGCAAAAAGGGTGATTTCACCCTCAGGAGCGTTTAATGTCCCTGTATTGATGACCTGAGGGGCTAACAGTCTTAGGCTTTCTCCGGCGCGAACGGTCAGTTGCCCGTGGTTAACGATGGTGGCTGGACGACTAAAGCCAAAATGGCTCGGTGGAGTGACTAACGTGCTGTAGTCCGCATCACTGAGAAGGTCGAGCCATTGATGGGGAGTACCAAGATGAGTGGCCGTTGTGGCTGTAAATGAACCATTGAGATTAAGACGAGCATGGGGGCCGAAGATGAGCCCAGCCGGATTCACTAAATAAAGATCGGCATTGCTACCGGTAATTTGTAGGAGACCATCAATATTGGATGCAGTACCACCGATTATTTCGCTCAGTACTGTGTGGGTGTTTGAGCTGGTTATAAAGTTAGCGGTCTCCTGTTGGTTGAGATTGAATTGCTCAAAGCGATGGAAAAGATTGCCTGCTGATTGTGTGCCACCACTGATGTTGATGAGGCCATTGTCTGAAACATTGACCTGGGTTGTTTGATCCCTGGGGACGATGGGTTGGGCGAGTGCTGTATCGGTGATTCCACTGCCAATCAAGGGCAGTAATGTAAACACTACTGTTGCTTTGGTCAAGACGTCCATTAGCACTCAGACTCAATTGAGAATGATTAAGAGTTCAAACAACAACAGCGATAAGTTGTGGGGGCGCTATCGCGATTGCTCCATAAAAAATTGGTTTGATTCCAGAGTGGGGGAGTTCTCGATTGTTTTTTCACGGATGAGACCAGCCATTCCGATAAAACACCCTACGTAAAACTAGCCAACTTGACAATAAGATTTGCTGAAGTAAATCAACATCGGTTGCTTTAATCACAATCCCTAAGACAGAGTGGCAGAGCATTGTTTACTCTGTAGAAGTTCGTTTTTCTAACTACACTATGACTGCTCGTCTGTGTATTGCGATCGCATCCATCTTAGGTGGTCTATCTGTGGCAGGTGGTGCTTTTGGAGCCCATGCCCTCAAAGCACAGCTGACTGAGAAAGCCCTAGGCACCTTTGAGATCGGCACCCGCTACCAGATGTATCATTCCCTGGCTTTGCTCCTGGTAGGACTTCTATGGCTACAAATTCCTGATAATCGCTGGTTTAGCTACGCTAGTTGGGCCTTTATTCTCGGTATTGTGATTTTTTCCGGTAGTCTCTACGGCTTGAGCCTATCTGGTATCAAAGTCCTAGGTGCTGTAGCCCCCATCGGTGGACTGGCCCTGATAATTGGCTGGGCACTTTTAGCCACGGCTGCTTTCTCTCTGACAAACTAAAGAATCAGGATATAAATTTTGTGTTTTGAGTGTGCCTCCATGTGGTTAATTTCAAGGCACAAAAATCGTGAATTCAGCTTTTTCTGTCTCCGACTGCCATGTGCCGTTTACTTGCCTATTTAGGCGTACCTATTCCCCTCGAAGAGCTTATTCTCAAGCCCGAGCATTCCCTGCTGGTGCAAAGTTATCAACCTAAGGAATTGGAAGTCGCGTTGCTGAATGCTGATGGGTTTGGCCTTGGCTGGCATCATCCTGACGATATTACCGTGGAGCCTTTTGTATATCGGAATGTGCTTCCCATTTGGAATGACGCCAACTTGCCGCATCTATGCCGCTACATTCAAGCTCGATCATTTGTTGCCAATATTCGGAGTGCTACACCAGGCTTACCCCTAGACTTTAGTAACTGTCAGCCGTTTCGCCATGGTCAGCTTCTATTTGTTCACAATGGCTATATTGATAAGTTTCGCCAAACTCTCTATCGCCCCATGCGCGATTTAATTGGTGATGTCGCTTATCAAAATATCTACGGTCTAACGGACTCTGAACATATTTTTGCGCTGATTACCCATTTGTTAGAGCTTGAGCCTCAGCTAAAGCTTTTGGGTGCCTTAGAACAGGCTATTGAAATCGTTCAGTCTTTAGCCAACACCTATGATGTGAGGGTCTCAGGTGTAATTGTCCTCAGTGATGGTCAGCAGCTAGTGGCAGCCCGGTTTGATAATCAAGCCAAAGCGCCTTCATTTTATTTACTGCGCCAGGCTGAAGGCATTATTCTCGCCTCTGAGCCTTTATTTGAAGATGATTGGGAACCGTTGGCTCAAACCCAGAGCTTGACAGTTACAGCCAGAGATTTGCAACCTCGTATTCATAGCAATCATATTGAAAACATATAGACAAGTTAAAAGAATGGAACCGCTACTAAAATATAAGCTCAATGAAAAAAAGACTGTCGACTGGTCAACAGCTTTGATGTTGTCACTACTAATACCAGTTCTAGCTGTTTTTTTTATTATTTATGGCTCTTCAAATCCTCAGGTAGCGGAAACCATTAAGCCAGCTATTTTCGTCGCTGGAGAATATTCTCCTTTTAGTGGAGAAATGGTGGACGAGTATGGCATTGCCTCAGCAGTTATTTTCGAAGCAATGAAGGAAGCTGGTTACCAAGCTGAATTTAAATTCATGCCATGGTTCCTAGGTCAAGAGGCAGCATACGAAAGTGAAGTGAACCACGATATACGAGGTATTTTTCCCTACATAAAAACCCCAGACAGGGAAAAAGACTTTTATTTCTCAAGTCCTATTTTAGATGTAGAGACATCCATTTTCTTTAACCTCAAAAATAATCCTGAACTGCTGCAGTTTCAATCTTTTCAGTCTCTTAAAGGATACAAGCTACTACCTATCGAAGGATATCGTTATCCGCCAGATATCCAAAAAATATCTCAGACATCATTTTTTGCTAAAGATAATGTTGATGCATTTTCAAAACTGCTTACCAATTCTCAAGTGCAAATGGTGGCGGAAGCAACAGAGGTTGGTAAAGAAGTGCTGCGAGAAAATTTTCCTCGGCAGCAGCAAGATATTCAACATATTCCATTGTACAGTGTGCCATTCTATCTGATGGCATCTAAGAAAAATCCAAGTAATAAACGCTTAATTGAGGAATTTGATTCTGCGCTTAGATCGTTAGGTCAAGAAGGAATTGATAAGATTGCAACAAGAGTTCTCAATAAAATCGATGAAAAAAGACTGGTGATTTTACATCCATTTTCTAGTGATGGACAACTGAAAGCTCTTTTTGATAAGCAAGATAAAAACTATATCTTATTAGCTAATGGCACCAAAGCAGTGGTTGAGATGTGGCCTGATTCTTATCTGAATGCAAGTATTTCAAGTGATTTAGATGGTCTCAATGATATAGATGAATTAGTGCAGGTTCGCATCTTAAATGGCCCCCTCAGAAGACAGATACTTTTTGTCGATGCTAGAGCATTAGACATTGGAGGAAGTATTTAGGTCAAAAGCCTAGCTAGCACAGAACTTCTGAGGGGAATCATGCCTAATAGAAAAAAATATACGTTTCCGTCTGGCCTTATAGCTAATACTGGTTTTGCAATTGTTTTTATTGCCTACATAGGATTATTAGTTGTACTGCTTTTATCCGAGTTAGGAATTTTGGAATGGTTGCGGGCAACTAACCAAGTTCTGGTCTTGTTAGGATTGCTATTTTTGCCATTTCTTTTACTTGCTTTAGCTCAGGCAATCACGTCATTTACTCTGAAGTTACCAGGACAAGATATAGAAGTTGAAATATCACGACAAGTACAGAATATCCAGTCAAAAGTTGATGAGGTCAAAAATGATATCTCTGTGCAACTAAGCACTGCGGAACAGGCACTTTGGCCAATATTGGCAGGTCGAGATATAACGGCAGGGGAACGTTTGCAACAGAAACGTCTGATTATTGGCTCAAAACTTGATGTTTCACAGGTATTTTTTGCTCATTTTTTGGCTGATTGGATTGAAAATACGGTACCAGGAACACAATGTGAATTAAGGGTACCTAATGGGGGGAGCTTAAAAAACTTTGCTGACCTACAAAATAATTGGATTGATATGTATGTTGACTTTACAGGAACATGTCTTCAATTTTTCAATATCAACCATCAAAAAAAGTCCTTAGATGAATTAATTGAGAACCTTAATCAATATGGCAGTAAGCTTGGCCTGCGATGGATGAGACCTTTAGGTGCATCAGAGGGTTACAGCATAGTAATGCATCAGGAAACAGCTGAAAAATATGGAATTCTGGAAATAGCTGATCTACGTTGGGCCGCTCATGAATTAACTTTTTCTGCAGATCCTGAATTTCTCAATCGAAAAGATTGTTACTTGGGTTTAGCTTCAAGGTACAATCTGAATTTTCTGAGGGTGGAGCCCTGTAATATAACGGCTCGATATGAATTACTGAATAATAAAATTGCAGATGTATTTGTGGGATATGAAACAGATCCAGAACTGTATCAACCTAGGGTTTTGACGTTAACTGATGCTGAATCTTTCTTTCCCTCTTATGAGGCGATTCCATTGGTTAGTCAGAAAGCGCTTGATAGCATTCCAGGTTTGTCTGAGTCTTTACTGAAATTAGAAAATGTAATCACTACAAAACAGCTAATTAATTGTATTTTTGAGCTACGTCAGCGTAATCTTGATCCGGCGGCGGCTCGTGAAATAGCTAAAAAAATACGCCTTGCAACTGCAGATGCTAATGACAGATAGTGACAGCTCTGTTCTATTAACTGTTGAAAGTTAATCCATACTATGAAACGCTTGCAAAAATGTTTGGATCACATCGCAGGTCATGAGCTTCCAACTGACTGGTATGCTGCAAGGGATAGAATAGAACGTGAGCGATCGTTTTTTTTATCCTTACTTGCTCAGCCATCTTCTCGGATGTATGGTGCCAATACACGGGTTGGTCATCGCGATACAGAAGTTCTGCCTGAGGCGGAAATTCAAAAGTTTAATACAGATTTTTTGAGTAGTCATACGATAGGTGTTGAGCCCTGGTACTCGAAATATGAGACTGCCTGCATCAATTATGCAAAAGCGTATTCCCTGGCCGCAGGTGGCACCGGCATTTCACTAAAGCTGTATGACATTATTTTGAGAGCGCTTAATGATGTCAGATTTATACCCAAAATCCCAAAAGATTCTTCCTACTCCTGCGGCGATGTCATCCCTGGTTCTCACTGGGCGGCTTCTGTTCTGAAATATGCAGAAAATAATGACGAATATTATGCCGGGCCAGGTGAAGTTATGGCTTTGGTCAACGGTTCATTCATTCATGTTGGCTATTCTATTGCGCTAGTTAGAAAAATTAGTTGTATTTGGATGCTTTTTTTAGAGACTACCAAATTAAACAACGTACTGGTGGGGGCAAACAAGAGCAACTTTTATACTCCTTTAGTAAGGCATCACAGCGAGTTATTGAGACAGTACTTAGAAAAGTATATAGGTAGTAAATATTCTGATTACGAACGGCAAAATCCGATCTCTATTCGATCAACCCCGCAGCTGTTAGACAGCTTAACAGATTCAATTTATAGCTTTTTGTTAGAAATTGATGGATTGCTCGAATTACCATCGAGTAATCCTTTATATTTTTCTGATTTTGAATTTCCCTTGTCACAATCTAGTTTTCTTGCTCCTTCATTGAGTATTAAATCTGGAGCACTAATTGAGTCCATATTGATATTGATGTGGGCAAGTGTCAGTAGGACTAAGTATCTACTATGTGGTGCCGTTCAAGGAATACCCAGTGATGGGGCTCATGCCCATAATGCTTTGCAATTTATTCAGTATCCAAAACTTATGCAGAGCATTTTGGAAAAAAGTCGACAGTTAGTGAGTAGAAGGATCTTTGCTTCTGGTTCAGATACTTCACAAGGAATTGAAGATCTATGGACATATGGTGTCAATGTATGTTCTCAGCTAGATGATTTATATCAAAATTGCACTCATCTTTTAATTCTTGAGCTTTATATTAATGTGACCTGTTGTGACCTATTTGCTAATAAGAAATACGAGAATAATGAAATTAATGAGTATGTGCTTGGCAATGCTAGTTTAGGTGACGCAATTGCAAAAATTAGGCTAGCGGTAGAGGCAGGGGCTTTGTCTGATGCCAAGGCTTTATTTGCAGAATGTATTGGTCTCACTGCCTGATGCCTTAGATGCGATCGCTAAAACCTTATCCAACTCTTGCAGGAGATACCCCAAATCTGAGGTCTGAATTACTGTATGCAAGATTGCAAATTGTTCCCTTGCTCAGGATACGCTGCCTCGGCGGTATAAAATACGACGGTAGAAAATTGGCAATAGGTTTTGCGCTCCTTACTTTCTGTTGCTCGTAGGATAGATGCATTTACTAATCAAGTAGGAAAGTTTGCCTACTGGTTAGTGCTAGCGATGATTGGCATGGGTACCTGGAATGTCATGGGTCGCTATCTAGGCAATTTAGTCGGCCAAAATTTGAGTTCTAACGCGCTGATTGAAACTCAATGGTATCTATTTGATATCGTCTTTCTACTAGGGGCTGCCTACACTCTACAAAAAGGTGGTCATGTTCGAGTTGACGTATTTTACGATCGCTGGTCTCGTCGCCAAAAAGCCTTGGCTGACTTTATCGGGACAATACTTTTCTTGATCCCGTTTTCGGCCCTGGTAATTTATTTCTCTTGGGGAACGGTCGTTAGATCCTGGGTGGTATGGGAAACATCGCCGGACCCTGGTGGTCTACTGCGGTTTCCCATCAAGACCATGATTTTGGTGAGTTTTGGGCTGCTGATCTTGCAGGGCATTTCAGAAGCGATTAAAAATTGGGCGATTTTCTCGGGGAATTTACCGGCAGACGAAACCCGTGATGATCTCAATAGGGAGGCTGGAGATGCTAACTGATTGGTTGGGGCCGCTGATGTTTGGCGGAGCCCTGGTGCTCCTATCGCTGGGTTATCCGGTGGCGTTTTCCCTGGGAGGGGTAGCCATACTGTTTGGTTCTATTGGTATTGCCCTGGGTGTATTTGACCCTGTCTTTCTGACTGCGATGCCGCAGCGAATCTTCGGCATTATGAATAATTTCACTCTACTGGCGATTCCCTACTTTATTTTTATGGGAGCCATGTTGGAGAAGTCGGGGATTGCAGAAAACCTGCTGGAAACCATGGGCAGCCTGTTTGGTCGACTGCGGGGTGGGTTAGCGATCGCAGTCGTTGTTGTAGGCGCACTGCTAGCGGCAACAACCGGAGTTGTTGCCGCTACGGTAGTCACCATGGGGCTAATTTCCCTACCGACGATGCTGCGCCATGGCTATAACAAGGACGTTGCGACAGGTGTTATTGCTGCGTCAGGCACCCTTGGCCAAATCATCCCACCTAGCATTGTGCTGGTCGTTTTAGCCGATCAGCTAGGCGTATCTGTTGGGGATTTATTTTTGGGATCATTTATCCCAGGGTTGCTGATGGCTGGGGTATTCGTTGTACATGTCGCTGTCATTGCCTTGGTCCGACCTGATTTACTGCCTGCGTTACCCCCAGACTTATTAAAAACTAGGGGGCAAGCCCTAGTTTTTAAGGTCTGTAAAGTGATGGTGCCACCGCTAGTGCTGATTTTGCTGGTGTTAGGCAGCATTTTCTTTGGTATTGCTACACCGACAGAAGCGGGTGCTTTGGGAGCTGTTGGTGCCATGATATTGGCGGCCTTTAATCGGCAGCTAACTATCAGCAGTTTGCGGGAAGTTTGTGACAGCACACTGCGAACCACCACCATGGTGATTTTTATCCTGTTGGGGTCTACAGCCTTCAGTTTGGTGTTTCGCGGATTACGGGGAGATAGCTTTATTTTTGATGTGCTGACCAATTTACCTGGAGGTAGCCTCGGCTTTTTAGTCGTCAGCATGGTGACGATTTTTATCCTCGGCTTTTTTATCGACTTTTTTGAAATTGCCTTTATTGTGATTCCTCTATTTGCACCAGTAGCTCAACAGTTGGGCCTAGACCTAGTGTGGTATGGGGTGATTATTGGAGCTAATATGCAAACGTCATTTTTAACCCCACCGTTTGGATTTGCCCTATTTTATCTACGTGGTGTGGCTCCTAAAGATGTCTCTACAGCCAATATCTATCGAGGCGTTGTGCCATTTATTGCACTGCAGTTGCTGGTATTAGTAGCAATTATTGCGTTTCCATCTTTGGTGAACTGGTTGCCGTCGATTAGTAGTTAAAAATATGCAAGTGTCCTCTAGGGAAGCAACTGGAAAACCCTACTAAAACTGGAAATATATAAACGGTGCATAGCCTGTGGACATCAGCAGCATGACGACTGCCACCGTGTATCCATATCCGATGGCGAATACCTGATTAGGCAGTTTTTCGATGATCTGTGTCCAGGACATGCGAGCAGATACCCAATGTAACGCTGCAAGACCGACCAAAATTAACCAAAGACGGGGCTCAAGTTGTTGACTACCTGGAGATTGAAATAAGACGTACGCTTTGGCGACTGATAATGCATCGATAAAGCTATTAGCGCGAAAGAAAATCCATGTGAAACATACCCAATAAAAAGTGATACCAACTCCCCAAATTTTAGAGGTTTGATTAATTAGGCTTTTCTTATTCCAAAGCTGACTCCACTCCTTATGACACACTAGTGCAATCCCATGAAGTGCTCCCCAGACAACGAATCTCCAAGCAGCTCCATGCCAGAGACCACCAATCAGCATAGTGATTATCAGGTTTCGGTATGTAGCAATTGTGCCATCACGATTTCCTCCTAAAGGAATGTATAAGTAATCTCTTAACCAGTTTGATAGGCTAATGTGCCATCTTCTCCAAAATTCTGTGATGCTACTTGAGAAATATGGGGCATCAAAATTGACACAGAGGTTATAGCCTAATAACCCTGCGCAGGCGATGGCCATATCAGAGTAACCAGAAAAATCACAATAAATTTGAACAGCATAGGACATAGTTGCCAACCAGCCACTTAAAGCGGTGTAGCTATCAACTGCTGAAAAATAATTGTCTACAAAGGGCGCTAAATTATCCGATATACATGCCTTTTTGAAGAAGCCTACTATAAAGAGCACTAAACAGGCTTTTACATTGACATTTCTAAATTTTTGAATAGCTGTGAGTTGAGGCAGAAAGTCTGATGCTCGAACAATAGGACCTGCTAAAAGTTGAGGGAAAAATGCGACAAAGCACGCTAAATTCAAAAAGTTTTTTTGGGGCGTCAGCTTACCAAAATAGATATCTAGTGAGTAACTGAGGGTTTGTAATGTATAAAAACTGATGCCAGCAGGCAGGATAATATTAATATTAATTGAGTTGAATGACAGGCCTGTGGTGTCAAATAGATGGACCAGTGAATCAACAAAGAAATTATAGTATTTGAAGAAACCAAGAATTCCAAGGTTAATAGATAGACTGAGTGTCAACCAGGCTTTTTTGGCGATTTGAGTATTACTATCATAGATTTTAAGCCCTGTCATGTAGTCTACAAAAGTAGAGCCAATAATAAGGGATAAAAATCTCCAATCCCATATCCCATAGAATATGTAACTGCAAATAAGTAACCAAAGCTTCTTCCAGGTTTTGTTTGGCAATTTCCAATAGATTGAAAATACCAATATAAAAAACAGAATAAATCTAAATTCTGTAAAAATCATAATGATAAAAACTAAAAATTATAGATCCTGAACTTAAACAGTTAATTGAGTTTAGAAATTTTTAGTTTTAATTGCCTGAATAAAATCTTGTGCTAGCTCTTGACTAAAATTATTAGCAGTTTGAATGTTTAGATGCTCTGGATCATGGCGATTCTCTGCATCATAAAATTGTGGATAATCAGATGGATTGTTATAGGCAAATAAAGTAGGAATTAAATCTTCCTCATGAGCTTGATATAAATCTTGAGCAGTATTTAATGTCGGTGTAATGATAAAAAATGGAGTTGCTCCTGCTGCATGGACCGTGTCTATGATCTTACTTAGTAAAATACGCTTATTGTCAGGTAGATCATTATCTTTTTCTGTTCTATTTTTGTGGTAATTAATCAGTTTTTTGACATCTTTTTGATAATCGAATTGGTCAGCTAAAAATAACTGTCTTAAGTCATTGTAATGATTGCTGGTTATGCCTAGAAAACCCTTATTGGCTTCATATATTTTCTGATCTCTTTGGCTTTCTAAGCTTTGAGTTTCTGAGGGCCATAGGTGATTGGAAATAATACCTATATTTAATTGATGATATATATACGGGAGGATGTGACTGCTAATTAAAATAGCTTTGTTGAATGCCGATTCCTCAGAATTGATGATGTATTCAATTGCGATGCGTGTATTGCTGAAAGTATGCCAGTAAATTGAGCGTTTTGTTCGAGCATTGGCAATAGGCTCATATCCCTTATCTAACGAGATTTCAATAAATACCCACTCTAAATGTTCTGGTGCATCTTGCAGCACGTCTCTCAGAAGAACATAGCTGTGTATTTCTCGTATAGCAGGTATGCCAAAATTATAACTGCTAATCTCTAAACCTTCTGATTTAGCTACTTGATCGATGACTTCTGGATTGATGTGATTTAAGACTCTGCTAGAGCCAAAGAATAGCGTGTTGTAGTTGTCTTTATGGGCTTGATAGTAAGTTTTTTTGGGACTGATAAAACCTATGTTTTGAGGGATTTTGGGAGGCGTTATTATTTGAGTTAAAGAATGAGATGTGATGAAAACTGAAAGTCCTGCTAATAAGCTGTATTTTAAGACTTTAATGAGAGTGTTGTTTTTTGTAGATGGAAACTTCACTGCTATTCTTTTTCTAGGTTTCGTAGCTTGATTCATCGCAGATTATTGTTGGCTATCTATTGAATTCCAGAGGTGAATTACCTCTCTTCAATGATTTTCTGAGAGCTTGTATAAGCAGTATCAAATATGCTGTCTGATCCCCGTATATTCACTCAGCTTGATGGACTTAAGATAAATGTCCCTAGAATTGGAAAAGCTGAGGGGGATATCCAATACTGAATTCTATGTTGAGGAGCCCTCTGAGAGATTTTGGTAGCTCTAGAATTTTTGCTTATAGGGTGTACTTGCTAAGCTTTAGTCACCAGGAGAACAGCTATGTGAAAATTTACGTAACTTGATATGACAATTCAGAGAGGTTAGAAGTTCCCTGTTTGAAAATGACTAAAAGTTTTTGCTAAGCATCAGTAAGCATCAGCTATTGGGCCAGATTTACTGATTGATCGGCTCTACATAGTGAAGTGATGGTTATGTAGATGTTGAGAATGTATGGTTCTCGCTGTTTATCAGAGCATTGCTGTCAAGCTAGTTCTTGGTAAGTAAGATTTATATGACGTGTGGGGTAGTCAGGTGAAAAAACTCCACTACATCAACGGGCTGCGCTGCCCTAAAAACCTGGTTTAATGCCAAGCGGTGAAAACACTAGAGCGTTCTATTCATTTGCTTTATTGGCTGGAACGCTATGCTATTGCCGATTGGGGTAGTTCCCCACTGGCCAGAAATACCCCGTAAATCATGAATGACTATTCTTTGTAAGCACGCTAAGTTGATTTCAATGTGTTCATCTTGCAAGGTGTTGCTGCTTTAGGTCCCTGTTATTGACTTATAAGGTGATGCGTATGGGTACTTCAGCTTTAGTAGGACGACGAATTCTCTGGTTGCAGGTCTTAGGCCTAGCGGCTGTCCAAGGGGCGATTTCCCTGACTTGGGTGATTTACAATCTCTACTTGGATGATTTATTACTGGCTCTGGGATTTTCAGCCAGTTTAGCCACAATGCTATTGGTGATTGAAAATGCCATGGGGGCATTGATGGAACCCCTGATGGGGAGTTTCTCTGACCAGCGTCAGCATTGGGTAGGCAGTCGTTTTCCGCAAATTGCTCTGGGCATGATTGCTTCTGCTCTTTGCTTTATGGGTATCCCGTTGGTTGTGCTTGGCGGTCTATCGTTGAAATTGCTAATGCCTGTAGCTCTAGTAGCTTGGGCATTGGCGATGACCATTTTTCGCAGCCCTGCCTTATCGCTGCTAGGGCGCTATGCGTTTGAGTCTGACTTACCTCAAGCTGCTAGTGTTTTGACGATGGTAGGTGGAGTGACCGGCGCTATGGCACCCATCGCCAGTGATTTTATTTTAGGGTTAGGTCCCCTGACTGCATTTTCGATTGGTACGGTGGTGTTGCTATTAGCAGCCTTGGTGCTAAGGCAGGTTCACCCAAATAAAACGGTGGCTAATTCTCCTTTGTCTGTGGGAGCTAATGCGCCGATGCAATGGGCAAATTTGCCTTGGGTCTTTATGACGGGAGTAGGTGTGGCTTCAGGGCTACGGTTATTGCTGCAGAGTTTTTCTGCAGCAGTAGCGGCAACTGGTTTTAGTCAGCCAAAGTTGATCATGGTGGTGCTATTTGTCACAGTGGCGCTGAGTGCGTTGCCCTGTGGTCAGTTGGCTACACGTTTGGGGAATCGGACAGCGATGTTCTTTGGTTTTGTTGGATTGATCGTGGCTACAGGTGTGACCATGATGATGGGGTCGGCAGGGGTGGCGGTTGTGGTTGCGATCGCAATCGGCATTGCCTTTAGCCTGGTTGCCAATGGCACCTTACCCTATGCCCTATCGATGGTGCCCGCCTCAAAAGCAGGCTTAGGGACCGGTCTCTACTTCAGCGGTGGAGCTGTTGCCATCAGTGTATTGAGTGGTGTGGGAGCCAATCTTGGTTTGACCGTATCGTTGTTAATCGCGGCTATCAGCTTTGCAGTAGCAGCAGGTTGTGTTGTAGCGAAGCAACCATAAGCACGATAAACTAGGCTACGACGATGGCGAAGGACGGAAGAGTGAGGACGGAAGACGAAGGAAAATACTGTTAGTAGTGATATTTTCGGTCTCTCAATAGTCCTAACCAACTCTGCAACTGCGTCACAAAAGAGCGGAATTCTAAAGAAAACAGCTGTGAACTGCTGCCGAATTGTAAGTTGATATTTAGTGGCTTACTGCTAAGCTTCTTGGTTGGCAAACCCTGCGAAACCTAACTCATTAAGTCGATTCCAACTATAGACAGAATCACGGAAGGACTTCCACTGATCGTAGATCTCCTTAAAGGTGGCATCCTGACTGGCGGTTTCTTCGTAGATTTCAAAGGCGGCTTTTTCAGCAGCGGCCAGGATCTCGTCGCTGAACGGTCTGAGCTGAGCTCCAGAGTCGAGCAGGCTTTTGAGAGCGGCTCCATTGACGGCATCGTATTTGGCCAGAGTACTCATATTCGACTCTATACAGGCGGTCTTAACGACTTCTTGGTAGGTTGGTGGTAAGGATGTCCAGGCATCCATATTGATCATCATGTCAAAAGAGGGACCGGGTTCCCACCACCCGGGATAGTAATAAAACTGAGCGATGTCTTGGAGTCCTAATTTTTCATCGTCGTAAGGGCCAACCCATTCAGCGGCGTCAATAGTCCCCCGTTCCAGGGCCACAAAAATTTCGCTGCCGGGGAGATTCTGAACGTTTACGCCTAATTTGGCCATGACCTTGCCACCTAAGCCAGGAATCCGCATTTTGAGTCCCTTGAGGTCTGCAGCTGTTGCGATCTCTTTATTAAACCACCCCCCCATTTGGACTCCGGTATTGCCGGCTGGAAAGGTAATCGCATTAAAAGTTGCATAGAGCTTCTGCATGGCTTCTAATCCTCCGCCGTGGTAGAGCCAGGCGTTCTGCTGTTGGGCGTTCAGGCCAAAGGGCACAGTAGTGCCAAATGCTAGGGCTGGGCTTTTGCCGACATAGTAATAGGCTGCGCTGTGGCCACATTCCACGGTGCCATTCTGCACAGCATCTAGCACCTGTAGGCCAGGAACGATTTCGCCACCAGCGTAGGGTTCAATGGTAAACCGACCATCGGTCATGGCAGCAATGCGATCGCACACAATTTCAGCTGCACCATAGAGCGTATCCAGCGATTTGGGCCAGCTAGTGGCCATTTTCCATCGCACCGTTGGCAATGTGGCCCCATCACTTGCGGCAGTGGGTGTGGTTGATTGAGCACAGGCCGTTAATGCCGCGCTACTGGCCGCGCCAGTCAAGCCATAACCAATTAACTGTCGACGTCTCATAGTGACTAAAGCCTTGCGGGTATGATGAAAAAATGAGCGTGTATCAGTCTATACAAGTAGCTCAGGCACCATTAAATCACTTTGCCATAGAGAATTAATAACCTTGGCAATAGTCGTTAATAAAGGGAGCAAATGCGATAATGCCTAGATTGTCTTTTGATTTCTAATGACGCTAAAGCGGGTTGTTTTATCAATTTTGACCGGCCTTGTCGCGCTGGTGTTAGCTTCATCGTTGTACGAAAGCTTTTCCCAGCCTCAGGTGACAGGGCAGCTGCAGCTTTATCAGAGCGATCTGCTTTTACAAGCGTCTGAGTGGGACGAGCTAGAAAGTGATGAATTTAAGCAGCTGGGCAACGCCTTACTGGGGGCTAAACCGCTGGAGACCGTAGCCAAGCAATACAAGTCGGTGCGTCAGGAAGCGATGGCCGGGGTGGCGCGATCGCAAAAACAACTCGAAAGTCAAAACAATGACTCCAATCCCCAGCTTGAGAAATTTGAAACTGCTATCACCCAGCAGCAAACGCTGATCAATGAGATTGACCTAAAGCTAGGCATCATTGCTACCCAGCAAAAAGATATCAATGAAGTCCGCCAGCGTTTGCTGCCATTGGCTGAAGGCGATAGCTCAATTGCTGATGTGGCCACCGTTGTGTTGGGATTATGGGAGACCTCGCCAACGATTACCCCAATGACTGAAACCGTTATCAGTAGACAGCTTAATGGCTGGTTTCAGTATCGGGCTTTAGAACAGCTTTATACCTTAGACGACCGTTCTGTCGACCTGACACAGCTACAGGCGCAAGAACAAGCCGCTGCTCAATCCAAGCTAGTGAAGTTAGTCGCTGTTGGCACTGCCCCTGTTGTTGGCTGCATCATCGGATTGGGGCTACTGATTTTTCTGGGGGTGCAGGTGGCTACCCGTCGAGGAGAATCGTTGTTGGGTAAAGCGCTCTCAGCGTGGGATGTGCCCTGGGACGGTGAAATTATCTGGCAGGTGCTGATTGTTGGCTTTTTCTTTGTTGGTCAGCTGCTAATCCCGTTTGTGCTGCAGCTCTCGGGCATGAGCTTTGCGGCCACTAGTAGTCGTGGACGGGCTCTGTATGCCATGATTTTTTATCTGCTAATGTCCGTTAGCGGGATTGCCGTGCTGGTGGGCTCGATTTGGGCTTATCGACCCCTACCCAAAGGCTGGTTTCAATTTAAGCTATTTGGCCGTTGGCCCCTATGGGGAGTCGGAGGCTATTTAGTTGCTTTGCCCTTAATGATCGCAATCTCAGCTTTAAATCAGCAAATTTGGCGAGGCCAGGGGGGCAATAATCCTCTGTTGCAGACGGTATTACAAGAAAGCGACAGCGTTGCCTTATTGCTGTTTTTTCTCACTGCTGCTGTGGCCGCTCCTCTATTTGAAGAGGTGCTGTTTCGTGGGTTTTTACTCCCCTCCCTCACACGCTATATGCCAGTTTGGAGTGCGATTTTGTTGAGTAGCTTGATTTTTGCTGCTGCTCACCTGAGTCTTTCAGAGGTGCTACCGCTGACGTTGCTTGGCACGATTTTGGCATGGGTGTATGCGCGATCGCGAAATCTACTCTCCCCGATGTTGATTCATAGCCTGTGGAATAGCGCTACCCTAGTCGGCCTCTTTTTATTAGGCAACTAAGCTGCAGCTTATTAGGCAACTAAGCTGCAGCGCTTCTTAATCGCATAACATCGCAGCATGGTGTCTGATGTGATCTTCCATAAAGGTGGCAATAAAGTAGTAGCCATGGTCATACCCTGGTTGCATTCTTAGGGTTAACGGTTGTCCTGCGGCTGCGCATGCGGCTTGGAATGCCTCAGGTTTGAGTTGCTGCTGTTCTAGAAAGGGGTCGGCTGCACCTTGGTCAACTAAGATAGGTCGTTTTGACTGAGCCCGTTGTTTGACTAATTCACTAGCGTCATAAGCGGCCCAGCTGGTTTGATCGTCTCCTAAATACTTGCCCAATGCCTTTTGACCCCAGGCGCATTGCATGGGGTTGCTGATCGGTGCAAAGGCAGAGATTGACTGGTATTTCTGAGGATTGCGGAGGCCACACACTAAGGCCCCGTGACCGCCCATGGAATGGCCAAAGATACCCTGCTTGGCATTCACCGAAAAATTCTTGTGGATGAGCCCTGGCAATTCCTCGGTCACGTAGCTATACATGCGGTAATTTTTGACCCAGGGCGCTTCAGTCGCATCTACGTAAAAGCCAGCGCCGCTGCCAAAATCCCAGCCTTCTTCGTCAGGGACATCCTCGCCACGGGGGCTGGTGTCTGGAGCTACCAGCATGAGCCCGTATTGAGCGGCGTAGCGCTGGGCACCGGCTTTGGTGATGAAATTTTGCTCAGTGCAAGTCAGTCCTGATAGGTAATAAAGCACCGGCACTGGTTGGGTTTTTGCCTGGGGGGGCAGGTAAACAGCAAACGTCATGGAGCATTGGCACTGTTCAGATGGATGACTGTAGATGCTGACGGTGCCACCAAAGCAGCCATGCTGACTGGTTAGTGTCAGAGTGTTGGTCTGGGCGTTGGCCATAGAAAGTTCTTTGGGGTTGCTGGTATTACTATCGCATTCAGCATTTTCTTGGCAACCGATGGTGAGAAATTCGAACAAATGGTTTGGGCGGGAGCAGAGATTGCAATTGCGATCGCCAGGTCATTTCTCGGCGAATACCCTTATCAGGTGCTGAGTCAACATCCAAGGGCTCAGGGCTTTCTCAGATACTCCTTATTTTTGTTACAGCCTTCTCAGTGGTTTCTCAAAACCCCCTCAGCAGAAAATTACGCTACCCATCAAAAATCCTTATCGGGGGGATAACCTCATCTGCGTCAGACGAGTTTGACAGCTGTAGCTCCTTCTACAGAAAACCATCGCTCTCGACGTCAGCCAGGTTGATATTTCCGCTGAAGTTTTATAGCTCTATCTATGAATATGTTTGCGCTTTTCTCCCGCCATCGGCTGGCTACGGCTGCTGTCATCAGCATCGGAACTATGACTGCCATGGCAACAGCGGCATCTGCGGCCACGCTCAAAGTAACGATCGAAAACCTAGCGCCGACTAACGGTAGCTTGCTGACACCGGCATGGGTTGGCTTCCATGACGGTACGTTTGATCTATACGATCTCGGTGAATCACTAGATGCTTTTCCTGGATTCGAGGAGCTGGTGGAAGATGGCAACAACGAGCCCCTGACAGCCGATTTTGCTACCCGTCAGCCTAATGGTGTACAAGGTACGTTGCTTAGTGATGGTCCACCTCCTTTGGAAGTGGGTGAATCGACCAGTTTTATTTTTGATGTTGATGCTAGCAATCAATATTTCAGCTATGCGTCGATGGTGTTGCCCAGTAATGATGCATTTATTGCAAACGGTAATCCCCTAGCCCATGAGATTTTTGATGATGAGGGTAACTTTCTGGGGGCCGACTTTATTGTCTTAGGGTCTGAGGTCAATGACGGTGGCACTGAGGTGAATGATGAATTGGCTTCTAGTACGGCATTTTTGGGCCAATCGGCTCCCAATACAGGGACGGATGAAAATGGGGTAGTGACGTTTCATCCCGGATTTATCCCCGGTGGGCGCATTTTAACGACTACTGACTCTAGTCCGTTTAATGGTTTGCCCTTGAACTTTACGGGGGCCGATTTTACTGCCCCTGGCTATCAGGTGGCTCGTATTACTGTTGAGCAGGTAGATGTACCTGAGCCGGGGACTATTTTGGGTTTGGTGGCCGCTGTTGGTTTAGTATTTGCCAGTCGCAAGCGTAGACAGGCGACCTCACATAACTAGCACACAATTATCCTGACAAATTAAGTCCAGAGGGGAGAGCATTTGCTCTCCTTTTTTTGATGCTGCCTGCGATACCGTTTGCGGGCTCTAGATTTTGGGGTTTTGGAGAAGTGCATCCGATATGAATTGGCAGACGTATACCTAATGAAAACCGGCTAGTGAACTTGTGACTCGGGCAATAGATGCGACAAATCAAGCTGTTCGATCGGTGATGGAGCATAAGGCGGACGGTGCCCTAGTGGCTCGTTTATGGGAAGGGGATGTGTCGGCGTTAGCGAGTCTTTATGATCGCTACGGCAGTTTGGTGTATGGCATCGCCCTCAAAGGATTGCAACGAGTTTCTGAGGCTGAAGATTTGACGCAGGAGGTTTTTCTGAGGCTGATGCGTACTCGGTCCTATAACCCCCATCGAGGTTCCCTTGCTAGCTATTTGACTACGGTCACCCGTTCACGGGTGATTGATCGGCTGCGAGCCCAATCAACTCAGCAAAAGTATTTGAATCAATGGCATCAAAATCAGTCCGGCGTTGACGCGGCTACCCCCATGAAGCACATTACTCAGCAAGAACAGCGTGCCTTGGTGCGTGAGGCGTTGACCACCTTAAAGGCACAACAACGAGAGGTACTGGAACTGAGTTATTACGAGGGCCAGTCCCAGCGTGATATTGCAGAACGCTTAGGTGTGCCTCTCGGGACAGTGAAGAGCTGGGCCCGACGAGGTTTGTTGCAGCTGCGTAAACAGTTAGATGTGCTGAAGGAGGATTTGTAATGACTGCACCCCTTTCGCCCCAAGAGATTCAAGAGCTGACTGCTGGGTATGTGCTCGGTGATTTAACCTCGTCGGAGGCGGAAACGTTTCGGAGTTTACTGGCTGAACAGCCAGAGTTGCAAGCAGAAGTCACCTCGTTGCAAGAGGCACTGGCGATGATGCCCTATGGACTGGATGAGGTGGAACCGGAGCTGGAATTGCGATCGCAAATTCTCTCAGCTGCCCAAGCCGAACTTGCCCACCAGCTAACTGCTACCCCTCAAAAACCCAAAAAGCGGTTGCGACTGCGACTGCCATGGGCAATGAGTACGGTGGCGGCTGGATTTGCGATCGCGTTTGGTGTAGCCAATCTGCATCTCAACAACCAGGTGCGTAGCCTCCAGGCTCAGTATCATCAGCCCGAGCTAGCAGATACGCCAGCTTCGGCTGGTATTCATCAAACTTGGTCGGGGCTAAGTCAGCTACTACAAGACCACCAGCGTTCTCTAACAAACCCTGAGGGACCTGTTGATTTTGTAGTGCAGCAGCCGGGCGAAATCCTGGAGCTACTGCAGGGATTTCAAACCACAGTGGCTGCATTGCCGCTGATTCCAAGCAAACAAGGACTGCTGCTAGGCGGCAGTAATTGCCAGCTTGGCGAAACCTCAGGATTGCGTCTCACCTATCGGCTAGAGACAAATCAAACTGTATCTGCCTATCAATTGGCACTGGCTGAGGAAGAATTTCCTGAATTTCAGTCAGCACAGCTTACTTTGCAACAGCCTGATGGCACTGGCATTGTCCTTTGGCGTGATGAGACTTATCTCTATGCCTTAGTGGCAGAACTGCCGATGTCAGAGTTGCAAAATTTGGCCTACGCGATTGAGGGTACGTAGGGAAATGAGTTCTAGATTTTGAGCTGTAGATTAGCGGCCTTGTTACTTAGAACACTCTAGGGGAAGGATGCAATCTGACAACTCAAAACTGGTAACTCAACGCTAAATTGAGCCGTTTATTCAAAAACACTTACGACCAATGCCACGTAAACGTAAACAACCAACCACCTGGATTCATCGTAATTCCCGCTATCTGATTGCCGGTGTGTCCGCTGCCGGGATGCTATTGGCTATCGGCTGCATGCTTAAGGGCAATAGTGCTTTAGCAGGAAGTGCCTATGTGCGTCTAGGCGGGCTGTCGCTGCCATTGCTGGGTGCGATCGCATACTTCCTTATGGGGGCATTTGCCATTGGACCCGTAGTTACCAAAAACAAGTCTTTAGAAGGCCCCACCTGGCTGGGGTTATTTATTGGTAGTACTGCAATGACCATCTTCAGTGGTTATTTGCTCTACGTCATGTTTGGTGTATTGCAAGAGGCCTGTGTCCCTTGCTTATTATCAGCCTTACTCAGCATGGGTCTGTGGGGGCTGACCCTGGTGGGTAATCGTTGGGACAGCTTTGGCCAGTTATTGTTACCCGGTATTTCAGTAGCCCTGGCTGCGACGATTGCCACCACCGGTTTGTATGCCTACGCGCAAAACCCTGACACCTTTACCGCTGGCAACCCACCACCAGCAGTAGAGACCACTTCAGGTGATTCAGAAATTGCCCTAGCTAAGCACTTAACCGCTATCGGCGCGAAGAAGTATGGCGCTTGGTGGTGTCCCCATTGCCATGCCCAACAAACCCTCTTCGGTAAGCAAGCAATGGAGCACATTGACTACATCGAGTGTGATGAAGAAGGCATAGACCCACAGCCGAATGCTTGTCGGACAGCGGGTGTTCAAAGTTATCCCACCTGGGAAGTCAATGGCCAGGTTTATGCTGGAGTTCAGTCACTACAGTCCTTAGCAACAGCGTCTGGCTACACTGGTCCACAGGATTTTACAAATCAAACGCCTTAACGTCGGAGTCAGGATATTGCTCTCAGCTATCCTTACCCTGATGTCTTGAGTTCCAACATGTATCAATATAAAAGCGCTCATTCCTGGGAATGAGCGCTTTTTGTTGGCTAACTATACTTTGTCGCTATGCATTGCCCTCGGTGCAACCATTCCTCAGTGCAACCCCATGGAGCCCAGGCTAAATTTCCACAACCCTATCAATGCAAAGCCTGCCAGCACATTTTTTATCCATCGGTACGGCAGGCGCTGCGCTGGCTAGTGAGTATTTTGCTAGTTGTGGGGCTATCACCCTGGTGGATAAATCGAGGCTTGCGAGTTCTGGTGACCCAGCCAGATAAAGGAGAATCTGTAGATGCCATTGTTGTTCTAGGAAGCGGGACCGGCTATAACGAGCAGCGGGCCAAGGCAGCGGTAGAACTGTGGAAAGCAGGGCGAGCACCCCATATATTTATGAGCGGTGCTCACGACGCACCGATTCTTGTTGATCTTGCTCAAAAAATGGGAGTACCGGCTGCACAGTTAAGTGGTGAAGCCTGTGCAGCGACCACCTGGGAAAATGCCTTTTATACTAAGCGGTATATGGCTTTGGAGCAGGTCCCCTCAGCTCAGCCTAAAATTTTGCTGGTGACCGATGGGTTACACACTGGTCGATCGACATTGCTCTATCGCAATTTTGGATTTGAGGTTGTTTCCCATCCAGTCAGGCTAGAGTTTTCACAATGGCGGAAGCATATAATCCGTGAGTTCTTAGCCATCATGTACTACGTTAAAACTAAGAAGCTGCTACCACCCACGCCTGATGATTATCAACGGGCCGATGCGACGGCAGAGAAGAGAGTGGTGGATTGGCAGTGCCTAGATATGGAGAAAGCCTTTATCCCAGAAAATAGATAACTGCTAGCCCGCTAACACCTGCGCCGCAGTCCAATTAAGTTCTGGAAATAGCTGTGACTCTAGCTGAGGGACCTGTACCACAGTTGATTGCAATAAAGAGCTTTTTCATTGGAAAGCTAGCCAAACCTTAGGCTGCCATAGGCTCGTAGAACAGAAGCATGAGCTTATTTTCAGGAATAGTTTCCATTGCATAAGTATGGCCATCATCATCAGCAAAGTCGATCAAGTAAAAGTTGTTTTCAACTGTCATCAAGACAGTTCCTACTTGACCGCATCGTAGGCGCAAAGGTTGTTTAGTTTCTTGATGCTCAGCTTCGATTTCTTCGGTTAGAGCTACAATGTCGTACTCATTAAGTGTCATTGCTAACCTCCTATTTTCTTACGGGATAAGTATTGGTTAACCTAGGCAATGTTTCCCTGTTCGAATAATCCAGCAGCTCAGGACCCAAGATGCGCCAAACGTAGTTTCCAGATAAAACTTGATGTTGTATTGCTGCCCAAATTCATTATCGCAACGCAAGATAGCTCCTTGCGTTGCAGCTGCATTAAGTAATGCTGCTTCTAAAATTAATTTATTGGCTAATGTGATGCCTAAACGTTTACGAAATAGTGCAGCTTTATCCTTACCCTTGTGATGTTTAAAGTTTAAGCAGTAGCGTTCTAACTTATCGCCCAGTATTGCTTGTTCACCATTGGGTAACCGCATTCGCAATAAGATGATAGACCCTATGCCAGATTTCCCAGCACAGGGTCAAAGTCATAAAGCCAAAGACTAGTTATTCAGATTGTTCTTGAGGCTCGAAGTAAGTTTTTTGCCTAAGCAGTTGCCAATTTAGGTTGCTCAGTCGTAGATTCTTGCAAGCGACCCAAAATCGCATTGGTGTTGGCTTTTGCATCACCAAACAGCATCTGGGTGTTGTCCTTAAAGAACAGTGGATTAGCTACACCTGCATAGCCAGCTGACATGCCGCGCTTCATCACTACCACATGGCGCGCTTTCCAAACTTCCAACACCGGCATTCCAGCAATTGGGCTATCTGGATCTTCCATAGCGCTGGGGTTCACCGTATCGTTGGCACCGATCACTAACACCACATCGGTTTCAGGGAAATCGTCATTGATCTCATCCATTTCCAACACGATGTCGTAGGGCACATTAGCCTCTGCCAGTAGCACATTCATGTGGCCTGGTAAACGACCGGCTACGGGGTGAATACCAAATCGCACATTGACGCCACGCTTCATTAATAGCTGCGTAATTTCGGAGACTGCATGCTGTGCCTGAGCCACGGCCATGCCATAACCAGGGGTGATAATCACACTCTGAGCATCGGCTAGCAGTTCAATTGTGCCGTTGACATCAATTTCGCTGGCGGTGCCTTCAACGCTCTTGCTGCTACCTTTGCCAGAGCCTTGACCAAAGCCACCGAGAATTACGCTAAAGAAGGAGCGGTTCATGGCTTTGCACATGATGTAGCTGAGGATGGCTCCGCTGCTGCCCACTAATGCACCCGTGACAATCAGCAGGTCATTGGAGAGCATAAAGCCTGCAGCGGCAGCGGCCCAACCGGAATAGCTGTTGAGCATGGAGATCACTACGGGCATATCAGCACCACCAATGGCGGCGACTAGGTGGATGCCCAGGATAGATGCGATCGCAACCATTCCCAACACATAACCAAAGCCATCCGTACCCTCAGCGGCCATAAAGCCAACGCCCAATACCACCGTGCCAAGCAGCATGGCAATATTGAGCAAATGACGCGCTGGTAACATCAGCGGTTTGCTACTAATAATTGCCCGCAACTTGCCAAAGGCGACCACAGAGCCCGTAAAGGTGACTGCCCCGATAAAAACGCCAATATAAATTTCCAACTTGTGGATCGTTTCTTCAGCGCCTACCAGGTCGACATCGGGCTGTAAATAGCTAGCTACACCAACCAGCACTGCTGCCAATCCCACAAAGCTGTGGAGAATTGCCACCAGCTCAGGCATTTCGGTCATTTCTACACGGGATGCAACCAGGCCACCGATGGCTACTGCAGGTAGGATTGCCGCTACTAGTAGACCGTAAGCGGTTAATTGAGAACTTAAAGCTGTGGCCACCAGGGCAATGACCATACCAATAATGCCGTAGACATTGCCACGTTTGGCGGACTCCTGGTTAGAAAGACCACCCAAACTGAGAATGAAGAGCACAATGGCAACCAAATAGGCTACCGCAACAAGATTGTTAGACATGAAACGAAACTTGTAGAGAACTGTCTGTGAGCGTCCCCTTCGACTCCGCTCAGGGAACGCCAATCAAAAACGTTAGCTTCGACTCCGCTCAGCTAACGACAGGAAGTGATCTATTTCCGAAACATCTTCAACATCCGCTGGGTCACTAAGAAACCACCTGCGATATTGATCGTGCCGATAAAGATTGCGATCGCACCCAAAATGACTGTGGGTGACATCGGTTCGCCTGAAATTTGCAACATGCCGCCGATGATGATGATGCCGCTGATGGCATTAGTCACACTCATCAAGGGAGTATGCAACGACGGGGACACATTCCAAATCACCTGCCAGCCAACGAAACAAGCCAGGACGAAGACGGTGAAGTGGGAGAGGAAGGACGAGGGCGCGCTAATACCAATACCGACTAAGGCTAGGGCTGCGATCGCAACCCCAATCCATGTCCAGGGCAATGAAAATTTAGGTGCAGCTGGTACATCCGGTTCAGCCGTCTTAGCAGGTTCCTCAGTCTTCGTTTCAACCTTAGGTGGCGCAGGTTTTTCAGGTCTGGGTGCAGGCCAAGTGACCTGACCTTCATGACTCACTAAGGCACCCCGAACCACCTCATCGTCGAAGTTCACGGTGTAGCCTTCAGCCCCACCCATGTCATTTAACAGGTGGTACAAGTTCATGCCGTAAAGCTGGCTAGATTGTCCCGCCATCCGGCTAGCCAAATCTGTTAGCCCAACGATGGTGACCCCATGGTGGCGATAAACTTCACCAGCGCGACTGACTTCGCAGTTGCCACCTTGCTCAGCCGCCATATCGACGATGACTGAGCCCGGTTTCATTAGCTCTACTGTGTCTTTAGTTACCAGCAGGGGTGCTTTTTTACCAGGAATCAAGGCGGTAGTAATAATAATGTCTACCTCTTTAGCCTGCGCAGCGAAGAGGGCCATCTCTGCCTCGATGAACTCCTTACTCATCACCTTGGCATAGCCACCAGAACCGGTGCCATCTTCTGTAAAGTTCAGCTCCAGAAACTCGGCACCCATACTTTCGACTTGCTCTTTCACCACAGGTCGAGTGTCAAAAGCTCGGACAATTGCCCCCAGACTTTTGGCGGCACCAATAGCTGCAAGACCGGCTACACCAGCGCCAATGACCAGTACCTTAGCGGGAGGAACTTTACCAGCTGCCGTGATCTGACCAGTAAAAAAGCGACCAAAGTTATTTGCGGCTTCAATGACGGCTCGATACCCGGCTACATTGGCCATGGAGCTGAGGGCATCCATTTTCTGGGCACGGCTGATGCGGGGCACCGAATCCATGGCCAGGGCAGTCACCTGTTTGGTGGCTAACTGGTTGAGCAAATCAGGGTTCTGGGCAGGCCATAGAAAGCTAATTAGGGTTTGACCACTATGCACTAGTTCGGTTTCGCTACAGTTCAGCTCGGGGTGATGTCCTGGTGGCTGAACTTTGAGGATGATGTCAGTCTGTTGCCACAGCTCTATAGCGTTGGCAACTACCTGACAGCCTGCCTCACGATAGGCTTGGTCTGAGAACTCGGCCCGTTCTCCAGCCCCCTGCTCTATCACCACATCGAATCCAAGAGCCTGAAGTTTTTTGACCGTTTTAGGAGTAGCGGCTATACGACATTCTCCGTCTGTAACTTCTTTTGGAATGCCGATGCGCTTTGGAGGTTTTGGATGTGACGTTTGTTGGTCAACAGCACTTTGATCGAGTGCAATGGTCATAGTGATCCTTTTAGTTAACTAACTGGGCTAACGATTGTTGTAAAAACACTATGGAGTTGGGATCGTCTTTGATCTCAATCCGACAGGAATAACTTTAGATTTAGTGGTTTTACTTAACTTAAAAATGGGTCATTATACTGACGCATAAATGGTCATTTCCAATACGTCTATTGGCAGTTAACTCCTTTGGAAGCAAAGGGATATCAGTGATTTTTTAGATGCACAAATTAGATAATGCTAGATTGACTTCAACCTTCATCAAGCTTGAAAAACATGATTTCAAGTCGCTTGAGATTGCTTGAAGTGTTCACTCAGCTTTGTAAAAACAAATTTTAAGCCTTTAGCAGAGAGTGCTAAGCGTACTTTAATTTTGTCGATTTAAATATTGAAAAGTGCGCACTTCTTCATGAAGGTTTATCTTTTTTGACGGAAATCTAAATTAGACAAGTTCTGGAAAAGTTTTGTGCCGAAACTTATAAGTGATGCTGATAGTTGCTCTGAGTTAAAAAGTGAATTTGAAGCTGGAGTTGCTGACTATGTTGTTGCTGTTCATAGTCATTTAGAGCTAACAACTTTGTCTTTAAGTTGAGTGTGCTAATCTTAAGAAAAATTTTGTTCCGTAAATTTACAGGCTCTAGTTGGATTAGGGAGCGTTGCTTGGCAGTTCTCTTGGATGGAGAAGATGCCTGCTGAGTTAACTCTGCTAAGGCCTTCTAGAGCAGTATTTTTATGGAGCCAATCATGTAAACCGTCCCCAGTGCCGAAGCAGAGGGCCAGCGTGCATGATAGTTCTAGATGAGTTCTGCTTTATTACTTGTGAGCTTGAGGAGTTAAAAATGGCGCTAAAACAGTTGATCCGCCTGGGCTTAATTGGCTTAGCGATGTCGGTAGCCACTACAGTCGGGGTGAATGTGCCTACTTTGGCCCAGCAAGATATCTATGACTCTGATGGTCTCAACATCATTGGAGGGGTAGAGTCACGATACCGTCTGTCCTATAGTTTGGACAACAATAGTCCTCGTAATACTCGCGCCAGTTATTTGTTGGAAGTCAAAGGAGACAAGGTTGACTCTGCTGTTTCTGCGCTGATTGTGACTGTGCCTGAGGCGTTCTCTCGATATAGAGGGCGTATTGACTTAGACCGCATTAAAGTGCGCTATGGTCGCATCGGTAATGTGGGCGAGGAGATTGCGATTGAGGAAGTGCTTTGGGACGATCGGGTCTTTAGCGGAGCCAATGATTTGTCTGAGGACCTGGACAAGCTTGAAATTTATCTGGCTGAAGATATCCCGGCCAACACGTCGTTCGTAATTGACTTTGAGAAGGTCCGTAATCCTAATCGGGCACTGATGCAGCGGGTAAATCTGCAGGTGGTCCCTCGTGGTGAGGAGCTGGCTACGTATATCGGTACTTGGGAAATGTTGATCGCTTATCAGGATTAGATTAACTTTTCAGCCCTAGCTCTAACGTGTTACTATCGAAAGCCGCGCTGAATGGGCGCAAGTAGTATTTTGTTTGAGCAGACCTAGGAGCAATCTCCATGACTAAGCGCACCCTCGGCGGTACCTCTCGCAAGCGTAAGCGCGTTTCTGGTTTTCGTACGCGCATGCGTACAACAAATGGCCGGCGTGTTATTCAAGCCCGTCGTAAAAGAGGTCGTGCTCGTCTAGCTGTTTAGAGTCTAGCTGAGCTGCGATCGCATCTGTGGCATTACCAAGGCAGTACCGACTACGCTCCCCGCGTTCGTTCTCCAAGGTTTATCGTCATGGAAAACGTGCCGCCAAGCGTTATCTAGCCATTAAAGCCCTAAAAAATCCGTCACCCGACGAAAGTCTATCTAGTGGACCTTCGTCGGGTTTACGTTTTGGCGTTTCCATTAGCCGTAAAGTGCATAAGCGAGCTGTCGTGCGCAACCGCATTAAACGCCAAATTCATGCAGCTCTTGGACGGTTGCTACCCAGGGTTTCTGGAGACTGGTGGATTGTTATTAATGTCCGAACGACAGCAACAGCCTGCGAATATAACGAATTTTTGCGAGAATTAGAAAAGTTATTGATAGAGCTGGAGGTGCTGCATGGCAATTAAGGAGGAGGTTTACTACGAGGGTGGACCTCATATTGGCGATTTAATTTTTCACTGCGTATTGGCAATTACAGTAGTGTTCATTCCTCTGACCGTTGGGTCGATCATTCGGGCCTTATGGGTTCGCTATCGCATTACCAGCCGTCGTATTTCCGTCACAGGTGGCTGGCTGGGGCGTAATCGTACCGATCTAATCTATTCGGAAGTCACACGAGTCGCTGTTATACCTCGTGGTTTTGGGCTGTGGGGAGATATGGCTGTGCAGCTCAAAGACGGTAGTCGTTTAGAGTTACGCTCTCTGCCTCGTTTTCGCGAACTCTACGACAAAATTACCGAGCACATCTCCTCTAAAGCTAGAGAAGCGAGTGGTCTAACTGCCTAGATATCGATTTTGAAAGTTATGGGTTAGGCACTGTTTTTACTCTGGTCGGCCAATAAAACAAGACTAAAGAACCATAACTTTCTGCTCGGGGCTAAATTGGCAATAACCGTCTGTTTAGCGGTGGAAGACCGATCCTAAGCTTCTTTACCTAGGTGAAATAACTACTCCTTTTTTGCAGTGAATAACCCTAAGACCTGCAATATTCAGATACATTAGAGTTCGGTATGCAATTTGCTCGGTAAGCGCGCATGGATTTCGGTATTGGATTTCTGACGAACAACATAATGCTGCCAATCCTAGATTTTTTCTATGGGATTGTGCCTAGCTATGGTTTAGCCATTGTGGCTTTAACTCTTCTAATTCGCTTTGCGCTTTACCCGCTTAATGCTGGGTCAATTCGCAACATGCGTCGTATGAAGATTACCCAGCCTCTGATGCAGAAGAAGGTGAAGGAAATCCAAGAACGATATAAGGATGATCCTGCAAAGCTGCAAGAGGAGATGGGCAGTGTTTACAAGGAGTTTGGTAATCCTTTGGCAGGCTGCTTCCCGGTAGTCCTGCAGATGCCTATCCTCTTTGCGTTGTTTGCCACGTTGCGTGGATCACCGTTTGCAGACATTACCTATCCTGTAAATTTGCAAATTTTGCCCCAGGCTGAGATTGAGCAAGTCCAGCCTCAAGCATTTGCCGCCAAGCAGTCCAATTTGTATCTGGCTGACGGCGAGCATTTTCCTGTTTCTGCAGTTTTGCCTGGCGGTAATCGCATTGGTGTTGGCGATACAGCTGTCGTTCGCTTGCAAACTCCCGATGGTCAATCGGTGCAGCAGCTTGCTGATAAATATGCTGAGGACCCATCCGTCTTTTCACCTATGTGGGAGGTGACTAAGGGGCAAGACTTGATCAAGATTGATGAAAAAGGTCAAATCACAGCTGTAGCTCCTGGCGATGTCACCGTTCAGGCAAAGGTTAAAGGATTAGCTGCCAATAAAGGATTTTTATTCATTGAAGAGCTGGGTCGTGTCGGTGCCCTTGGAGATAACGGTGAAATTCACTGGGATATCCTTGGCATGATTTTGTTCTTTGGTATCAGTCTCTACGTCAACCAGCTTCTATCGGGACAATCTTCCAGCGACAATCCTCAGCAAGAGACCATTACTAAGCTGACTCCGGTATTGTTCTCAGGCATGTTTTTGTTCTTCCCCTTGCCTGCTGGCGTCTTGCTCTACATGGTTTTGGCCAACGTTTTCCAGACAGCTCAGTCGTTTATCTTGTCTAAAGAACCCTTGCCTGAAAACATTCAAGCATTGGTTGATGCGCAGGAAACGAAGGCGACGGTCAGTGCTGACCGAGGTGCATTGGCATTTGAACCCGGTTCTAGAAAAACTACTGCTGCTGATAAAGGCAAACGTAGTGATCAGGCTAAGTCTACAACCAAGGGTTCTACTAAGGCCAATAAGTCTAGCTCTAACCGTTCTAACCGTTCAAAGGGTAATAAGAAATCTGGCGGCGGCTCTAAAAAAAAGGTCTCTAACCGATAGAGGACGGTACACTTGTGAATGGCATAAAAAGCTCTAGAACAGGTGTGAGTAACTTATGGGCGAGCAACAAGATCAAAGTGGTATTCAGTGGCTATCGCAATTATTAGAGCATCAGGGGCTTGAGGCGAGTGTAACTGGTCAACATGTAGATGATGAACTAGGCGATAGTAGCTTTTGGCTGACCATTGAGGATGACTCTTTGACCCAGGCTCAGGTTGATGGTTTGTTAGGTGATCGTGGTCGCGTCTTAGATGCCATCCAATACTTAGCGAATACAGTCTTAAATATTGGTCAGGAGCCTGATGCGCAGCAGTCCTATACGATTGAGTTACAAGGCTATAGGCAACAGCGCCGAGACGAACTCAAAGCCATTGCCGAAAAGGCGGCTGAACAGGCGCTGGCCACCGGTGAAGAGCATGAGGTAACTGATTTATCGTCCGCAGAGCGACGTCAGGTACATACGTTTCTCAAGGCCTATGGTGGTTTAGAAACTTTTAGCCGGGGTCGCGAACCTGATCGTCGTTTGGTGGTACGTGCACTAGGGGGTTTAGAACCGGCCAATGGTGAAGACGAGTGATAGTCGTATTTGATGAAAACCTACAAGCGATTGGTTTTCACGATGTCAGCAATCTACAAAGTTAGTTTTTGGCCCTTCTCAGCAATATGCAGCGGCCCATGCAACGGATATATATTCCTCATTTGACTAAAGATCCGAGTAAGACTCGGACCATTGAGGTTCATGATTATCTAAGTGGTCTAGAGACTCTGACGCCAGTAAAGGGGCGTATTCAGGTTCAGCACCGTGGCAATTTTCTAGAAGTCTCAGCGCAGGCTGAGGCCATCATTACTCTGAACTGCCATCGATGCTTGCAGAACTATAATGCTCGTGTTCAGGTCGATACTTCCGAATTTATCTGGCTGCAGGATCCTCAACCTGAGGAGTACGCTGAAGAAGTCGAAGTTAGCTTTGATGACCTTGTGGAGACCTTGCCACCCCAAGGTCATTTTGAACCAGCTAAGTGGCTCTATGAACAGTTCTGTCTAGCAATACCTCAGCGCCAGCTATGTGATCAGACTTGTGAGGGAATTGCGAATCCACTAACCTCTGATGAGACTTCGACAGAGACCGATCAACGCTGGGCGGCTCTCTCTGCTTTGAAGCAACAACTTTCCGATTAGTCCAGTTAGTTTCCTATGGCATTTTACGAGGAGTTGGGGCTGCTTATTCGGGCACGCTACCCGTTGATTTATATTCCTACCCGCGAAGAAGAACGGGCGGAGGAATCGATTGCCAAGGTTGCCGCTAACACTGGTAATCGGGCTGTTTATGTCTGGGATTTTGTCGATGGCTATCGCGGTAATCCCAATGATGTTGGTGCTGGACGTCGAAATCCATTGCAGGCTCTAGAGTTTGTTGAGAAGTTATCTCCTGCGGCTTCGGCGGTTTTAGTTCTGCGCGATTTTCATCGTTTTTTAGACGATATTGCTATTTCGCGCAAGCTTCGTAATCTTGCCAGATTACTCAAATCTCAACCCAAGAATGTGATTATTTTATCGGCGCAGTTGGCAATTCCTGATGAACTCAGTGAGTTGCTCACGGTGCTTGAATTTCCGTTGCCGACTGTTGAGGATATTCAGCGCGAAATCGAAACTTTGCTGGGAGCCATGGGCAATTTACCAGAGCCTAAAGCAATGGATGCATTGGTGCGTTCTTGTCAGGGCCTTTCCATGGAGCGTATTCGGCGAGTACTAGCACGGGGAATTGCGGCTAATGGAGCGTTTAGTCCTGATGATATTGACCTGATTTTAGAAGAGAAGCGTCAAACTATTCGTCAGACTCAAATTCTAGATTTCTACCCTGCCACAGAAAAAATCTCTGATATTGGTGGTTTGGATAATTTGAAGGACTGGCTGATTAAGCGTGGCGGCTCATTTTCTGAGCGGGCTCGTCAGTATGGGTTGCCTCATCCGCGCGGGTTAATGCTAGTGGGGATTCAGGGGACAGGTAAGTCTTTGACCGCTAAAGCGATCGCACATCACTGGCATCTGCCGTTATTGCGGTTAGATGTTGGGCGGTTATTTGCTGGTTTGGTGGGTGAGTCGGAGTCGCGGACGCGGCAGATGATTCAGCTGGCCGAGGCGTTAGCTCCCTGTGTGCTTTGGATTGATGAGATTGATAAAGCGTTTGCTGGGTTTGAAGGCCGGGGTGATTCTGGCACTACAAGCCGTGTGTTTGGCACCTTTATTACCTGGCTATCGGAGAAGACATCGCCTGTATTTGTGGTAGCAACGGCCAATAATATTGCGGCGCTACCTCCAGAGTTGCTGCGACGTGGACGATTTGATGAAATTTTCTTTGTGGGATTGCCCAGTCAGGCTGAGCGGGATGCGATCTTCAATGTGCATCTGAGTCGGCTGCGTCCCCATAATGTCAAAAGCTATGACACCAGTCGTTTGGCCTATGAAACGCCTGATTTCTCTGGGGCTGAAATTGAGCAGGCGATTATTGAGGCGATGCACATTGGCTTTAGTCAAAATCGTGATTTCACTGTCGATGACATTTTAGAGGCGGCTAGTCAGCTAGTGCCCCTAGCCCGTACGGCTAAGGATCAGGTGGATGCGCTTCAGGCTTGGGCGGCATCGGGTAAGGCGCGGCTGGCGTCACGGCAGTCGATGTTAAGCGATCGCATGAAAGATTTAGAAGGTTAGCGCTCTAGAATCAGCATTTATACTCTAGGCAAGCATTAGTTAGTTATCGAAAAATACGGTATAACCGTAGGACACTCTGTGAGTATCCCTGATTTTCTACAGCAGCTATGGTATCCAAGCAGTTTACCCTGCAAAATTTGTTAGTCGGTTTCTCCAAGTTTATCTGTGGGGTTGCGATCGCATTATTTGTGATATCTCTAGCTGGGGTAGCAACGGCCCGATATTTTTTGACTCAGCTGTCAAGCTTGCCAGAGCGTCCGGTCTATGAAAATGACCTACCTGCCGCTCAACAAGCTAGTGATGCTAGTCCGGACGCAGCAGCATCCCAAGAAGCTGCCCCCGAGCAACCTGCTGCAGTTCAAGTCAGCGCACCTGAACCGTCACCGGTTGAGGTCAAAGTGCTATACAAGGCGGTCGTTACCTATGGCACTGGATTGCTGGTACGAGCGGGTGCAGGAGCAGACTATGAAACCATCGACGGCATAGACTACAACGAAACCGTAGAGGTTTTAGAAGAGTCGGGTCGTTGGTTTAAGGTACGTACGGGTAGCGGTGTAGAGGGTTGGATTAAAGGCCAGGGTAATACGCAGCGAATTTAAAGATTGGCAGCTTCTTAGTTGCGATGGTTATTGGTGTAGTTGATCCGAGCCCCTGCCCACAGGAGTTTATTCCGCAGCGTCTGATAATAAGACTGATTCTGACGCAGCAGCACAAACTTGGCCATATGTTCCGCCATCCAAATATCGACCCGTTGCCCTGGCCATATAGAAGTAGCCATAACGCCATCCATCCACAGTTTTGTGGTCATCGCCGGGTCAGCTAGAGGCCAAATACTCACCACACTGCCAGAAGGAATTACCACCGGTCGACTGGATAAACTTAGGGGACAGATCGGTGTGACCACAATGGCATCCATACCGGGATGCACAATGGGACCATTGGCAGCCACCGTGTAGCCTGTGGTTCCAGTGGGTGTGCTAACTAAAAGGCCGTCACCCTGGTACTGATCGACCACTTCTCCATCAATTTCCATTTCTAAAATCGAGGTGATCATACGGTCAGGCGAGGCGGGCTTGACACACATTTCATTCAGCGCCCAGTAAATCTCACTAAGCGGTTCACGATTACTACGATTGCCTTCGTGAATACAAGCGCCTAGCATCATCCGCTGCTGAACGGCATAGCGATCTGCCAACAGACGGTCGAGAATTACCTCAAAATCATCAATTTCATCCGATGATTCGGTGAGGAAGCCTAGATGTCCCCCCACGTTCACCGCCAAAATCGGAATTTTTTCTGGGGCTAAATGGCGGGCGGCAGCGAGGGCTGTACCGTCACCGCCAAGCACTATAGCTAGGTCAATGGGTTGCTGGGCTGACGCCAGAAATACTGGGTAAGGGTTATCTTTGGGTCCGCTGGGGCCGAGCAATATATGGGCACCGCGTTTTTCTACCTGCTGAGCGCACTTTTCGGCCCAACTTTTGCTTTGGGGATTGCCTGCTTTATGGACAATGATGACTTGTTTAAGCTGCACGGCGAGGTGGGAAATAGCCTGTCAATATTTAGATTACTTTGTTGGTTTCCAGTTAACTGCCGCTTGCTCTAAGACATAGTTTGCCAGACGAGTAACTTCATCTTCACTAAGTCGATCACCGTAAGCGCTCATAAGACCTTTCCCATTAGTGATGAGGGTTGCGATCTCATCCACAGAGTCATAGCCATAACGCTTGAGAGCCTTTTGCTTTAAATTTTTGCTGCGACGGATAATATTGGCTCCATTCGGATGACAGCCGGCACAATTTACCTCAAATAGTTCAACTGAGGTATCTGCCCAAGCAACAGGGATACTGCTCATCCATAGGCTGACTATTAAAGAACACATTAGATAGCCTAGGAGCAGTCGCTTTAGTTGAGTCCAAAACGGTGGCAGTGTTTTTGGCAGGGTGAGCAGCAGTTGAGAAACTAACGCGGGGCTAGATGTAGGTACCGGCATTCAAATCAAAAATTAGGGGTGAAGGGCTAAGCAATTTGCTTCCCATAGTAATGGCTTGCGGACAATGAGTTTCAAAGAACTTCAGCCTAGTTTTGTGGGCTGATGGAAGCGTTAAACTGTGAAAGATTTCAGTGTAGGCAGGCACACCACACCATGAAAAAAGCAGCATTATTAATCGGTCTGATGGTTTTCTCAGCCGTGGCTGGTGGCAGTTTTGCCTATGGCTGGCACAGCGTTACCAATGGCTCTAGTGCCAGACAGACAGACAGAATAGTGGTTGCACCAGCAGCGGCTGAGCGAGCTGTTGCCAGTACAAGCAACAGCCCTTCATCAGAGGCTGATGCGCAGTCGTCCCCTTTAAATCATGGCTCCAGTGAGCTGTCTATTAACCAGCCGCTGTCTAGCATTGTTGGTGAAAAGGGTCAGATTAGCTTGACTCTGGACCAACTTCAGTTAAGCCAGCTAGTCAATGATGCTCTCTTGAGTCAACCCCAGGCGGCTCAACTTTTGGCTAATGCACAATCGTTACAGACTATTCTCAAAGGCGATCGCATCGAAACAGGAGCCGTACTAAACCTGGCAGAACTGCCTCGGGACGGATTATCGGATGAACTGCAAGCAGGTTTAGATCAGCTTATGCAAGCCGTGCCCATGTTAACCAACCGCGACATTTATATCGGCGTCATCGCCCGTCCCCAAGTGCAGGATGGTCAAATTAGCTTAGATCAAGACCTGGGGCTGAGAATAGGGCAGTTTACTCTTCCCCTAGCTGATGTAGCCGAACAGCTAGGGTTTTCAACCCATGAAATAGAGCAACGGCTCAATGATCTGCTGAATCAGCAAGGACTGACCCTGGACAATATCGAAATTTTGAACGAGCAACTGGTGATAACCGGCATGAAACCCTAGTATCCTTGCCGTTGCCAGTCCCCAGATTTCTTATTCCGGATCGCTAGGCTGTACACCTTTCATAATGCGAGATAGTTCACTTTTCTCATCCACCGATACCCGAGTCGGTGAGCCGCTGATGATCCGCTCAAGATTACGGAAAGAGTCCTTGATTTCTGGGCCATTGGCGCTAATTGTGTATTCCCGAATGGCTTTGTCATGCCATGAACCCCGCATCTTAAAGACGTTGATTGCTCGTGACATCTCACCGCGAATTTCCACATATTGCAACATTAAAATAGTGTCTGTAATTGTGGAAATATGGGAGTCCGTGATTGAATGGGAGCCCATAAACTGTTCAGTCGTATTGGTAAAGAAACCTGTGATTTCTTCCTGCTTGGCATAGCCAGTCACACCAATGACAAACTGACGGAAAGAATTATTGCTCACCCCGCGATCTAATGCCGAAAGAGAGTCAATCGCAATCCGGGACGGCTTAAAGTGGGCAATCTCAGACTTAATAATTTGGAGATGGTCCTCTAGGCCTGCAGACTCGGGATAAGCACAAATAATCTTGAGCAGTCCAGCTCGCTCCAGTTCCTCAAAATCAATTCCCCAAGAATAAGCGTTTCGCGAGAGTTGGGCCCTGGATTCCTCATAGGCAAAGAGGATCGCCCGCTCATTTGCTTGACAGCCATTTTCGATAAACTTGCTAACCAATAGGGTTTTACCCGTACCCGTTGCCCCAGTTGCCAGAATAATCGAATCCTTGAAGAAGCCGCCCCCACACATTTTATCCAATGTTTCTACCCCAGAAGACACACGGACATTGGATGAACGCTGAGTAAGGCGCATCGCCCCCAGTGGAAAAATATTGATGCCGTCCTGGGTAATCGTAAAGGGATACTCCCCTTTCATATGGGTGGTGCCCCGCAGCTTCAGAATTTCGATAGTGCGGCGACGACGTTCCCCTTCGAGCACATTGCGAACGATCACCACGTTATCTGATACGAATTCTTCTACCCCAAAGCGAGCGACGGGACCGTATTCATCTATTCGTTCGGTTGACATCAGTGTGGTTACGCCCATTTGCTTCAGTCGGGCTACCAGGCGAAAAATCTCGCGCCGGACCACACCAGCTGCATCATATTGCTGAAAAACAGCCGTCACCGAGTCAATTGATACCCGTCGAGCCTTATATTTGCGAATGGCATACTGAATGCGCTCAATCAGAGCAGAAAGATCAAAATTACCGACTATTTCCTGCCCCTCGGGATCGGGAGATGCATCCAATATAAATAGCTTGCCGTCGTCAATTAATTTCTGTAGGTCCCAACCAAAACTGCAGGCATTTTGAATAATGTCAGCCGGAGACTCTTCAAAGGTAACAAAGACACCAGGTTCATCAAAATCTGTAATGCCTTTGTATAGAAACTGAACAGCGATCAGGGTTTTACCAGTACCTGAGGTGCCACTTACAAGGGTGGAACGGCCAGCCGGTAGACCTCCATGACTAATGTCATCAAAGCCTTCCATCATGGTGCGAATTTTCTTAACGCCCGTCAAGGTACTATTCGAGGGGACTTTACCTTGAGAAGACTGAGTCATGGCTTAGTAAATTGACCTGTAAAAAAATACAACGAGAGGAAATAACATAACTAATATTTCAACAGGTTAAGTTGTCGAGAGCAAGCACTACAGCTAATTCTGCGTAAAGTATCGTCAGGATGCCAAGACACAATGCCATGATCCCGAAGCTCAAGTTTGTGTAATCTGTCAAACGCTATGCGAATTTAATAAGGGAGCTAATCATCTTCTCTCAGCTCATCATAGAGCAAGTCTAGCCCAATCAGAACACGTTCACGGTCAGACAGATCGCCGATGATTTTACGGACGGGAGGCGGCAAAATTTTTGCCAGGGTAGGTGTTGCTAGTATCTTGTCTTCTTCAGCCAGCTGCGGATTTTGTAAAACGTCAATCACCTTAAGCGCATAAACCCCCTGAAATTCTTCTTCCAATATGGTATTGAGCATTCTCAAGGCGCGAGTTGAGTTAGGTGTGTTTCCAGCAACGTAGAGTTTTAAGATGTAAGTCTTTTTATAGGCCATTGGAAGGCTCCCGAAAGTGTGGCGACTGTGAAGCATGAAGGCCCACAGATTTATCTGGGAAGTGTTGAATGCTATAACTAAATTTCACGGGGAATAGACCGACGATACATTTCACATAAATGAGCTAGCACGTCAATCAACGTCAGACGATAGTCCAGCAAAATTTCTTCGCTACGACCCTCCATATGGAGCTGCTTCGAAAAATTATCCATCAGTTCCATATGAATTTCGACAACCTTGGAGATGGAGACATCCGCAAAGAAAGCTAAATTCACATAGTCGTCAATACGCTGATTCAGGGTCTTATCGTCGGATGAAAAATAGCTCAGGATGATTTGGCGATAGTCTTGACGCAGCTGGTCTAAGAACTCATGACGCTCCTCCACGGTCATGTTGCGTACAAAATTTTGAGAATTTCGCTTGTAGTACACGCCCAAATAACCTAAGCGTTCTTGTAATTTTTCAGTCAAGCGCTGCTGCTGCAGACTTAATAGAAAGACACGGTTATCACGAGTATCCGTTGAAGTACTTGCATTATCAATCAAGGTATTTTGGCTGGCTGGCAGTTGCAAAAACTGATTGATTGCTTCGTGAACCTTACTTTCAATCGTATCTAGTTCTGCTGGGGTAACCTGAATAACTGCATCGTAATACTCAGCGGCGGTAGTTCGTTCACTCTGAGACGATATAACTAAAGTTGGCAGCAAAATATCACGCTCCCACAGCTCATTGAGCAATTCCGAGCTATCGTTAGCAGGTTGAACGACCAAACAATCAATCCGATGACGATTGCTAATGGTCCACTGCACAAACTCTGTTTGTGTTCTGCTCCAACTGATAGCAAATGGACTGTGAGCTAGCGTTTTTTTGAGAGACTCAGCCATAGAGGCTTGAGTCGTATAAATTCCAACCAGAAAGCGTGCAGCCAAAACCGAGACAAGTATTACGCAATGTGATTAATTTATTGCATTTTTTGAAAACTTGTTATTTATCTACGTGAACAATATTTTAAATTTTTATTTTCAAATAGCATATGAGCTTGAACATCTGTCAACCAAACGGTACATAGCATATGCCTTTATTGAAATTAAGGATATAGGCTATGGGCTACAGCCTCTTCAAATTTAAGTATTTTTTATTTGTGCTGTATTTCTGAGATTGTTTCTACTGGAGACACTGGCTAGCAAAATGCCAGTGTCGATCGTGTTACTGTGCTCTAACAATTAAAAGAATTAAACGAGCATGGAGGGATTCGAACCCCCGACCGCCAGAACCGGAATCTGGTGCTCTATCCAGCTGAGCTACATGCCCTTGATGCTAAATACATTAGTCAGGAACCGTGGTTCATCTTATCACTTGTGTTCGTATCTGTCTTGGACTTTACGTTAAAGGTATTAATGCCATACCCTCGTAGGGTTATCCAAGATTTGGGCTGTGTGCTTGATATTCAAGACTTATCAAAAGCTTTCGGTCAACGGCGGGCGTTGACGAAGCTCACCCTCAAGTTATTGCCCGGCGAGGTATACGGCCTGTTGGGTCCGAATGGGGCTGGAAAAACTACGACTATTAATTTGCTGAGTGGCTTACTGCGACCTGATAGTGGTCAGGTTTTGATTGCTGGTCAGTCTGCTTCGAAGACTACCAAGACTTATTTAGGCGTGATGCCGCAGCAAAATTTGCTGTATCAAAGTTTGACCTGCGGTGAGAACCTGGCATTTTTTGCCAAAATCTATGGCGTGTCGTCATCGCTGAGATCGCAACGTATCCAAACCTGTCTCAAAGCGGTAAACCTGCAAGACCGTGCTCAGTCTGTGGTTGGGGCGCTCAGCGGTGGGATGCAACGGCGGCTAAGTATGGCAGTGGCTATGGTACATCAGCCAAAGCTGGTGGTGCTAGATGAACCTACCACAGGATTAGATATTGAAGCTCGATACGAGGTATGGGAACTGATTCGCCAGCTCAAACAACAAGGGGTAACGGTGTTGTTGACTACCCATCTGCTGGATGAGGCGGAACGGCTGTGCGATCGCATCGGTTTTCTTAAGCAGGGGCAGTTATTAGCTCAAGGTAACTTGCCAGAATTACGAATGCGGATCCCGGCTCAGGAAGTCGTCACGCTCCAGACAACAGATGAGGCGGCAGCCATTACCAGGGCAAATAGCCATGGATTCACTATGCGCCGGTATGCTGGGCAGCTGGCCTTTTGGATTCCACAGCGATTAGAACTCAAGGAGTTACTCGATAAATTTGATGGTATTCCTATCGATTCGATTGCCCGTAGTCCAGTGACCTTGGAGCATATTTATTTGGAAATGACCCGTCAGCATCAATAGGGCCCAATACGTAAGATTTTAGCTCTACAGAAATTTCCTAAAGCCTGATGAATCCTATGACTTGGAGGTTACTTCAATACAGATTTATTGAAGTTCACTCGGTGTTTATGTTCATTGTTTAAGTGTCTGGGGTAGTCTATGTTTAGTTCGAAAGAACGTTTATGACTACTGCGTTTGCAGCTTAAATCTAATCTCTATTTAGACTGACTTTTTAGCAGTTTCCTTATACAGAACCATCTAATCCAAAAAGGCGTCGAGACTAGTCTCGACGCCTTTTTGGTCTATGTGACTTGAGTTAACCATTACCAATGACACCAAATCTGAATTTGGCAAACTCGGTACCTGTTGAGCGCACTTTAATATTTCTTTAAGTATGCTTACGCAGCTTTTATGGACGTTCTAAAAACCGTAGGTTAGTTTAGGCACAGTTCATACGAACAACTTATACAGAAACCTACCTATTAGCTAGATGTGCCCATTTAGGGAATGTTTGGCAACCTTATACGGACGTTTTCTATACTGAAAATATAAAAGTGATTAAGCCTCTGCCTTTGAGTAGAGGCTTGATTGCTTTAAACCTGAAGCAAAAGGTTCAGCTAATATAGCTTTGATTTAAATCTGTATTAGTGGTGAGCCCAGCAAACCTATGGCTAAGTTTCTACTTGTTCTGATTCCAGCCTGTTTAGTGGTTGCGATCGCTATCCTTTCTGTACAGAATGCTACCCCTGTTTCACTGCAGTTTCTTGCATTTCGGTCAGTGGTTCTCCCTTTCGGTCTGTGGTTAGGAGTTGGTCTAGCCGCTGGCATGCTAGGCACGTCAGCTTTACTGACCCTATTTGCAGGGAGGTAACGGATACTGTTGGCGAAGTCGAAACACGGTGTCCGTTGCAGAATTGAGCTATGTGTTCCTTCTGAAGGAAAAGCTTATACGACTTACTGCCATTCCCCTTGCGGAGTAAAAGCTGCCCAGAAGAAGGGGGATTCTTCGGCGTTGAGCATGTCACGCTGAGCGGCCTGCAACGCCGCCGCTGGGGATAGACTGTCTTCGAGTATGTAGCGGTAGACCTTTTCCATGAGCTCAGCGGTTTTTTCGTCATCGATATTCCAAAGAGATACGAGTAGTCGCTCTGCGCCGGCATACATAAAGCCCCTGGAAATGCCGACAATACCTTCCCCACTAACCTCAGTCCCGCGTCCCGTCTGGCAAGCACTGAGCACCACCAGTTCGGCATTGAGTCTGAGATTAAAGATGTCATGCAGGCGCAAAAAGCTATCGTTGCGAGTCTCGCCGTTGCCATTCACCATCGCTAGCACCAGCCCCGATAGTTGTGGGTTGACTTCATTGACAAAGCCGTGAGTGGCCAGATGCACCATGCGGTACTGCTCTAGCTCAGGGTTCGTTGCCCAGTTGTAGTCGGCACTGAGGTCAAAGACCGCATTAGTGTCAGCCTCATCAGGCACCAGGGCGAGGATGCGGTCTGCCTCTTGCCGCGTATGAGGTAGCCGCTGGACGTTATCTAACGCTAGAGAGCGGAGGTTACTGGCTACCAGCACCGGCACGTTGTCAGTTGTCGGAGGTGTTTCGGCGATGACCTCCCCCGTCAATCGCGCATCCTCAGTTGAGTAGATGGGGTCGGCCAATACGGCCAGTGCTTTCGGTGCTGGGGGGCGGTCCCCCAGTTCCTGCCGCAGAATAGCGATCGCGGAAGCCGAGGGCTGGCTGAGTATTTCATGTTCCCTTAGCAGCGGAGTGTAGTCGCTGCGGTTGGGCACCGGCAAGGCAGCGAAGGGGATCTGATTGAGAATGCCATCACCGGCAATCAGCAGACGCTTACCAGCCATCCACTCAGGCCGTTCTGGCAGGATGACGGCCTGCAACGCTTTGCCCGATTGCTTGACTCTTCTGCCTAGGCCGATGGCCCCTGGAGTACTGACGGCCTTTCTGAAACGCTTGGCCACACCATTGTTAGCGGTCAGCTCGTCCCGTCCAGGGAGGATATAGGTTTCAAATTCATCGGCCCCGGTGCCGATTATCCATAGATAGCTCTGATCATTCCCCAAGGCATACTGGAGCAGCACGGTGTCTGAGTCGAGGACCTGTTGCCGAATCTCATCCAGTGTGAGGGGTTTGGGGGCTTTTAGTTCGGCGTAAGCGGGGCTGACCTGGCGAATTTGAGCTAGTTTTTGCTCCAGTTTTTGCAACACCGCATCGCTTTCTTGATCTAGTGCCTGGAGGTCGGTCTCGGTGTAGTCTTGCTTCACCAGGGCGACTCGACGACTTTCGAGATTTTGCAGCTGTCGTTGCAAGGCCTGTTCTTCCTCCAGCAGTGTGGGCTCTACCCCCTGACGAATATTGACTTGCGCTTCGTTGAGTAGTTCCAGCAGGGTGCGAGCGCGGGCGGCTTCGCTGGTGTTGAAGGCGGCTTCGGTCTCCCCCAGCTCCATGAGGATGTCGATTTTGAATTGGTAGTAGCCCTGGACGGTGGAGAAGTAAGTGGTTTGCAGCTCAGCGTTACTGAAGGTGGCCCGCAATTCTTCAATCAGGTCAATTGCCTGGTCAATATTCTCTAGTGCCAGAGACAAATTGCCTTGCTCACGGTGAAGTCTAGCCACATTTCTCAGAGTGACAGCTTCTCCCCTGCGGTCTCCCACCGCCCGTCGTAACGTTAGGGCCTGATTGTGGTAACCCAGGGCTTGTTGCTCATCCCTTAGGTCCTGGTAGACAGCGCCAATGTTATTGAGGGTGACAGCTTCTCCCCTGCGGTCGTCTACAGCCCGCATCAAGAGCAGAGCCTGATTATAGGAGTCTAGAGCTTGCTGTTTAGCACCAAAGCCATCATAGATGAAACCAATGTTGTTGAGGGTATTGGCTTCTCCACCGCGGTCACCTGCGGTCCGCATCAGAGGCAGGGCTTGATAGTAGTAATCTAGGGCTTGCTGTGGTTCCCTCAGAGTACTGTAGACAGCGCCAATGTTGCTGAGGGTAATTCCTGCCCCGGCCCAGTTCCCCACGGCCCGCATCAAGATCAGTGCTTGGTTGTAATAGTTTAAGGCTTGCTGCTGCTTCCCTAGAGTCCTGTGGACAAGGCCAATGTTGTGGAGGGTGCGGGCTTCTCCGGCGCGGTCACTTACGGCCCGACTTAAGGTTAGGGCCTGATTGTAGTAATCCAGGGCTTGTTGCTTATCCCCTAGGTCATCGTAAACAGCGCCAATGTTATTAAGGGTACTGGCTTCTCCGGCGCGGTCACTTATAGCGCGCCACAAGAGTAGAGCCTTATTGAAGTAATTCAGGGCTTGTTGCTTATCCCCTAGGTCATCGTAAACAGTGCCAATGTTATTGAGTGTACTGGCCTCTCCGGCGCGGTCCCTTGTGTCGCGCCGCAAGGTTAGGGCCTGATTATAGTAATTCAGGGCTTGTTGCTTATCCCCTAGGTCATCGTAAACAGTGCCAATGTTATTGAGAGTAGTGGCTTCTCCGACTTGGTTCCCCTCGACACGCCACAAGGGTAGGGCCTGATTATAGTAGTCCAGGGCTTGTTGCTTATCCCCTAGGTCCGAGTAGACAAAGCCAATGTTATTGAGGGTATTGGCTTCTCCGGCGCGGTCCCTTGTGGCGCGCCACAAGAGTAGAGCCTGATTGTAGTAGCTCAGGGCTTGTTGCTTATCCCCTAGGTCCGAGTAGATAAAGCCAATGCCAGTTAGGGTATTGGCTTGCCCAACCTGGTTACCTGCCTGCTGGTACTCTTGATCAGCCTGCTGCCACACCTGAATGGCCTGCCACAGGGATTCGACACTGCCTTCTCGGTAAAGTTGCATCCCCTGCTGGAATAACCTATCAGCGTCTGAAGTGTTGCCTATCTGAGCTAGCTGCAGAAAATGGCTTTGGTTATCTACAGCTGTTGTGGCTATTGCAGCCACTTGCTGAGGCAGGAGCGCTGAGTTATCGCCTTGGCTCGCCAGGCTTGGTAACGCTAATGCCAGCAAGCCCAACCCTACTGACCCTTTCAATCCAATTCGAATCCAGAAGCAGTAGTGCATGCTCATATTCAATCACCTCAACAGAACTGAATTGCCAAAAGAGTTAAACAAAAGGGGGAGTTTGCAAGTTAGGACATAATTGCATTTTTCCAGAGTGGAAGCTAGTCCCTGCGGATAACAGGGACTGATTATGCTTGTCTTTCTTGCAAGGTCTTACGCCAATTGAGTTTTGGGATCTGCCATGTCAAGGTTGATGTTCTTCTAAACCTATATGACACTCCTATTCCTTCTAGAAGTTCGGGCACTGGGACGTGGCAAAATTCCAGTTAACTGATGTTAAGTTGCCGACGATTTATTGGCTTAATAGACTTCTGGCCTGACTTGCCCACCGTGAAACGAGCACACCCCCATTGAGCACATCGGTCGAGACGCCATTTGGCAGAGTGGTTGCCCTTTCCAAAGGAATGCTGCGGGAGTGAAGTCCTACAATGGCATAGGTATCAGTATCGGTGAAGTAGGCAAAAATTGGCCCGCCCGATGCACCTGGATTCGTATCGCAGTCGTGCGCTAGGGTATCGACCAGGGCTCCAGTGGTAATCTCTCCTAAAACACTGCAGGCTGGATCAACGCCAGCCGTTTCTGTCGGATTGCCAAATTCTCGCAAGGTGTCGGTAGGAAAATCCCCCGCATATCCAACTAGTTGGATAGCTTCAAATAGTTCCCTTTGCACCTCGGCCGCTGAGAAGTTTAATTGTCGCCAGCCCATATGACCATAGCGGTCGGCAGCTCCCAAAGGCTGGTCAATTGTCATTAGCGCCCAGTCATCAGCTGGAGCCTCAGATTCTGGAGTCCAGCCGGTGACAAAGGTGGTGACCGTAGCCTCCTCGTCGGTGACGCCCGCAATCAGATTCGGTTTAAACACCAGTTTGGCCGGCATGTCAGCATAGATTGCGGGCGTCACCAAAACATCTTGAGAATCCCTATTCGGCACTAGCAGACAATGGGAATTGGTCAGAACTAGATCTGTGCCAATGAGTGTGGCAGTGCAGGAAGCAAAAGTTTGTCCTTCATATATCCAATCAAGGCGGCCAATGGCTGACCAGGGAAATGCTTGAGTTTGCACTGGCTCTCTATCGTCAGGACCAACTACAACGCGATCATTGCCGTACGGGTTATTAGACTGCATCAGGTTGATAGGCATCGTTGTAGCCCTATCGGTAGATGGGTTGAAGGGTAGGTTTACTGCCGGAGGAGCCTCTTCATCAGCTGGGGTTTGGGCAACAGAAGGCAGGCGTTCACTCAGACTGCTGAAGCCCAACAGACCCACGATAGCGAATACCGAGATATGCTTGTTCATAGAGGCTCCTCACGAGTTTAAAGATTTGGGCGATATCAATGTGGGCGATCCATAAAACAGTTTAGTTTGGTCGATTGGCGTCAGGCTTTAGGTATCAGAATTTGATACAACTCAGGTCCAGAAGAAGTCGATTCTCCGGTGTTGAGCATGTCGTAGTCAACAAATCACCCAAATTTCTAAACTTGACGAGCTACTAGGTAAAGATCGCCCCACCCATCAGCTTGATGTAGCGTCGGTTCAATTCTTTTTTGATCAAGGGCCATAGTTCCAGAGTCGAGTCCTGTTGAATTAACTGCTCTGCGGCTGTCCGAGCGAGTTCTAACACCTCTTGATCGTGAACCAGGCTGGCCAGGGCAAAGTCTGGCAGCCCCGATTGGCGGGTACCCATGACTTCACCGGGGCCGCGAAAGCGCAAATCCATTTCAGCAATAAAGAAACCATCTTGGGATTGTTCTAGTACCCTAAGCCGCTGTAGCGCGGTTTCGCTTTTGCTGCTGCTCATTAGTAAACAGTAAGACTGGTCAGCCCCTCGGCCTACACGTCCCCTTAGCTGATGTAGCTGCGATAGACCAAAGCGTTCGGCGTGCTCAATTAACATGACGCTGGTGTTAGGGACATCCACACCCACCTCTACAACCGTTGTGGATACCAAAATTTGGGTGTGGCGATCGCGAAATTGGGTAATGGCAGCATCTTTATCAGCAGAGGTCATACGGCCATGGAGTAACCCCACTTGAAACTCTGGGAAGACAACCTCACTCAGGCGCTGATGTTCTTCGATGGCAGAACGCAGGTCTAGCTTTTCAGATTCGTCCACCAGGGGTAAAACGATGTAGACCTGGCGTCCCTGGGCGATTTCTCGACGGATCAAATCATAGGCGTGGTTGCGATCGCGACCCGTCAGCAGCGTTGTTTGAATTGGCTTTCGCCCCGGCGGTAACTCATCAATTTGACTAACGTCTAGATCTCCATGGAGCGTCAGGGCCAGAGTACGAGGTATGGGGGTAGCTGTCAGCGTCAGAACGTGAGGATTTTCTCCTTTTTGCTGTAATCTGGCTCGTTGTGCCACCCCAAATCGGTGCTGCTCATCAATAGTGACTAGGCCCAAACGGCTAAATTTCACCGGATCTTCAATCAGAGCGTGGGTTCCGACTAAAATAGGCAGCTCCCTAGTTGCTAATTGAGAATGAATTTCTCTACGTTTAGCTGTTTTGGTCGAGCCCGTCAGCAACTCCACAGGTAAGTGCAGCAGATTAAACCACTCGACTAATTTGCGATAGTGCTGCTCGGCGAGAACTTCAGTCGGTGCCATGAGCGCGGCTTGATACCCAGCCTGAATGGCAGCGAGGATGGCCACGACAGCTACCACCGTTTTACCGGAGCCTACATCACCCTGGACCAATCGATTCATCGGTGTCGATTGCTGTAAGTCCACCAAAATTTCTTGCACTACTCGCGACTGAGCCCCAGTCAGTTGAAATGGCAGCAAATGGTAGAACTGCTCGATCAGTTCTCCTGTGGGCGCCATATGAATTTTGGTCTGTGCCTGTTGCTGTTGGCGACGGGACAGTAGCCCCAGTTGTAGATAGAAAAACTCATCGAAGACCAGACGACGACGGGCTATCGCTAGAGCTTCACTATCGGGTGGAAAATGGATGTGGGCGATGGCCATAGGTAGCTGAGTCAGCCCATGTTGTTCCCGCAGAGCGGTGGGAAATGGATCGCGAATTTCTACAGCGGCAGGCAGAGCTGCTACAACTGCTTTACGCACCAGAGATGCTGGCACTCCTTCAGTTAGAGGATACACAGGGACTATACGCCCCACCGTGTCAGAGTCAATTGCTGCTTGCGCATCTCCCAGTACTTCCAGGTCGGGATCATCCAGGGTGATGCCATATTTCCCTTTTTTGACGAGGCCGGATGCGGCTACTGTTGACCCGACAGGATAGAGTCGTTTTTGACGTTCTTGCCAACCGCGATTCCGAAAGCGTGTTCCGGCAAAGAAGCGGCTGATTTTGAGGGTGCCAGTACCGTCATAAAGGCTGAGTTCAAAAATAGTGAGTTTGGCATTACGGGGGCTATTAAAGCAATTGCAACGCCGTACGGTGCCCACAATCGTGACCGTATCACCTGCCGTGAGATCGCGAATTTTTACCTGACGGGCATAGTCTAAATGGTCGCGGGGATAGTAGTAGAGCACATCCCGCACGGTGTACAGACCTAATTTTGCTAAACGTTCGCTGTTTTTGGGACCCATGCCCTTGAGGTAGGTGATGGGCTGCTCCAGGGGGTGGCCCGATCGCGTTGAGTTTGGAGCTTTAGCGATGAGGGATTTGGTCTTGGCTAGCGGGTTAGATTTCGGGGTGTTTTCACCGACTTTAGGACTGGGTTTATCCAGTAGCTGGCGGCTTTGTTGTAAAAACCTGCGGGTGTCAGCGACCAGATGCTGTCGTTGGGCAAAACTGAGGGCGCTGTATTTATCAAAGTCTTCAGATAGACTCCGCCAGCGTTCTTGGTCGATGGGAGGAAGATTGCTGGGGGAGCTGCGTAAGCTATCACGCAAAAATTCGCTAAATCGTTTTTGGTGACCTTGTAGGTCATTAAATCCTGCTTCAGCTTCGACACTGAGCGCTTTTTGCAGACGGAGCCAGTCAGGCTGATTGGCCATCAGTCGTTGGTCCAGCTTGCTCTCCAGGCGTCCTCGGCTTGTGCGATCGCAAGCTGTCGTTCAGAATCCTTATAGGCATGCCCAATTTGTTTAAGATGGGCCATTTTCTTACGAATCCGACTACGCCAAACGGCAACATTAGTCTCAGCAAATTCAATTTCTGAAAGCCGTAAATGAATCATGACAAAATCAGGCAGAGACTCTAACTGCAGGAATTGCGGCATTGATATAGTCTCCTCGGCGCGGTTGTCTGCACCATCATGTTCATCTTCCGCAGTATCATCCTCAGTAAGTATGGCCGCAGAGAGTTCAGCCTCAGACCATTCTTCTGACTTAGCCTCATCATCTTCATCTACATCAGAGTCTAGTTCAGATGGCTCATCACTCTTCTCAAACCGTTCCTTGTGGGGCTCGTGCAATATCTTGATCGACAGTCTGACCAAGTTGGGTGTTTTCATCGGAATATGCCCAAAACGCTCTGACTCTGCAGTAGCCGTTAATAGCGCCTGGGGGATCTCTGGCATCACATCTGCCTTTTGCAAAATTTCGTTCGCTTTTTCTGAGATGACTTTCAGCACATCTCGAATTGCTTTTTCAATGAGAATTTGCCGTCTCATTAGCTGCGCAGGTTGCATGGGTTCGATTGGCGTTTGGCTTGATTTCACTGCATTGAGTGATTCACTGTCTATGAGTGAACGGATGTCAGCCAATAATTTGTCTTGAGAGTTCTTTGTTGTTGTGGGCTGTTCGGAGGTCGTGTTTGTAGCCCACTGCTCATCATCACTACTATCCGTAGATGTATCCTCGGCTGCAGGCTGGCGCTCAGGCTCAGGGGAAGCGTTCTCCACTTCAGGGGTTTCCCTTGCCGAAGCTGCCTCTAAAAATAGCTGTCGAATGACTGCCAGACCATCTTCCTCAGCTGGCTGTAAGCTAAGACGCTTTGCCGTATCCCACTTATCGTTGAGCTGTGCTTCAATCTGATTGCCTAATTCCCGTAGCTTTTGCTGTAGGCGATCACGCTGAGACAAACTCAGGGCTAGAAAATTTTCAGGATAAACCTGAGTGCATACATGATATGCCGCCAGTACCAACTGCCGTTTACCAGCCTGACTCAAAACTCGCAAATACTTATCAACTAGTGCTTCAAGCTCAGTGGCGATATCAGCAGTTTGTGTTTGAAGTTTGGAGAGCTGCTGTTCAATATGACCACTTGAATTAACCATTCGGCGGATATTAGACAGAATTTTAATAGGGCAATAGCCCGAAGGCTAAGCTGCAAATCCTAGTATAGAACCTATGACAAATGTCCTCATGGGTGAGAATATCCCATGTAGACATTCTTAATCGCTCATCCTCAAAACTAAGGCAGGCATCCAAAAGAGCCTGCCCTATAAGTTAAGAAGAGTAATCATTACCTTTCAAGGTAGTGATTACTTTTTCTTTTTCTTTGTATTTTTCTTTTTCTCAGCTTTAGGCGCTGCCTTATCTGCTGGCTTTTTCTCAGCTTTAGGTGCTTCTGTCTCGGCGGGTTTCTCTGCCTTTTTCTTACCTGTCTGAGCGGCTACTTCTTCTGCGAAGTTTTCTTCCTTTTTCTCAATACCTTCACCCAAGGTGAAGCGAGAAAATCGGCGAACTTGAATATTTTCACCGAGGGTCGCGACCGATTGCTTAATCAACTCTTCAACAGTGATATTCTGATCCTTAATAAATGGCTGATCCATCAAAGACTTTTCCTTCAAGCCCTTTTGAATACGTCCATCTACAATTTTGGCTCGAATATTTTCGGGTTTGCTGGCCAAGTCCTCACGACCCATTTCGATTTCGCGTTCGCGGGCAATGGATGCTTCAGGGATTTCGCTGCTTCTGACCACTTCAACATTGGGGCAAGCGGCGATCTGCATGGCAATGTCGCGAGCTAAGGTTTTGAACTCATCACGGCGGGCAACAAAATCTGTTTCGCAGTTGATTTCTACCAGCACGCCAACACGACCACCCGTGTGGATATAGCTTTCAACCAGTCCTTCAGCTGCGATCCGGCCCTCTTTTTTGGCTGCTGAAGTAATGCCTTTTTGGCGGAGCCATTCGACAGCCTTCTGCAGGTCGCCTTCTGATTCCTGGAGAGCTTTTTTACAATCCATCATGCCTGCGCCTGTTGTGTCACGCAGTTCCTTTACTTGTTTTGCAGAAATGCCTGCCATTATCTCCTCCTACACTAATGTTTTACGTTCAAACAAGTACTCTGCTAATGCCAAGACTATTGCTTGAAGCATAAGCAGCTGATCCCACAACAGGATCAGCTGCTTATGCAAGACATAAAAGTCTAAAGCACGTTATTCGCTCTCTACTGCAGAGACTACTTCATCTGCTGCGACTACTTCATCTGCTGCGACTACTTCATCTGCTTCAGAGGCATCTCCAGTGGCGGAGACATCGGCCTCACTATAATCATAATCTTCTTCGGCACTCGGATAGTCAGCATAAATGTCGTCTTCATCACCTTGCTCCTGAGGTGCCTGACCGTGGGATCCTTCGTAGATCGCATTCGCTAAACTACCCAGGATTAATTTGATCGACCGGATCGCGTCATCATTACCTGGAATGGGGATATCGACCACATCGGGGTCACAATTTGTGTCTAATAGTGACACGATGGGAATCCCCAGCTTTTGACATTCCTGTACGGCGTTGTATTCACGCTTAATGTCAACCATGATGACAACATCGGGCAGACGTCGCATCAGCTTGATACCGCCCAGATACTTCTGCAATTTCTCCAGCTCACGCCGTAAAACTGCAGCCTCTTTCTTAGGCCGGAGAGCTAAAGCACCTGTCTCCTGCATGCGCTCTAATTCCTTCAGCCGCTCTACACGAGTTTTGATGGTGGTCCAGTTGGTTAACATGCCGCCCAGCCACCGCTGGTTAATGTAATAAGAGCCGCAGCGTTTCGCCTCTTCAGCTACAATGCCAGCTGCTTGCCGCTTGGTACCAACAAATAAAAACTTCTGACCTTTCTCAGCTGAGCTACGCACAAATGAGTAAGCACTGTCTAGTAGCTTGGCGGTCTGGACTAGATCAATAATATGTACACCATTACGAGCAGTGAAGATGTACTGATCCATTTTGGGATTCCAGCGGCGGGTCTGATGACCAAAATGAACCCCTGACTCAAGCAGTTGAGCCAACGTTACAACAGGCATTTAATTTTCTCCTTTCGGGTTAAACCTCCACTTGGTGCGTATCTCAGTAATAGCTTATAGCCCTAAATTGGGCGGCTCGATCCTAAAACACCCGAAATATCCAAGTGTGTGAATTTTTTACAGCTAGATAAGAGTAGCACAGTTAAGGAGCTGGTGTGCTTGAGCGATGACCGTAGCTGGAGTCTGCTATTTGAGGTTGCAATTTTGGGTAGGCTGTGGATGATTGATAAGTGTGTCTGCAACTCACAAAGTGGCACAGACGTGCTTCCTTGATGTTGCCCGTCGTTATGTAAGGCTTTTGGTGTTTTATGACTGATTCGCAACGCCCCTCCTCAATGCCCTCTGCTCCACCGCCGCCGCCGAAGCGGGCTGTGCCGCCCCCACCGCCAGGAATGGGTAGGGCTGCAGGGGCTCGTACAGCTACACCACCACCGATGCCAAAATCCGCTGGTGGTGTCAGGGTTGGAGGCGGATTAACTCTAGAACGCATTGTTCGTGAAGCCTTCGATAAAGGATTCTCTGATGTTCATCTGGGTGTGGGCGAAGTTCCTCGTTTTCGTAATCGTGGGGAAATTGAGACTACAGATTATCCAGCGACAGATGAAGCGATATTCTATAGTTGGCTTTCTGAAGTACTGAAGCCAGATCAGATTCAGGATTTCAAGCAGACCATGGACTTTGATGGCGCTGCACACTTTGATTTTACGCGTGTGCGGATTAACATCTTTAATACTTTGCGGGGGCCATCGCTGGTCATGCGTCTGATTCCGGTCAAAATCTTGACGATCGATCAGCTGAATTTGCCTGTAGTGCTAAAGGATATTTGTCATTATCACAAGGGTTTAGTGCTGGTAACGGGACCTACTGGGTCGGGTAAATCTACATCGCTAGCGGCGATGATTGACTATATCAATACGGATATGCCCAAGAACATCGTCACCATTGAGGATCCGGTGGAGTTTGTGCATAGCAGTCGGACATCTTTGATAAAGCAGCGTGAAGTTGGCATTCATACTTTGGAATTTAAGAATGCTCTCAAGGCTTCTTTGCGTGAAGATCCTGATGTCATTCTGATTGGTGAGATTCGCGATCGCGAAACCGTAGATATTGCCTTAAAAGCTGCTCAAACGGGTCACCTGGTGTTTGGTACCTTGCACACCAATAGCGCTGTGAAAACGGTGGAACGTATTTTAGGTATGTACGAGCCTGAACAACAGAGCGCTGTGCGGATATCCATTGCTGAATCTCTAGTGGCAGTTGTGGCTCAGGGGTTATGCCGAACTACGGACGGCAAACGTGCGGCCTTTCATGAAATCATGATCAATACAGATGCCATTAAGGACTATATCCAGCGCGGCCAGCTTGATGAAGTGGAGGCTTTACTGCCGAAATGTACCTTTGATGGCATGTGCAATATGAACCAGTCTCTCTACGCTCTCTATGAGTCAGGGCGAATTACAGAGGAAACGGCCCTAGAAATGTCTCCTCGTCAAAATGAAATGGCCCAGATGCTGCGCGGACGGATTTAGGTCTGACGCACGTTCGTTAATTGTCATGAGTCCAGTCGTGTTCTCCACGATTGGACTTTTTGTTTGAGTGGGGGTGAGAGCCAGTCATCGTGTTGCGGATAAATGGGCAGTCGTGGCTGCAGGCTATAGCCGTTGGATTGCAATAAGTCTGTGAGGGACTTCAGGCTTTGGTGATGGTAGGTCGGGTTGACTTCATCAATGGGGCCAATACCGCCTAAATCTCTGACACCGGACTCTATGCAGTCAATCAGTGTCTGCGAAGACTGCACTAAATTAGGGGGGATCTGGATGGTAACGTCGTCAGGTAGTCGTTGACGTGCCAGTTTGACGGCGGCTAGCAGCATGGCGTCATCGCAGGGTTGGCCTAGCTGCTGCTGGCGTTCTCCTGGTTGATGGGGTTGGAGAATAACTTCTTGGATGTGGCCGTATTGGTGATGGAGATTCGCGATCGCAATCAGTGTCTCTTCCCAATCAGCTTGAGTTTCACCAATTCCTAAAAGTAATCCGGTTGTGAACGGAATCTGTAGCTGTCCTGCCCACGTTAGCTGTTCTAGCCTAACTGCCGGTTGTTTACTAGGGGCACGGCGATGAACGCTGTCCAATAATGTAGGTGTTAGCTGCTCTAGCATTAATCCCATAGAAACATTGGCTTGCTTGAGTTTAGCCATTTCCTCAAACCCTAAAGGTCCAGCGTTGGTATGGGGTAAAAATCCTTCTGCAAGTGCCAGTTGGCAGAGCGCATATATATGTTCTAACCAATCAGCGCGTCGAGAGCTGTGAGGATGAACTTCCCCACTCAGAATTAGTATTTCAATCGCCTTCAATTCTCTAAGGGTAACCCTTGCTTGAGCAAGACTGAGCCATGTGTCAGAGCCTGGCTGGACTCGGAAGTTGCAGTAACTACACTGGTTGAAACACTCATAGGTTGGCACCAGGGTATAAGCCGGACTATAGGTGATGCGCAGGCTCAATGTCGCCAACCTCTTTGCTAATCGTTATAAAAAATGAGTGCTTACTCAAAAATATTAGAGGCCAAATTCTGAGTGCCTGAGCTCAACTCAGGATAGCTCAGGTCGGTCTACAAAGGCCAAGGAGCCTAGATTTTGAGAGCTTAAGTCCTTTTTGTAAAAGGTTTTGAGAGATAAACACTTGTCCGAAAACATCTTAAGCAATGACGTTGGGAATCGATTCCTCAAGAAAAACTCAAGATAAGGAAGTTTACAAAAGTAGGTATTTATTTTAATATATGCATGCAGGCGAATTCGCCTGCTGTCGTACCTCGACAATATTTATAGGATTCATAAATCATGACAACTACTCTACAGCAGCGTCAAAGCGCTAATCTGTGGGATCAGTTTTGTGAGTGGGTTACTAGCACTGAGAACCGCCTCTATGTAGGTTGGTTCGGCGTGCTGATGATCCCCACACTGCTGGCTGCCACTGCCTGTTTCGTAATCGCCTTCATCGCCGCTCCTCCCGTTGACATCGACGGTATCCGTGAGCCCGTTGCTGGTTCTTTGATTCTCGGAAACAACATCATTTCTGGTGCTGTAATTCCTTCTTCCAACGCTATCGGTCTTCACTTCTACCCCATCTGGGAAGCTGCT
>NZ_AWNH01000021.1 GCF_000482245.1 Leptolyngbya sp. Heron Island J | reverse complement strand
ATTGGGAATAGCTTCTATTTATCTGGGCTTTTCCAGACCCCCTCAGAAATCGGGTTCTAGAGGGCTTGTGTAGTCAGGGTTCCAGAAGATGGGGGTTCAGAATCCATTACCCCGAAAGGGGACGGAAACCCTACTTGTTTTTGGAACGAGTAAGCCATGACCGGTTCAGAATCCATTACCCCGAAAGGGGACGGAAACCGAAACTAGTCCGGCGATGGTCAGCAATGCAAAAAGTGGTTCAGAATCCATTACCCCGAAAGGGGACGGAAACCTGATTCGGCGAGGTTAGAATTAGAATTTTCCATAATCGTTCAGAATCCATTACCCCGAAAGGGGACGGAAACAACATCTGATTAGTCTTACCGCCTACAGCAATAGCGGTTCAGAATCCATTACCCCGAAAGGGGACGGAAACTCACACACTGCATTGCCGTTGACATTAAATTGCCGTTCAGTGTTCAGAATCCATTACCCCGAAAGGGGACGGAAACGCGGTGGTCCGGCATCCAAACGTATCGACATCTACTGGTTCAGAATCCATTACCCCGAAAGGGGACGGAAACAGTCATTGCCACCGCCGATTTCATCGGGACACCCAAGTTCAGAATCCATTACCCCGAAAGGGGACGGAAACACTTGGAAACAATTTTGGTAGAATTTCTCTGTAAAGAGTGTTCAGAATCCATTACCCCGAAAGGGGACGGAAACTCTTGGTCGTAGCGGCGTTTCTGGCTACTACCAACGGTTCAGAATCCATTACCCCGAAAGGGGACGGAAACTATAACTTATACGTAGAAATCCTCTGGGCTAAAATTGTTCAGAATCCATTACCCCGAAAGGGGACGGAAACGCGGCGACGCCTACCTGCTGGCGTGCTACCACTTCAGTTCAGAATCCATTACCCCGCAAGGGGACGGAAACTACTGCATACCTTTGGCTGTGCTTATAATTCCTGCCTTGTTCAGATCCCATTACCCCGAAAGGGGATGGAAACAAATTAGCCTTGTCCTTGTGCCCATTGGATGTAAGCTTGGCTCAGACCCCACTACCCCGAGAGGGGAAACTACCCACACAAAAACAGGGGGCATACGCATGACGTACACCCCTGCCGAATTCCTATTGTTCATGTCTTAGGCTTGGTGAATATCTAAGCCGCCACCAGCCTTAATAACCAAATACCCCGCCTCCGACCTTGGTCGGACATTTCAGCCCTAAAGCCTCCCAAATCCTCCACTAAGGTCTGACCAAGCATGAAGGACGGTGCCACGGCAGAAAGTCTTTAGGAAATATATAGGAAATTCCAAGCGATCGCCCAAATCTGCATGCTAGGTTGGCCAATGTCTACTTGATCTCCTTGTCAGGGGGATTAGGCTGCAGGATACCGAGGAACAGATGTCCGAACTGAAGCTATTGACCGACGAACCCCTTGGGGAGGGCAACGACCCCGACTTAGATGGTCTTGGATTTTCAACCTACTGCAAAGTTCTCGGAGATGCTGCAATTGGAACGCCCGGACCTTTCACGATCGGCGTGTTTGGAGAATGGGGTACCGGGAAAACAAGTTTGATGCGACTGATTCAGAGGTACCTGGACGATCAGGATGATGTCATCACCGTTTGGTTCAATGCGTGGCGGTACGAACGTGAAGAGCACCCTATTGTACCGTTGGTTGCAACAATTGTTCGTGAACTGGAACGAAACAAGAGCTTTACCGCAAAACTATCAGACGGAGGGCGATCGCTTATAAAGTCTCTTCGGGCAGTTGCTTATGGATTCTCTGCGAAGTCAAAGGTAAAAGTTCCAGGATTCGCCGAAGTCGAGGCATCATTTGTTGCAAAGGACATGATCGACCGTGAGGAGAAACTCACGCCCGATCCGCTGCTCGACAGAAGCCTCTACTACGAAGCCTTTGAAAGGCTTTCTGAGTTACCATCGCGGGGGCGCGCGCGGATTGTGGTCGTTATTGATGACCTCGATCGCTGCTTTCCGGACTTGGCTATCCGATTACTGGAGAGCATTAAGCTTGTGCTCGCGCAGCCAGGGTTTATCTTCATCCTTGGAGTTGCCCGAAGTGTAATCGAAGGGTATCTGCAGTACCGATATAGGGAAGATTACGGCATAGAAAATTTTGAAGGTCAATCTTACCTTGATAAAATCGTCCAACTCCCTTTTCACATCCCACCCCACACTGGGAGAATGACTGATTTTTCGGAGAAAATACTGACAAGGATATCACCCGAGAGCAAGAATAGTTTCCAGGAGATTTTACCAATCATTGGTTCAGCCGCTGGTGCAAATCCACGATCTACGGTGCGTTTCGTCAACAATCTCCTGATAGATCTTGCCATAAACCAGAACCTCGCTGCATCCGGCACAATGAGCGAGATAGCGCTTGAGTATTTTGCTGTCTCACGCTGCCTTCAACAGCGATGGCCCCAAGTGTTTTCCACCCTGATGATTGCTGAGCAATTATGCAGAGAGCTTGCTGAATCAGATGTGGAGGCCATCCGTAGGGAGGCTAAACGAGATGATCCCGATCGTGCCAATGTCGCAACTTCGTTGTTGGCAGATCGCGATTTATTGAAATTGCTTCAGTCTAAGCAGGGACGAGAATGGCTGAGAAACGGAGAGATTCGTCGCGCAACTATCCAATTTTTGCGCACGCAACGCCAAGAATCTCAAGAAGACATCGGGCGGAGTTTAAAGAGATACGACACATTTCTCAGTTACGTTGCACGGGACAGTCGTGATATCGTAACCGATTTAGCAGAGAGATTGACTAATGAAGGTCTTAACGTATTCATTGACACAAATATTGGTCTAGGCGAACGTTTCCAGGATGTAATCTTATCGGCACTTCAGTCCTCACGAACAATCTGTGCTTGTATCAGCCCAGCGTCTCAGGAATCGCCGTGGCAATCCGCTGAGCTAGACGCTGTATTGCAGCAATCAACGGCAGATAAGACGGTACGAGTAATCCCAATCTTACTTCCAGGCACAACATTCGCGGAGCTACCCCCGTTTCTACAAGACAGAAATGCATTGGACCTCCGCGAAGGCTTGAGTGATGAGCGAATAGTCCAATTGGTACGTGCCCTATCATAACGGTTATTATTGCTTCTTAGTCGAGATAGCGAGAATCCTCACGAATCCCCCCTTCCACACCAACCGGCATGCAAGTCATACCGAAGTTCATTTGAACCAATGAAGATCGTTAAAGCTTTCTAGATAAATCCTATGCTCGGTGTATTATCCAGAAAAATTCTGGTTAATTTCCCTTTAGGAGTGTTATCTAGACATTTTCTGGATACATATATAGTTAGCTGCCAGTAACTAATGGTTAGTACTGGAATTGCGATAAAAATCTGCCACGGTGCAACGTTATGGATCCGGGAACTGCCACACTAGTAGCCAGTCTAATTGGAGCAATTGCTGTCGTAGCATCTGCAATTATTACTAAGTATGATCTTTATTTAGTTTTTAGCCGCAGCCGCATAAATATCAGTGGTGAGTGGCGAGGATATGCTGTCTATGTGGCTGGTGAATTCTCTGAACCTCCTAATGCCGAAGCTCTTTACAGAGTTAACTTCAGATTCAATCAAATTGGCTCTCTCGTTTTTATGGAAGCTAGAGTAGTTGAGGTTTTTGATATCTACGTTACACAAATCCCGAATAGTCCAGCGCGATTTCTCAAAGGAAAGGGGCATATGCTCAGAGGGCAAGACATTGTCATAGCATTCGCTAACCAGGGCAGCCTAACGTGTGGAACAATTTATTTCACACTCAATACATTTCTTAGAGAGATGGATGGAATCGTTGCTCTTCGTAATCCTTTGCTTGGGAAGCCAGTTGCAGTAAAAATTCTTCTGCGACGCGAGTCTGAAACACCAGTGCAACCAGAGGACTTAAACCTTGAGCCTATTCGTACTTTGATAGAGTCAATGCCATCTGCGTAGCCTAGCTTGGAATAATCTGCCAGCTAAAGTTAAACCTAAGCCGCAGCCCGTCCTCCAGACTCCCCCAAATACTCCCGCACAACCTGACTCAACCCCTCTCCGTACTCAGTAACATTGTACAATTTCACAGGGCACATGCGCCCGTTGACTAAGCGATCTTCTTCAGCAGGCAGTTCTCCAGTCTCAGCCACGAACCAAGCCTTAGCCCGTTTCCCTAAAATCGGTGCCTGCTTGGAAGTAACTTTGTAGCCCAACTTCTCAGCGAATTCAACAATGCCCATCCAACGGTCTTTGCTAGGTGGTAGTTGCTTTTGGCTATCTAAGACGATGTTGTTGATCACATCCTGGTAATGCTGTTGCATACGGGGATTCTGAAGATCGATGCCTAACTTCTCTTCAAGATATTGCATCGCATTGGCATAGTCCCGAATTCTCACATCAGCGGGTGGTAGCTGTAGTGGTTCAGGTTTGGGGGTGGAGTCAGTTTTTTGAAGATTATAAGACCCAGTTTTTCTGATTGCTGGCAGAACTTCATGCTTTAGCCATCGCTTAAATCTCTTAGCTTCAGGCTTACGACTACCAAGAACTAGCCCATACAACCCAGGCTCGTTAACCGTTAGTAGCTCTTGCTCTCCACCAGGGGTATCACTTAAACATATACCCTTTTCATCGTCATCCAATCGATCTAAAGCTTGGCTTGAATTCCTAATATTTAAGGCGGCACAAACATCAGTAGCCACCCATTCATGCTTTATGCCATCACCAACGTAGCGAATGTCGTGTGACTCAAAATTAAACAGAACTATTTCACTCATCTTCTTATTCTCATATATTGCTAATTGAACTAACCTCGGCTCATTTGTGCCGCCAACGGCTCACTAAAGCCAAAAAAATATGCCTATTGATTTTCTCTTGACACAGATGTGGCAACGATAGCACAGCTAAGGTAAAAAAATTCCCCTTAGGTAAAGCAGGTCGATTATCTATCCAAACGCCATTCAATCAGCTCTGACAGGGTGAGTGGTTCAAACTTCAGCCGCTCTTGGTCACCCAGCTCCAGTACAGCGTTCAGAATCTGGTTCACCTTCGGGACACTTGGGTGCTTATTGCCGTTTCTCCATTCAGAAATAGTGCTGCTGGATACGTCCAGACGTAATGCCAGTGCTTTGACAGATACGTCGTATTTGGCCATTAGTTCCTTGAGCTTAAAGAGCATCTTGCCCTGGGTCATTGTCTTAGTCATTGGTGGGAACCTCGTTATTCTCTGGTAATTGCCAGGGCTCACCGCCCAGGTCTCGGATCTGTTGTTCTAGTCTGGACACGTGTTCTCTGAGCAAATCCGGCTCCGCATAGGCATCAGCTAAGTCTTCTAATGTGGCTTGAAGAGCAGCATTCTGATCGCGCAGCAGCTGATTGTATTCGTCCTCAGAACGGCTCACACCAAAGGCCGTATCGAAACGGCGGGTGAGCGTCTCAATCATCAGGGCCATGCATAGGGCCAAGGCTTGTTTATTACCTCTAAACAATTGCCACAACCAGTAGGCAGACACTGTATCTAAAGGCAATGCATTAATGCGGCTTTGCCCTCTGGCTTGATCAGTGGACTCGATTTCAACTTCAGAAATCGCGGGCGTATAATCCTTGCCCAACAAGCGTTTAATCGCCTTTGACTTCAAAAATTCGCGGGCGTTTCGTTCTGGCAGCCCAACCGCTGAAGCGGTCTGAGTCTGGCTCATTCGATAACTGCCATCAGGCAACATGAAGCCGTCTACTGCCAGGTCGCCAATCTGAATACTGGCGCGAGTCGCTTTGATTGATTCACTCATCAAACTTCACCCCAAACGATACGCCTAAAGCTTCCTCAATCTTTTTGAGAACATCTTCAGCCAAGGTCTGAGACTCTTTTTCAATCCGGTACCAATTCTGAACCGACATACCAACAGCACTAGCAAGATCAGTCATCGTTCTACCTTCCTGCTGTTTTTGCTGCCGAGCTTTCTTGATGCGTTCTCCTAGCCCCGGTACCTCTATTTCAATAATTCGCTGAACTTTCACCGCATTGATCATAATGACTCCTTACAGATAATGCGTGACGCCACTATTGTAGCGCCACTTTTCAATTGCAACGAGTATAACTTGACGCGTTTAACGTGACAAGTTAAAGTTGGTGTATAACAAGGACTGGAGTAGCGCCAACTACGACCAGCCCTCTAAACCAAACCCTTAAACCACAAGGATTTGACCTAATGAAAACTCTAACCCAAAGCCCCGTCAAAGGGCTTGAAATCACGCAATCTTCTGATAGCCAGCATCACGTCACCTGGAACGGCCATGTAGTCGGCCTGATCCAAACCCACCCCAGCCTCGGCCTCAACTGGGAGTACGGTCGCTATTCTGCCTACCCCAACACCTTCATCGGTAGCTATGAGCAGTGTTGCGATCGCGCCCTTTCCGACTACAGCGATCAGCACCCGACGCTTCAGAGTCCAATCGTTGCGATCACAGCCTAGGGGGACACCATGAAAACACTACGACTTTTCCTTCTCTGGATCTGGGTCCGTATGGCCTGGGAGTTATCTAAGCGCACGCCATCGACGCAGCGAATTGAAGCGCTACTGTCGGATGCCGAAGTAGAACTCAAGGCTGAAATCGAAGCGGCTGTGAAGAAGTGGGCGGAGGCCTAGGAGGCCGGTAGTCGGTCGGTCCTCTTCTAAGGATCGGCCTAGCTATGCCATGTCAGACCTCACCACCATACGAATTTATAGCCGTCTGCTCGATACCTGTGAGCAGGCGAGGCTATGGCACGTCCTAAGAGCCCTGGATACCGAGGGCACCGGACGGGGTCTATTTTGGTGTGGCTGACATGGCTGCTCTGATGAGCGTGAGCACTCAAACCATTTACCGCTGGGTCAAGGCAGGGCTCGGGGTGTGGTGGCGCTCTAGACGACGAGTAGATGGCCAAATAGAACTCTATCTATCGGGCATTGCTAAAGTAGCTTGTGCATTAGGTGTGGATGGATTGGGTGCGATCGCTGAAGTTCCCCTATCCGACCTTACCCGCATGGGCTCCAAGGCAGTGGCCACCGCATTAGAAGCCGAGTACAGACAACGACAGGCGTACTGGGCGGCGAAGAAAGCGAAGAAGGGCCAGGCGAAGAAATCAGTTTTTGATCCACATGACGCAGCATCCTCTGACAGTTTCCCAGGGGCAAAGGGCATGGCAGTGGTGAAGGACGGATTTCAGATTCCAGGTGCTTCGATTGCCGGTATTGCTAACACTATTGAGCGATCGCAATCGACAGTAAAGCGACGACTCAACAATCGATGGCGGATAGAGCGAACGATTGAACCGATTCAGAAAAAGAGAGTGGCTACTGAGCTAGATGAGCCTGAGTTGTTATTCAGACTCAAAGAATCAGGCATTGGCTTTGTGGTTCAGGAGAATGCATTGGGATGTACCCGAGTGCTTAAGGTACTGACCGATTCAGGCTGTTCTAAGGTTGTTGTACTTGGCTGCAATGTCTATGCCCAGGATTACGAGCTGATGAGTTGCCGAGGGACTAGAGGTCGGGTTCGGAAAATGTTGAAGAATCTAGGAAATTAATAGGTGTCAAGTATGGGAATGAGGACACACGTTGCCAGTCACGGCAATAGCGACTGTTCAGGCAACAAAGAACCGCCCCAAGAAAGCTCAAGGGCGGCTTTTGGTTCGACTTCCAGAGCTGAAACTGCTAGTTCAACTTCTGAAGAAGTTTTGAGCTTGAGCTTATTCGGTCTCAGTCACCAGTTATTCACTCGGGTTTCCAGCTGAACGCTCAGATAGATTGGCGTCAAGGAGAGATCCCGGAAGTTTCGGGAGATGATGCCAGTGTCGTCAATAGAGCTTTGCGCTTCAGCTATGGAATGTTTGGCCACATCGCCAGGATTGATCAGCCATTGCCAGATTATGATCTATGGAGTGCCGTCCAGAAAGAACTTCGCGAATACGGTCCCCAGGTGGATGAGGAGCCAACGGTGCCACCCATCCCAGACGACGCAGTTAGCTGAGGCATTTTTAAAACTTACGGGGCAACAGCGGCACACTGCCCCGTAAATCTCCCCATAAAAAACCTCGGCAATGAACCGAGGCACCATATCGACTATCAGACATGTTCCCAAAGATATTCTACAGTTGCCGGGGCGGTATTTCGGCAGAAGAGAAATGCTGATCCAGTGGTCCTTTAAAGCTCGGATGAGCGCCAAATCTTGCAGACTTGCCAGACTTTAGGTGATCGATCCAGAACGCCACATACCCAGGCGTGCTGCCGGTCCATTTATTCAAGGAGAACACCCAGCCAAACCCTTCAAGGTCAATGCGAAATTCGTTGCTGAATGAGCGCGTTTCCAGGTTGAAAAACACCGGCAGGCCATTGGCAATACACCATTGGTTGACTGTACTGATGGTTCTCGTGACCGTCTTAATCATCGGCTAGCACCTGCTTAAATTCAGCCAGCTCAGCCTCTGTCACCTTGCCGTCCTTGATAGCGTTGATAAATGATTTTGCGATCGCACCTGAGCGAGTTGTCAAAAACCGAGTGATCAGAAAAGTAACCATGGCGGACACGGCTGCATCACCGAAAAATCGATAGGCTGTGTCTAGGAGTGAGTCAGGAGTCATGATTAGAAAAGGGGGAGAGCCGCCTCTTTTATAGCATGGGTCAACAGTTAATCAAATGAAGCGTTGTTAGTACATGCAAATAGAAGTCACCATTACAGACGCCGACGTCAACCGAGCGCTGACCCAGATCGGTGAGCGAGTGGGCAACCTACAACCAGCTCTAGAAGACTTCGGTGAGTACATGCTTTTGCAGACTCGCCGATACTTCGATAGTGAGGTATCGCCTGGTGGGCAGAAGTGGGCTGACATCTCACCGGCCTGGAAACGTCAGAAGCAAAAAGAAGGTCGCGATCGCGGGATAGGTAAGTACACTTTGGCGATGCGTGATGGAATTACGTATGTGGCTCGGCCGCGATCGCTGGTCGTTGGCAGTAACAGACCGTATGCTGCGCGGTTTCAGCTTGGCTCTAAGGATGGCACACAAGAAGCCCGCCCATTCCTGGGACTGACCCCAGAAGACAGGCGGGAACTGATAGCGGCGTTGAGTGATCACGTGGGTGAGTCGATATAAAGCCACTACTTAACAGGATGCGGAATCTCGGCCCAATGTGTTGGCATAGGTTCCACTGTTCGGCTAGTTTCGGCATCCTCAAAATAGCCATCATCCCAAGCGGCGACTTGGTAGCTCCATTCGGTGCCATCTTTTGTCGCTACTAGCACGATAGCTTCGCTGTGCGGTGTCATTTCGTTTAAGCAAATCCAGACTAACTCTTTCGTAATCATGTCAACCCCAATAGTCCAAAACTAAATGTGTGGCATCGCTTACGCACCCGCAGGCAAACACAAACCAGACGATCTCCATACTCCCGGTCTCCCATGCCCACAGCACTAACGGCCACAATCCATAAACCAATCGAGTCGCTGTGCCAACAATCAGCCAGTGGCTCATGCCCCTGTGTTTAAATGCCTTGCCGTACGGCACCCAGTAGGCACTGAGAAGGCCCCATCGTCGCTTAGCATTACACCCCCTGGGGCTCTCGGCAAGGTCTAGATCAGGACTCAGGAAAAGACCCCAGGCCCAAGTTACCAAGGTCGTGACCGTTGCTAGTACAACTAGTTGGTCGTTGTCGACACAGAGTGAGCCAACAATGGAACCGGCTGCGATCGCGACCCACTTAGAGGCTCGATCGTGAGTTTTGCCGCTAGCCATCTTTCGATATTGGAGCGTGTAGCTTGGCCACCTCCACCAGGCGGGCAATGATTTTGATGACCAGCTTTGTAAGACTTTCGTCGGTCATCTCCCAGCGCAAATCGTAGAACCTAGCCATGTAGCATGGTTTGCCGTCAATAAGTGCTCTATCAATATCAAATTCGGGGAAAATTAGGCGAGCAACATCAAGCTTGATTGAGCGGTTGAATGTGGGCTTAAGTTTTTCCTGAGTCATCACGCTAATTTTCCTCCGTGACGTTGGCCACGCTTCTGGTTTTTCTCAATCTTCTGAACGACGGCGCTACCAATGTCTAGACCAAGGCCAACGCTCAAGTCGAGAGTTCGAATAATCACGTCAGCCAACTCTTCGGTGAATTTAACGCGATCGCCTACTCTAACCTCTTCAACTGCTTCTGAAACTTCGGAATGAATTAGTGCTAACAGCCTCATTAATTTGTCGACATTCACGCTCGGATTTTCGCCAATCAAGAGCCAGTCGGCATTTGTCGCAACGTCCCATCCGTTTTCTATATTTGCCTCAACAATTACCTCACCAAGCGTGTTCAAAGTTGTCTGAACTGTGATTCCGGCAAATTCATCAATTGTGTCTGTCATTTTTCTCGATTTCTTAATGCTAAATAATGTGTCAATTGGTGTCATGGAGACTGTCAATACCTGTCACTGTCGCCGACGTCAATACCCGTCACTGTCAAAAGGCGTCAATTCCCAAAAAACGGCTTTTCTGACAATGACATTTAGCTTGTGACAATTAGATGGAATTTGTCATGACCTCCAATATTTTCCATTGCGATTAAAGATGGATTCTCTTTGGTCATGTCAATGAGTTTTTGTCTGATGTCTTCTACCTTTAATTGCCCGTCACTCTTGAGTATTGTTATGCCTCTGTATACGGTTCTTGGCGTAGCTGGCTCTGGATTTTTCTTGAAGTAGCCGACTATTCTATCCTCGATAGTTTTCGAGCTTTTTGAGCCCCACGGGCTATCAACAAAACCACTAGAGCTTACGTCTTTTGGGGCTGTGCGTTCCTCGCGAGCTAAGGGACAAGAATCTAGTGACTTCAAGCTGGTTTCTTGCTTAGGAATCTGAGACAAACATGGACCGTCATTGTCCCAAAGCTGCCAATGTCCAGATAGGTTAGAAATGTGTTTTTGCTGGTCATTAGTAAGGCTGTAGCCGGTGTACTTTGTGAACGCTGAGGCCATTGAGTTGTTGTCTTTTTTGGCTCCCGTTACAGCAATTACATTGCAGTTTTGAAGTAGGTCAGCCGGGATATCCAAAATGGACGCATTGCCCGACTGGACAAACAGGCCCAACTCAAATCCAACACCAGCACCAGATGTTAGAACGGTAAGAATGAAGCCCCTTAATCTCTTCTGGGTACTTGGTTCGACCGTGTTGGCAATAGTAATCACCTCGTCGATCAAGACCCATTGCTTGGTGCCACTGCCGCCCAAGCTGGACTGAAGCCGAGCCTCCCAACGGTCTAGCAGCCAGTTAACTTGGGCATCTAGCTTTGAGAGATCGACTAAATAGCCCTTCCAGCCCTCTGGAACCTTATCGCCTGCCTTGGTGGTCACATAATCGACGGCAATCGCCGTTCTGATGCCTAGCAGGTGAATCGCAGTGTTTGTTTTGCCACCCTGCGAACGCCCCCACATCAGCAGGTGAAAGGTTTTGGCTTTTAACTGAACTGGTGCAACAGGGATTGGTAGTTCGACCTGCTCAGGTGACTGGCTGGTAGTTTCCGGTCCCGTCGTAGTCGACGTAGACTTCTGGTTCTTCTGGCTCGTTTCTGCCACCTGAGCTACGGGCTTTTTTGTGGCCTCAATCCTCTCTGTGGCGGCCAGGATGATGCTCTGTTGCTGATCAATGGGGCAATACCGATTGACGGCGTTTACATCGCCCTTCATGACCCTTTCGGCTTCGCTGTATGCAAAATTGTTGGCTGCGATCGCAATTATCCCAGCCAAGAATCCACCAGCCACGCTAGCAGCAGGCATCAATGTAGCCAACAAAGCGCCGCCTGCCACCCCAACACCTACACCAATGGCTTGGGCTGCAAATCCATAGCGGTTGAATGCTGAGTCAACCGCTATATTCTGAATCTCGCTGACTGCCAAGGCATACTCTTGTTTCATGGTTTCGTCCATTACAGCTTCCTCCGCATCAGTTGACGGAAAGCGAACCACCCTGATAGACCCAGGACAATGGCAATAATGCGGCCTACGTTGACCCATTGAATGTCGTCAAGGCCTGGTAGACCATACTCGCTCGCAAAAACAGGCCAGGCTGCTGAGCACACAATCAGGTCAATTACGTAGAAGGCGATCGCAATATTGTTGGTAAACCGCCGCTTTTTAGCCGATGCTGTTGACGACATCATGAACGGCCTAACTTCGAAGTACTGAACAGTGCAAACACAGATGAAGCCTAGTACGGAAACGAATGCACCCGTGACGCCCAGCCAGCTCTCAAGTAGCTGTGTGTAAGGCTGGCGATTGATCCAGAAAAAGTGCAGCGGAATTAGCAGCAGCGCGTAGGTCAACGCTCGAACAACAAGACTATCAATTTTGTCGGGAGAATCAAGTTTTTGAACTTGCTCCTGAAGCTGCTCGACGGCCTTCCCCACTTTGCTTGCGGCATTTTTTACACGGCCAGTTGTAGTCATTGAGGTGAAATCCTTTGCTGAACAACAGTCTTGTCAGGGGTGCGAAGGATGCTGGTAATTCTGCCCGTAGCGTCAGTTACCCCTGTAAATCCAAAGGGATCGCAAACTTCGGTCTTATCTGGAAAACCTGACAGCTTGCGGCCCGCTTCAAGTTTGTTGGCCAGCATGATGCAGCCACGTGCGTAGCGGGCTTCGGCTTCAGCGGCTTCCAGGTCAAACAGCTCTTCTGACTGGGCTTGCAGAGCTTTGAGGCCTTTGACGCTGGTTGCATGGGCCTGATTGGCCTGCACGGTGGGGTTAAAGCTGGTTGCTGTAATAACAGCCCCAATCACAGTCAGCGCGGCCCCACCAATTAACGGAAAAAAGTTGTCTGAATTGACCATAGCTAATCTTGATTAAGTGTTTTAAGAAGGTCAGCAAATGGAGAGCTGTCATTACCTTCTGTGGCGTACTGAGTAGGCTTTAGTGTCCGCTTTGTCCATCCATAGCCGATAAGGCCAAGTCCAGCGCCCATAAAACCTATACCGACCCATGCGCCAGCGGGTACTCTCGCCCTCTCTATAACCTCTGGGAGGGCCGCAAGCGGGTCTTCGACGGCTTCAGCTATGACTTCGGAATAACCTCTTGCGGAAGGGCGCTAGCGGCCACCATAGGCACCTCTACGCCGCCTATCTTGCAGTTGCCCTCAGCATCTAGAAAGAGGTGAGCTTTTTGCTGAGACATGCCAGCGGGCTTGGTGCTAAAGGCGTAGAAGTCGCCGTTGTAGCTCATTCCCCAATGAACCTGATCAGAGTTGTCAGGGATAGAAGACTCAACCAATTGAGAGCAGGCAGGCCGAAAAGCAAACGACTGTTGCCCAGCTGGCGCAAGCGTTTGCTGTGATGGAACGTCGACGCCATTGAACCTGTAGGGCTGTCCTGGGGAATAGGCCTGGAGATTGACCGAAGTTTGGGCTACCAGAATCGACGCCTGAGCAAGTAAATTCACTGCTACGTAGGTCATTAGGCGGCCTCCTTGGATGCCACACCCTGGCTAGAAACTGCCGTTTGAGCCCCCTTAACCATGTTGTTGGTAAGGTTGGCAGTCGCAATTTCATAGCGCTGCTTCGCCTCTCTAACAATGCTTTCGCCAAGAGCAAACCCTAGAGCGGTAGTCAGGTTATTCACTTCGGTCTCGGCAATCTTCGTAATCGCCCGGCTTTCCTCGCTTGATGCACTTCCAGTATCAAAAGAGATGCCAATGCTTAGCTTGCCTACGGTAGGAGTATCCAAGCGCATTCCAACGCCCGACTGAAGGGTCAAGGTGCCCTCGTCTTCGATCAGCTCTGCGTCAACGATCTCAGGGGATGCAGCTATTGGCTCACGACCACCAGCTTCAGCAATAAGAGTAATCTCGTCTTCCGTATACCCAAATGTCCCTTGCTTGTCTAGTCGCTGTCCAAGGTCATGTCCAACCTTGGTGATCCATCTCCGAATCGTCTTAACCGTTACCCCGTAGCGACCTGCAATGTCTTTAACAGTCAAAAAATCTTCCATCTACCTTACCCATGTCTATGGCCATGTCCTACCCAAATGTCTAAGGGGTTAGGACATGGCTCAACAGTAACACAAGCGTGTTTCTGTTGACACACTAATGATGCTCATTAGCCCTCACGCATGGCACAGCCTGAGTAGAAATTATTAATTTGTTTGATACGCTTGGGTGGTACTTGAGAGTAACCAAAATGAGCAATCCACGGCGCTACTTAACCATGCCAGGCAGCACTTGGCAGAGGGTGGACAAGCTGACGGAAAAATTAGGGCTGCTGGACTACGGAGATTTACTACGCCAATTTGTAGCGGATGGTCTGAACCGATTTGAAGTTGAAGTGCTCACCACTGAGAACAAGCAGCTGGTGAACCAGAAATTACGGCAACGCCAGGGCAATATGGCTGAGGCATTAAAAGTCATTAGGCGCATCAATACCCCCAATGCTCCTGAGGACAACGAATTAGTTGACGCGATCGCAACAATAGAAAAAGGGCTTTCTGACTGATGATTGTGAACTTAAGCGATCGCGTTTGGGTGCGCCTCACACCTCAGGGGCTTCAGCATCTTCGCCAGTACTACAATGATCCCAGCTATATGCCTGACACGGACAAACAAGGATGGTCTAGCTGGCAGTTGTGGGTATTGATTGGACTGTTTGGAGAGCTATGCAAGCTGCCCTCTGCGCGCATACAGCCGTTCGTTAACAATGAAATTCGTCTTTCCGACTGATACGATCGGCTTACTTTGCAACACACACCAACACGCCCGCCAAGTGCGGGCTTTCTCATGTCAGTTTTTACGGGGCAATTTGTTGAGTCTGCCCCGTAAATTTCCTCAAATAAAACGCGACCCAGGTTAAAGGTCGCGTTGGAGTTCCTGAAAATCGTCACTGATTGAATGATACCGCCTATTCAGTAATCTCGCTCAGGCTGGTATGCAAATGTTCAATCTGTTGTAGGTCGTGGCTGAGTCTTTTAAGCTGGACCGATGCCTCAGCTCCAAGGGACTCGGTTAACGCTGGGTGCTTAAACCTATCTTGTGCAGCCTCGGCAGCAACGGCCACAACTTGGCTGACATCGTACTCGCTCAAAACTTCTTGCAATTTACTTTGTTTCATGACAATGCTCCGTCAACTAGTTTTTTGTACTGGGTTTTGTTGATAATTGGTCGCACCCTAATCAGGTCTTGGTATTCAGACAGGGTTAACTCTTGGCTGGCCATCAATTTTGAGATTGCAACAGATGCCAAGTTTGCAGGCAGCTCAGATGCGCCTTGCTTTTGCAATGCAGCAGATACAAATGGATTCATGATGCTACGGGGCGAGGCTACGCCCCTGAAAAATTACTCGATACTCACGCCTTTGAACTGTCGACCTGGGGTCTTTGCGGAGACCGGCGCGGATTCGGCTAGTTCATCTAGCCGGACAAAATACCGATTGATCAGGCTCTCGTCAGTGATACTGGGCTGTTGCTTGATCAGCTCTGTCGTTAGCCCGTATGCCGTATCTTGCTGGATATAGCGCCGCTTGACCGCATAATCAGCCAACAACCACCGGATCAACTCTCGGAGTTCAACGCTACTCAGCTCGGAACTAGGAACAGGCCGTACTTTGCGATCGCAAATCTCCTTAGCCTCAGCCCAATTGTGTTCGGTCACGGCAATCACCTTGGCAATCCGAGCCTGGTTATCGTTGCCGTTGTCGGGCATGACCTCAACCTGGATGCGTTCCATGGGCTGAGCGTTGTTAATAGGTTGAGCTGGTTCGTAGTCAGCATCGATGATCTCAACACCTTCAGTCATCGTCTGTTCGACGGCAAAGTAGTTGCTGGCGTTGGCAGCCAGGATCACCGACCCGACTATCGACCTTTTCTGAGCCATCTTGTCGATGGTGTTGACCTGGTCAAAAATGCGCTCGTTAGGAACGCGACCGACTTTTTGAGACTCGATCGCTGCATCACCTTTGGGGTACTTTGCTCCACAGCCACCTTTCTTAGTCCAGCAAAACCAACTGCCATCTTGCTTGGATTTTAGAATTGTTGGCTGCCCGCACTGAGGGCAGCACCGCTCTGACTTACGCCAGCGGTATTTATCCTCCCAGCTATTGCAGCTGCCAGAGCACTGGGCGACGACATCACCATGGCGGTCCTTGAGAATACACAGGTACTCAAAGTAGAAAAAAGGTTCGCCACCAAAGTCCTTGCCAGTGAAGTCTTTAACAACGTCAGTCCGTTCGATATTGATCCGCAAGCCAAACAGCGTTGCAATCTTTTCAGCCCCAGGCTTGAACAACACTGGTTTATCGCCACAGCCAGGGATAGTTCCGTAATCAAGGTTTTCTCTCAAAGACTGTTGAACAAACAGCGTCAGAGTATTCATCCGATCGACCGCATCATTGATAGCGATCGCACCAGACTGAGGAATCCTCATCAAGTTGGCCATTATGCTACCTCCCGCGCCAGGTGAGCGTCCTGACAACGATCGTCTTGCTTAACAATCCACGCGATCGCACCGTGCACCGTGCTCAACCGTCGCTCATCACGAAGAGAGATATGCCGAGCCAGGAAGCCATCGACTGCGATCCGAATGGAGCCAACATGCCCCAATTGAGAGTGCAGGTTTAGCAAGAAGCCCAGGTTCTCAAAACAGAACGAATAGTGCCAGCCCTCAGGAAGAACACCGCAGTCATGGACGCTGAAACTCCCGAAGCCGCAGCGGTCGGCAATGATTTGTGCAATCTGCGGATAGCTGTAGTTCTCTAGATTAGGGTTGACCCACACGTCGAACGCAAACGGCTTAACCCGCAGGCGATCTTGATAAACCTCAGCAAAACCCACCATTAAGGTACTGCGCTTGAATCTCTCATCGTCAGAGGCCATCACTACGGTGTACCCATGACTCGTGACGGAACAGTCGTACCCGAACGCAGCTGCCTGCGTTGTTTCAATATTTAGTTTGGTCATGATGTTGTGCTTTTGTACTCCAGCGACTGATTCATCGCTGGATCAAAAGTAACAACAACGCCTCTAAGATGGCAAGTGATATTTGTAAAGTTTTTGTCAGAAACTCCCTACAAATACTTATCAACGATCAAATAAATCAGTCGTTTAATCTCATCCTTTGAGAAGCTATCGACTTCTTTAAGGACGTCTTCTGCGGTAATAATAGCCCTCTGGGGCTCCGCTCTTCTCCCCTCGATAATGGCCCGAAGCTCGTCAGCGGAATGAGGCAACGCAGATGCCAATGCGTCAAGTGTAGACTGGTCTGGACTGATGGTTTCGCCGCTTTCAAGTCTACGTAAAGTACTAAAAGTCAGACCCGTCTTGCTCGCAAATTGCCTAAGGGACATGCTACCGCGAGCGGCTCTAAGAATAGACTGAAACTCCTCAAGACCGGACATACAATGACCCAATTGTTCCAACAATGAAACATCCTATCCTGGTAGGGCGATCCGTTGCTAGACAAATACGAGCCGTTGTTGTTACAATTGATCCGTAAACGTTCGGAGCCTCAGAGTATGAGCCAGGTGGAAACGCTGAAGCGAGATACAGCTCCAGAAGAGGGGCTGGAGCATATTGGGAAAAGAGCAGGCTTTGAAAGCCAAGTGCTCAGGGTGCCCATCGGGCTAGTGCCTTTTTTTGACGAAGTAATTCGCTTGTACAAGCTGTCTGGAATGAGGGCGGCTAACGAGCGACTCAAGCAGGCATCAACCATCCTGACAGCGTTTAACTCAAAAGACGTTGCATAGCCAATAAAAATGGGGGCGTAGCGGCCCCCATGTAGTACAAAATCACAAACATCATGAATAAAGATTCAGATGCTAGGCACAGCATAGCAGACGGCACTACTTCAGCGGGTACGGGTGTCACCCCAGAGGACATTGTCAAGAAGATTGCTGACTGGGATCGCCAGGACATAGAAGCGCTAGTTGAGCACCTTCGGGGCCTGCTGTCTACTGCTGAGATAAGGCAGTCCCTAGAAGAGTTGCTAGAGCGCAAGGTTGAGCCATCGCCAATCACTGAGCAAGGACCGGAGCATGGTTGGGTTGAGCAACGCACCATCAACGGCTGTGGCCCCTACCAGTATTTTCGCTGGTGGGATGGCAAGGTGAAGCGATCGAAGTACCTAGGCAAAGTGAAGACGGCGGGAGGTGTTGCGTGAGTGAATCACCCCAAAAAGACTTGCGGGGCACGGATGAGAATTTACCCTGTAAGTTGGTTAACCGCGATCACATACCTGACGGCGACAAGTTAAAGATTTGGCGTGCGTACCGAGGAACAGAAGCTGGGTGCAGAGAAATATTGATTAGCTACAGGAGGGTGGGCCTATGAGCTTCGAAAACAGCAACTACACCCAAGTCCCCAACCTTATCCTTGACAACTTAGGTGAACTCAAGCCAGCTGAGCTTAAGGTGATTCTTACTATCACGCGGGCAACACTTGGATGGCACAGACGTGCTCATCGAATGAGTATCACTTGTCTTATGGAAAAGGCCGAGCTATCGAACCGCGCTGTCATAACTGCTTGTGATGCACTTTGCGATCGCGACTGGATTGAGCGTCACAAGGTAGATCACAAGCGGGGTCATACTTACGAGTACACACTCAAGCTACAACCCGTCATTGAACCAGTGAAAAAAGTTCACGGGTCGGGAACCAGTGAAAAAAGTTCACCCCATGAAAAAAGTTCACGGGAACCAGTGAAAAAAGTTCACGGGTCACCAGTGAAAAAAGTTCACGGATCTAAAGAAAGATCTTTTAAAGAAACTCCTTTAAAAGAAAATACTTCTTTCTCTGAAGAAAATATTTCAACAGTGTCTGAGCAAGTCAATTTCACTCAAGATGACCAGGCTCTAGATGCTGACCAATCGCTGCAAGATGAAAATATTCCGCCGTCTGAGAATGATTCTCAAAATCTAAAAATCGGCATTGTGACCTATAAGCAGTTGCCAGAGACGATAGACCTGGCTGAGGTATGGGAGCTGGCTGAGTACGAGGCCAGGCGTCAAGCTAGGGAGATCGCGCCCAAGCATAAGCATCCGCAGGTTGTGGCTCATGGGTTAGGGCAGATTTGGCTAGGCCCTGGTCAAAATGATTTTGATGAAGATTTACTTCAGATCCTCAAGCGGCAAAAACAGAAGGTTAACCAGCCTTGCGATCGTGCTGACTGTATCAACATGCTTTGGAACCTGATCAGCGGTAAGCGATGGTCTCAGATTTCAAATCATTGGGATAGTGCAGTGGAGATTAAAAGACGAAGAGTTCAACCTGCGGCGAATGCTTCACTGGCAGCCTCTTGCTCTGCCGAAGATGACTGTGTTCCACCTCCAAAAGATTGGGCAAAGAACGCATTAGCTGCGAGGTACCGAAATGCAAACTAACAACGCCCCTGTGGTTCCATTTCGAGCGCCCAAGACTGCTGAACCAGCGAATATTGATGCTGAGTACGACGTGATTGGAGCGCTGCTGATTGACCCTGGTGCGATCTCACGGATTGCCCATCGACTACCGCCCGAGGCGTTTTACGTACACAGCCACCGAGTCATCTACCAGGTTTGCCTACAGCTTCATAGAGATGGCCAAATTGTTGACTTGATGACTGTGTGTACAGCTTTGTCCAACTCCAAGCAGCTAGAGCGGGTTGGTGGGAAAGCTGCGATCGCCCAAATGTTTGACCTGTGCCTCACGTCTGCCAACGTTGAGCAGCACGCGGAGTTGATTTTAGAAAAACACCAGCGACGTTGCTTGGCTCGGCTGGCCAGCGAACTGCAGCGCATAGCCAATGACCAGACAAAAAACATTCAAGACTGCCTTAGTAGTGCTGAGGCTAACTTCAGGGATATTTTGATGCTGGTTGCAGGAGACTGTAATGCGGTTCCGCTTTCGGAAGTGATTGCCGAGAACGTTGGCCATACTGAGCAGGCTTATCAGGGAGGTGGCTTAGAAGGTATTCCTACAGGCTTCTACGACCTTGATGAGATGACCCGAGGTGTTCTTCCAGGTGACCTAACAATTTTGGCTGGACGTCCATCGATGGGTAAAACCGCTGGATTAGTGAACGTTGCTGTTCAAGTAGCAAACTCAGGTCATGGGGTCTACATCGCCAGCCTGGAAATGAGCGCTCAACAGGTCGGATATCGATGTCTTGCAGCGGACGCCCATCTCAGTGCAAATAAAATCAGGGAAGGGAAACTGGGCGCAAATGACTGGGAGGACTTAACTCACTCCGTAGCTAAGTTATCTGGCCTGCCAATCTGGATAGACGATAGCTTTCGGCAGACCCCGGAAGTCATTGCCGCAAACGTCCAGCGGATTAATGCCGAAAATGGGCCGGGCACGATCAAGCTTGTGATGGTGGACTATCTTCAACTCATGGGCAATCGAGGCTCGATCAATCGGGTCTCAGAGCTGGGTCAAATCTCCCGTGGGCTCAAGGGTATGGCCAAGGAATTGGAATTGAGTGTGTGGGCTCTTTCTCAACTCAGTCGTGGCGTAGAAGCAAGAAATCCGAAGCGTCCAATGATGAGTGACCTTAGGGAATCTGGCAATATTGAGGAGGATGCGGATACCGTTATCCTGCTTTACCGAGACGACTACTACGATCCTGAGTCGTCCGACAGAGGGCTGGCTGAATGGATTGTTGGCAAGAACCGGAACGGGCCGACCGGAACAGCCAAGCTTCTATTTGAGCCTGTTTACACTCGGTTTCGTAATTTGGCTGGGAGGACTGCGTAATGGACGCCGAAAAATTTTTGGCCAACTTGGAGCAACAACTAAACGAATGGTCTGCTGTTGCCTCAGACATCAAACGCCAGCTCTCCGACCTCCAGCAGGGGCAAGAAGAGCTGCGAATACAAATCGCGACCATTTCATCATCTAAGCAGTCAAACGACCTTCAGAGTGTCTCAGAGGCGTATCAGTTACTCGGCTACGACTCACCTGAGGCGCTACGTCGTGCAATTAGGTCGGGGCACTTCAAATCTGGTGTGGAGGTATTCAAGCTTCACGGAGACACCGGCCCCTGGCGGCTGGATGTGGGGGCGATTCGCGCACGGCTAGGAAAAGAGCAGCAACTACGGAGGGTTTGTTGATGCAGTGCACAAGCATGACGCATTTGGATTTATTCAGCGGGATTGGTGGGTTTGCGATCGCAGCTCAAAGGCTAGGGATTAAAACGACGCAATTCGTTGAGGTAAATCCGTACTGCCAAGAGATTTTGAGAAAAAACTTTCCCGGAGTTGCAATCCATGGCGACATCAGAACCTTTGAACCTTATGAAGCTTGGGACGTCGTTACAGCAGGCTTCCCATGTCAAGACATATCATCCGCCAATCCAAATGGAGCTGGACTTCAAGGCGAGCGTTCCGGGCTCTTTTTCGAAATCACCCGACTGGTTCGCCAGATTAGACCCCGTTTCCTCGTACTGGAAAACTCAACAGCGCTGCTCAACTTCAGGGGTGGTAGAGATATGGGAACAATACTCTGGGAGCTTTCCTGCTGCGGGTACCATGCTGAATGGTCAGCTGTATCAGGCTGTTCCATGGGTGCGCCACACATGCGGAAACGATTGCTCATTGTGGCCTACGCCGACAGCATCGATGGCGAGATCGGGTTGGCCCTTCACGAAGACAACCAAAGGCCGATACAAGCAATCTACGATAGATCGAGCAATAGCCCATGGGCCAAAACCCCACCCAGCTTTAGCGGAGTGGCTAATGGGGTACCCAATCGGGTGGACAGAGTTAGAGCGTTAGGCAACAGCATCATTCCAGACATCGCAGAACTGGCCCTGTCTAGGGCGATGAGATATGCACCGCTAGCGCAGGAGGTTTGCTAATGAAAACTCAGGGGTTATGGGTTGTTGCCGAGCCTCAAATCAGAGGTGTGAGGCACGAGATCAGGGTTGCTCAGGGGCTGTTTAACATCGTCGCCGACTCGGCTAAGGATTACCTAGCAAAGAAAGCGGCTAAGCCTGCTGGGCACACGAAGCTCGTAAAAATCGCCCACTGTGTAGCACTGCTTCAGGGTACGCCAGCCGTCGAACGGTCCTGGCGGTTCAACAATATCGCGTCCGACTGTCCAGTCGGACGCGATATCTTACGCCGTTGTTGGACTGACTACATGGCTCAGCGAGACGGAATCGTTCAGTTGGAGCTAGACGCTGATGCATCCACCAACACAATGCACTGACGAGAAAGCATTAGCAAAGGTAGTGAAGCCCGAGGATATCAACAATGCGATCGCATGGTACGAACATCACTGGGCGAATATTGCCGACGCATTGCCAGTCACCTATCAGGGCGTTACTTACTCGCCAAAGTGGCAGGCCGTTATGGACTATCAAACACTGCCCGCCTGGAGAGAGGGACGGCTGCCAATGCGACTCGCTCAGGCGTACATTTATACAGCACTACGGAGTATTTGCGGAGCGATAAAAAAATGACAACAAGCAAGTGGACGTCTGACAAAGACTGGCTTTGTAGTGACCACAGAGATCGCCTACAAAAGCTGCCATGTGAGCCAGTATGGAAAACGCTTAAGGCGCTTGGCTGGCAATGGACCGGCAGATGTCACATGGATGGTGCTGGCACACCAATTCTTACTTATGAGGGTTTAGGGGTAGAGGTGTCCTTCCCGGCTTCTATGGACAAAGATTCCAGCGCACTTAGACCTGATTGTTTGTTTGAAGTTTGCAAGCATTTGGATCAATCTCCAGAATCTATTATTACGACGCTTGAAACGCTTTGTTATTCAAAGCATTGGTAAACCTTAGTTAATTCCTGAAAATGAAACGAGCTAAAACAACCGTGCCCTTGGCGGTGCGGGGGATTGTATGACCAAAAATAGTCCCACAGTGAACAACGACCACATTAGCGACGAGGTGAAGTTGCTAATGTGGCGAGTCAGTTAATGAATTTGTGGTTCGTATTAATGCGATAAACCAGCTGTTCTCAGGCTGGCCAGAGGATATATCTGTACCTGAATCAGAGGTTAGGGCTCACCCACAGCGATGGACATTGACCGTTGCTCACTTAGATCATGAGCCTCAAAATTGCGATCGCGACAATCTCAGAGCGCTGTGCTCCGTATGTCATCTAAGTTATGACAACACACCGACCGCTAGATTCTTAAAGAAACAAGCAAGTCTAGAACGGAAAGGCCAACTGACTTTATTTACGGGGCAACACTAGTTTAATTGCCCCGTAAATTTACAGAACTGGGGGCATAGGTCGATCGTCTCTCTCTAATGCCCGTGCGATCGCGGCCTCCGTTGTTGCGTCACTTAGCCAGCGCTGGTACGTACTGAGATGCATATCAGGTGTGTGACCCATCAATTTCGCTCCTACAGTCTCACTAAGGCCAAACAGGACGTGTATCCGGATGGCATACGCGTGCCGCAGGTCGTAAAGAGCACACGGAAGTTTGTGAGTTCGTCTGAGGTGGTCTTTCACAAAACCACCTAGCCTGCCATCGTCGTAAGCTCGCTGAGCGTTTAGGTCTGGCAATTCTCCCCACAAGCCCCACTGGTCAACCCACTCCGGATAGAAGGCGCGTACTGATCTAGCTCCGGTTTTGCCTTCTCTAACCCGAAACTGGCCATCGTCCTGGAGTTCGCCCAAAAACGCTTCATGGGGCCTCAACCCAAACGCGGCGATCAACCCCGCCACCCTACGCCACTCTGGTGACCGGATGAGATCGCCACCGCACCACTCAGCGATCAGCTTATCGCTCGGTAGCTCTTTAGCCTTTTGTGAGGCTCGACCATACCGCCCTTTGAATCGCAATAGGTCAACCTCAAGGTCAGCATAGTCGGCAAACGCCTGAAGGCGAGTACAGATTTGCTTGCGAGTCGCTGTGTTGGCGGGCTTGCTCAGGACAGCCTCAATTAGTGCCTCAGAACTTAACTGCTCATCCCACTTTAAGGACCGGAAGTACTTTAACCATCCGTTTCGCCAGGTCCGGTGTTTGAGCTGATTTCGAGAGCGGTAATCTTGCTCAAACTTTTCTATCCATTGGCCGATGGTGCGCTGACCTGCCTTGGTGCGATCGCCATAATCGCTCCAGTCAAACTGACCAGTCACTAGCTTGGCCCCAAGTAACACCGCCTCTGATCGAGCCTTCTTTATCCCCTGACGTGAGCACGGCAACCGACTAGCGATTTTCTGTTGGTAAGGCTTAGCTCGTTTGCTGTCCGGCTTCGGCGGGAATGTCCCTTGAAAATAAATCATTCCACTGACCCGAAGCAGGGCGACTTTGGTGCGCTCCGCTTTTAAAAAAGCATTGGCCTCACCAATCAGTTTGGTGATTTCCTTGTCGGTTAATGGCTTAGCCATAGGATTAAAACTTTGATTAATACAATCGAATATATCCGCACATTTCTAAGTACGCAAAGACAGCTAAAATGAGTTGACGCTTTAGCTAGACCGTTTTGCAGTACGGCATTTCGGCGTTTTAATCGTTTTCCTGTTTTGTTTCAGGAGCAAACTGAGCAAATAGGCGGCTCCAGCAACAAGAATAATCGTTGCGCCGGAGGTGAGATTGAAAAAATAGGAGAGCCACAGCCCTGTCGTCGTAAACGCCATCCCCAGCAGACTGGCCAGGAACATCATCTGCTTGATGTCCTGGACAAATTGGCCAGCGATCGCTGCGGGAATGGTTAACAGGGCAATTACCATAATCAACCCCACCACCTGCATCACCATCACGACTGTCAGGGCGATCGCTGCCACCAGGGTGAGGTACAGAGCATCCACCGGAATATTGCGGGTGGTGGCAAAAACAGGATCAAAGGAAATGGCCAACAATTCTTTATAAAAGAGAAAAACCATCGCACCAATCATCAGGTTGAGGATGAGCATAATGATTAACTCCTGGCGGGGAACTGTGAGGATACTGCCAAAGAGATAGCTCATTAAATCCGCTTTGTAGCCCTGGGTTAAATCAATGGCAATAATGCCCACTGCCATACCGATGGCCCACATTACCCCAATAATTGTATCGGCCCGTTGTTGGGTCTTGCGTTCCACCCAGCCCATGCCCAGGGCCGCAGCCAGGGCAAACGCGATCGCTCCTAACACTGGATTAACGCCAAAGAAATAGGCTAATCCAATCCCCCCATAAGCAGCGTGGGCAATGCCCCCACTGATAAAAACAATGCGATTGACCACTACAAAAGTACCAATAATTCCGCAGGCAATGCTCACCAGTACCCCAGCCAGGAGAGCATGACGCATAAAGTCAAATTGCAAAGCTTGTCCAATGGTTTCAATCATTATGGTGGTGAGAAAAAACGCGGTGAGGAACGCCGTGGGCAATCAGATCTACGGGGCATTGATAGGCTTGCTCAATCATTTCCGACGTAATTAACTTGTCATTGTGATAAAAAAGGCGATGGTTGAGGCATCCTACCGTCTTAACGTAGGTGGAAACAGCACTCAAGTTATGGGAAATCATCAAAATGGTCAGAAATTGATTGAGATCCGCCAGTAAGTCATAAATACTTTTCTGGATTTTACTATCCACGTTAGCTGTGGGTTCATCCAAAAGTAAAATATGGGGTTCAGAAGCCAGGGCCCTCGCAATGTAAACCCTCTGCCGCTCTCCACCGGATAGCTGACCAATGGGACGATCGCGTAATCCCAGCATTCCTACCTGCTCCAGGCTGCGAGTGACTATACTTTCATCCTTGCGGTTGTACCGTCTCAGCAAAGGGCGTCTACCTGAGCGTCCCATGCGAACTACATCCTCCACCCGAATGGGAAACTCCCGATCGAATTCCAGGAGTTGGGGCACATAGCCCAGGTATTTTCGACCCTGAGACACCGGGCGACCCATGATTTTGACTTCTCCGCTATTGGGTGAAATCAGCCCTAACAAAACCTTCAACAACGTTGTTTTTCCTCCGCCATTGGGGCCAATTAAACCGATAAAATCTCGTTCCTTCACCACCAGGTTAATGTCTTCTAATACCGGAGTTGTCCCATAGCCTGCCCAGACTTGATGCAGGGTAATGACCTCAGTCATTTAATTCCCGCCCCCGTTCTGGTTCAGCACGTCGGCAAAGGTTTGGGAAACTTGCAACAGATTATCTGACCAGTTGGGGGCCAGGGGAGTAATGAACAGGACTTCTCCAGCAATTTCGGTAGCGATCGTTTCTGCACTTTTGGTACTGAATTCTGGCTGGGCAAAAATCACTTGAATGTTTTCTGTTTTTGCCTGTTGTATAAGTTCCCCCAGTTCCGCTGCACTAGGTTCCTGACCACCTATTTCAATAGGCACCTGCTCCAGGTCATAATCCTGGGCAAAGTATCCCCAGGCCGGATGAAAAACGATAAACTCACGATTCTCAACTCCGACTAAGTTTTGTTTAATTTGTTGATCTAACTGATCAATTTCGCCTAAAAACTGGGTCAGATTGGCTTGATAGGTTGCCTCATTTTCGGGATCGATCGTTACTAATCCCTGATAGATATTTTGGGCTTGAATCTTGACTCGTTGCGGCGACAACCAGATATGGGGATCTAGAGTTCCCTCAGCGTGCTCATGTTTTTCCTCGTGCTCATGCTCTTCTTCATGGTCATGGTCCGCTGCTTCCTCGGCATGATCCTCGTCGTGATGATGATGGGCAGCCATTTCCAATCGTTCAATTCCCTGGGCAGAATCAATCACCAGCATCTGGGCATTAGCAGACTGAATCTTGTCCATCCAGGCGTTTTCAAAAGGAACGCCAATACTGACGTAAGCTTCCGCCTCACTCAAGTCCTTCAACTGTTGGGGCTTGGGTTCGTAGGTTGCTGGTGATTCCCCCGGTTGCACCATTACGTTTACCTCAACCCGATCGCCTCCGATTTTTTCAACAAAGTACTCCTGGGGCAAAATACTAACCGTAATGTCCAACAGCTCCAGAGGTTCACTGCTGACTGGAGTCGTTGCAGTCTGAGCTTCACCCCCTTCACTGACAGAATCCGTTGATGGGGAGTTGCAACCCGTCAGCAAATTCATCCCCACCAACAGGGAAAACACACTCGACTTCAGATAACTCATTGGTTCTACCCCCCAAAAACAACTTGATGCAATACAGGTGATGATAGCTCACTTGAGAATGATTATTGTTCTCAAGTGAATCAAAATTATGGAAATTCTAAATGTGAAATCTAAATGGCTGGTGTTAAAAGCAATTGTTCTGGGAGGTGTCCCGTTCCTGGGAACATCAATTGCAAGACGATCTTGAACAGCTACAGAGATTGGCCCAGGACTTTGCAGTTGAACTGCCGTCTTGGAAACCCGAATTGATAATCTGATAATGAGGCTGTTGGCGCTATCGTTGATTTACTGCTGATGCCAACGGACGGCTCCATCGGGTTGGTCAACCACCGTAACTCCCACTGCCGCTAGCTGATCGCGAATATCATCTGCCGTTATAAAGTCTCTCTGTTGTCGGGCCGTTTGACGCTGCTGGATCAGGTCAGAGATCGTAGCCTCATCCAATTCACCCGTTGCCGCATCAGTATCACTGTCGGCTTTGGCCTCTAACCCCAGTAACTGGGCCAGGTGCAACAACGTTTGCCACTGCTGCCAGAGAATCTCTGGACTGGATTGGGTCTGCCCTTCATGCATCAGACGATTCCCCTCTCGCTGTAGCCCTTTGGCCAGCTCAAACAGCACTGCCAGAGCACCCGATGTATTCAGATCATCGTCCATGGCGGTTTGAAACCGTTCGACCCACGGGTCTTCTGAGTTGGGTTCCTGAGGAGAAGACTGGAGGCTGGCAACTGGCCATGACAACGCTGCTCGATGATGGTTGCCAAAGAGAAGTCCGGCTTTTAGCGTTTGCCAACCGTTGACCGCAGCCGCGATCGCATCTTTTGTAAAATCCAACGGTTTCCGATAGTGCCCCTGCAGCACAAACAGTCGCACCGCCATTGGGTCTACCGGTTGCGGATATTCTGCCCACACACCATCTAGCAGGTCACGGATCGTGGTGAAATTGCCCAGGGATTTCGACATTTTCTCACCATTCACCGTCACCATGCCATTGTGCAACCAGTAGCGAGCCAGTGGTTGTCCCGTCAGCGCTTCTGACTGAGCAATCTCATTTTCATGGTGGGGAAACACCAGATCACCGCCACCACCATGAATATCAATGGTTTCGCCCAATCGCGCCCGGATCATGGCCGAGCATTCAATGTGCCACCCGGGTCGTCCCATACCCCAGGGCGATTCCCAGGCGGGTTCACCCGGTTTTGCCGATTTCCATAAAGCAAAATCAAACGGATCGCGCTTCTTCTGGTCCGGGGCATCCGGGGCAATTCGTCCCCCTGCCCCCGCCTGTAGTTGCTCCAGCTTCCGTCCAGAGAGCTTGCCATACTCCGCGAACTGCCGCACGCTATAGTACACATCGCCATCGACCGCATAGGCGTATCCTTGTTGTTCTAGCGCCTGGATCAATTGATGAATGGCAGGGATATGCTCTGTCACACGGGGATAGTCATCAGCATCGAGAATATTGAGGCGGCGAATATCTTGAAAATAGGCAGCAATGTAGCGATTGCTCACCTCCTGCATTGTTATCCCTTCCACACTGGCACGATTGAGAATCTTGTCGTCAATATCTGTAAAATTTTGCACATAGCGCACGGTGTATCCACACCACTGCAAATAGCGTCGCAGCACATCCCAAACCATGTACGAACGAGCATGCCCCAGGTGGCAATTGTCATATACCGTCACACCACAGCAATACATCACCACTCGTTCCGGATGAATAGAGATAAAAGGCTCTTTCCGGCCTGTCAGGGTGTTATGGAGGGTGAGGTTCATGGAGAATGATGTTAACTAAAAACAGTGATGGAGTCGCAGGAATGAATCAGGATAGACTTCCAGTTATATGATAATGATTATCGTTCTCAGTTTATCATGAACGTTCAAAACATTCCCACCCCTTACTCTCTAGATGCGGAAACTTGTCGAACCCGACATTGATCCTGATGACAGTTATCGAGTCATACAGTTATTCAACTTTTGCATCAACGAAAGTACATCTAACTGACGGCCAATCCACACCATTTCTGTTTTTGGGGGTGTTTTCCATTCGCTGTCATCTATCGTGAATCGGCTCCCACTGAGTTGGAACAGATGGCGCTTTTCACTCTCTGCAAACCAGATAATTCCTTTAGCCCGGAATACATTATTAGGAAGCTGATAGTCGAGAAATTGCTGAAACTTTTTGAGGGCAAAGGGGCGATCGCCTTTAAATGAAACAGCCATAAACCCATCATTTTGGAGATGCTTGGTGGAAGAATCGGCGGCAGAAGCATTCTTTTGGACCACAGCGGTATCTGTTAGTTGAACATTTAGAATCAACGATAATGGAATCTGACCATGGGTTGCTTGTAATATTCTGGCTTTGTCCTTGATAGAAAGAATGTGATGTTTCAACTTTTGAACTTTAGGTTCAGGTACTCGATCGATTTTGTTCAGAAGAATAATATCGCCATAGAGAATTTGACTCATCACCGCACTGCTTCCATAGTGAAAGTCGGGGTCAAAGGTTTCCGAATCGATTAAGGTAATCACGGCATCCAACTGGGTCAGGTCTCTCAGTTCTGTGCCAAGAAACGTGAGCATGATGGGTAACGGATCGGCGACACCCGTGGTTTCTAGCACCAGATAATCAATGCGATCTCTCCGTTCTAATACACGATAGACTGTATCCATCAGATTATCGTTGATGGTGCAACAAATACAGCCATTGGTGAGTTCTATCATGTCCTCTTCCACCGCAATCAAGAACTGGCTGTCGATGTTAATGTCCCCAAACTCATTCACGAGAACTGCTACCTTAAAATCCTCAAAGTTTTGGAGAATATGATTCAATAACGTTGTTTTCCCACTGCCTAAAAAGCCAGTGATGACCGTCACGGGAAGCTTCTGAAAATCAAGAGTGGGAGCCATAACGCTCATAATATAGATGTGTCTGTATGAAGGGGAGGAAGTGGAATGCTACTGGAAAAAGATTGACCTGTTGTTCTACCTAAACCCTTTTCCTTTAGTCGTTTCAGTCCATACCCACAGTTCCCCTCCACTACCACCAGCGGCTAACATTGTGCCCTGCCCAGACCAGGCTAGACACGAAAACCCGCTGGAGGCACCCTCCAACCTTTGAGCAATCTGACGGGCCTTCTGCCACAAATACAAACAACCATCCTCAGCGGCAGTGGCCAATAATAGGGTATCGGGCTGAAACGAAATGGCCCGCACCATTCCCTCATGGGCATCCAACACCTGAGGCTTCCAACCCTCTGCTGGATCAGCCGCTTTTGTCCACACAACAATCCCTTCAACACTTATCGATGCCAGCAGAGGCGCACCCTTTACCGTCGGTTTCGACCAGGCCAACTGCCGCACTTTGCCAGGAAATCCCTGCATCCGCCAGGGAGCGGCATGATCTTTTGCCCACACCAAAACCGACCGATCATTGTTGCCCGAAGCCAGGTAGATACCATCCGGCGACCAGGCAACCGCCACGCTAGCCCCACCCACTTCTCTTACCTCTGGGTCCTCATCCCAGTCATGGTACTTCCAGGTTTTAATGTTCTGGTTACCCCCCAGCGATAGCTCTGTCCCTTGAGGATGCCAGGCTAGATCTAACACAGAAGAATCTTCAAAATTTAAGGTGGTGACAACCGTTTGATCAACCGCATGCCACACCTGAACATAGCGGCCAAAACTAAAGGCCAGTTCCGGAGAATTCGGGTGCCATTGCAGCCGATCAATCCAGGTACGAGCATGTTCCAGAGTGTTTAGCAATGTGGGCACATCACCATCAATCTGCCAGATCCACACTGTGCCTGCTTGCCCTCCAGCCGCTAAAAATTGACCATCGGCGGAGATGGCTAAGGCATCCACAGACTCTCCCTGGGAGCTTTGTAAGCAGTGAGAGTCACCCGTTGCAGGTGTGTAGAGTACTACCTCCCCTGCACCAGAACTAGCCGCGAGTTGAGTGCCATCGGGGGACCAGGCAATGGCTGTTACATAGTCGGAAAGATGGGTGTTCCAGAGCTGCTGGAGTACAGGTTGTTTATGCTTTTTTGTTCTCAGCATTGTTTTAGATACGCAGGCAGGCAAAATAGATTACACAATATTTCTTTGAAAGTGACACCTTTAAGGAGGCCCCCAAACCCCCAATCCTGGGGGCTTTAGAGACAGAACTCAACTGAAAATACCCAAAGCTAGTCATTCCTCACATTTGAGATTTTTGAACCTCATATCAAAGCCCCCAAATGTTGGGGGCTTGAGGGCCTGGACAACATTGAGCCTTCTTGACAGTCGCTCGATCATAGATTTTTTTATTAGAGAATCATCCCTGCCAATCCTAGGGGCTCCAGGACTCAAAGTCCCTCAGAATTTGAGAAACCCCAGTTGGCCTAATTAGGAAGACTCTGATACTTCCATAAAAGGGGGCCTCCAGCATTTTGGAATTAATTACGATACCTACTTATCACTAGCTCACCAAACAATCGCGAAAGCGCTCGCTTAGATTCAGCTGCTCCAGGTTACGACCGATAAACACCAGTTCGTTTTTACGAGATTCATCGGGTTTCCAGGGGCGGTCCTGGCGACCATCAAACAACATGTGTACCCCCTGAAAGACAAATCGATTGTCTTCCCCGGCCATGTTGAGAATGCCCTTCATGCGAAAAATATCGGGTCCGTGGTCCCGCAGTAGCTCTCCCATCCAGGCGTTAAGTTTGTCGCCATCGAGTTCTCCTGACTCTACCAGGGCAATGGAACCCACGGTTTCGTCGTGCTCATGGGCGGTTTCATCGAGAAAATCTGGGTCGATTTGTAGGGCATTATTCAGGTCAAAGGCACTAACGCCGAGGAGGGCATCCATTTCAATTTGGGCATCACGGGTGCGATGGATTTTGGCCAGGGCATTCATCCCCCGAATCCGCTCTTCCAGTTTTGTTAATTCCTCTTCTGTAACCAGGTCAATCTTATTAAGCAAAATAACATCGGCAAAGGCAATTTGCTCTACAGCTTCTTCGGCTTCCCAATGCTGCCAGATATGGCGAGTATCTACCACTGTTACCACTGCATCCAGACGGGTTTGCAGCTGCACTTCATCATCCACAAAGAAGGTTTGAATTACCGGAGCCGGGTCTGCTAATCCGGTGGTTTCAATCACCAGATGGTCAAACTTGTCGCGACGCTTCATCAGATTGCCAATGATGCGAATCAGGTCACCCCGCACGGTGCAACAGATACAGCCGTTGTTCATTTCAAATACTTCTTCATCGGCATCCACCACTAGCTGATTGTCGATGCCGACTTCGCCAAATTCGTTGACGATTACTGCAACTTTTTTGCCATGTTCATGGGTAAGGATGCGATTTAATAAGGTGGTTTTACCTGCGCCTAAATAGCCAGTTAAAACGGTGACGGGTACGGTGTTGTAAATGTTGTCGGTTACCATGAGTAGTCTCCTTGAATGGTGTTTGTCTATGCTTGAAAGTGGGCAAGCGCGATCGCACCCACCTCAGCACCGTACTCTTCGTATAGCCCCAGCGAACCGGGTAGATGGTCGGACTGGATGCCAGGGAGTTCTGACAGCGCCTGCATTTCAGCCTTGGACTGGGGGGGTGCCTGGTCCGCCAGGATCACCCGCACAGAATTATTTGGGTCCGCCGTGACCGCCGTTGCGATCTGGAGCCATTCGGTGCGATCTCTCATTGGATCTAGGGCTGCTGTCACAAAGGCTGCAGGTGCAAATCGGGCTCCCGGTTGCTGGGTAATGCGGTGGCGTTGCTGAATAAAGGCAGGGGTCAGCCGCGCCTGATCCACAAACACATGGCGCTGATACATCCATTTGAGGAAGGCTGGGTGGGTATTTGCGCCATAGAGGGCAGAACCAACGAGCGGCAACCCCACCAAGTTTCGCAGACCACTGGCTAACCAACTCGGTGCCCCCATGGCCCGTAAGGGACCTTTCCAGGTGGGAGCCACTAGCAGTAACCGAGTGCTTATCTGTTTCTGGGGCAGTTGGCTCTGAGCCAGATGGAGGGCGTACCCCGCCCCATGGCCTGCTGCCAAAATCCCCGCTGGCTCTGGACAGCAGTTTTGCACAAAGTCCTTGAGTAATGTCTGATAGAGCGGTCGCTCGTAGGTAAAAGCAGGCCGCTCGGAATCACCAAACCCTAACCAGTCCAGGGCTATCACCCGAAATTGGGATGCCAGCACCTGAGCAATTTGGGCCAGTTCTGCCCGTGTTGAAACGGTGCTAAACGCGGGTAGTAGCAACACCGTTGGCCCTGTCCCCAAGGTTTCGTAGGCGATAGTTACGGTTTGCCCCTGATAGGTCCAGTCATAGTGCTGCACCTGTCCACCCATAGGGGTAGGGCGTGTTAGTTCTTGATGGGGACTGACCGTCATCGTGCTTCGCCTTTTCTCCGGGACCATTGCCAGGATACTTGCATTGTTACCTGGTTATAATTACACAAGAATGATAATCATTCTTGCTGCCAAAACGTTGAGTCGTTACCCTTTATTAACTTTTTAAGGGCGATGGAGATTGATGTGTGACCAGTCATAGATCAGTAGAATGGATCTATAGTACCTGATGAACCCTGCAAAATCTGTGACCAAACCCAGTGATGTCTGCCAAGTCCGTTGCTTCAACGAAGAGTTAGTTCATCAGATCGGTCAGATACTTCCCGGCGACGACCTGTTGGAATCCGCCCAAATTCTGTTTGGTGCCCTGGCCGATCGGTCTCGGCTAAAGATTCTGTACGCTTTACGCAACGGTGAGGAGCTGTGCGTCTGTGATGTGGCTTCCCTACTAAAAATCAAGGTTGCAACCGCATCCCACCACCTGCGGAAGCTGCGCGACCTCAGTATTTTGAAGTACCGCAATGACGGTAAATTGGCTTACTACTCCCTCAAGGACCCACGGGTGGCTGACATTCTCTGCTATGCACTAAAACAACTGGTTGATTAGAGCGTTGTAGTCATTCTAATGATGACTTGAATGATGTCCTTTTTGTGATAACGTTCTAATACTAGTTTGAATGTTTGAGCAACTGTTTTGATGAACATTCTAATGCTAGTTTGAATATTTGAATGATTGTTTGAATCTTGGAGGTCGACATGGCTGATGATTGCTGTCAGGCCAAGGCTTGCGAAGTGTCTAAGCTCAAAGAACGGCAGGCAAAGGTGCTTTGGTCGGTGTTGTGGATCAATGCTGTGATGTTTGTCGTCGAATTTGGGGCGGGCATTCGAGCGGCTTCGCTGTCATTAACTGGGGATTCGTTGGATATGCTGGGGGATGCCCTGGTGTATGCCAGTAGTTTGTATGTGATTCATAAAAGCGCTAAAGCTCAGGCCGGTGCAGCGCTGCTTAAGGGCCTGATCATGTTTTTGTTTGCCATTGCCGTATTTGCCAGAGCCAGCTATCAGCTATTTGCGGGTGCTAGTCCCGAAGGGTCCATCATGGGGGTAGTAGGCGTGTTGGCACTACTGGCAAACCTGTTGTGTTTGTTGCTGCTGACCCGGCATCGCAACGACAATTTAAACATGTCATCGGTGTGGCTATGTTCTCGCAATGACATTATTGCTAACACGTCTGTTTTGGCTGCAGCTGTCTTAGTGTTACTCACACACTCTATCTTGCCCGATCTAGCGGTTGGATTGTTGTTAACTGTTGTCTTTGCAAAATCAGCTGGGAAAGTACTTTCCCAGTCTTGGAAAGAGCTACAACAGGCGTAACGTTATCTTTTTGTTGCACCAAAACCTTTTGTCTTGCCGTAGTTCACGGTTCTAAAAGAGAGTTGACCATTCTCCGGGCTGAATAATGTATAAGTAGACTTGCCAGGAATCCGACCTACTGAACCGACGCCAACAACTTGGCGAGGTGTCTTACCATAACCCTGAGGGTCTTGCACACCGTCCAAGGTGGTCACGGTCGAACGTAGCTCCACCGGGGTGACCCAGCATTCAAAGGTGAGACCTGAGCGGCCACAAAAGAGATAGTTAGCATCGGCCCGAATCAGGCGATCGCAAAGCTGAATTGCAGGTGTGTCAGGGGTAAGTTCATCGGCATAGCTGACGGTGCTGCCGTGGATCAGTAAACAGTCGAGTTCATGAAAGCCAAAGTGTTGCGATCGCAACCACCGCACCGACTCCCGTGACACCGATTCCCACAGAGTTTTAACCCCATCACCGCCATACTTCTCCATCAGCTCTGGCGCATTTTGCAGGCCGCTGACTCCGTGCAAACTAAAACACTGTTCTTCCCACCAGCCCACACACACCTGGGGCACTAACTCGCCCGGTCGAGGGGACTGCAGACGTTGAATCACTGCCTCATTCTCTCCCTCCAGGCCAATTACATCCCCCAGGATGTAGAGATCGCTCACCGACTGCCGCCGTATATCCTTCAACACCGCCTCATAGGCCGTTAGATTACCTTCGATGCCGCTTAGGATTGCCCACTTCACTTAGTTATCTCCCCGTTGTTTTAGTATCTAGCGCTCGCACACATGGGTGGGATCGTCCGCCCGTTCCGCAAACTCCATGCCCCGTGCTAACCGCCATGCAAAGATAGAAGGCAATCCCTTTTCGAGGATAGCCAGACAGGTCTTGGTATAGTTGTAGTCAACCTCCCGCAGGGTCACCTGAGTTGTCTCGGTGTCATAAAGAACATAGGTGGCATTGGGACGACCGTGGCGGGGTTCACCCACGGAACCCGCATTAATAATGCGCTTCAACGCTACCTGAAACTGTTGGAAATCCTCAGATTGAGCAGGATTTTTCAACGCTACTGACAGTTGGGCATCCTCTAACTCACGCACATAGGGAACGTGGGTATGGCCACAAAACAACACATCAGCATCGGCAGAGAGCACCCGTTCCAGCGCTGTAAAACCATCCATGGTGGGTAACAAATACTCATGCTGACTGTTGGGGCTACCATGGACAAAACACAGATTATCCCGTTTTAACGACACAGGTAATGTAGCCAAATATTCCCGCACATCGGGTCGAATTTCGTTATTGGTCCATTCATGGGCCAGTTTGCCCCGCTGTTCGGCAAGCTGTGAGGGGTAGCTACATTCACAGGCATTTAAGCCTTCCACAATATCCTCATCCCAACATCCCTGGCAGGTGGGAATCGCCAAAGAGCGAATCCGATCCACCACCTCATTGGGGTAAGGACCATAGCCCACCAGATCCCCAAGGCAGTAAATCTGGTCAGCTTTCTGGGCATCAATGTCTAACAACACTGCATCCAGCGCTTCGTAGTTACCGTGAATACAAGAGATCACCGCAAGTTTCATACCATTACCTCCTCTTCGGTTTCCTGTGAGTGTAATTGTTGGTACTGCCGCTGATACTGAATCAAAACATCATCGGCTAGACAGGACGCCAGCAACGTTTGAGCGATTGTTTTCTGCTCTAAATTACGACCCACGATTTCCAGACCGCTAAAGCGATCAGGACGTCCCTGTAGCCAGTGGGGTAATTTTAGTTCGGTGTATTCAATACCCGGTAATCCTTCGACAAAATCGATATAGAATGCCCGACCATCGGGTAGTTCAAAAATTCCCTTTAAGCGCATCACCTGACCGTAGGCTCCACCTGTCAGCTCAATTAACACCTCATCTAAACTGGGTGGATCAAACACTTGCCCTGTTAAAGGAGATTTCCATATGGCCGGTAGCTTGCCAGTATCCGATGCCTGAATGTTGTTGCCAGGGAGCACCTCATCCGCCCAGTCGTGCCATTCAGACTGTTCCAGACCGGGAGGCGCAATTGCGATCCGCCGACCAGGCAACGTGGCTAAAAACGGTGATTTCAAATCCACATGAAAGCCCAATTCTATAAAAACCTGGGACTGGTCGGGTAAGTCGGCTAGCACGGTTGCAGCCCGATCCTCAGAAATGAGCGACACCCAGGGAAAGCAATAGCCAATCCGGGCTAAATCAACAGATTCCTGGCCACCAGGACAAAGGTAAAACAGGGGGCACGCAGGGTCCTTTAGAAACTGGCTAATCCAGGTGGTTTTGCCCACACCAGGAGGACCGGCTACTAACGTGAGGTTAAAGGATTGCATAGAGACTAACAGTCTTATTGAGAGACATCGCTTAGCTTGACGGTTTACAACTGGGCTTGCGTTATAATTCTATAACGATAATCATTCTCATATTCTAGATTTTATTTATGGTTAATGCCGCTGCGCTGCCTAAGATGATTGATCTAGCCATTGTGGGGGCAGGTCCCCAGGCATTGACCCTGGTAACGCATGTGTTGCAAAAGAAGAAGTCAATGCGCAATCGCTTTGTGGTGCTTGATCCATCAGGGCAGTGGTTGCAGCAGTGGCAACATCAGTTTGCGGCCTATGAGATTCCCCACTTGCGATCGCCCGTGGTTCATCATCCCGACACTAACCCCCACGCCTTGCGGGCATTTGCCGAATCAAGGGCCAACGAACTGTTCCCACCTTATGATTTACCGGGCACCCGGCTGTTTCAAGACTTTTGTCAGGAGGTGATCCGCCGTTGGCAGCTACAGGATCGAGTAATTCCGACCCAGGTCGAACACCTTGAACCTATTCGTCAACAGGGGCGGCAGCGGTTTCAACTGACCCTGAGCAATGGCCAGGTATTGACCGCCAGACGAGTGGTGTTGGCCATTGCGGGTGGTGTTCCTCACCTGCCTGATTGGGCAAAAGCACTCCCCAAAACCTATCCTCCCGAGCGTCTATGTCATTCTGGCCAGGTTGATCTGCGGGGGCTGCGGCTAGGGGGAGAACGAATTTTGATCGTCGGCAGTGGTCTCACCGCGGGGCACCTGGCATTGGGGGCGATCGCACGCAGAGCCCACGTGATGATGATGGCCCGCCGCACCTTTTATGAAAAGCTGTTTGATGCCGAACCCGGTTGGCTAGGGCCTAAATACCTGAAAGGGTTTCACGCCGAACCCAGCTGGCAAACCCGCTGGCAGATGATTCGAGACGCTCGCAATGGCGGCTCCCTGACACCGGCTGTTCTGACAAAACTACGACGGCTAGAGCGGGACGGCAAACTCTCGTTTTATGAGCAGTGCGAAGTGCAATCTGCCACCTGGAAGGAAACAGCATGGCAAGTCGTCTGCAGCCATCCAGGGGCTCACAACTGTATTACCCACCTGCCCATTGACCGCATCTGGCTGGCCACGGGCAGCACCTTAGATGTTCATAACTGGCTGCTGTTATCTGCTGTACGAGAGCGCTATCCGCTCCCCACAGTGCAAGGGTTGCCGGTACTTGACAAGCATCTGCGGTGGCCAGGATGCAATCTGTTTATTATGGGAGGCGCAGCTGCCCTGCAAATTGGCCCCGTTGCGCGCAACTTATTTGGGGCAAAGCTGGCCTGCGATCGCATTGTCCCTGCTCTGATCAAAGAGAACTTGAGTCACTTTCGAGTGCAAGCCTGATAAAATCTAGGTACACAGAAGACGACTGCGTAAGATGTAGGCCCATGGGTTTACAGGGCTAACTTGCGGCGATTGGGGGTGACCATAGCTAATAGAAAAATCACCAGTTGAACCGTGACAATGCTGGGACCCGACGGTAAATCGAAAAAGGCCGAGACGATCATGCCAATGACAGCCCCCAACGCGCCTAAGCCTGCTGAAATTATGATGTACTGAACGAATGTGCGACTGAGGAGACGAGCGGCGCAGGCAGGAATTACTACAAATGCGCTAATCAGCAAGACGCCGATGGCCTTAATGGAGATCCCCACAACCAGGGACAGCAATACGATAAAGCCAGTCCGCTGGGCTGAAACAGAGACTCCTCGGGCAATGGCCATGGATTCGTGGAGCGTCAGAAGAATTTGCGATCGCAACGTCAGTCCCATAAAGATGACGCAGGCTACCAGCAGCACTCCGCTAAAGACTAGGTCAGTGGTTTGCACCGCCAAGATATCACCGAATAACAAATGAGTCAGACCGCCCTTGTAGTCATCACGAAAACTCAGCAAGATAATGCCAATGGACAGGGATGATGAATAGACGATGTTCAACAGAGCATCGGTCCAAAGACGGGTGCGTTCTAGAAAATAGGTCACACCCAAGGCAAATAGAACCGCAAAGGGTAACAACACCCAACCAGGATCAAGACCCAGTAAAAATCCAATGCTGATACCCAATAGAGCTGAGTGCCCCAGGGTATCACTAAAAAAAGAAAGCTGTCGAAGAACGGTAAAGCTACCCATTAAGCCACCCATGAATCCAGTCAGCACACTACCCATGAGTGCCCGATGCATAAAGGGCAATTGAAACAGTTCAATTACCCGGATAAATTCAGCCTGGATCGTCATGGCAAAAACTAACAAGAATGGTGGTAGCGAACAAACTCGGAGCCATAGGCCAGGGAAAGATTTTCTGGGGTGAGAGAATTGTCTGGAGGTCCCTGACAGAGCAAGGCACGATTTATACAGAGAACGCGATCGCAGCTGCGACGCACCATATCTAAATCGTGAGAAACCTGCAGAATAGCCCATCCCTGTTCTTTTTTGAGCTGGTGCAGCAATCGATAAAACTCTGATTCGCTGCGCACATCTAATCCAGCTGGGGCCTCATCCAGAATTAGCAGACGGCGAGGACGTACCAAACAATAGGCCAGCAGTACCCGCTTGAGCTCTCCCCCCGACAGCGTACTCACAAGCTTGTGACGCAAGTACCAGGCATCTACCTGGGTCAATGCCTGCTGCACTGCATGGCGGCGTGCCCGTCCACCGGTCCAGGGGAATTGCAGACCTAGCCGATCCCAACCCAGCCCTACCAATTCCCTAACGGTAATGGGAATGCGGCGATCAAACAGAAAATTTTGAGGCAGATAGGCAATCTGTTGTCGTACCGCCGCTGACAGATGACCTTTGGGGGAGAGGGGCTGCCCCAAGACAAACACCTCCCCCGACCGATGCGGTAAAATCCCTAGTACAGCTTGGATCAGGGTGCTCTTTCCGGCTCCGTTGGGACCCACAATCGCGGTATCCATGCCAGCTGGCACTGTAAACGATACATTCTGAACGGCCGCATAGGTCTCTCGGTAAACCGTTAACTCGTTGACGACTAAAACTGGATCGCTCAACTGTTCTCTCCCGATCCCACAAAATCATCCTTTATACTAAAGCTACCAATCAATGGCGGCCATCGGTTGAGGTACTAAGAACGGATACCAGGATTGTGTGGATGCCCCAAAGCTATCTGCCAGATTCTCAGCATTCTGGCGCATGGTTGTCAAGTAGTAGTCAGGCTGTATCGCATCTTGTGTACCCACTTCAAGGGGGTCAAACTCACTCACGCCAATGGCAAGATCTTGCGCGATCGCCTTAAAAGAAGCCTCTCCTGCTTGAGGTTCAGTCATGATGGTTTTTAGCCCCTCTGCCTGCACGGTTTCCATTACCCGCTTCACATCGTCTGGAGATGGATTTTCTTCGGGCAGACCCACCAGAACCTCAGATTCCATTCCATAGCTCTCGGCAAAGTAGGCGGCGAAGTCATGAAACACTACGAATGTCTGTCCGGCAAAGGGGGACAACATTTCAGTAATGTCGGCATCTAATGCCTGCAACTCAGTAATAAAGGCCGCCGCGTTGGCCGTGTATTCAGCCTCTCCCTCTGGATCGGCAGCAATTAAACCATCGCGAATATTTTCCACCTGTTCAATGGCTCGCTTGGGGTCTAGCCAGATATGGGGATCAAATTCTCCATGAACATGACCATGGTCATGGCCTCCTTCTGCATGGTGCTCTTCTTCCCCATGGTCGTGGCCCCCTTCAGCATGGTCATGGTCTTCTTCGCCATGGTCATGACCTCCTTCAGCGTGGTCATGGTCTCCATGGTCATGACCTTCTTTCTCACTATGGCCATGTTCTTCGCCATGATCGTGGCCACCATCGCTGGCTAGAGCAACAATATCTTCACTGGAGTCAATCGTGACCAGATCTGAATTTTCCGCATTCTCGATCATGTCATCTAAAAAGAACTCCATCTCCAGACCATTTTTCACCAAAATATCTGCATTGGCGACCGCCTGAACATCACTGGGTTTGGCCTGAAAGTCATGGGGACCCACATTGGTCGGTAGCAACTGAACCACCTCAGCGCGATCGCCTACTACGGCTGTGGTGAATTGGGTAATCGGTAAAAACGTGGTGACCACTTGTAATGAGTCTTCAGCGACAACGGCCTCCGCAGGGTCTGCTTCGCTAGTGGTCGTAGGAGGAGCTGTACAGCTGCCCAGGGTGACGATTGCCCCTAACGCCATAATCGAAAACTGCTGTACCCGGCGGTGAGACGCCTGCTGAAAATTCAGTCCAGACATAGCTACTTTCCCTCTCGCTATCGATGTGGATGACATAAGATGGAATTGGCATGATAATGATTATCATTCCGGAATATTCTACATCAGTTTTTTAAAATTGCCCCGATCGCAATCCTTAAAATTTCCATGACTCAGGCTCATTGCACTCCCGCCCAAACAGCCATACTCCAGATACTGCGTCAGCAGCATCAGCCCATTTCAGCTCAGGCGCTCTATGCGCTCATGCAAAAACATCAGCCAATTGGGTTGGCAACGGTCTACCGAGCCCTTGATGCTCTCAAACGACTGGGATGGGTGCAGCATCGAGTAACGCTGGCAGGCGAGACACTTTACAATGCGGTGGAACAGGATCATCACTACATGACCTGTCTGCATTGTGGGCAGTCTTTTCCCCTTGATGCCTGCCCGTTAAAGGGGTTAGAGTTTCCGCTCCAGCACTCAGGCTCGTTCACAATCTACTATCACACCCTTGAATTCTTTGGTCTCTGCAAACCCTGCGCCATTCAAGGTGCATGAAAGGCTGCACATACCTCACTTTTGAAGATAAGTACTATGTCCAGTCCCCCCAGAACTTAGACAACCCTAGTTTGCCTAAGTTCTGGGGGGACTAAGTTCCTTTCAATTCGCTCTGACTACCTGTCTGTCCTGTAGCTACGGTGTTCGCAGCATGCTAAAGCGAGCCAGTTGTTTTTCACGATTTTCCTGCCAGCGGATGGCGAGTATACAAACAACCGTGAGCATATGACCCGGTTCTTCCATTTGTGTCAAAATACAGCCAAATACAGCTGTTGACAGCAGCATAAATTTGCCAAAGTCATCAACACAGACGTTGTGCCAGATGATGAAACAAATAAACAAGTAAGCACAGATGCCAACTATGCCGACATCTCCCCAGATACCGGCCCAGGTGAATAGGGGGAAATAAATGGTGGATTCCTGGGCGAGATATGTGTTGCGAACAACTGCAAACACTTCCGCTGATGATGGGTGAATTGTGGCACCGAGGGGACCTAAAAGACTCGCATAGTCTCTCATTACCCAGCCACCTAAGCGAGTCACCGTATGCCCAGGCCCCAGTCCTAAGAACCAGTTGAGTGGGGACTCAAAATGGGTGGGAATAATGCGAAAAGCAGCCAGCTTAGTGCGGATTGCCAGGCCATCCCAACCCCAAATTGGGCGATCAATCCAGTTTTGATAGGGTCTTAGAATTTCCGCCTCTACATTGAGGAGGGCCCAGCTAAAGGCAACAACAAATACAACAAAAATAGTGACATAAACGAGCAGTCTGACAGGTCTTTCAACTTTAGTGATTGCTAATAGTCCCCAACCCGCAGCTAATGCTAAAAAGACTTGCTTGGAGTCAGAGGCTTGAATTTGATAGATAGCACTGACTAAAGGCAGTACGCGCATCCAGAGAGCAAGATTCTTAAACTGATTGAAAAAGTAAACACTAAAGTAAAACGAGACCGTGCAGGAGATATAGTTGGCTGCACTACCGCCACCGCCGCCAAAAACGCCACCGATGTTATCCTCTAGGGTGCCTCCAGTGGGTTTGGGATAAATTCCCAGGGGGAGTAGGATGGACTGTGCGATCGCAAGCAATAAATTAAACAGGGCAAACCCCAATACCCAATATTTAAACCGCTCCAGCTGCTTACCCGACAGGGGCATGGCAATCATAGCCGCCAGGAGCATAAACGGTTCAGCCTGGAACATAAACTGCAGGCTGATATTCACAATACCTGCACCATTTAATATGGAACTAGCAAGCATGACAATCAAGAAAATTGCCATGCCTGTCAATAATTGCCAAACAGTTTGAATCCGTTTTTGATCACGCGCTTTTGTCGTAAAAAGTGTGATAGAAACAGCCAGAGGGATGATCCCAAAATGCACAAAGTTAATAATTGCTGGTGCGCCAAGGGTATCCAAGAGACGTGGAAAAAATGCAGATGCAAAGCCAAATAAAATTAAATTTGAATTCCGGATCTTATCGTGATCTTGCTCGGCTTTATCTCTTTCCAAAACAGCTAGTCGGCTTTGCATGAGGAATGTCCAAATTCTCAGTTAGCGTGGGCTAGAGAGATATAGAAATCTAGCAACTGCCCAGAAATTTCCTGTCTAGAGAACCGATGATCGACAAAATTGTCCTGACGGGATGTATGGGATAACTCAGCCACCATTGCTTGGGCAAGATTTTCTGCCGCCATTTGATCTAATGAAAAATAACGACATTGCGATGATCCCACTTCCCGAAAAATAGGAATATCTGAGCAGACAGCTGGGCAACCAAACGTCACGGCTTCCACCAGGGGTAAACAAAATCCCTCCGTGGACGACGGAATCACAAACAGGGAGGCATGCTCATAGAGCCACCTCAGTTCTTCATCAGCCAGTCCAGATAGGAAATGTACATTTTCTTCCAGCTTAAGAGCCTGAACCAGTGCTTTTAGCGCCTCTGTTTCAGGCCCCGCACTGCCAACTAGTAATAGTTTGCTATTCTCTGGCAGTTTGTCATGATTCAGAAGTTGACCATAGGCCTCAATCAACAGATTCAGGTTTTTATTTTTACGATGCTGGGCAACCGTCATCAGGAAGGGGGCAGAAAGCTGATGCTTCAACTGATGGGGGCGATAGGAGTCAACATCCGAAAATTCTACGACATTGTAAACAACAGCCGCTTGCTTGGCAGTTTTAGCCTTCGGGAAATAGGCTTTGAGTGACTCTAACGTACAGTTAGAGACATTAATCAACCCATCGCTGCTGTGAATACACTGCTGTAGAAAAAGCTGATTAAACCACACCTGTGGATAGCCGAAATTGTCGGGACACTCATAGGGATACAAATCGTGGATAGTCGCTACGACCTTTCCTGTAAACCATTGACGAATAAATGGAAAGGGAAATGACATATGAATGATGTCAGGCTGCAGCTGCTGAGCTAGTTTAGGTAACCCAAACAAAAACCACAGATTTCGAGAAATCGAACTATTTTTAATCTCAACATCAACTAGCTCAATCTTGGCTGAATTGAGATTAAAGGCCTGCTCAAAATACTCACGCTGCCAGCTCCCAATTAGTAGGGTAACCCGCTGGATCTTGTCATGGTCTGCCAGACACTGGGCCAGATTTACAGCATGTCTGCAGACTCCCGTAGGCTTAACCGGGCGATGTAAGGCTGGAATCAGTACATGCATAGTGCAACAGCTCTCTCCAACACCTATACAGCAACCGGGATCTTAGTGGATGTCGACTGGTATACTTCGTTCAGCTGTTTGCCCACAGCTGTCCAGCTAAAGTTCTCATCCACCAGTTGACGACCCGCTTTCCCCATCTGCACACGGAGTTCAGGGTTAACAGCTAGCTTTTGCATCACGGCTGCCATGTCGCGTACGCTCTGGTCAGGATCATGAGCTGCAATCTTAAAGCCGGTATGTTCTGTCACCTGAATAGCGGGTCCACCCAGATCTAGACAAATCACAGGCCGACCTGAGGCCATTGCTTCAATGCAAACCCAGCCACCAGAATCGTGCAGGCTGGGGTGGACTAAGGCATGACTTTCTCCTAGTCTTTCCAATGTTTCTTCACGGGGTAGCCGACCCCAAAACTTAACCTGCTCGGCGACGCCGCACTCTGCGGCTAGACGCTTAAGATTATCCAGTTCTGGACCATCACCAACAACCCAAAATTCTGCATCGGGTAGCTTGGCTTCGGCAAATGCGCGAATACCTAAATGAAATCCTTTCCAGTGCAAAAGACGACCCATGCTAATAAATCTCACCGGCTGGGATGAGGGTAGCGGAGATTGGTTTAACTCCTCGATTTCTTCATCTAAGAGACCAACTTCCGGGACAATCTGCACATCAGTTGCGCCCATGCGATAAAGCCGTTTAGCGGTATCATCGGTGGTGGCACGGACTATACTGCTGTTGCGAATGGTTAAACCGACCAGCGGATCACGCTGGCCAACATTGCGCACAAAATCCCGTGCCCATTCGTAGAGACGAGCACGTAAACTAAAGTCTTGCCAAAATTTGGGAGGTGCAGATTCTCCGCCACCCACAGGTCCCCAGACAAAGGGAATGGGCAATAGTGACAGCAAACTAGGTGCAGAATATTTTACAAAAGTAACGTGATGGGTTAGGTCAAACCCAATTTCTTTATGCAAACGTCGAGCGACAAAGTAAGCCTGGATTTGCCAGAGATAGTAATGAATCTGCATGGCACCGGACTGTCCCCAAGACATGCTGTCTTGCCAAAATGGCAAGGTGAAATAGACAAAGTGTAAGTTTGGGATCGGATTGGCTGCTAGTTCCGCTTCAATCGCTTCCTTGCTTTCATCAGGGCGAGTCAAAACCCAGACCTCGTGGTGTTTGGCAACTTCACGGGCGACATTCCAACCAACGCCGCGCTCTGATCCTCGACCGGGTTCACATGAGTATGCAGAAATCAGTACTTTCATCTTTTATGGAGTTTTAAGGTTAACCTGCAACTAATCTTGGGAATATGTTGTTACCAATCAAGGCTTGTTTCGTAGCCAAGTTCAATTAGAAAATTGCCAGCAATTTTTTTGAACTCCGCTTTATGGTCATCGTTAAAGTATTTCTTCCATCCCCCAATTGAGCCTTTACCTCCTTTTTTGAAGGTATGAGACTCTTCTGGATTCATCCCATAGGAACCAAATTTAGTCTTGATCTCCTCAGCGGACATTTTGACCTGCAGATGATCCATGATTTGCTCGACAATATGCAGCCGTTTATCTTCACAACCGCCGCCACGCTCTCCTACTAAATCCTCAAATTTAATGGATAGCGTGTCTGGATGCTGTAGCCAACCATGCCAGCGTGAAAAGTCTTGAGCAATGTTGGGTTGTGAAAGATTAGAACTAAAGGGGGTGCCCACGGGCACACCGACAATAGAATTCATTAGCTGTTCGTCAAAGCCGGGTTCTTGTTGATAGATATCATGTAAAAATATCTGCTCTTCCTTGGTGATCCAACGAGCATGGGATACAGCCACATCTCTCAAGTCTCGATAGATAAATAACAGCTTGCAGTGATGTTCACTAAAAATATCTAAAATCTGCTGTGAGTACATCAAGTGAGAACGTACAATCGATTGGTCTGGAGCCGATCCTAGTTTCCACCGAATATGGTTAGGCGTGTTCATAATGCCACACAGGGCTTGAACAGAAATAATGTCGTCCCACTGCTTTAGACCAGGAGTAGAATAAAGAATCTGATAGAGTAAATGGGTTCCACTTTTGGGATATGAATTACAAATAACAAAATTTTTAGGACGATTTCCTGAGAGGGTTTTAGAGATCAGACTTCTCGTTAGAAAACCGGCATCTCTAGCGTGTAAACCTAGAACATTTTTGAGTTGATAGCTCATAGTTTCTTCCCTAAAATTAAGCAGCTAATTGTTCTGAAGTGCTATCTAACAATGATTCATATATCTGTGCAATTTGCTCAGCGCTACTGTGCCAATTAAAGTGCCTGGCTCTTTTGGCTCCCTTCTCAATCAGCTGATTTTTAATAGCTGAATCTGTGAAAATTTGCTTGACTGATTCAGTAATTCCTTGAGTATCCAAAGGGTCTACAAGAATCGCTGCATCCTCAACAACTTCTGGTAATGAGGTGACATTTGAGGCGATTACCGGCAGGCCACAGGCCATTGCTTCGATTACGGTGATGCCAAATCCTTCATAGGTAGAGGGGGCAACGAGCACATCAGCTGAATTATAAATCTGGATCAATGTTTCTTTATCAGGTTTACCTAAATAAGATATACACGTGTCTAATTGATGTTCCGCGATAAACTGCTTTTGGTCGTCTGTAAAGTCGTCTCCGGCTTTCCAAAAATGTACTGGAAAGTTCTGCTCCTTGAGCTCATGGACAACCTTGAGGATCGTAATGATATTTTTCCTTGGGTTGTTAGAACCAACGTTTAATAGACAGCAGGTTTTTTCAGACAGATTTGAGAGTTTACGAAAATCCTGCTCTACTTGAGCGTTCTGAGCTTGAAAAACAGCGTCCACCCCATTGGGCACTGTCTGAATCTGGGTAGGATTTACCTGCAGGTAATTCACCATGTCCTTCGCCGTATGGTCGGACACTGAGATGATGCGGTGGGCATTACACATGCTCTGTAATGAGTACTTCCAGGTGGCTAAACTGAGCCAGGGAAATCTGGCGCGATCGCGAAATAGTTCCGGATGAATCAGGTTAATCAAATCGTGGCAGGTAACTACCACTGGGGCGCTACTTTGCTTGAGCCAGTTAACCAAATAGCCATCGCTATGGTCGATCACATGAAAAACATCAGCCCCACAGGTTTTCAACTGTCTGGGATATTGCCAATACCTCTGATGATATTTTTGAATACCTTTCACCAGTGAGTTGGTGCGATTACCCTTTGCCGGATTTTGGGGGAATGCTTCAATAATTTCCCAAGTTGGACGAACTGTTTTAAGACCCTCAACCAAAGCATCGGCATACACATCCATGCTGTATGCAATCCCTGGAGAGCGGCGCAGTATAGCAATTTTCATAATTTATACTTCCAAAGTTGTAGAGGCCGACACAGGGATGGCAGGCACAGGTGGCGATTTCAGCACAGTTTGCCAGAGTGCCATGAGCCGCTGAGCAATTTGATCATGGGTATAATTTTGTTGAGCCCGCTCTAAACAATAACTACCCATTGACTGCCGAAAATCCTCATCCAGAATTAACCGAGACAGGATAGCAGCTAAACCATCGGCATCGTCTTCCTCAAAGACTAAATTCGGATTATTAATTACATTGGGAATCTCACCACAGGTTGAGCCAACCGTTGGAATGCCCATGACCATCGATTCGATCAGCACATGACCAAACTGTTCTTTCCAAGTCTCTACACTACGAGAGGGCAGCACCAACACATCGAACTTAGCCATTTCTGCAGGCACCTGTTCATGGGTCACCGCTCCCTGCCAATCAATGTACTGTTCAACATCTAGCTGATTAGCCATCTGCTCTAGCTCAGCTTGAGCCGGACCTGAGCCACAAATAGTCACTTTAAATCTCAGATTCTGCTGCTTAAGTTGATGGGCAGCCTTGAGCATGAGGTCGATGCCTTTTTCCGGAACAATGCGACCTAAAAATCCAATGTTAATCTCCTCTCTAGAATGATCGATCAGGTCTGGTGTAAAGAACGTTTCATCGACTCCCATTTGAGGCATCACTTCAATAATCCCTTGGTAGTTCCACTGCTTTAAAAGCTCACCACCCTCTCGGTTACCTGCCAGTGTGACTTTAGCGGTTTTCAGCACAAAGTCACGTACCCAGCGGCGAGGCCGAGATAAGGAACGATCCATGTTTTCCCAGCCAAAGGTCACTAAAGGGATGCCAAAAAGACGTGAGAAAATGGCTAGCTGCAAGGTGCATAGAGAGAAGACTTCTTCTTCAACCTGTAAGATATCGGGTTTGAACTGCCGAATGACTTGCCAAATCCGGAAGGGGTTAAACAGATAGGCCCCACCTCGTCCAGAAAATGCAATATTTCCGGGAAATACAGCAATTTCAGAATAAGGAGTTTCTAGCTTTAACAACCGCCCCCATCCTGAAGACCTCCAGGTGCTAGGGCTCAACAGTCCCACTGTGGCTCGATTGGCTATGGCGGCAAGCTTACCTTGATTGACACCGACAACATAGGTATGGGTAACAAATAAGACTCGCAATTGCTCAGGCTTTTCAGAAGAACTAGACACTGCTTCAGACCCCTTTCTCAGATTACGGAACTTGCCCATGACAAAGTTAAGCGGATTTGGTCGTTGATTAGGCATAAACAGCCAGTTAATGGCTGGTTTCGCTAGGGGTAGCGGCACTAGACTCACCCAGATAAACCAGAGACTAAACGCAACTCGCTTGAGCAGCGATTCACTTGAATAAAACCACAGAGCCTTGATGCCTAAAATGGCCAGCATCCAAGCACGGTCGTCGGGCACTGGATGCTGCTCAGGCTCTAACCGTAAGGACACCATGCGTGACCAGACTGAGCCAACCCTACGGACCTCTAAATTATCAGGTACACTGTAGCCCAGAGCAGGGCCTTTTTCTTTCAGCAAAGCACACCGTTGTAAATCATGGGCAACAAATCGACGAAACCGACTGCTGCTTAACTCAACCAGGGCCCACTGATTGTTACCGTGAATGCGATAGGCTCCCAAGTCCTCATCAATGGCCACCACTTCGCCATACAGGGGAATTAAAACTGAAAGATAATCATCTGACGTAGTCGTAAATTCAGCCGGGATGGGAAAAACCTGTTCCATAGCCTGACGACTCAGAGCATTCCCACTGGTAGGCACGCCACAGTACGCACTGGTCTGGAGGATTTTCTCTTGTAAGTGCCCCTGTTCCAGTACCCCTCCCTGAGGAAAGGAAAAGCCTTGAGGATGATCATCGCTATCAACGACAGAAAGCTGGTAATGAATTTTGGCAATGCCAGGACGCCATGCTTCAGCAATCCGTTGCGTCGCCTGGGGATGCAAATAATCATCAGCATCTAAGAAAATGATGACATCACCTTTACTATGGGCAAATCCATTATTAAAGGCAGCGCCTTGTTTGCCATTGGGCTGCAGGAGCGGTAGAATCTGTTCTCCATAGCTGGCGATAATATCGCGAGAACTGTCCGTAGAGCCGTCATCAACAACAATTACCTCTACATGGGGATAAGTTTGGGCGAGAGCACTATCAATTGCTTTAGACAGAAAGCGCTCGTAATTGTAGTTGTTAATAATGATGCTGATAAAAAGAGGCTTTTGCATGATACGAGTAATTGTGATATCGACAGTTTCTACACAAACTATCAGCTGCCAGGAAGATAAAAACTCCAGGAGGTGACGCTAAATGAGTTTTGAAAACCTTAGCTTGATGGAGTAGAGCATGGCCTTGAAATATATCTCTAGCCGTTCTAAGTAGGGAAAGCTAAAGCTACATTTCTCAATGATTTCACTATAATTAAAACTCTCCTCCCTCACATGGCGGTGTAGGCAAATGGTCTTGGCTAATAATTTTTTGCTGAGCTTGGCAAGCTGCGGATAGTTCAGCAGTAGATAGTAAGCTGTGAATAATAGTATTTCGCAATCAGTTTTTTGTTTTTTGGTTACCGTTTGAGTCGTGTATAGGTTGTTGGCATGTAGTCTAAACACACCCAGGTAATCTTCAGACTTAATGCCATTGCCTAACCAGGTGGCCACTATTCTGAGATAGAAATCACAAATGGCTAACCCGGAAAATCCCTTGACCTCTGGTAATGGAAAACATTTCTCTAGCAGTGATCGAGAGAAACAAAGATTAGAGGTGGAAGGCGCAAAGTAGGGCAGTTCTGCATTACGTAAGTTAGCTTTGAAATCAATTATTTCAAAGTTGATAGCTGTCAGATCTTTAGCATGTTTGGCATGAACATCCTTCAGTGTTGTCTGGTTAATATCGGACGCGTCCACAGGGGCTGACTCATGGAAAAACCAATCGATTTCTGGATGTTTGAGCCACAGGCTGGCAACCTGCTCTGCTCGATTTTTCAACACGAGGTCATCGGCATCGAGTAAACAGATAATATCGCCACTGCTTTTGGCAAAGCCAGCATTAAATGCTGCTGCTTGCCCCCCATTGTCCTGAAATACAGCAATGATCTGATCGCCGTAGCTGCTGATAATTTCCCGTGAGTAATCGGTTGAACCATCATCAACCACAACCACCTCAACGTTTTTGTAGCTTTGATTGAGAGCACTCTCAATTGCCTGGCCAACAAAGGCACCGTAGTTATAGTTGTTGATGACAATACTGACTAAAGGTAATTCTTGTTTCATTACAGTATCGACCTCAGAAAAATGTAATCCCTAGAACTATTTTTAGAAAATTGAATGTGTCAAGTATGCATAGCCAGCTAACTGCGCTCAGATATACCACCCCCAAACTGCAGCCGTGCTCTCTCTTTGATAGCTGCCCATCTGAGACGCAACATCACAGTAGTGAATTGGAGCTTTTGACGATTATTGTGCAACCTCTTATCACCCCAAGTTCGGAGAAAAAATCTGAGCGGTGGTTTGAGAAACGCGAAAAAGTCAACTAACAAGGCAATTTTGCTTTTTTTGGTCGCTTTAATGACATCGTAGTTACCACCAATGATGCGAGTGCCGCGTTTATTCAGCTCTTCCCAGGTAGTTCTAGTGGGGTGTTTGACGATGGCCTCTTTTGCATACAGCTGACGATAGCCTGCCTGGTAAACACGTTGACCCCATTGCTTATCTCCCCCAGATTTCAGCGTGCTATCAAAGTTTCCGACAGATTTGATGATATGGCTAAATGTGAATAGGTTAGCTGTCACCCCAAAGTGACCATCTGCGATAAACTGGTCCTGTGGAAATCCTAAGGCGAGCATTTCATATAGTTCAAAGGGATTGGGATTGTTATCATCTTTAGCAAACAGATCGATATGACCAGCGACTAAACCAACGTTGGATTCGCTTAGCAGAGCGGATACTCCATTTTTTAACCATGTTGGCGTAGGAACGCAGTCGGCATCTGTAAAGGCGATAATTGTGCCTTTGGCAACTGATAAGCCTTTATTGCGGGCAATGTATGAGCCAGGTTGTGATTCGTGGACCAGTGTGACTTGCTCAAAGCAATTGACCACATCGCTGACATTTTCCTGTGAGTTATTATCAACGACAATGACCTCATAGCAATCCCGAGGATAGGTTTGCTGAGAGAGAGCAGTTAAGCAAACTTGCAAAAGCTTATTACTGTTGTAGACAGGAATAATAACAGAAACAAATGGAGTTTGATTGAGGTCAACAGTCATAGAATTCATTGGTAACTCTAAGGTGTCTAGCTATACCCTTTAGTAAAAATGATGAACTATTAGCGCTGGTATCATTGAAAATACAACTTTAGTTCAGTAAAAGCTTTAGATAACTTCAGCCGCATGTAGAGAAAAATCACTGTTATGCGTTTATTAATATCTCTAACGCCACGCTCTTCGAGAGTTTTGAATAGATATCTGGCGGGAGGTTTAACGTCAACTATGATTTCTTTTAAAAACTCTAGGAGTGGTGTTTCTGATTTTTTGTTGATGTAGAAGCCACCTTTGTAAACTCGACAGAGCTTTTTATTTATTTCTTCAAAGCTGGTTCGCGTTGGGTGGGAAATTTTGACGTCAGCTGCGTAAATTTGTTTGTAACCTGCGGCATAAACCCGTTTTCCCCACTCGCGATCGCCACCAGATTTCAGAGAATCATCAAATAGCCCTACACTGCTAAAGATTGCTGGAGTAGTGAAGAGGTTAGCGGTAGCAGCAAAGTGACCTTCTTTTACATATTTTTCCTGCTGGAGAAAGTACAGGCTATCAAACAGTTCGGTGGGCTTAGGGTTTTCAGACTGCTGAAAGAGAAAATCAATCTTGCCTGCAACCAAGCCACAGCCTGGATGCTTGAGAATGTGATCAGCCCCTTTTTCAATCCAGTCAAAGGCCGGAACACAGTCTGAATCAGTGAACCCTAAAATTTCACCCTTGGCAATCGCCAACCCCGTGTTACGAGCACTGTAGGAACCAGGTTTTTTTTCAACTAGATATTTGGCTTGAGCAAATTGATCGACAATAGGCTTTAAGTCTTCTGTTGAGTTATTATCAATAACAATCACCTCATAGCAGGCTTGGGAGTAGGTTTGATTTTGTAGTCGATTCAGACATTGCTGCAGACGCTTAGAGTCGTTGTAGACAGGGATAATAACAGTGACAAAAGGGTGAGGTGTCAGAGTGTCTTTCATACTGATTTTATAGTTCTCCACTTTTGTAAAAAACTGGATAATCTCCTAGTAGTAAACCCAATATCATGTTTTATCCTGGGCCATACAGCCTGCCAAGATGTATAGTCGGCTGATGTTTGCAGCAGCGATGCCCACTTGAGAAAGTGCTGGCTGCGGTAACACTGGGTAGCAAACTGGCTGTATATTTGCGCTCTGATTTCCTCTAGAGAAATGTCAATTTGATCGCCCTTGATGGCTGGATAATACTGTTGAAGTATGTTGATTCGATTTTGTATCCTTCTATCGATATTCTTAAATTCAATCGCCTGCCCCTGACCATGCTTACGCCGGGTCACCAGTGGCTTACGGGTAAAGATTGGCTGATAACCATCGATGATCAGCCGAATATACAGGTCGGTGTCCTCGGCAAATCTTAATGATTCATTGAATAAATCTTGCCGATCAAAAGCCTGTCGAGGGAAGACAGCCGCTGAAGGAGTATGGATAAAACTTCCAGCCGCTAATAGATGATGTAGGAAAGAACTAAAGTCTGGATGTTTTCCTTGCTTACAATGGATACGAATATCTTTTTCTGTTTTCCATAGCCAGACATCACTCACAGAAAAACAGTTTGCTTGAGTCGCCGATTGTTGGTCTAGGGCATCAATTTGAGTTTGGAGATAGTCTGACTCCCACAAATCATCTGAATCTAAAAAGGCGATATACCGTCCCTTGGCTGCCCTAATTCCTTGGTTACGTGCAGCAGCAGGCCCGTGGTTTTCAGAACATGCAATCAGATAAATATCTGGGTATTGCTCTTGAATAGTTTTAGGGGTGCCGTCTTTTGAGTTGTCGTCTATAACGATGATTTCAGTATTGCCAGCAAATGTTTGATTCAATACTGTCGCTATAGCCTCCTTAAGCATTGAGATGCGATTGTAGGTGGGAATGACGACTGATACATCTGGGAGAATCTGATCGGTTGATCTAGAGACAACTTTCATACTCATTTCATCTAGATTCAGATACTAGGGATAGTTTGGTGTGCTAAATCTGTAGACGTTGCTGATCCCAACTATGTTTTGTCTTAAAGATGTCGCTGTATGGCGTTTCTAACCGATTGGTTCATCCTCTAAATCAGCAACGATTTCTGTAGTCATCGTGCTGAAACTTATGAGTTTCAGCAAAGAACAGGTGATATACGCTCAGTTTGTATTCATCTATCCTATTGAGTGAAATCGTCCTAGAAACTCCCAGCAAACATATCTTTTCTAAAGCTCTCGACTTTTTCTTCAAGTCTGGTTGTTAACTGTTCAATCTTCACTTCGTTGCTTAAAATAGGTGCTGAACTTTCCGCGATGTCTTTGAGCTCCTTTACTATTTTTTTGCTAATTATGAATTTCTTGATTTTGGATGGTACACTTTTTCTACTGGGTAGCTCACTCATTTGACGTGGCGTATACTCCAGGTCAAGAGACTTACACCAATCCCACCACTTAAATTCAAAAATACTGGAACTGGTTTTCACGGGTATCCACGGTACACGGAGTGCGTCTGCAACAATAGCTCCATGCATCGCTTCAGTGATCAAGGTTTCTGTTTGACAGAGAGCATTTAAGACCTCTTCTCTTGTCCAGCGTGGATCAATATATCCGTAGCCTGCTTGCTGACAAATCTTTTGCCATATCTCCCCATGTTTAACAGCTTGATCAACGTGGGGCATGTAAGCGAATTTCTGTTTCTTTTCGATTTTAGTCTGAGGCTTAAAGAGTCTTCTAATTAATACTGCGCCATCGGTAATGGCCAGATCAGGTGAGACGCCAAGGGCATGCGCTGATAGTGGGCCTCTCAGGCAATATACTTTCCAACGATCGTTGATTGTTGGTAAGTTCTGTAGGGGCGTTTTGCCATAACCAACACCTGAGCTAAAGATGATAATCCTATCTGCATTAGGAGCTCGATCATAAATACGGTCATTGATAATTGTGCCAATGCCAAAGAAAACCTTTTTGTCATCCTCATCGAATGCATCTGGAAAAAGATTTTTCCAAAGCCAGAGATTCAGGTCATCTCCAAAGTTGCCACAGGTTTTTTGATAGTAATAAAGTTTCATAGGTGCTTTCAGGAAGAGTGTACGATGTCGACTTGAACAAGCGTTAACTTTTTTGTCCTACTTCAAACTGGATTTGATGGTATTTCCACAGCTTGCCTTGTTCATTGAGCAGTTCCTGATATTTACCTTGTTCTACAATCCGACCCTTTTCGAGGACGACGACTTTATCGGCATTGGCAATGGTTGAAAGTCGATGCGCGATCGCAATCACTGTTCGTCCCTTCGAGAGCTTTTCCAGAGATTCCTGAATCAGCTTTTCCGTCAATGAATCCAGCGCGCTGGTGGCTTCATCTAGAATCAAGATTTCCGGATCTTGTAGTAGTGCCCGTGCGATCGCAATTCGTTGACGTTGTCCCCCAGAGAGCCGAATCCCTCTTTCTCCTAGCTGAGTATCAAACCCATCCGGCAAATTTTCAATAAACTCCAAGGCATTGGCGGATTTAGCCGCTTCGATCATATCAGCCCTGCTAGCATTTTCTACACCGTATAGAATGTTCTCACCGACTGTTGTATTAAAGATAAAGGTGTCCTGACTAACAATCGCCATCCGCTGTCGCAGCGAATTGATTTTAAGCTCGTTCAAATTAACACCGTCAACCAGTATCTGACCGCGTGTGACATCATAAAAACGCGGGATTAAATCCGCCAGCGTTGTTTTACCAGCACCTGAAGTACCCACTAATGCCGTGGTCTCACCCCGTTTAATCGATAGAGTAATGTCATGTAATATAGGCTCCCCAGGATTATAGGAAAAATCAACTGAGATAAAATCAATTGAGCGCTGTAACCCTTGAAATCCCTGACGTCCATCCTTAAAGTAGGGCTTATCATCACGTCTCAGCAATTCTGTCACAGAATTCAACGCACCTTGAGAAGAGATAAACCCAACTCTGGTCCCATTCAAAGCCGATACCAATGGCGTTGTGCGAATCAGCACAAATAAGAAGGTCAACAACTCAGCTGCTTTCAGTCGCCCCGTAGAAATTAAGAGAGTATAAGAGACAATCACCATACCCACGAGTAACGTGACACCCAACCCCTCAATTAAAGGTCTGACCAAAGCCGAAAGTCTGATTACCGAAAGCTGGGCCTGATAGACATTATTGGCAGCCTTATAGTAACGCTGACGTTCAAACTCCTGGGTTCCGGATGCATGGACAGTGCGAATTCCATTAATAAACGACAGAGCGCTAGCAGTAAAGGCATTATTCGCCTTGGGAATGGCAAAGCTTGCTTCCCTGACCCTGGCCGTCAAAGACGTCAGCCCCACAGACATGAGTCCAAATACCAGAGCTGATATTAAAAACAACTGCCAAGAGAGAACCAACATTGCTATCAGGTAAGCCAATACCTTAGAGCCATGGACGATCGATACTGAAAGAATGTTGAACGCTTGCTGAACCTGGTTAACTTCACCTCTAATGGTGCTAATCAGTGCCCCAGGGCTGACTGTAGAGTAGAAACTTAACCTTAAACTCTCTAGTTGATCAAAGATGCGACGCCGTAAATGATCGACTAGTTTTAAGGCAGACTTTTTAGAGTAAACTTCACTCAAATAGTCAAAAACTGCTCGTAACCAAACACCAACTAACAGTAACCCAGAAAGCCGATAAATCCTTTCCGTTGCAGATGCTTGAGTAGCTAGGAAAATAGTATCAAACCACAGAATACCAGTTTGAATCGGTGGCTCATTTGGATTGGTTAGCCCTTGCAAAAAAGAAGCGATGAATCCAACTGTCATACCTTCAAAGGCAGCTGCAATCAAGGCAAAAGAAAGTGCCAAAACTACAAGCCTGGGAAAATATCTAAATTCTCGAAGAATGAGATGATTTTCTTTCCAGAATTGAGTTGTTTTGACTAATGTACGAAGCGCACCAGGCAGCTTTATTTTCATACGGCAAACATATAACTGTACTTAGCAAGAAGCTTACAACTCACAAACGTTAACCTGAATACCTGCAGTTGCCCTTTCCTATAGCTTCCCTAAAAACGAGCATTTTTCGGGAAAGGTCAGAAAATCCGGATAATTTAAGCATCCTTAGGGCTCAGGCTCAGGCAAAAATGTCGTTTCCGCTAACAGCACGCCCCTCCACGAGTTGCAGAAGGCCATGCTGTTCAGCTGCTTTTGAATCATCCCCAAAACTCAGTTCTTAGGCTACTGTCTGCCACGATAGAGCACAGCAACAGTTGCATTAGGCCGAGTGAATCTAGGCTCTAAGCCCAACTTCACCTTCACCAATTGCTTAAACGCAAGCCATAAAAATACAGGGATTGTTCTGGCATAGCGCTGCCACAGTCGTCCTGGTTCTTGCAATAAGCGATACAACCATTCAAAGCCACTTTTCTGAACCCAGACCGGAGCCCATTTCTTCTCACCAGCATAAATTGGGAAGACACCCCCCAAACCAACCATAACGGCCTTTACACGGTTCTTATGAGTATGCATCCACCATTCCTGCTTAGGGCAACCGAGGGACACCAACACCATGTTGGCTCCGCTGTCATTGATGCGTTGAACTAATGCAGCATCCTCTTCAATTGTCAACGGACGAAAAGGAGGAGATTCTAGACCAGCAATTTTTAATTCAGGAAACTCCTTCCTTAGATGTTGTTCCATGTTCCACAACACGTCGGGAGTTGATCCTAGGAAAAAGACACTGATATTTTCCTTAGAGGCTTTCTTACATAGGCTTAGCATGATGTCCATGCCTGCAACCCGATCTTGCTTACGTTTTCTGAGTCGACTGGTAACCCACACCAAAGGCATGCCATCCGGTGTTAGCATGTCTGCTCTGTGCAATACCCGTGCAAAACCTGCACTGCACTTTGCTTCAACCAGCATGTGAACGTTCGCAACACATACGACCTTACTGAGTCGCTGATGCGCCCAGCTCAGCATCGTATCAATTTGGGCATCAAATGATTCTGCTGTAACCGGAAAACCAATTACGTTTTGTGTTTCCAGCTTTTTTGCGCTTTTCTGCCAAAGGCCAGTAAGACTAGACTTAGTAGTCGAATACAGCATAATGAATTCTCGAATTTTGTTGAGGGCGGGTACAAAAGACTTCTGTCTAAAATGTGCTCACAAAAATCGCATAAACCTATGAAGATTCTTTGATCAGCTTGTCGCTTTAAATCCAGACTCAGCAGGTCTGCACTACTGTTGGTACATCGGCTGAATCGAATTAGCTGAATAGGTTCGTTGCCAGTGATTTTTGTTAGAACACTTACTTGTCATAAAATTCACCGTTGCCTTGGGTGTAAGATTGGCGGAGTTTGGCGGAGTTTTTCAAGACACCATAACTCCAAGCGTTTATTTGTCTAGGTAAGTCTGTTTTAAGATGTAAGACTTACGCAAAACCTTTCTTGGTAGCAGAAAACCCTGTATTCCGTATAGCACTATACTTGAGCTTGAAATAAGTAATATACGGAACAACTCTCTATTCAATGGCTGGTAGTAACCTCAGGAGAATTATCTGTAAGTCGCTGATGTTAACAAGATAAAACTCAAAGACCCTGAAACGTATTGGTAGACTTTCTAGCCGCGATAGATATGGGTAGGTGACAAAGATATACCGCTCGGATTACCTTACATTATGTATCAACAAAATACCTTGTCTGCAGTCGTCGATATATGATTGAAATCACAGTTGACTCAACAGGAAAGTAATCTACACTTCATGATTACTTTATGAACACACATTTTTCTTTCATGAACACCCTCGCTTTGCAGCCAGTATAGACAAAAAAAAGTCATTTGTCAGCATCAGGTGTGAGAACCTATTTAAGCTGCACAGAGAGACCTGACAAACCTATCTTGAGCGCCTAAGAGGGCCGTTATCACTACAGATCCTATATATCTATGCATTTATGGGCGTATGGGCCTATGGAATAGCCATGCTTTGCATATCAGGCATTGTAAGCGGCTATCCTCAAACAAATCTATAAAATTAATTCAAACGGATTTAAAAATTAAACGGATTGGCAGGGGGTAGCCCAGAAAACTGATACACCCCTAGAGGCTTACAGTGTGTGGCCTTACTACAGTGTGTTCGAAGCTTGTGTTCTAACTTCTCACATTGCAATCTGCTTGATACCTATGTTAAACAGTCGCCTGTCTCAGCCCAAATTAGCCCTAGTTTGTATTGCCCTATGTGCAATGGGTATCTCCTCTTCCGCAGCAAAAGCCCAACAGCTACCATCCTTACCAGAGCAAAATCCCAGTCGGGCTACCCCCACGACTAGCCCGACTAGAAGCATCGTTGCCCCACCGGCTGAAACAGCCTATACCCTGGGAGCTGGTGATGTTGTTCGTGTTGAGATTTTCCAGGTGCCGCAATACAGTGGCGAGAGCGAAGTTCTAGTGGACGGCACCTTGAATTTGCCGCTGATTGGCCCCGTCAATGTAGCGGGGCTTTCCATAGAAGAAACTACAGAATTGTTGTCCAGTCAGTACGGTCAATACTTAAAACGTCCATTGGTTACCCTGAGCCTGCTCAACCGACGTCCGTTGCAAATTGGTATTTCCGGTGAGATCAATACTCCTGGGGCTTACACCCTCACTCAAACTGGCACCCAGTCACCCCGATTAACTCAGCTACTGGAAATGGCTGGCGGGGTCACCCAAGTTGCCGATATTCGCCAAGTGCAGATTGAACGCTCCGGACGAAATGGCAACACTCAAACCTTTACTGTTGATCTCTGGCAGCTTCTGGAAACGGGTAATTCCCAGTATGATATCTCTCTACGAGATGGTGATTCAATCTTTATTCCCACGGGGACAATTTCTTTAGAAGAAGCTTCACTTTTGGCGGATTCCAGTTTTGCCGCTAGCGTCAGTCAGCCGATCAATGTGGCGGTTATTGGTGAGGTGTATCGACCTGGTCCGTACACACTGCAAGGAGGGGTAGCCACTACTCGAGATGCAGGTGTTCCTGGTGCATCCGCTAACTCTAGCACCCCAACTACAGTTACAAGGGCTTTGCAGGTAGCCGGCGGTATTAAACCCAGAGCTGATATTCGCCAAGTACAGATTGTTCGCCCCACTCGCTCCGGTGGCTCACAAGTTATTGATGTAGACCTGTGGCAGTTACTAGAAGCCGGTGATGTCTATCAAGATGTTGTTCTACAGGCCAACGATACTATTTTTGTTCCAATTGCAACGGCATTAGACCCGTCGGAAGTGCCTACAGTAGCATCCGCTAGCTTTTCCCCTAATGCTATCCGCGTTAACGTTGTCGGTGAAGTATCCCGCTCAGGGGTAATTGAGTTGCCACCTAATACATCCCTTAGTCAGGCGATCCTGGCCGTTGGTGGCTTTAACAATCGTGCAAAAGAAAGTGAGGCTGAGCTGATTCGACTCAGTCCTGATGGTACCGTCAATCGAAGAACAATTCCTGTTGACTTTGCTCAGGGCATTAATGATGACAATAATCCCCTGCTGCAAAATAACGATGTCATCATTGTCAATCCATCGGCGCTCGCTCGTATTAGTGATGAGATCGGTTCTATTCTTAGTCCAGTTGGGCAAGTGATCACTAACGTTTTCTCTCCCCTGAGGTTTCTGAATATATTTGATTAGGCGGAGATTTCTCAAAACTCAGGTTTTCCATTCCAGCCTTTAATTATTCACATCTATTACATATCCTCTACCTATGAGAGCTGATACCCTCCCCTCATCATCATCATCTTGGACAGGCCCGGAACGTTCGATTTCCGAAGACGAAGGCGGACTCAATTTTGTTGCCTTAGTTAAAATACTACAGCGAAAATGGTGGGTGATAACTGGTGTTACAGTGGCTACCATGGGACTTGCCGCCACCAGAGTCCTTTCCGAAAAACCTGTTTACGACGGTAGCTTTGAACTTTTGGTACAAGCGCAAAGTACTGAAACTGAGGTGATCGCCAATGTTCCAGAAACCCTCACCACTCAAGATCAGGTGGCTGTTGATAGTGACCTACTCAAAATTTTAGTAGGCCCTAAGGTTTTGCGACCAGTCATTGAAGGGATTAGAGAGAGTTATCCTAATTATTGCCCTGGGGTAGCGCCTGACTCGAATGCTTCGGAAGTGACCTATGATCCGTGCTACCAGGTGTTATCTAGCCGACTACGAGTCAACCAGCTGGGTAATAATTCCAATATTATTCGGGTGTCAATGCAAGATGGCGATCCCCAAATGGTGCAGTCTATTTTAGAGCTGGCATCCCAGGCGTATTTAGCATTTAGCCTTGAATCTAAACAGGCTGATATTCGTCGGGCCATTGAATTTGTTGAGCAAAAGCTACCTGATTTAGCGAACAAGGTGGATTCTTTGCAAGATCAGCTAGAATCACTACGATTAACCCATAACATTATTGATCCTGATTCTCGTGGTTCTCAGCTATCTGGACAAGTGGATACCTTCTCAAAGCAACAGCTTGATCTACAAATCTCTCTAGAGCAAAATCGAGCTAATTATGAGAACCTGCGCTCTCAACTGAGTGGGCCTCAAGAGCAAGCATCATCGTCTGCTTTAGCACAAAATCCAAGATATCAGGCATTACTGGATAGTTTGCTAGAGCTAGATACTCAAATTGCTCAGGCGTCGACACTCTATCTTGACAATAGTCCAGATATGGAGGTGCTCAAGGAGCAACGACAAAATTTGCTGACCTTGCTAGAACAACAGGGCGCGCAATCTCAGCGCGATCTAATTAGTCAAATGCAGGAGTTAGAGGCGCAAGAACGCTCCTTGAATGGCGCTCTACAGGGACTCAGTTCTGATGTTGACGACCTGGCAGGAATCTCACGAGACTATGTGGAGATTCAGCGAGAGCTAGAAATTGCTACGGAAAACTTAAATCAGTTTTTAGCAAAACAAGCAGCCTTAGAAATCGATTCAGCCCAGCGAGAAATTCCTTGGGAAATTGTGACACCGCCAACGCAGTCTAGGGTCACGCCTGTGAGTTTAACTCAAAACTTACTATTGGGTGGGATATTGGGTCTCTTAATGGGCTCAGTGCTGGCGCTACTACTCGATAAGTCAACGGGGGTGCTTTATTCAGACAAAGATATTCAACGGGCGATGCAGCTACCCATTTTAGGCAAAATCCCCGCCCCTCAATCTGTCGAGCGAGATGTTTTTGCACCGATGCAGGCCTTACAATTGGCAACCAGTAAGACCTCGAAAACAGCTGCCGATACTACAGGCTCACCCTTGGAGAATGGCGCAGCTACCTATGCGGAAGATCCGTTTATGGAGGCATTTCGCTCACTCTACACTAACCTGAGACTGAGCAGTGCCGATCAGCCATTAACATCGGTAGTGGTTAGCTCTGTCATGGATAATGAGGGTAAATCAATCGCGGCTATTCATCTGGCGGAAGCGGCAGCTCTCATGGGACAACGAGTACTGTTGGTGGATACTAATCTGCGCGATCCTAAGATTCATAGCTATCTCAAGCTGCCTAACGATGCTGGTTTAACGGACCTGGCCTTGAGTGATGCCAACGCCATCACTAAAAATACGTTTTTACATGAGCCAATTGATGGGCTTAAGGTTCTCTGTGCCGGTACAAAAGGTCATGATGCCGGTCATATTTTAACAACTAAGCGCGTGCAGAAGCTGATTCAACAGCTCAAAACCAAATTTGATTTAGTTGTGTTTGATGCACCGTCACTACTGGGGCAATCGGATGCTTATCTAATTACCGAGCAAGCCGATGGTATGTTGATTGTCACCAGTCCTGGCCAGCTTAAGCAAAATCTGCTTGACCAGGCGATGGATCAACTGCGAATTGCTAATGTGAATGTCTTTGGTATTGCTGTGCGAGAACGCTAACTAGAGGCTGGAGCTGAATGGCTGTTGTTGATGGTAAAAGTGCGATCGCACCAAAAAACTAGAGCAGGATGATCTGACGTCACTCCATGCAGCCGATAGCCCCCTGATCGTCATGCGGTCAGGGGGCTTGCCCTATGGGGGCTATACAGCGGCAAGCCCCAGGATGGTACATGGCAGTTTGGGGTGATGATGGCGGGGAATTTCATTGCAGGTGAAGGGTTGGTGAGGACGGTTGGTGAGGACAGTCTCGAACCGTCAAACTTAGCCATGGCAAGCATTATCTCTGTATCCTTGCGGTCCATCCTAAATCGAGGCAGGTGACGGTGTAGTTTCCTTAGCCAACCTGGTAGATAGTGAGTATTCGCTCTACCCTCAGAGTAACCCTGACAATTCCTACACTTCCTACTGTTCAATCGAATTCTTCCTACCATGTCCCAGGCCATCGTCATCGGCGGCAGCATTGCCGGTCTGCTCACCGCCCGAGTCCTTCTCGACCACTACGACCATGTCATCCTCCTCGAACGGGATCAGCTTCCCGATGGCCCTGAAGTGCGGCCCGGTGTCCCCCAAGCCCAGCACGTTCACGCCCTCCTCCTTCAGGGCTACCACCTGGTAGAGTCGCTGTTTCCCAACCTGACTGACGACCTGATTGCTCAGGGGGCCCAACTGCTCGACTGGACCAACGACTGGAAATTTCTCACCATGTGGGCCTGGATGCCCCAGCACAAATCTAACCTGAAGGGTCTGATTTGCAGCCGTTTGCTGCTGGAATGGTACCTGCGGCAGCAGCTACTACAGCGATCAGGCTTTAGCCTCAAAGCTCAGACCTGTGCCCAATCTCTGATTCGCGATCGCGATCGGATCACCGGAGTCGTGATTGATCATAAAGTCAACGGTCCCACCACCCTGCAGGCAGACCTGGTGGTGGACGCCTCCGGTCGCCGCTCCCAACTACCAGAATGGCTAATGGAGCTGGGCTATGGCCCCGTTGAAACCTCAGCGGTTAACTCATTTTTAGGCTATGCCTCTCGCTGGTATGAGTATGCTCCAGAGGATGCCATTGAGGGGGTGATCATTGCCAGTAAGCCAGGTACAACTCGCCGAGGTGGTGTGGTTTACCCCGTGGAAGGCAATCGCTGTGTGATTACCCTCAGCGGCTTTGAAAAAGATTATCCCAGCAACCAAGAAGACGAATTCCTAGAATTCGCCAAGAGCCTGCGAGACCCCTCTATTTACCATGCCATCCAGCGAGCTCAGCCCCTGTCGCCGATCTACTGCTACCGCAACACCGCCAACTGCCTGCGTCACTACGAAAAACTTAAGACAATGCCCGCCGGACTGGTCACCCTGGGGGATGCAGTGTGTGCCTTTAACCCCAGCTATGGCCAGGGCATGACCGTTGCCAGTCTGGGCGCTATCCTGTTGGGAGACTGTTTAGATGACTCTTCTACCAAAGAGAGTTTAAACAGTAAATTCTCACTCCAGTTTCAGCGCAAGTTGGCCAAAGTCATAGAAATGCCCTGGATGATGGCCACCGGAGAAGATTTTCGCTGGAAGATGACAACTGGGGATCGGCCCGACTGGTTAACGCGAAAAACTCAAGGCTATTTTGATCGGGTGGTACAGGCCGCCAATGCTGATATAAAAATCTACGATGATTTTCTCCAGGTGGCCCATATGGCAAAATCACCCAGCGTTTTGTTTCACCCCCGCACCCTATGGAAAGCCCTGGCCCAGTCACCTGGCTAGCCAATTTTGGATCAAATCATTCACCTGTTCCGGTGCTTCCTGTTGCACCCAGTGGGAGACACCGGGCAAGTAGTGAAGGGTGAAATCTGTCACCAGCTCTGCTGTGCCGTAGGTCAAAAACTTGCTGAGGGCGACATCTTCTTCTCCCCAAATCATCAAAGTGGGGAGCTCCAGAGGGGTTGCTAAAAGCGTCTGCAATTCTGGCGAGAGAGGTTTAAAAAAACGATAAAAATTGGCCCGGTAGTAATTGAGCATAGCGGTGAGGGCACCAGTTTGTTGGGCATTGAGGCGATACACCTGGAGCACATCCTGGGAAAAGCAACTTTTGTCTATGGCACTGGCCTGCAGGATTGACCCCAGGAGCTGAGCCTTGTTCAACCCCAGCATCCATTCCGGTAACCAGGGAATCTGAAAATAGAGGATATACCAAGATTTGAGATATTGAGGAAACTTGCGGGCACCTCGATAGAACAGCAGCGGATGGGGCAAATTCATGATGATCAATCGTTCTAGAGGGCGCACCTTTTGCAAGGCAAACATCCAGGCAATGGCTCCACCCCAATCGTGGGCTACTAACATGGTCGCAGTGGCACCGCTGATATCAATGAGCGCGGCTACATCCTCCACCAAGCAATCTAAATCGTACGCTCTCACCTCCTGAGGACGACTGGAGCGACCATAGCCCCGTAGGTTGGGAGCCCACACCCGATAACCAAGATCTGCCAGCAGTGGCAGCTGATACCGCCATGAGTAAGAACTTTCGGGAAATCCGTGGAGACAAAGCGCTAGTTTTGGCCCCCCACCACAGGTGTCGACTTCAAAGGTGAGGCCATTCGCCTGAATAAACTCGGTGGTAATGTCAAAAGCAGAGGGCATAGTCGAACACTGATGAATTTGCTTAAAGGCTATACCAAGAGAAGAGCTAGGTTAAGCTCCATAGAGTTAAAACCGGTAGGTGGTGCTCAATCCTCATAAATTCCTCAAACTATTGGTTTATACCAATAATTGGCAAGATAAATGACAGTGGCAAGGTGACTAGGGAGGTAATACTAGAAAAGTCATGACTTCTAGGGCTACGGTTCAGACTTCCCCAGCTAATGACAGGCGACTCCGCCTGTTAGAGGCAACTATGAAACAACATCAGTATCGCCCTGACGCGCTGATTGAGGTGTTGCATCGGGCCCAGAAACTATTTGGCTATCTAGACACAAACTTGTTATTGCATATTGCCCAACGGCTGAAGTTGCCACCCAGTCGGGTCTATGGGGTGGCAACCTTTTATCACTTCTTCTCATTGGCCCCCAAAGGGATACATAGCTGTGTTGTCTGTTTGGGAACAGCTTGTTATGTGAAACAGGCGGCGCAGTTGCTCAGCTGTTTGGAAAATGCAACGGGGATTAAAGCGGGTGAGACTACAGCTGACGGTCAGCTATCGCTGATGACAGCACGTTGTTTGGGGGCCTGCGGTATTGCTCCGACTGTGGTGTTTGATGAGCAACTAGAGGGGCATCAAACGTTAGAGCGCGTGACGCAGCGTCTGAAGAGTTGTCTATCTGCATCCAGGCCATGACTTTTGATGAATTACAGCGATCGTCTGTAGCTGTTCAAAAAAAGTATCGCATTTGTTGCTGTACTGTTGGTGGCTGTCTTTCGGCTAATAGTGCGGCGGTTAGAGAACAGCTGGAAGCTGCGGTAGTTGCTCAGGGGTTAACAGACCAGGTACAAGTGTCGGGGGTGGGCTGTATGGGGTTATGCAGTCAGGGGCCGTTGGTACGAGTCGACTCTGACGGTGCTGCTGACGTGCTCTATGGGCAGGTGACACCAGAACAGTCTGCTGCTGTAGTGGCGGTGCTGGCGCAATCGTCTCATCCAGATATTGCTGCCCTAAAGACCCAGCCGATGGATAATCCATTTTTTACTCGGCAGCAGCGGATTGTGTTGGAAAATAGCGGTCGTATTGATCCAGAAAAGATTGAGGACTATATTGCGGCATCAGGCTACAAAGCACTGCATCACTGTTTACGCGAGATGTCGCCGGAAATGGTAGTCGATGAGATTACCCGCAGTGGTCTACGGGGGCGAGGTGGGGCAGGCTATCCGACTGGATTAAAGTGGGCCACAGTGGCGAAAATGCCACCGGGGCAGAAGTACGTGGTGTGTAACGCGGATGAGGGCGATCCGGGGGCTTATATGGATCGCAGTGTATTGGAGAGCGATCCCCATCGGGTATTGGAAGGACTTGCGATCGCAGCCTATGCTGTCGGAGCCAATCAGGGCTATATCTACGTGCGGGGAGAGTATCCCCTGGCCATTAACCATTTGCAAACTGCCATCCGCCAGGCCAAACGCCATGGTTTGCTTGGCAGTCAAATTTTTGACTCTCCTTTTGATTTTCGTGTAGATTTACGCATCGGAGCCGGAGCCTTTGTCTGCGGTGAAGAAACCGCCTTAATGGCCTCCATTGAAGGCAAACGCGGGATTCCTAGACCCCGTCCTCCCTATCCGGCTGAGTCAGGACTGTGGGGCTGTCCCACATTAATCAACAACGTAGAAACCTTTGCCAATATTGCTCCTATTATCCGCAATGGAGCTGATTGGTTTGCCTCCATTGGTACCGAACAGAGCAAAGGCACTAAAGTTTTCTCTCTCACGGGCAAGGTACAAAATGCCGGATTAATCGAAGTACCCATGGGAATTTCCCTAGGAGAGATTGTGGAAACGATGGGGCAGGGTGCCCCCAATGGGGCTCAGATTAAGGCTGTACAAACGGGTGGTCCTTCAGGGGGCTGTATCCCAGCATCTGCATTTGACACCTCTGTAGATTTTGAATCGCTCAAAAAACTGGGATCGATTATGGGCTCAGGCGGCATGATTGTGATGGATGAGCATACCCATATGGTGGATGTGGCCCAGTTTTTTATGCAGTTTTGTATGGATGAGTCCTGTGGCAAGTGTATCCCCTGTCGAGCAGGGACCGTGCAACTCTACCAGCTGTTAACTAAGTTCAAAGAACACCGGGCAACAGCCGCCGATTTAGCGCAGCTGGAGATGCTATGTGATGTGGTCAAACACACCAGTTTGTGTGGGTTGGGGCAAGCTGCTCCGAATTCGGTTTTGAGTACGCTGCGCTATTTTCGGGAGGAGTATTTGGAGGCATTGGAGGGGTAATAAGCTTAGGGAGAGGCTTCTCTTGGTTCCGACAACCTTACCTAAGGTCTGCCTGGTAGAGGACTGTGGATGGGTGGATGGGTGGATGGATAGATAGTTTTGTCCATTTACTTACTGGTATTTTACTTACCGCAACAGTTTGTCCTCAACATTTAGTTAAAGCCCTATCGAGTCTCATCAGATCGCCTCTAAAATGTATATAGGCGTTTCTATTCCTGGCTATGAACCAAATGGCAATGAACAACACACTAGTGAAATGAGAGGAAAATACTATGGAAAATGCTACCCACAGCTTTTCCTCAGAAGCTAGCCCTACCTTCTTGGTGGTCGGATACGGTAATCCCAACAAGGGTGATGATGCTATTGGCCAAAAAATAGTTGCTCAACTTCAGGAATTAAAAACGCCTAACCTTGACGCTTATTCAGTTAAGTATCTTACTCCAGAACTCTCTAGTAAACTGGCCAGGGCAGATGTCGCCATTTTTGTGGATGCCTGTAAATTCAACACTACCGACACGGTGCAAGTTAAACCGCTAAATGCCTGCGGCACAGAAACTACAGGCACTACATTACCTGGCTTTGGCCATTCCTGCAGTCCTTGTTCATTGTTAGCACTGACCCAATCTGTCTATGGCCATTTTCCAAAAGCTTGGTTGATTGAAGTTCCGGCTCAGGATTTTGCCATTGGCCATTCCTTATCAGATCTAGCAGAGAAGGGGTTAACCCAAGCATTACAGACAATTACTTCATTAATGAACTCAGCCGTCTAAGCTCTGGGGTGTTTGGATGAGGGGATTGCATAAAAATAAAGTCCCAGGTTGAGGCTGTCGATGGAGGGATGAGTGATGGGGTAACAGGGGCATGATTTAAGGGCGAGAGCCTAAGTATGAGCGAGGAAAGAGCCGGTTACGTTCGGGAATTCTTCATAAGATTCTCAACTTTTCAAAGTAATCTGAAGTTCAAAGTAAACGCTTCTTAGGGATGCGCATGAAAATAAGATACCGCTGTAAGGCTTGGCGATATCTGGTTACTCTTACGAAGGGGAACCGTGTACACAGATCTAGGAGATCTACTGGAAATCAGCTCCATGCCCTGCATTAGCCCTCATCCTAAATCCTTCTCCCTGGGGGAGAAGGACTTTGAGACTAGCTCCCCTTCTCCCCCAGGGAGAAGGGGGTGGGGGATGAGGGCTCGATATCTTGAGTCATTACTTGACTTGTGTGTACACGGTAGCCTTCGTAAGGGGAACCGTCAGGGAGGGGTCTGGATAACTAGCGCTAACGACCGAAGACCCCTCCGCCTACGGCACCTCCCCTAAGCCCAAAGGGCAGGCTTCGCCAACGCAAGGGGAGGAAATTGCTTAACAGATCCTGATTGGGATTTTATTCTCGTGCATACGCCTTATGCCCCGTCTCTCATATCTAAAACCAACATCTAGAATCTAACATCAGTCTTTTAAGGCTAGCCTCTCATGTCTGTCAAAACCCTAACCATTGATCAGCAGCTGATTAGTGCCCGTGAGGGAGAAACTATCCTGGACGCGGCTAGCAATGCAGCGATCGCGATTCCTACCCTTTGTTATTTGGATGGCTTATCTGCTGTCGGTGCCTGCCGTCTTTGTTTAGTGGAGGTGGAGGGAGCTGCTAAGCTATTGCCTGCCTGTGTAACAAAAGTGCAAGAAGGGATGGTGGTGCAAACAAATTCTGAGCGATTGCAACACTATCGCCGCACTATCGTGGAGCTACTCATGGCTGAGGGCAATCATGTCTGTGCTGTATGTGTTTCTAATGGCCATTGTGAATTGCAGAATCTAGCGGTGGCAATGGGGATTGATCATGTTGGTCTCACCTATCAGTTTCCAAACCGTGATGTGGATATTTCCCACGCCCGGTTTGGGCTGGATCACAATCGCTGTGTGCTCTGTACACGCTGCATCCGAGTCTGTGATCAGGTGGAAGGTGCCCATACGTGGGATATGGCTGGGCGAGGTCATACCTCCCATGTGATTAGCGATTTAAACCAACCTTGGGGTGAGGCTAGTAGCTGTACGTCCTGTGGTAAGTGTGTAAACGCTTGTCCGACAGGAGCCTTATTTCATCGGGGCTCAACAGTTGGAGAAATGCAACATGATCGAGAACAGCTTAGCTTTATTACAACCGCTCGTCAGCAGCAACAGTGGGTCAGGTAAGGAAGATAGACAATGACAAAAATAAGGTTGGCAACAGTTTGGTTGGGGGGATGTTCCGGCTGTCATATGTCGTTTCTTGACCTGGATGAGTGGCTGTTTGATCTTGCCAGCCAGGTGGATCTGGTCTACAGCCCGTTGGCAAATATTAAGACCTATCCCGAGGGTGTGGATGTGGCGTTAGTGGAGGGTGCGATCGCAAATCAAGACCATCTAAACATGATTTATCAAGTTCGCGATCGCACCAAATTCATCATCTCCTTTGGTGACTGTGCGATTACAGGCAATGTCACGGCGATGCGTAACGTATTGGGTGCATCCGAGTCCGCTGACTCTGTTCTCAATCGTGCTTATTTAGACGTTGATGTTCAGCCTCAGATACCTCAAGGAGAGCTGGTCCCTGCCTTGCTAAACCAGGTAATGCCCGTTCACCAGGTAGTGCCGGTAGATTGTTATTTGCCTGGCTGTCCTCCCAATGCTGATCGTATTCGAGCGGTTTTAGAACCCTTACTACAAGGGAAACAACCTCATCTGACAGGCCCTGAACTGATTAGATTTGGCTAAGGGATCAGGATTTATAAGATCCAAAAATGTTGTCTGCAGAGGCGTTCTATGGAACGCCTGTAGGGCAAAAGATAAGACCTAATTGAATCCTTATTGCTTAGTCAGGTAGAGCCACCATAGAAAGGAAACGTAGGTGCGGTGAATAAACGAATTATCATTAATCCGGTTACCCGAATTGAGGGCCATGCCAAAATCTCGATTTATCTGGACGACCAGGGAGAAGTAGCCGATGCTCGGTTTCATGTGACTGAGTTTCGCGGGTTTGAGAAATTTTGTGAGGGCCGTCCCTTTTGGGAAATGCCGGGTATTACAGCCCGCATCTGTGGAATTTGTCCAATTAGCCATCTATTGGCATCGGTTAAAGCCGGTGATCGTCTCTTGGCCGTACAAATTCCCCCGGCGGCGGAGAAGCTACGACGGTTAATGAATTTAGCCCAGATTATTCAGTCCCATGCCTTGAGCTTTTTTCACCTGAGTAGTCCAGATCTGTTGCTGGGCTGGGAAAGCGATCCGAGCCAGCGGAATGTGTTTGGCGTAATGGCGGCTGAACCGGAGCTGGCTCGAGGCGGCATTCGACTACGTCAGTTTGGTCAAGCCGTGATTGAACAATTGGGAGGACGCAAAATTCATCCGGCTTGGGCTGTGCCTGGCGGGGTCAGGAGTAGTCTGTCACTGGTTGGACGAGAGCAGATTCGTCAACAACTGCCTGAGGCTAAGAAAACGATTTTAGAAACGCTTACCTTATTTAAACAACTGCTGGCAGGCTTGCAAGAAGAAGCCCATATCTTTGGTAACTTTTCTAGTTTGTTTATAGGCTTAGTCGGTCCTGACGGCACCTGGGAGCATTATGATGGCTGTTTGCGAGTGGTCGATAGCGGTGGCAATATTATTGCCGATCGGCTAAATCCTGCTAATTACCAGGACTTTATTGGCGAGGCGGTTCAGCCAGATTCCTACCTAAAGTCACCTTACTATAAGCCATTGGGCTATCCTGATCAGACGCAGCACTGCCGTTTAGAGAATGGGCTTTATCGGGTAGGTCCGTTGGCAAGATTGAATATTTGCGATCGCATCGGCACTCCCCTGGCTGAAGCTGAACTGCCCAACTTCCGGCAGATGAGCAACAGTTCCTTTTTCTATCACTATGCGCGACTGATTGAAATTCTCACCTGTATTGAACGGATTGAGATGGCCCTGGATGATCCAGATCTACAGAGCGATCATCTTAGAGCCAGGGCTGATGTCAATCAACTTGAAGCGGTGGGGGTGGGGGAAGCCCCGAGGGGCACTCTCCTTCACCATTACAAAATTGATAAGACGGGTTTACTCACCTATGTCAACCTGATTATTGCTACGGGACAGAACAATCTGGCCATGAATCGTACTGTTGCCCAGATTGCGCGTCACTACATCCACGGTCCAAATATTCCAGAGCCCATGTTGAATCGCATTGAAGCCGGAATTCGCGCGTTTGACCCCTGTCTTAGCTGTTCTACCCATAGGGCTGGCATGATGCCGTTGCACATACAGTTGATTAGTGCCGATGGTCAAGTCCTGGATGAGTGTTGTCGTTAATACCTCATAAAATCCTCATATCGTTTGAGTAGTATCTGGGTAGAGCAGCTTATATGGGGACAGGTCCTATGCTTCCATCGACTCAGACATCAACGGTGCTTGAATATGATTTTTTAGTGATTGGTTATGGTAATGAACTCTGTGGTGATGACGCCGTTGGCCCTTGGGTAGCCATGGTTGTTGCCGATTGGAACTTGCCTGCAGTTAAATCTCTGGCGGTTTCCCAACTCACCCCGGAACTGACAGCCGAATTAGCAAAGGCAAACTATGTCATGTTTGTTGATGCCTGTGGTCAGAAGGCTATTCGGACAGTACAGATCGACCCGATAACGATCTATGATGAGCAGCCGTCTTCTATGGCATTTGCTGCCCATAGCTATGATCCGCTGGCTCTGCTTAATCTCACCCAGCGTCTTTATAACCGTCATCCTCAAGCCTGGTTGTTGCAAATTCCGGTTGAATCCTGTGATTTGAGAGGCGAACTTTCGTCGTTTGCACGACAGGGATGCGATCGCGCCTTGAGGTCGATTGAGCAATTCTTGGTGACCTATCGCAGCCCCATCTATGCATGAAATCGGTCTAATGCAGGCTGCTTTGGCCGTAGCCTTAGATCATGCTCATGCTCAGGGGGCTCGGCAAATTCATCGTCTCCAGCTCCATGTAGGCGAGTTGTCAGGCGTAGATCCAGAGGCGCTAGCATTTGCCTTTACGGTGGTGAGTAGCGGTACGCTAGCGGAAAAGGCTGAGTTGGAGACCATATCAGTACCCGTGAGGTGCTACTGCTCGTCATGCCAACATCTGTTTCAACCCTCAGGCTGGGTATATGAATGTCCGCATTGTCATCAGTTGAGTGCGGACATTCGCCAGGGGAGAGCTTTGGAGCTGGCATCCTTAGAGATTTCCTAGGAGGTAGTTGGCTATGTGTGGACATTGTGGCTGTCAAAGCCCACGACAGACGTTATCTCTACATCAGAATGTGTTAGACAAAAACGATCACTATGCGGAACATAATCGCGTTTTGTTTCAGCATCTGTTGGTTTTGAACATCTTGTCATCACCAGGAGCTGGCAAAACAACGCTGATCCAGCGGGTGCTGCATGACTGTGATTTAATTGCTGGCGCTGATCCCCTATATCGCCCCCAGAAAACAGTACGACCCGGTGTGATTGTGGGCGACCTGGCCACCGATCGGGATGCTGAAAGACTGCGTCAAACAGAGCAGCCAGTGATCCAGATCAATACCGGCAATCTCTGTCATCTGGAGGCTGAAAGTGTTGGTAAGGCAGCGCAACAGCTGGACTTGGATCACCTTAATTTACTGATTATTGAAAATGTCGGTAATTTGATCTGTCCTGCGGTCTACGACCTGGGGGAAGATTTACGGATCGTGCTGATGTCTGTGACTGAAGGAGAAGACAAGCCGCTGAAGTATCCCACCATGTTTAAGTCTGCCCATGTTGTTGTGATTACTAAAACTGATATTGCTGATGTAGTTGGGTTTAATCGCGAAGAAGCAGTAAGCTATTTGCGTTTAATCGCACCTCAGGCCATAATTTTTGAGCTGTCGGCAACAACTGGTGAAGGGTTGACCAGTTTTTATGCCTATCTAAACCAGGCTCTTTCCCAGCATGTGGCGAAGGTATTGGTGTAACCCTTGGCCATTGTTTTCTGTATCTTGGGGACGCTGACTGGGGCAAGAGTGGGGGGAGTATTGGCCCACCTGGAATCGTCATAACTTCCTCAAAGTCGTTTTATAGACTCATAATCGAATACTTCTAATGCTTGTTTGCTTGAGCAGGAGGATTGTATGAGCGCCCTACTCCATGGTCGTTCCCGCTTATATCCCCAAAGTCCGTGGGAGCGATTTAACGACTGGATTACGAGTACCCAAAATCGTATTTATATTGGCTGGTTTGGTGTGTTAATGATCCCCACTTTACTGGTGGCGATCATCTGCTTTGTCCTGGCCTTTGTGGCGGCTCCCCCGGTGGATATCGATGGCATTCGAGAACCGATATTTGGCTCTCTGCTGGCCGGTAACAATATTATTTCTGCGGCGGTTGTGCCAACATCAGCAGCTATTGGCCTCCACTTCTATCCGTTATGGCAGGCCACATCTGTTGCTGAATGGTTGTATAACGGTGGTCCTTACCAGCTAATTGTGTTTCACTTTTTAATTGGTATCTGGTGCTATTTGGGGCGACAGTGGGAATTGGGATATCGGATCGGCACTCGGCCCTGGATTGCGATCGCCTTCTCTGCTCCTGTCAGTGCCGCCACCAGTGTGCTGTTGATCTATCCGATTGGTCAAGGCAGTTTTTCTGAAGGCTTACCCTTAGGTATTTCCGGCACATTCCACTTTATGTTGGCCTTCCAAGCCGATCACAACATTTTGATGCACCCGCTGCATATGTTAGGTGTGGCTGGCATATTTGGTGGAGCCCTGTTGGCTGCCCTACATGGTTCGCTAGTCACCTCTAGTCTGATTCGCACCACATCAGAAACTGAATCTGCCGCCCTCGGTTATAAATTTGGTCAACAACAGCCTACTTACAACTATCTGGCTGGCCACTATGGTTTCCTAGGGCGACTGCTAATTCCCTGGTTTGGCAGTCAAAATCATCGCGCATTTCACTTTATGATGGCAGCCCTCCCGACCATTGGTATTTGGTTTGCTGCCTTGGGGATAGCCACCATGGCCTTTAACCTCAATGGATTTAACTTTAACCAATCGATTCTCGATAGTCAGGGACGAGTGATTGCTACCAACGCTGATATTATTAACCGGGCTACTTTGGGAATTCAAGTGATGCACTCTCCCAATGCACACCATTTCCCATTGGTTTTGGCGAGTGGTGATGCCATCATGCCGTTGCCTGAAGTCGTACCTGGTGTATGAGGTATTTTCGATGGAACTACAGCTGGTTGATTTAACATTGCCTGGCGATAGCAACTTGATTTTGGGGCAGAGCCATTTTATTAAAACCGTAGAAGATCTCTACGAAGTAATGGTCAATGCCTCTGCCCAGGTCAAGTTTGGGCTGGCATTTTGTGAAGCCTCTGGTCCTTGTTTGATTCGTGCAGCTGGGAATGATGAGCCCCTACAAACAGCCGCGATTGAAAATGCTAAGGCGGTTGGTGCGGGGCATAGTTTTGTGATTATGATGCAGCAAGGATTTCCGGTCAATGTGCTCAATGCCATTAAACAGTGTCCAGAAGTCTGTCGCATTTATTGCGCCACCGCCAATCCGGTCCAGGTGGTGATTGCCAACAGTGACCAGGGTCGTGGCATTTTGGGTGTCATTGATGGGTTTCCCCCCAAGGGCGTAGAGGGGCTGCAGGATGTGGCCGAGCGTCAACAATTCCTGCGACTAATTGGTTACAAACTTTGATGCTGTCTTTGATGCTGTTTAGCACAGTGTGCCCGCGATCATTGAGACCAAGAAAACACCTCAGCTGAGAGTGTGCTCAGCCAAGCGTGAGTTTTGAGCAATCATGATGCCGGTAATCTCTCCTCTATGTCGAAATCGTCTGACTGTACGAGGCGTTGTGCAGGGGGTGGGCTTTCGTCCGTTTGTGTATCAGTTGGCAACAGAATTGGGGTTGGCAGGCGGTGTCAAGAATACTGCCCAGGGAGTTGTGATTGAAGTAGAGGGGCCTGACAAGGTACTACAGGAGTTTTCTCAGAGACTTCAACAGGATTTGCCACCCCATGCAGTGATTCAAGCGCTAGCCCGGCAAAACCTGCCGCCGCAGGGCCTAAAGGAGTTTCAAATCTGGCCTTCTGAGACCGTTGGTCATGGGGCTAAGGCTCATATTTTGCCCGACCTGGCCACCTGTGCTGAGTGCTTACAGGATGTTCTTTCCCCTGATAATCGCCGTTATCACTATCTGTTTACCAACTGCACCCACTGTGGTCCCCGGTTTAGTATTATCCGGGCCTTACCCTATGATCGCTGTCACACAACAATGGCAGACTTTGTCCTGTGTGCAGATTGTCAGGCGGAATATACCCAGCCTTCCCATCGCCGTTTTCATGCTCAGCCTAATGCCTGTGCTGTCTGTGGACCGCACTTAGAGTTTTGGGTAGAGGGACAACAACAATCAGGTGATCCGCTCAAGCTGGCCCTGGCCAGGCTGCGGCAGGGGGATATTGTGGCGCTCAAGGGGTTAGGGGGCTTCCAGCTGCTGGTCAATGCTCAAAGCTCTGGGGCTGTGCAGCGTTTGCGCCAAGGCAAGGGCCGCCCTGACAAACCCCTGGCGCTGATGTGTTCAACTTTGGAGCAGGTGCGCTCCTATGGCGATGTATCTGAGGCTGCTGCAGCGGTGTTAACCTCCGCTCAGGCTCCAATAGTATTGTTGCCGCGACGCATTGATAGTTTAGAATTAGCCCCTGGTGTTGCCCCATATCAGTCCAGGTTAGGACCGTATCTGGGGGTGATGCTGCCCACCACACCTTTACACCATGTTTTGCTGCGGCAATATGGTGCTCCTCTGGTGACGACTAGCGGTAATTTATCGGGTGAGCCCATTGCTCTCGATGAGCAGGCCAGTGGGAGATTAGCTGCGATCGCAGACGGTTTCTTAACCCACAATCGTCCCATCCAACGCCCAGTAGATGACTCCGTTGTCCAACTTATCCAGGGCAAACCCCAGGTACTGCGCCATGCCCGTGGCTATGCTCCCCAGGTAATTCCACTATCTTCTCCTGACCTGTCTGACGCTCAAATTTTAGCCCTGGGAGCCCACCTCAAGAACACAATTGCCCTATCTTTGGGCGATCACATTGTGCTGAGTCAGTACATTGGTGATTTAGATACCCCACTGACTCTGAAACGGTTGCAACACACTGTGACTGACCTGCTGGCTCTCTACACCTGTCAGCCGACGGCTATTGCCTGTGACCTGCACCCAGACTACGGCTCTACACAATTAGCCCACACCCTGGCTGAGCAATGGGGGGTGCCCTTGATTGCTGTGCAGCATCACTATGCCCATGTTCTAGCAGGTATGGCCGAGCATGCCCTGGAGGCTCCCCTGTTGGGCATTGCCTGGGATGGCACAGGGTATGGCCTTGATCAAACTGTTTGGGGTGGCGAATTTCTCCAGATAACAGCGTCTGGGTTTAAGCGAGTTGCCCATCTGTTGCCCTTTCCTCTACTGGGGGGAGATAGGTGTAGCCGAGAACCTCGACGCTCTGCCCTAGGTTTACTGTATCGCTGTGATGGCGATGGGGTGTTTGAGCGAGATGACTTAGCTCCCGTGCGGGAATTTTCACCGGCTCAACGGATTGTTTTACAGCAAATGCTGGCCCAAAAGATTAATACGCCCATGACCTCCAGCATGGGACGATTGTTTGATGGTGTGGCGGCGCTTCTGGGTTTACACCAGATTGTTAGTTTTGAAGGCCAGGCGGCGTTGGCGCTGGAATTTGAAGCTGCTAAAACAACGGTCCAAGGAGTTTATCCCTTTGGCCTTTCAGAGACTGTACCCCACATTATCGACTGGCGACCAATGGTGCGAGAGATTGTTCATGACCATGGTCAGGGGGTGGCAACGGCGGTGGTGGCTGCTAAGTTTCATCGGACGTTGGTGGAAATTGTGGGTGCGATCGCAAAACTCACAAACAATATCAATATCCTACTGACCGGTGGTTGCTTTCAAAACAAAATTCTCAGCGAGCAGACAATTCAGCATCTAGAGCTTGCCGGATTCACCCCCTACTGGCATCAGCGAGTGCCGCCCAATGATGGCGGAATTGCCGTTGGGCAGGTGATCGGTGCATTACGTCACCTGGCTGAGATTGCCTAATTATCAGGAGATTAAGCATGTGTCTAGCCGTACCCGGAAAAATTATTAGCATCGAAGGCGAGAATCTCACTCGAATGGGCCGAGTCAGCTTTGGCGGTGTCATCAAAGAAGTGAGTTTGGCCTATGTGCCTGAAGCGCAGGTCGATGACTATGTGATAGTGCATGTAGGATTTGCCATTAGCAAGCTGGATCTACAAGAAGCTGAACAAACTTTAAACTACCTCAAACAGATTGGAGCCCACTCATGAGGTTTCTATAGGTCGAATGTCTACGATCAGAGTCTTTCTCACTGGTGGGGTAGAGCGAAGATAACTTGTAATCCGGTTCCTCACAAGTTCACCAAGGTTTTTATCTAAGGTACTACTAGAGGAGTTGGAGGCATGTCTATGACCTGGCATGATCCAGTTAAGTTAATCAGCTTGAGCTGGCTGCTAGGCTTAGCCTTACTTTCTCCGATTGCTGCTGAGTCACAGGTTTCCACCATGGAGACGCTGTTGGCCCCTCTTGACGATGGTGGTTATCAGCTGTGTACTGAGCCAGCTCCTCAAGATTGGCATGATGGTTCGGGGGCATGTCTCAATATCCTTAAACAAGGAACAACGCTTGAGGGCTACTATGGTTATCCCCATAGTGGCTCTTTTATTTGTTTGCGCGGCCAACTGTCTGAGAACTGGCTTGAGGGGCAGGGGTTAGTGATTAGCTGGGCAGGGAATGCCTGGCAGGATATTCCGCAAGAAACGTTTATTTGGGATCATCCAGAAGAGCGTTTATCTCTGAGCCAGGGGAAGTTAGTGCGGAGCGAGGGGGTTGCTGAAGAACAGGTGCGCTGGATTATTTTCCAAACAGCCAGGCTAAATATGCAATCTATGTATCTGTATGACCGTCCGCGAATGACCTCACCCATGCAGCTTTGTGATTGGTCGTTGGAGTAATGGAGAGAGTAATCATGGTGATGATGCGAGTAGCCGATATTATGACGCCTGAAGTTGTTACTATCCGTAACTCGGCAACAGCCGCAGAGGCGGCTAAGCTGATGAGTCAGCGGGGTGTGCAAGCTTTGATTGTCGAACGTAGCCACGACCTGGATGCTTATGGTGTGATTACGGTCGACGATATTGTCGGTAAAGTAATTGCCTTTGGACGGGACGCTCGCTGGGTGCGAGTTTATGAATTAATGACTAAACCCTGCATTGTGTTAAATCCTGATTTAGCTGTGGAATATGCAGCACGGTTGTTAACTCAGGCCCATTTACATAGTGCGCCTGTGATTCAATCAGAGCTGTTGGGCATTGTATCTGTTACCGATATTTTGGAACGTAGCAACGCGATTGAACAACCTCAAGAAACCCTGCTAGCGGAACAAATTCGTGATCTCTCAGAGAAAGCGCGTCATGTATGCCAAGAGAAAGGTCCAGCGTCAAGGGCCTGTCTCAATGCTTGGTTAGCGGTTGATGCACTCCAGGCAGAAGCCGCCCGTCAACGGGCTGAATCTCTGGAACAAACTGCATCTGAGCAATATTACGATGAGGAATATCCAGAAGCCTTTAAAGATCGAGAATATGAGGCCTGGTGTAGTGGTTAGATAATAGAGCATGAAGAGCCATGGGACGTCCATTAATCAGCTTTGACACTCTGAGTCTCCGTAAGCGAGTCGGAGAACGAATGAAAATAGCCTATTTTGTTGTGACCTACAGATAGCTGATGTGCTCAATTTTCTCTCGAAAAATAGATGAAGAAATCATTGTCGGTCGTAACTATGATTGGATTCAGCTAGGAGGCAATATTCATTTTTTACCTCCCATCCGCTGTTACGGTTTGCTCACCCATGGTCTATGCTTAATTGAGCAGTTTGGCAGTGACCGTCCACTTGAGGGCATGAATTCCCAGGGACTGTTTATGGGTATGACAGGTATTCATGTCGACGATTTTCCATCTAGAACATCTAATAACTATGTGCTGCAGTTAGATGAGTTTGGAGTCATCCGATTTGTGTTAGAGCGGGCATCCAGCACACCACAAGCCGTGGCGATATTAGATCAAGTTAAAATCATCCCCCATAATATTGAGCCTTACGTCAGACTGCAGTACTTTATCGTTGATTGCCATGGTGAAACTTGCATCATTGCAGGTCAAGAGAAAACGATCCTACAAAAGCTGGATACTAGCACATTTGCCGCTATTACCAATTTCCCTCTATCGCTCAGGAATAACGCAATCTGTGACAGATTTACGACACTTCAGCGTAAAGTGCCCCACATCACCAATGAACAAGACGCTTTAGCCGTGGTTGAGGCAGTCTCGCACGAGTTAACCGTTTATTCGTGCCTATATGCAATCACTCAGCAGACAGTTAGTATTTGTATCGAACGGGATTTTCAAACGGTGCTCAATTTTAGTCTGGACCATGAGATTGCTCAGGGGTCACAATTCTATAACTTTGGCCAGCTCAAGCTAATGCTGCCTGAGTGTAAAGAGCGCTTCAAAGCGGCCAAACAGCAAGTCCAACGAGGATTCCTATAGCGGTTAGTTAGGGATTGATATGACCATCAAGTATCCTTCTACCCGGCACCCACCACCCAAATACGAATCTCTCATGGTACTAGTAAGACAAGCCTAAATCGTCTGAGCATAGTTTACCTGGAGAGAAATTAGATCAATGGGATTGCTTGAATTTTTGGTTTTGCTGGTGATTGCTGCTATCTGTGGAAGACTCGGGCAAGTATTAGCCGGATATAGCTCAGGTGGTTGGTTGATGGCTATTCTGACCGGGTTTATTGGAGCATATATAGGTATATTTATTGCCCGTGAGCTGGGCTTACCAGAGTTTTTATCCGTGCAAATCGGCGGACAGGCATTTCCGGTGATCTGGTCAGTGATAGGGGCGACCATCTTCACGCTGGTTATAGCCCTATTACGTCGAACATCACGTGGACGCTAACGACTGGAGGCTGGCTTACTATTAGGTAAAGTCGTTCCATTTACGATCGCTTCTGGCCAATGCTCTTCTGGCCAATTGGCTCCGCTGAGATTAGCAAAGCTCAGGTCACTCCCTTGCAAGCTAGCTCCTCTGAGGTTGGCGTTAGTCAAACTTGCGTTTTGTAGGATGGCGTTGCTTAAGTTAGCGCCAACTAAGTTAGCCCCTTCTAAATTGGCTCGACTCAAGTCGGCGTCGACTAAGCTGGCATAGCTCAAGTTGGTGCCGGACAGGTCTGCCCCCTGGAGATTCACATGGCTCAAGACGGCCCCTGCTAAGTTTGCTCTGGCTAACGAGGCAGCCTTAAAATTAGCCTCACTCAGATTTGCTGCACTGAGATTTGCGCCATTTAAAGTAATCTTAGCCAGGTTTGCAGCTCCTAGTTTTGCTCCACCCAGGTTAGCTCCGATTAATGTTGCGCTATTTAAATTGACGGTTCTTAGATCAGCGCCACTGAGATTTGCGCCAATCAAGTTAGCCTGGCTCAAATCGGCACCACTAAGACTGGCCCCGCTGAAATTAGCTCCGATCAGGTTGGCTTCTGTTAGCACAATAGCTTTTAGTTCAGCTCGATAGAGACTAACGCCATTCAGATCAGCCTTTTGAAACTGGCGCTCTCCAGTTGCATATTGGGTTAGTAAATCATTTGTGTTCATGACCATCACCAAAGTGCTTGCCAAGCCTGATATTCAACCCTAGCATTCCAACAGGGGAATCTCCTGAAGCTGGATCTCAGGCAAAATTGTTCCTTGTAAGTTTGCCTCCCGTAAGTTGGTGCGTGTGAGTTTTGCTTGACTGAGATCTGCGTTTTGCAAATCTGCTCCGTAGAGATTGGCTCCTCGGAGATCAGCCTGCTGCAAATTTGCCTGGATCAAATTCGCTCCCGCCAGGATCGCCCCTTGGAGGCTGGCTGACGACAGATTTACTTGGGATTGTAGAGTTCCCGTGAGCACAGCTTCACATAGATTGGCATGACGCAGATCGGCCTGCTCTAAATTGGCCCCACTCAAATTGGCTACAATCAACGTGGCCCACTGTAAATTGGCCCCACTCAGATTGGCCATCACTAAAAAGGCTCCGCTTAAGTTTGCGTTTTCTAGGAGGGTATGGGATAAGTTAGCGCGGATTAAATTAATGCCGCTTAGTTTTGTTCCAGCTAAGTTGACACCGCTTAAATTCACTTTGCTGAAATCTCGTTCTCCAGCGGCATAGCGTTGTAATAGCTCTTCCCGTTCCATGGAATTCTCCTCGATGCTGAGACGTTCGAGCATAGTCAATCATCTAGGGATCACGGGGATTGCGCTAAGACTTGTAAGGTTTTTCCCTAGGTATATTTACTCTAACGTAAAATCTAAGTGGAGATTCTAAACCGTCAACAAAGTCAACACCACATTAGAGGGTTGGCAAAATGGCTCGTATTCTTCATCGCAAACTATTTCCCCAGGATTGGGTCACAGGTACACTAGCCATCCTGCTGGTGGGGGCAGTCGGTACCTATTTTGTTCTGTCTCAGGCACAAGAGCAGAAATTGGCGCAGGATACCCAGGTCGAAATTCTTCCTGCTAAAGCAGTGACTGCCCTGGGACGGCTGGAACCTCAAGGTGAGGTGATTAAGCTTTCGGTGGCGAATGCTCAGGATAGTCGTGTGAACCAGCTCTTTGTTGAAGAAGGAGATTGGGTAGAGGCTAGCGAGGTAATAGCCATTTTGCAAGGACTGGATAAAAAACAGGCCGAATTAACAGAGGCACAACAGAATGTGGTCATCTATCAGGCCAGACACGCCCAAATTGAGACTGGGGATGCCAAGATAGCAGACATTGCTGCCCAACAAGCCGTGATTAATCAGCTCAACGCCCAGCTCCGTACTGAAACCATTGAACGACAGGCTGAAATTACCAGTGCTGAAGCTGAACTCAGACACGCGAAACAAACCTATCAGCGGTATCACCAGCTACATCAATCAGGGGCTGTTGAAACGATAGCACTGGATGAACGACAGGAGACTTTCGAAACGACTCAAGCGGCTTTAAGTGAAGCTGAGGCCCATTTAGAAAATACGGTATCCACTCTGCAAGAACGGATTCGACATGAACAGGCTTTATTGGACAAACTTGAGGAAGTTCGTCCGGTTGACTTGCAAGCAGCCCAGGCAGAAGTGGATCATGCGATCGCACAGGTCCATCGCATCAAAGCCGAACTGGAAGACTACTATGTGCGGGTACCGGTAGCAGGCCAAATTCTGAAAATCAACACCCGCGTGGGGGAGCAGGTCAATACCAGCCAGGGCATTGTGGAACTGGGGCGCACTGCTCAGATGTATGCGATCGCAGAAGTCTATGAAACCGATGTGGGTCTGGTACAGCCAGGGCAGCGGGCTGCCGTGATTAGCGAACATGGCGGTTTTGACGGCGAAATCCGAGGCACCATTGACCATGTGGGCATGCAAATCAAAAAACAAGATGTGATCGATGCCGATCCAGCGGCGGATAAAGATGCGCGGGTGGTTGAAGTGAAGGTGCGGATTGATCCAGAAGATAACGATAAGGTAGCAGGTCTGACCAATCTGCAGGTACGCATCACAATTAATGTAGAACGCTGAGAGGTAGGCCGATGAAACCTCCTGCTTTTACAACATTGTTCAAGCATTTACGTCAGGAACCACCCCTAGGCTGGGCGCAGCTGAGTCATCAAAAAGTACGCTTATTGGTTGCTCTAACGGGAGTGGCCTTTGCCGATATTTTGATTTTCACAATGCTGGGCTTTCAGAGCATGTTGTTTGAGGGCTCCACATTTGTCCACAAAAATCTGCGTGCCGATCTGGTGTTGCTGAGCCAGCGTACAGAGGCCTTGTACTTTGGGCAAACATTCTCTCGACGTCACCTATATCAGGCCAATGCTGTTGAAGGGGTGGCCTCTGCTAAGCCATTCTATTTTGGTGGTGGTGCGTGGATAAATCCCTGGGATGGCGAAAGCACTGATGTGATGGTTCTCGCATTTGATCCTGCCCATCCTGTCTTGGATTTACCCGAAGTCGATCAGCAGCTCGACAAGATTAAACTGCCCAATGTCATCTTGCTTGATCGAAAAACTCAGCCCAAAGTTGGCCCTGTGGCAGAGACCCTGGATCAAGGCCAGTCAGTTACCACTGAACTCTCAGGACATCGCATTAAGGTGGAAGGATTGTTTACCCTGGGGAGTAGCATTTTTACTGAAGGGCATCTGATTACCAGCGATTCCAACTATTTACGCTTCAATGGTCCAGATAGCCTCGATACGGTCAATGTAGGGGCATTAACACTGGAACCGAATGCCGATCTTGAAACTGTTCGACAATCTCTTGAGACCCGTTTACCAAAAGAGGTTAAAGTACTCACCCCTGAAGAATTTATTCAAATTGAGGTCGGCTTCTGGGCGAGTCAACCCTCGGGGGTCATCTTCAATTTTGGAGCCATTATGGGCCTGGTGGTTGGCATCGTGATTGTTAATCAGGTGTTGTATTCCGACGTTAACGACCATTTGCCAGAATATGCCACCCTTAAAGCCATGGGTTACTCGGATCGAAGACTATTGATGGTAGTCTTTCAAGAAGCGGCGATTCTAGCGGTATTAGGTTTTTTACCTGGTTATGGCGTCTCGTTAGGGATGTATCAGCTGCTGGCTTATTTAACGAAGATTCCCCTTGGCATGCGGTTGGGGGTGACATTGCAAGTGTTTACGGCCACGGTGGCAATGTGCATGATTTCAGCCGCAATTGCCATGCGAAAACTGCGTGCCGCTGATCCAGCAGATGTGTTTTAAGGAGGACAAATTTAGCATTCGGAATTTAGTCTTGGTGAGGAGATGATCCGTGATATTTTCTCTGAAACCTTTATTCAAGCGATTTGTTCAGGAACCGCCCCTAGGCTGGGCGCAGCTGAGCCATCAAAAAGTACGCCTATTAGTTGCCCTATCGGGGATTGCCTTCGCCGATATTTTAATCTTCATGCAGTTGGGATTCAAAAATCTGTTGTATGACGGCGCTACTCTGGTTCATCGAAATCTAAAAGGTGATGTTGTTTTAATCAGTAACCGTACCGATCTCCTGGGGGATGGTCAAACGTTTTCCAGACGTTATCTCTATCAAGCCGCTGCCGTAGAAGGTGTGGAATCAGCAAGCCCTCTCTATTACGCATGGACCACCTGGGTGAACCCGTGGGATAAGGAGGTCACTGAAGTCGCGGTGATTGCCTTTGACCCAGTGCAGCCGGTTCTAGCTTTACCGGAGGTGAATCAGCAACTAGAGGCCATCAAACTGGCCAATATTGTTCTATTTGATCGGAAATCTCAGCCGACCACTGGACCGGTTGCTGAGTCCTTCGACGAGGGCAAAACCATTGCCACCGAGATATCGGGACACCGCGTTAAGGTAGGTGGCCTCTTTACCCTGGGGAGTAGCTTTTTCCTGAAAGGCCACCTGATCACCAGTGATTGGAACTATCTGCGTCTGTTTGGTGCTGACAGCCTGGACGGCATTGCGGTCGGTATTTTGACTTTAGCCCCCGACATCGATCCCCAAGCAGTGCTGGCGAGACTTCAGAACAGACTGCCCCAGGAAGTCCAGGTGATGACTCGCCAGGATTATGTGGACTACGAAATCACCTTTTGGTCTTCTCAGCATCCAGCAGGAACCATTTTCAACTTTGGAGCCATTATGGGGTTCATTGTTGGAGTTGTGGTTGTTAATCAGGTTCTCTACTCCGATGTGAATGATCACCTGGCAGAATATGCCACTTTAAAGGCTATGGGCTATTCAGATCGGCGGTTACTGATGGTTGTCTTCCAAGAAGGCATCCTGCTGGCTATTTTAGGATTTGTGCCTGGATTTAGCGTCTCCATAGGTATGTATGGCCTGCTGGGAGGGCTAACGCGAATCCCGGTAACTATGACACTGGGCGTTGCCTTGCAAGTATTTACGGTGACTCTGGTCATGTGTTTGATTTCAGCTGCGATTGCTATGCGGAAACTGCAGTCTGCCGACCCGGCAGATGTCTTTTAGTTCTTAGTTTTTAGTTCTTAGTTCCAGTCCATCACCCATTATTCATCACTTACCGTTTAAAGCTCTGAGCCTAAAATTCAAAACTCACTTTCAAGCCATGTTTTCTCAACCTGTTGTTACCGTTCGTCATCTCAACCATGCCTTTGGCAAGGGTGAGTTACGTAAGCCGGTTTTGTTCGATGTAGATTTAGATATCTGCGCCGGGGAGATTGTCCTGTTAACCGGCCCGTCTGGCAGTGGCAAAACTACTTTGCTGACGTTGATTGCGGGGCTACGGTCTGTGCAGGAAGGCAGTGTTAATATCCTCGGGCAAGAGTTGCTTGGGGCGAGTAAACAACAGCTGGTGCAGGTGCGGAATCAGATTGGGTTCATTTTTCAGGCCCATAACTTGTTGGCTTGTTTGACGGCACAGCAAAATGTGGGCATGTCGCTGCGGCTGCATGAGAATTTGTCACTTGAGGATCGCATTAGCCGTTCCAATTCTATTCTGGAAGCAGTTGGTATGAGCGATCGGGTTAGCTACTATCCAGATAGTTTGTCAGGGGGGCAGAAACAGCGAGTTGCGATCGCAAGAGCCCTGGTCAGCGAACCTAAAATTGTCCTTGCCGATGAACCCACAGCCGCTCTCGATAGTAAATCTGGCCGTGATGTGGTTGACATCATGCAGCGACTGGCTAAACAACAGGGCTGCACAATTCTAATGGTCACTCACGATACCCGTGTTCTGGATATTGCCGATCGCATTGTCCACATGGAAGATGGTCGCCTAGCCCGAGATACGGCGCTGATGAGTAGCAAGGCATGAAACGTTTTCGATGGATTTCCTCACAAAGTCCTTATCTTTATGTTCCAGAGTTAAGTTGAAGACTAAGGAGCAACCCATGAATATGATCACAAAGCGCCTTCTTTTCTGGAGTCCAAGGGGGCTATGTATTCTTTTCGCAATTTTTCTGAGCCTGTTTGCCTTAGATGTATTTAGCGAAGGATATGGCTTTGGCGAAACAATTCTTGCCCTGCTCATACACCTGATGCCAACGTACCTTGTGGTTATTTCCTTAGCCATTGCATGGCGATGGGAGTGGATTGGCTCAATTCTATTTATTGCGTTGGCGTTATTCTATCTAGCTTCTAGCGGGGGTGGGAGCTGGATTATTTCTGGTCCCCTGTTTCTGATCGCTATTCTTTTTCTAGTCAACTGGATGTACAGATCACGGATTAAAGCTTAGCAGTGAAAAAGACGATGAGTGAAAACGGTTTGCGCATGCTCGGTGTAGCTGTTGCATTTCTGCTGGTTTTCGGCACCGGCTTCTATTTGACCCACTTCGGCAGACCATATGGTGTGGCTCTTTTTACAGTGCATAAGCTGGTTGCAACTGGGATACTGGTTTTCCTTGGGGTAAATATCTACAAAATTTACAAGACACCAGCATTGGGGGGGAGCGCATGGCTGATTGTATCACTGGCAGTTCTGGCATTTGTTGTCATGATTGCATCGGGTAGCGTGCTGAGTGCAGTCAAATCCTCACCAACAGTGATTGCGGCTATTCATAAAGTAGTCTCCTATGTGACGGTGCTGCTTGCGATCGCAGCGTTCTATTTGCTGCTGTGGAGAAGTCCTTAACACACCAAGTTTTCTCACAAAATTTTCATCAAGCTGCTGCTTGAGGAGTTTACGAGTGGCTAGAAAGAAAAGCCTAATCTCTCTCGGTCTAATTACGGGTCTAGCAGCTCTGACCTTCATTACGTCTGCGACACAGTGGCTGGTTAGAAATCTTGGATCATCGTCGCAGTATGATAGCTTGCTCAGCAGCATACTTATTATCCTTTGCATCTTCTTTTGGTACAAGGAAACCAGATCTTTTCCTTGGTTCCCTGCTTCATCTTTCTGGAAAATTTCCTGTTATTTAATGGGCATTATTGTGTTTATCCTGCTCATTATCAACATCCTGAATCAGCCTGTCTCAAAGATTACAGGGCAGGCTAGATCGCTGTTTGAAGTGATGGATGTAATCGTTTTCGGCCCTATTGCTGAAGAGCTTGTCTTTCGCGGTGTGATGTGGTCAATATTCAAGAGACTTGCCCAGAACAGCCATGGGCGCGTTGTTACGCTTATCGGGACTTCACTCTTGTTCGGGGTGGAACACCTGGGTTACTGGGCGCTTTCCTATTGGCCATTGCCGCCTGCTGCCATGATGCATGCATTGCTAATGGTTGGTGCAGGCGCTTTCTTTGCAGCCTTGCGATTGGCTTCGCGATCGCTTCTGGCACCAATAGCCGTTCATATGCTCGCCAATGGCGCTATTCTGCTCACTCAATAGAAAGCTAAACCCACGCAAATAATTTTCTCACCCCTGGCCGCTTCACTGAGAAATGCGTGATTAAAAGCACGATTAAGCCAACGATTGCTGCGCCAACGGCATTTAGCTTATTAGTATCAAGGATCAACATACTCCACCCAAAAAGCACCCACTGCACAAAATATATCGCGGTAACGTTTTTACTCCAATAAATCAACACTTTGATGATGCGATTTTCAATGCTCAACGTTTGTTCCAGCCAATGGCAAACGCTAAACCATACCAAAACGAACCCAATCATTAACAAATGGATGCTTGCGCCACTTCGATAGTAATCCCCTATAGGGGAAAGAACATCAAATGCTAAAATTCCAACAGCACTTAAAAGAAATATAACTACTCCCAAAGCGCTTAGGCCAAAACCATACCAGCCCATTTTTCGTAGGCTACTCTTGAGCCTGTCACCACTGAGCAAATACCGGCTGAGATACATGCCCAATAGTGGATAAATTATCCATGGAAAAAATGGGAAATAGACAGTGTTAGCCTCTCCCCAAAAAGGATCAAAAAATGGATTACTACCGAACCTACCCCACAAGAATGGAGAAGCTAAAAGTACAGTGAGAATCAGCAAAGGTATCGTATTTTTTTGATCAGTTATTTTTTTGATCAAGGTGCAGAAAATTAGAGATAAGCCTGCTAAATGAAAAATATCAACAGAGAATAGCAGGGTTAAAAGAGTCTCTCCTTCAGCTAAGTTAAGGTTATCCCTGCCATATAGCGATATCGCGATGAGCACAGGGATCGTGAATCGCAGTAGGTTTAAAATAATCCCAAGTATCAGTAGCTTAATCCCCCGCCATATATTTTGGCGCGTACTTGCCTTTGATTTTATTAAAAAAGCTCCCAGCAGCAGCATAAATACTGGAGCAGCGGGAGCCGTTCCTAAGAGTACAAAGAGATTTGCTAATAAGCTGTCTCCTTCGCCACCAGACACTTCATGGACAATCATGCAATGCTGGGTAAACATGCCAAATACAGCAAAACCACGAGCAATATCCAAATAGTAAATTCGTTTGTTAACCTTGTCTTTTGGTATCATGGCTGATAAGAATTACTGGCTGAATTGTTGAGTGAGCAATTGTGCGCGAAATTTCCAAAAAATTATAGCGATGATGACAGCCACGATGGCTAAGGCTGCTCCAAATTCTCCATTAATATGGGCAGTGATATCCGTATCTGCTGTCACAGGTAACTGCTATGTACAAAATCTTGACCGCTAGTCTAGTTTTTGGTACATAGCAGTGGGGTGTAACAATTTTCCTTCAGACCGCAGAGAGGCTGCTGCCCCAGCTTTCTCGACCACAGCCCTTGTCGAGATCAGGCCGTCTCCTGAACCGACAGCATCGGTGCCTGAGCCAGAAGTGACCGTATCTCTAGTTCAGTCTGAAACGCTTTATAGACGATAGGCTCAACTCATAACCTCACAAGTTGCTCATATTTTGCGTGCAAATTTAAACATGAGGAGCCTGCCAACTTGAAAGAAGGCGCTGATTTCGGGTAAGCGTCCCCTGAGCGAAGTCGAAGGGGATGCTGGCTGGGAGTGTTGGCTTCGACTTCGCTCAGCCAACGGTATCAGTGGGACAGTTACTATTTTGGAGAGTCTGTTCCGATGCGAGATGACCAATGAGAACGAACAAACTATTAGGAAAAATTGCTCTGGTGACGGGGGCAAGCCGTGGCAACGGCAAAGGAATTGCCGTTGGCCTAGCGGAAGCAGGAGCTACCGTTTATGTCACAGGAAGAACAATGAATCAGGGAGATAGCAAGAATGGGCTTCCTGGCACACTTCAGCAAACAGAAGAAGAGATCAGACAGCAAGGCGGCATCTGCATAGCTGTTCGCTGCGATCATACAAACGACAGTGAAGTCAAGAAAGTTTTTGAGCAAATTGAACAGGATCAGAACCGCCTTGATATCCTTGTCAATAACGTCTGGGGTGGTTATGAAACCCTGTTCAACGAGAAGGGGGAATATGTCTGGGAGTATCCCTTCTGGGAGCAACCCTCATCACAGTGGGATTCCATGTTTGCTGCCGGAGTTCGAGCCCATTGGATCGCCAGTCGTCTGGCAGCAAAAATAATGATCAGCCAACAGTCAGGACTCATCGTCAATATTTCACATTGGGCAGGGCAAAAATATAGTGGCAACGTCTGCTACGGTGTATCCAAAGCAGCCACCGATCGGTTAACGGCAGACACGGCACATGATTTGCAGCCTTATCAGGTAGCCGTGGTCTCTCTTTATCCGGGGCTGGTTCGAACAGAAAGAGTCATGCGAGCGGCAGAATACCTGGATTTAAGTAATTCTGAGTCTCCCCAGTTTTTAGGAAGAGTGATTGCTGCCTTGGCATCAGCCCCAAATATCATGAAAAAGTCGGGCAAGGTTTTAGTTGCCGCGCAATTAGCTATGGATTATGGGATTACTGATATCGATGGAAAACAACCTCGACCGCTATCGCTTGATCAAGCCTAAACTGAACAACGGAGTGACGCCATCATATCAAATGCCTCACATCAAAAATCACCAGTAATCATGACCTCACTTATGCATAAGGTTGGGCGAACAGTTCTTTCTCGCTAACTTGATTTTCAGCCGCACTTTGCCGCCAGTGCCGTTGGGCCAATTTGATAAACAGCCATCGCCACAGGCTAAAGGGCATAAAGGGAATCGGTGTTTTTGTCATCAGCTTGGCGGCTTCAGGTGGAACCATTTGCCCATCCGCCAGGGCTGCACTGGTGATATCCAGGGCCTGGATAACATGCTCCACTGGTGGCCCCTCGCGCTCAGTTCCCTTGATAGGTTGACCTCCAAACAAAGCTTCTCCAGCTCCCATAGCCAGCCCTCCTAACCAAATCAGCCCCGTATCAATGGCAAAGCGTTGACAGATGGCTAACGCTAGCGCATTGTGATGGGCTTCGGGAAATCCATTGTTAGCGATCGCAAAAAGCCGTTTCGGACTTTCCGGTGGGTCGGTGGAGAGATGCTTAGACATCACCTCAAGTGACTTCATCACCAGGAATGGGAGTGAATCGACATACAGTGGGAAAGCCAACAGTATCAGCTCAGCTCGGTCCACAGCCGCCAGGAATTCCGCTTGCCCCTCGCCCTGTAAAAGGTTTTTCCTGAGTGTTAATGACTCGGTTTCCCAACCCCGCTGATTGAGTTGCGCCAACACATATTCGCCCAAGACGCCGGAAGTGCTGGGGGATTTAACCTTGGGGCTACCAATGATCAGCAAAGCCCGACCTGGGCCACCCAGGGTTGGCGTGTCAACACCAGCTGTCACTGCTGGCATTAGCGAGGCAACCACCTTACTTGACGGAAGATTATCATTTCTAACCAGCACGGATTGAAGTTGCTGGCGCACATCTTCTGGAGCATCCGTACTTAAGACAACGTCGGCAGCATAGGTGGGAGCATGAGAGTTGAGGGCGTTGCGCCCAACCAGCAACTTAAACAGGTTGGCTTCCGCGTCATTCGACTGATGCTGGACGCCAATGCCGACCAGTCGCGGATTTTTTGAATACCGGGGGTGGTGATGAAATTCACCATGATAAATGCCAAAATCAGGAAGAACTAGCGGTATCCGGCGATCTTGACTTTTTTTAATTTCCGATGAATATCCCCCAAATGTAACAGGAGTAAAGAGGATGGTCAGATCACTCTGGATGACTGCCTGAGTAATATCACGCCCTGCATCAGGCTCCAGACAGATGCCCGGCGTTTTTACCCAGCAGCCAAAGCAGCCGATACAGGTGCCCATCTTGATGTCTCTCAATGGAAAAGTCTGCACCGTTGCGCCACTACTGTGCAGCTCATTCAACAGAAGATCTAACACCGGGGACAGGGATTCATCATCTACGCCTGAGCCATCTAGGAGAACAATTTTTTGATTCAACATGGGAAACCCCCCACAGATTGCAGAAAGTGTCTACTCGTCTTCGGTCACCGTTGCCCCCAATAGGATTATGAGCCGTCATCATTGGCGACCAAGATGTATCCTATTGCTTGCTTTCAAGTTTGGGCAAAAAAGTTGAGGAACTTGTGAGACATTTCACAGCTGCGCGTACAATTGATGGGGCATCGTTAACCACCCCGATCAGGAGAAGTACACCGTGGCTCAGGTATTCGATGTTGTTATTCGTCCCATGGGAGAAAACGAGCGACGCAGTGTACATGCTCTTATGCGTCGAGCTTTTGCACTTTCCGATCAACTGGCTTTTTCATGGACACCTAACGTCCTAGTTGCCGAGGGAGATGGTCAACTGTTGGGAGCGATTGTCCTCAAACTGTTTGCCCTCCCCCACCATCGCAAAGCAGGCTCGATTTCATGGTTATTTACAGCACCAGAGGTGCGTGGCCAGGGGGTGGGGCAGCGTCTGGTTGAGGCTGGGCTTGATTTCTTCGAGCAACAGGGATGTGACGAGATTCTGGTTACCGTTGAGGGCTTTAATACTAGCTCCAGTAAACTATTTTCTACCCGTGGATTTAAGATCCTGTCCCCTGGGGCACAGTTTCGACGCTATGGTCTAGCAACATTTGCTGTATGGGCAAAGCTCTCTCATTATTTTGATCTAGGTCATTTCATCTGGATGCGTCCTGCCCCGCAGTCATCAGATAGTCCCACATTGCAGTGGTGGGGCACGATTATAGCCAACTCTCTGATTGGGCTATTGATATTGTGGCGACTGGGCGATTCCATAGCAGTTAATCCATGGATGTGGTGGCAACTACCACCGATAGTGATGCTGTTGTTTGGTGTGCGATATTTGGGCATGGTGCTGATGGCACGCCAGCAAGGGTTGGCAGTACGGTTTCGTGCCTGGGAATCCGGATTTATGCTCAGTGCAGCCATCGCTCTAGTCTTTGTGGGGGCAATGTACCCTATACCCGGCAGCGTTTATCCCACAGCAACCCAGTGGCGGTATCGAGACTTGCTGCCCAAGTTGGGTCGGATGGCATTAGCTGGCACTCTTCCAGTGTTGCTCATCCTATGGGGAGCTTGGATGATATCTCAGCTAGGTTTACTCTCTACCGCCTGGCTAAAGATACTGCTTTTAGTGGGTAAACCGTTGATCCTGTTCGATATTGTTATGCCGTTTTTTCCATTTTTTAGTTTTAATGGACGGCGATTGTGGGATTGGCATAAAGGTATTTGGGCAGTGTTGGCAACGGCAGCTATAGCAGTCTTTTTGATTTGCGAAGCATAAGGAATTAATTTGAAATCTCACAAATCCTTCATTTTCTTTTTCTAACTTGTAGATAAGGTTCAGTAGCCAGACGATACGAGTGCCCCACCAATCATGGCGCAGCACCTCCACGATCAAATCTTCAACAGCCATCTTCATCGATTAGCTAAACAGCAAAGCTGCACAATTTTGCTCGTTACCCACGATATCCGCATTCTCGATATTGCCGATTCCATTGTCCACATGAAAGATGGTCGTCTGACCCGTGATACGGCACTGGTGGATAATAGTGCCTGAGAACAGAATAAGTAGATCAATGTTCAAAAGGAGAAGAAAAGATGCACCTGGTTCTGCTGATCCGAAGTCTGGTATCGGCTACGCCCGTGTTATCAGCCAGATCGGGACAGTACTCACCGGAGACCCGCGAAATATTGCGCTCCGAAATGCAGGGTTACTCAATGGTTGAGAGGCTAACTGGCTGACAAAAGTTAGTCAGGGGCATAGGTTGCATATGAATGACTACACAAAACTCATGTGCAGCAACTGTTACTCAATAGCTTATTGGAACCAGTAAAGATACTGTAAAGCTTTCTGGATAACTCCGACTGGGAGGTATTTATCCAGAAAGTTTCTGGATAACGCATAGTTATACGGTTCAAGTTTCCTGTTGAGACGGTAGTTATCAGAGAACTGTTAGTAGTCGAAATCTACTGCTCAGATTGTTGACAAGATCGCAATAGCAAAACGCAACGCTAAAATTGACAAAAAGGTCAATTCTGATGGCTCAATTGTGTGTAGTGGACTTTACTGGCGCAGAAATCAAACTTGCTCAGACAGCAAAGCGTATTGTTTGCTTAACTGCCGCAGGTTTAGACATCTTGCTCGAACTTGATATGGAGCCTGTGGGCTATCTGACCAAAGGAGTTGCAGACAAACCAGAATTCTATGGAGAGCGTGCCAAGCAGTTTAAACCTGTTGGTTCTTGGATTTTTCCAAACTGGAAAGCCGTGCGTAAATTAAATCCTGATTTAATACTGGGTTGGTCATTTCCACATCGGTTTTATCGTAAATTGTTCGGCAATACGGCTCCACTTTATCTGATGGGTGGTACTGGTTATAAAGCTGCATTACAACGGTTACGAGATGTTGCCCAATTAACGGGTCGCGTTTCTCAAGCAGAAGCCGCGATCGCCCGGTTTGAAAATCGACTAGAAAATTATCGTACCGCCGTACCCACTCAAGAATATAAAACCGTTCTGTTTATGGGTGGTTCTAGCCTCAACCATCTCAGTCGTAAATTTATCATTGAGACGAATATTGGAACCTTTGGTAGTATCGTTGGACAGTTTGCTCATTATCCTTGGGTTGAACCTGAGAAACACAATAATGAACCTGGGTTAACGAATATCTCTCTTCAGCAGATTTTAGAAGTCGATCCAGATATCATATTTGTACAAACCTATGCACCGTCAAAAACCTCTTTATCTAAACAACTTAGTAGTAATAGAACTTGGCAGCAAATTAAAGCAGTACAAACACAAAAAGTATACGAGATTGATCAGTTGTGGCATTCAGGAAATGGTACGCGAGTGATGGGACTAACTTTAGACAAAATAATGCCGTTTATCTATCCTGGATTCATAACACCGTATAACAACCCGGTTGGAGCGGACTGAAGGAAAGTCAATGTTGTGGCAGAAATTGTGTGCAACCGCTCAACCGGAACGTTAACCTGCAAAATTCAGTGTTGCATCATGGATATACATCCTCATCCAAGGTATGAAGATCCATGAATGATCGAACTCAATATTTATTCGAATTAGCAAAACGCAATGTTAAAGATTACATTGCTAATCCGAGAACCAAAGCAGCAATGGTTGCAGGCTCAGTTGCAGAAGGGCTATGTGATGAATACTCTGATTGTGATATGAGCATTTATTATGACGAATTACCTTCCGAGGAAGAATTACAGCTTGCGCGTCAACAGAATCAAGGTGCAGAACGGCTCTGGATTTTGGGTGATCGAAAAGAGGGTGGGTTTGCCGAGAGTTACCTTGTGAACGGTGTTGAGTGTCAGTTTGGTCATGTGACGATCGCACAATGGGAGAAAGATATTTCAAATATATTGGCAGGGCATGAGATTCAATCTCCATTAATGAAAGCAATGTCTGGAACATTGGTTGGCATCCCACTGTACGGCGAAACACTCATTCAGCGATGGAAAGCCAAAGTAGCGAATTATCCAGATGAATTCGCACAGAAGATAGTTGAACATTATCTCAAGTTCTTCGCAATTTGGGGAATGCAGGAAAAGTTCGCCAAGCGAGATACGACACTTTGGTATCATCAAATCCTGGTGGAGTCAGCCCAAAACCTGCTCGGTGTGTTATCTGGGTTGAACCGTCTGCATTATTCAACATTTCAATTCAAGCGGATGAGCAGGTTTATTGAGCAAATGGAGATTGCCCCTGAAAATCTTGCTGCTCGCCTTGAAATGCTGTTTCATCAGGAACCTCCAGTAGCGGTCAACCAACTTGAAGCATTGGTTCGAGAAACCGTGGAGCTTGTGGAGATCCATATGTCTCAAGTGGATACATCATCAGCAAAACGAAGATTAGGCTGGAGACAGCAACCATGGAAATTCAACGAAATAGACTGGTGAGGCATTGTCAGCTAACACCCCTGTTGCAACGGAACGTACTAGCTTGCTTTGTTACAGTTTAGGGGAGTTGCATCCGCGTTAGACTCTGCCAGTACTCAACCGTTAATCTGAGACTCAGTAGACTGCTCAAGAGTTTGTCCGTAAATGAATGACAGATTCTTGACGAGATACCTCTGTATAACGTCCTGATTCTGCGAGGCGACGTAGTAGCTCATTCTCGATACTAGCAGTAGCACGATCAGTAGAGAAAACGACCCAGACATCATCATAGTTCTGAATACTATACTGCAGTTCTCTGAGGTTACTATTTTGATCTAAAACAACTACCATTGCTTCAGAATCTAGTTCGTAAACGGCTGTACCTGCATCCCCACGACCAACACCTTTGCCAACTACCACAACATGGGACGGTGAAGAAGAGACTTTAATGGTACTAGCTAAGCTGCGCCAATTGCTTCCTGACCAGCCAACAGTCCTCTCAAAGCCCCAGTTAATCCCAATCATCTGAAGTCCTAATAAGATTGGTAACAGCAACTTTGTGAGAGAAAGTTGAGAGGAAATAGGTCTGGAAATTCCATAGGTAAGGATTGCGGCTAAGCTTGGACCAGCTAAAATCACATAACGAGGAGCAGCCAGGTTTTTATCAGATATTATATTCATCATGAATAGTCCTAGCGATGGTGCTAAAGCAAGTCCTAAGAAAAGCATCAGAAGCTTCCGATTTGTTTTTGACCAGTTCTTTAGGAGCTGATTGATACTAGCCCCCAACAGAATAACGACTACTACGATAAAAGCTAACTCTAGAGCTAAATTCAGACTTGTACTTGTAAATATTGGAGTCCAGAGCACTTTAGCGTTTAGAGTAAGAATCTTTTTTATTTCGGAGAAAATTCCAATAAAACCTGTGGCTTGATTAGGGCGAGCACTGAGTTGTGCTAGGAAAGATGGAAACCCAATCAGCGAGATCGATACAGTAATTAATGGAAATGCAATTACTAATACTCTTAGTGCAGACCAAGCGTTGATCAGAAACCATAAGAGTATGATGCATATGGGAAAAAGAGTCAGGTAATTTGTTTGAAAAGCAATGCCACAGCAGAGTGCCATCGCTGTTGAGTAAGCTATAAGATGAGCTTGGCTTCGGCATGTTGCTTCACTAGCCAGATAGGCAAAAAGGGCTCCCATCCCGATTAGAAGGGAAGACAGTGCATAGGCACGCGCTTCGTGTCCCAAAAAAATGGCACCTGTAGATATGGCATACACTAGAGTAGGAATAAAAGGATTCTCGATGTTTCCAGCTTTTAATAACAGATATAGTGCCAATATTGTGCCGAGAGAACAGATTAGTGAAAATATACGGGATGTTTCGAGAGAAAAGCCTAGCCAACGTCGCCAGAGGGCTAACAGCCAGTAGTAAACTGGTGGATGAACATCTGTCTGGCGGAGGTCTTCAGCAATTTGCGTTAAGGTTGGAGTACCCTTGAATTGATTTTTAGCAATGCTTGCAGGTGTGGGCTCTTGTGGCCAAGAAGGTCGTGCGTTACCTGCTGTCTCAAGCAATGTAATTGACTCGTCATACCAGATTGCACGGCTGAAAAGACCAGGCAACCTTACTGCTATTGAAATAATTAATAGAATACCTAAAACCCAAATTTTATGGCGTTTAAGAAAAGATTTGATTTTCATGATAGTGCATGTTAATCGAGCTTAGAGAAGCTCCAAATGAGAGCTTAATTGTAGTTAGCTCAATCTACTCGCCTCTAGACTTAGTTCAGGTAATTAATTGAGAATCCTTTCGCTGGTATTTTATTTTCCAGTCTTGGTAGCCATGGGCTACTGTCCTCAAACTGTCCTCAAATAGAGGTGTTCTATCAACGTATCAAAACGGTTTCATTATTTTTCTTCTTTTGTCGTCACCGTAAGGCACCTATACGCCTGCGATAGGTAGCTCCGTTTAAGCCTTTCCCGGTAGATGCGGTTGCGGGATCTAAGCGTTCATTGAGGGCATCAATGCGAGCTTCTGGATGAGGATGAGTACTCAAAAATTCAGGAGTGGCGTTGGGCTCGTCCAGTAATTTTTGTAGAAAATCAACAGCAGCAATGGGGGCATACCCTGCCTGGGTTAGTAGCGCTAATCCGGCTTCATCAGCTTCCAGTTCATGGGTGCGGCTGTTAGGGCGATGTAGGGCTAACTCTACACCGAGTGCGATCGCTGCACTCTGATCTAACCCCCCTGTCGTCAAAATGCCCTGGGCGATCGCTGCCTGCTGCAGTTGTTGAACAGCATGACGACGGTCTACGTGGGCAATTTCGTGGGCAATCACACTGGCTAGCTGAGCCTCATTATCTGCAGTTTGTAGCAAACCTGTATTAAGGTACACAAATCCTCCCAATGTGGCAAAAGCATTCACCCCATCGTCTTCAATGACTTGAAAGGTGTAGGGGATTTGGCGGCGTTCAGTGTAAAACGCCATAATTCGGGAATATTCTGGATTATGGCGCTGTTAGGGAATTATAAATATAGTTAGACCAAGGCGGTTCTCTGTTCTGTTCTATGTCATTGCCATGGGTCTATCTGGTTACTTGACCAGGATCTATGCCATAGTCCAACACAACCTTGTGTTGCGGCAGACCAATCTGAATATTGGCCTTGTCAAAGGCTTGTTTAAGGCGCAGGCGAAACTCTCGTCCGACGGGCCATTGTTGCATAGCTTGGGTTTTGATCCATACTCGGATCAAGATACCAGCATGGGAGATGTGATCAACACCAAGAACAGAAGCGGGTTCTAGAATTTTGTCTTGCCATCGGGGATCGGCAAACATGGTGTCAGCAACCGTGCGAATGAGTTCAAGGGCTTGCTTAATATCAGCGTTATAGGCAATCTCGATGGTGAAGTCAATCCGCGACCAGTCTTTAGTAAGGTTTGCAATAGTAGAGATTTGACCGTTTGGAATAGTAATCAATCGGCCTTCAGGATCGCGAAGTTGGGTCGTAAATAAACTCATGTGCTCGACCAGACCAGAATATTCGCCAATTGTAATCACATCTCCCAAGACAAATCGGTCGGTCCATAGAATTACCGCGCCATTGAGCATATCTTGTAGGACATCTCGCGAAACAACGGCTGCTACAACTGCGATCGCACCAACACTAGCAAGCACCGTGGGATTAATCCCCAGAGCCTGGATAGTGAGGTAAATACCAAGGGCTATAAAAAAAATAGTCGTGGCACTTTTGAGAGCAGGAGAATAGGTGCTAACGCGCAACGCAACCCGGCTGGAATTGGGATCATCGAGCTGGGTCACTTTACCCCACTGATTGAGGTGATAGTCAATCTCAATGTCAACCACCGTGTCGAGCAGGCCCATCACTAGCCAGATAATGGGTACCCAAATTGCCTGACTGAAGAGATAGGGGGCATAGGGTCGGCTCATCGGATATAGCCGTGCAATTACACCACCTGCTCCAAAGCCGGTACACACCTCTAACCAAAAGACCAAACGCACGACAAACTTCATCAGATTAAGCCGTTGCTTAAGCAGAGTTTGTTCTTTGAGAAATCCCGTAGAAAAGTTGATCCACAATTGATTCATCGACTGACCCGCCTCGGTTACTGCAATCAGCGGATTGAAGGCCTGATCAAAGCGAAGTTGGAGCGACTGCTGGGCCGATGGATCGGCGGGAGGCTGAGTGGTCTCTGGGTTGCTAGACTCAGGGGTCACCGTAATTGACTGTTGGAGTTCTTTTTCTGAAGCTTTGAGGCGTTTGCGGAGGGTACGCTGGCGACGACGCAACCAGCTACGCCCTAGCTCAAAGCTAGCGATAAGGAGAGCAGCCAAGAGAAGGACTGTGAGCATGATCAGCGGCCTCGCCCATGGGTACTGCTGATCAAATGATTGTTCCCATAGCCTATGGCTAAGGCCGTTGCGAATTTTCTCTTGCCAATCTGCGGCTAGAAGTTCTTTGTCTTGACCATTATGTAACGCATCAAACTCATTAACAGTGACTAAGGATTGCTGCTGGAGCCTATACTCTGGCTGAGCAGGCAAAAACACGACCGTTTGATCATTTTCGAACCCCACCTCCACCCTGGGGGTGCTCGGGTGCAGTTCAGTTCGTGCTCGAAACAAGTCAATCCAGTAACTATTAACCGTTCCCAAGGATTTCTTAACCGCCTCCTGTTGCTGAATTGTGCGCAACACTTCCCGAAAGCTTCGCTGAACAAGCTTAGAACGGGTCTCGACATCTAGGGTTTGAGCATCGGGAGCGGCTACCTGAGTTGGGCCTGCAACGCTAAAACTAATTCCCGTTGAGCCATAGAGGTAGACATTACTGCACACCAGTCTGCCGCAGGGGTACTCAGCATTAGGACGCCAACCAAAGACGACTTCGGTCGGGTAGTTGGACTGTTGGAAGGTAGATGGCAATTGGGCAATCGCTGGAGAGGCCAGCAGCAGGACACTGCTAAAAGTGATGAGGGCGTAGGAGAGACGACATCGCAATGGAAGGAAAGGGGCCAGAAAATAACTACGATATCAGTGTAACGAGGAAGTGATGACGGAACCAGCGGATACCTAACCGATGGCATGCTCAGGGTTATGACGCACGCAAATCGGACTGGGATACGGTAAAACCGAAGGACACTCTATCATTTGTTACGAATTATATATTCCTAAAGCCCTTATTGTGTAAGGCTTACAGATAAAAACTTTCAACTGAGACTTGCTGAAAACTCGGTATGCATGGGACTTGCTCTCAATGTCATCGATATCCTGACAGTTGTTTGACGTCTACACGTAATCCTCATCTTTTTATTCAAGTATTGATGGGGTGAAGGCACTATTGCTAACAGTCCCAATCTGTTATAGCCGTTTCGCGCCACCAGGATACGGATGGGAAAATAGAACCATAACATAACATCATAGGTGAGGGGAGTTTGCTAGCAGATATTATCCCCCAACAGTATACATAGCAGTCTCTTTAGCTATCCTACTGCACGGAACCAGTACCGGAAGTACGATAGAGGTTGGATTAGACGACAATTACCCGTCACAATAATTGTCGTCTAAGATGATGGAGATAGGTGTTGAAGGGGAGCTTATTTAATGAAGCCTCACAAAGGTATGGCTTGCCTGGCATTGATGATAGCCACAACGGGGCCGATGGTATCTGGATGCACTCAGTTTATTGACCGGGCTCAAGTAGATGTTGATAGGCATCCTTTGACGAGCGAGAAAACAACCGAAGCTCACCAAATAATTGTTAATGGGGCGCATCTGAAGGTTCGGGGAACCGGTAAACCCAATTTGCGAGAATAGAAGTAGAAAAAAGGCTGCCCGAACCTGGGCAAGCCCTCATAAAAACTCACTTCTATGTTAGCGTCTCCCTCAAAGGAGTGTCCTGACCCATTAGACTGGTCAGGTCTCTTCGACCGTCTTCAAAAGAGTCAAACCCTGGCCGCTATTGTCTTGTGTGCGTGGCACATCGGGCTATATGTTGCCCGTACCTTGGTAGAACAACAGCTGAACGACCGAGCTCAGGTCCCGACTGCGTGGGGAACCTGTTCTGTGTGTGGTCATCGCTTGCATAGTAAAGGCTTCGCCGCGCGTCAAATGTTAACGCTGGTTGGTCAAGTGCACTGGCGACGACGGGTGGGGCGATGCCCTCAAGGGTGCCGAGGCAGTCAATCGATTCCTTTCGATACGGCCTTGGGCATTGATGCGTATCAGCAAACATCCGTAGAGTTGGTGCGTCTGGGCTGCTTGCTAGCGGTCTTTGTTCCCTTTGAGTTAGCCACCTGGCTGTTATCCCAACTGAGTGGACTCCACGTCAGTGATGATAGTCTGTGGCAGTGGGTACAACACTATGGACAACAAGCCATGGGGCAGTGGACGCAGGAGGTTGAACGCTGGCAGCACGGTCACGCACCACCCCGTGAATCTTTGAGTGATGAGGTGGCGGCCATGCCGTTGTTAATTGCGGCAGATGGGGTCACTGTCCCCCTGCGACCACAGTCAGGAACACCCCGAGGAAAGACTCGCTGGCGTGAGGTCAAAGTCGCCCTGCTTGCTCGATTGAGTCATCGTCTCAATCGAAATGGTAAATCGGTCACTCGGTTGCAACAGCGGCGATTAGTAGCAGTGTTGGGAGATCTTGAGAGCCTCAAACCTCGCTTGCAATTAGAAGCTGTTCGACAAGGGATTGAAACTGCGCCTCACGTGGTTTGGTTGAGTGATGGGGCCAGGGGCTTTTGGCGATTGTTCGACACCTGCTTTGCTCACATGGCCACCGGCATTCTGGATTTTTATCATGCCGCTGCCCATCTCTGGCAAGCGGCTGAGGCTTATCATGATGGCAACCCAGCACGCACCCCACAGATGTGGTTCGAGCGACTGCGCCATCAGTTGCGCCATGGCTATGTACATCGCATTCTCGACGAGCTGCACTGGCTTATCCGCTCACCCAATACTGCCGCCTCAACAAAACCCATTCTGCAGAGAGTTCACAACTATTTCAAGACGCATCAAGCGCATGTTCAGTATCGTTTGTTTAAGCACCAGGGGCTACCGATAGGCTCTGGTATGGTTGAAAGTGCCTGTAAATGGCTGATTCAGCAACGGTTTAAAGGCGTGGGGATGCGCTGGAGTGAGCCGGGCCTCAATCATCTACTCGCGCTGAGAGTTGCTTGGGTCAATCAGCGATTTGACGCTCTCTTCGCTCAACACTCTTTGGCATTACCTTGCATCTCCCCGAACCGCTAGATGCGCCC
>NZ_AWNH01000020.1 GCF_000482245.1 Leptolyngbya sp. Heron Island J | reverse complement strand
CCTCGGGTATGTACAGATCGACACTATATCGGTGGTAGAACGAGCACACCATCATGTCTTCTACTCTAGAGTGCCGAAATTTAAGCCCGCCATGACCAATCAAATGTTGCTCAATGGCGACATTTTTGAGTATTGGGCCCACGCGGCAGCTTTTCTCCCCATTACCGATTTTCGCTTCTCCTTACCCTACAAACACGCCATTAAAAGCGGCCAAACCCATTGGTATAGAAACCGTGATACAAAGCTCATGGGAGAGCTGTTGGCCCGCATCCGTTCAGATGGCCCGATACGAGCCCGAGATATCGAAACGAACACCACAAAACGTGCAGGTTGGTGGGACTGGAAGCCAGCCCAAAAAGCACTCGAACAGTTGTATATGGAAGGGGACCTAATGGTCAGCACCCGTGAAGGTTTCCAGAAAACATATGACCTGACTGAGCGAGTACTGCCATCTGACGTAAATTCACAAATGCCCAGCATGGAAGAATTTGCGGCACATATTGTCGATCAACAATTGCGCTGCCATGGGTTGGTTTCCCTCAAAGGACTGACCTATCAGCGCCGCAAGCTGAACTACGCAAGGCGGTAAAAGCTTTGGTAGACGAGAGATTATCGCAACACACGTTAGAACAAGTACAGATAAGCAGTGGCGAAGTATTTTTATTGGAAACGGGTGTGTGCGAACGCCCTCTTCCCCGGTTGAACAACCGTATGTTGATTCTGTCGCCATTTGACAATAGTGTCATTCAGCGAGAACGGCTCAAAGCACTGTTTCAATATGACTACCGGATAGAATGTTATGTACCTGCAGCAAAATGTCAGTATGGCTACTTTTGCCTGCCACTCCTTTATCGCGATACATTTATTGGGCGGATGGATTGTAAAGCCCATCGAAAAATCAGCCATTTAGAGATCAAATCACTCCATTTAGAACAACATAATTTTGATGAGGATTCAGTCGTTGCTGCCTTTGTAGACGCCATCACACAATTTTGTCATTTCCAAAAATGTGACTCAGTGGCTTTGACTAAAGTTCACCCAAAACATCTCACTCAACGTTTGCACAGTGCGCTAAAAACTCTAGGATGATACCCAGGGTAACGGCAGTGCTAGGAGTAAGTGACCTAACAAGACGCTGCTGTCGGACAAGTTTTCTGCTGCGAAATTTGCTGCAGAGCATGACGGGATCGCGTCTTGACGCATTGTTTGTTGACTTCTAATTGAGTTTTGAAATCCGTTTAGACTCCGTGAATGAAACTCTTTAAGCTAAATGTGTCTACACCTTTAGTGTTTAAGAGTGAAGCTTAAACAAGGTCTGCCAATGGTTTTTTATTGCGGATAGAGCCAGCGACGAAATAGCTTGTTAACCGAGGCATTAGAACTAAAACCACGAGGTAGGTGACCACCAAAGAGGCCAGCAACTGCGGCAAAAATTGAGTCAGTAGCGGCATGAGTATAGAATTAAACAAGTTCACAGCAACAAATACTGCAAAGGTTGTTAAGATCGCCATTTTATACCGCGCAGGCGTGCCCTGTACGGCCTTAACGGGTAGGGTAAACCAGGTCTCAAAACCGGTGAGAATCTGAATTTTATTCTGCTTGGCAATGAAGGGTTTAGCCTTGTCTAACCACCGTTGTCGCTCGTCTGAATCCAGCCAACGTTTGAGGTTGCTGTAGCAGTCAAACTTGAAAATAATCACAAAGTTAAGACAGATGCCCGCTTCAGGACGAATGACCGTGAGACCTCTGTGGCTGGGAAACTGTCGGGCCGCCTTGGAAATACCCTGCACCCAACGTTCATAGTCGGCCTGGTGCTGACGGGACACGCGCTGGGAGATAACAGCGGTCACGGGTTGATTGTCATCGTTGCGGTGCTTGACAATTTGAATGGAGGGATATGCGTTAGAAGCCATCATGGGTTGCGTCATTATGGGTCAAACAAACGGGATGGGAAATGCGATCACACAAAGAATTTATATAACCATGAGTTTAGGCACCTAAGTTACCAAAGTACTCGCGAAAGCCAACAACTTTGCCATGGTTGACCTCAAATGCGATCGCATTATGCCCCTTGTAGGATTGACCGGCGTAGAGACCTTCTGCTTCAAATTCAAACATTACAGATGTATCGTCATTGAGCACGTATTGCGGTTCAGAAAACGTCAGTCGGTCGCCTGCCGCTTCATGGTCTCGACATTTGGCAATCATCTGCTGTCGTCCCTCTAGGCCGCTAAACTTGCCCCGATGAGTCCCCATCAGAAACCAAAACATCATTTCCTCGGCCAGCACTGCAATGTAGGGATCGAAGTTGCCGGTAGTCCAACCTTGAGCAAACAAATCAAAGGCTTCACGAGCCGTTGCAATATCTGTCATGACATCTAGCGCTAGCGGTGACTCCCCAACTATACACTCCTTAAATCAAGGTTGCTGACTGATAATTCTGCTCCCATAGTGCTTAAGGAATTTGCGGACAAATAAGCCACAAATTTGAACTGGATTTATAGCAATAGACCATTTCGGACGATAATCACCTTGTGTGATTGCCATCGCCACTGCCCGAAGGTCGTTACTTCAACAATTACAGAAGTTCATGGCCAAGCTTTAGGTGCTGCTCATCGATGTGTGGATTGCAGTGCCATTGGAAGATTTTCATTTAAATCAGTGAAGAGATTTTTCTGAGACAGAAGCAATTCGAGTTAGCACATCTTTTTTCTTAAGTAATTATCCAATGGATTAATAAACGCGATTAGAATTTTTTTAAGCGCTTTGTGCTTGTAACTGAGAAGACTGATTGGAAAGCAAATATCCATCTTCCATATGGATGATCCGGTCAGCGACATCAAGAATGCGATTATCATGGGTCACCATTAAAATGGTACAGCCCTGCTCCTTAGCAAGCTTCTGCATCAGTGTTACGACTTCTCGGCCTGATTTACTGTCAAGAGCAGCAGTTGGTTCATCTGCAAGAACGATCGTCGGATGACTGACCAGTGCACGTGCGATCGCAACTCGCTGTTTTTGCCCTCCTGACAAATCACTTGGGAAATAGTTTAACCGTTGCCCTAATCCAACCATTTCCAGCATTTCAGCTGCCCTGATGCGTCGTGATCGAGCCGTAAGGTAATGTAACTGCAGTGCCATTTCTACATTCTGCTGAGCAGTCAGACTTTGATGTAGATTGTGCGCTTGAAAAATATAGCCAATCTGTCGTCGTAGTTGATTTAACTGGCTTTGTTTTGCGCTAGAAATTTCTTGTCCAAGCACTTGTAAACTACCATTCTGGGCGGCTCTCAAACCACAAATGAGGGTTAATAACGTTGTTTTTCCAGAGCCAGAGGGCCCGGTCATTAGTACGATTTTGCCTGAGCGAATCTCGAGATTGATATTGAATAGTACCTGTTTACGGAGATTCTTCTGACCAAAGAAGTGATTTAGATGACGTACAGAAACAACAGGTACTTGAGATGATTTCAAGGAACTACTTTTATCCATGAACCTTACTTCCCCTAAGTAAAAGCTAAAATTGAATACAAAGAATCAGTGCCGCAAGGTAGAACAATAATGTGTTGAGCGGATGTCGAGTACTAGAAAATATCGGCAGGATCAGCTGAGCGTAGCTTCCGCATGGCGATAATCCCTGAAATAGCGCACATTATTACCGTTAGAACCAGAATCAAAGTAGCGCGCTCAAAGGTCATTAACAGTGGCAAATTGGTTGCACCACGCGTTAGCTGGTATAGCCAAAGTGAGATCATATAGCCAGGAATGTAACCAGAAAGAGCCAGAATAATGGCTTCTTGGGAAACAACATTCAATAGATAAACACCGCGATATCCCATTGCTTTTAGCGTTGCATACTCGGGTAAATGATCGGACACATCGCTGTAGAGAATTTGATACACGATGATGACACCAACAATAAAACCCATGACTACACCTAAACTGAAAATAAATCCAATTGAAGTGCTGCTGCGCCAATAGTTTGCTTCAAAATCAATAAACTCCTGCCGTGTGAGAATCTTGACATCGTTAGAAAGCTCTTGTCGGAGTGCCTGGGTAGTCGCTTCTAAATTGCTTCCTGGTTTCAGGCTCACTAACCCTATACTGACTTCACTTGCTTGTCGATCGCTAAAAATTCTGAGAAAGTTTTGGTCGCTGGTCATTAAGCTACCATCAGCCACAAAAGAGGCTCCTACCCGGTACAGTCCTCCCAATACGAGCTGACGACCTTGAATTTCAGTGGTAACCCTCTCACCCTGGTTAATTTGAGCAATAGCCTTTTGGTAATCACCCCGTGAGCCTTGATCAAATAGCAGCGTGTCTGGGAAAAGCATGGTGTTAGCATTGGACTGTAGCTCTGGCAAGTCAAACGCAGGCTGTAGTGGGTTAAAGCCCAGCACCATGATGGATGTGTCTTGATGGGTTTGAGGATTTTTCCAAAATGCAATATTGACATACAGCGGATTTGTGGATACAACTTGTGGAAAGTTGGCTGCTTGAAACAATCTACGTCGGGGAAACGTATTTAAATTGCTCAAGTTTTGAGCTGTGGGGTTCAACAGCACCAGATCTGCATTTAATTGGTTATGCAGACGAGTATTGCTATCGTATAAAGCATTTTGAAAGCCTAACTGCATCAACATCAAAATATTGGCAAATGCAATACCTGCGATCGCAGTTAGAAATCGCCCTTTTCGCCGGATTAGCTGCAACCAGGCTAGCGGTATCTCTCTTCTAAACATTTTCTAAATATCGGACTTAATAATCAGCTTAAAAATCTCTTTATCTAGATCAGTCGATTACACATAAATTAAAAGCTCAGCTGTGAGAGTAGGGATGAGATATCCTCTCCTTGTAAGAGTTTCGCCTATTTTTGAATTTTGACATTTACCTGGAGATTGGTTAAACCTGCGACTATTTTGGTTGATTCCTCATCTAATCGAATCTCTACTTCCACCACACGAGCATCTGTGACAGCGGTTGGATCAGTATCCAAAACATCTCGTTTAGCAATTTGTAAGCCAATTGAGTTAACTGTTCCCTGCAATGTCTCTAAAAAGACACCTGTTGAGCTGACGGCTGTCGCTGATTGCCCCTGCTGAATCTCACCAATATCACTTTCAAATACCTCAGCAACGACAATCATTTGTTCAGTATTCCCCAGCTCGATGATGCCCTCATTACCGACGGTCTCTCCAGCCCGTGTTTGAATCCCCAAAACTTGACCGTCTTGAGGAGCACGGATAAATGCTGTCTCAAGTTCAGCCTGCAGGCGGTCTGCATTAGCAATTGCCTGGTTCACTTCTGCTTGTGCTACGGCTACATCTGTTGGCTGCACTGCAATCGTTTGCTCAAGTACAGCGCGAGCCTCCCGAATTTGCGCTTCTAATACTTGACTTGTTTGATCTACACGGGCACTTTGTTCATTCAAGATTTCTTGAGCAGTTTCGAACTCAAGCCTTTGAGCATCTAGCACTTCCTCTGAAACTGCCCCTGCCGTAAACAGCGACTGACTTCGTTGTAGACTCATTTCAGCATCCTTCACCTGTGCTTTAAGACGAGCAGTCGTCGCTGCTTGGGTCTGAATCTCTCCAGCTAGCTGTGCTTCTAGCCGAGTAACCGCAGCACGACGAGCTAAAATCTCCTCCGGTTCTACGCCCGCTTTGACCTGAGCTAGACGCGTCGTTGCAACTTCAATTTGCCGTTTAGTCTCGGCTAATGCAGCCTGGAAGCGGTCACGACTGTCGAGTACTGCAATAATCTGACCAGTTTGAACACGATCGCCTGCTTTGACACGTAACTCGATGACGCGGCTAGAAGCTACCTGACCGCTAGGGGCAGAAACCTGAATAACTTTCCCAGCAGGTTCCAGTCGTCCCAGTGCATTAATTGTTGTTGCAACAGGAGTATGCACTGATGGAGAAACAGGTGAAGGCCGATCGCGTGATGTGTAAACAATCCCCCCGATAATGAGCATGCTCCCAACAGCGAAACTAATGAGCCATCGATAGCGCGTAGGCAAGGACAGCACTTGGTTTAGTTCAGAGGGTTTTACCATAAAGTCCCCTCCTTGAATCGATCTGCATTATTTGCAATTCCAGCATAGTTAAACAACAATCCGTTGAAATTGTCACGCATATTGAACAGTGGACATTACCGATTCTCGGAATGATTTCATCTGAAAGATGCAGTTAGATAGTATTGTCAGTCAATTCCCTACATCCTCAATCCCAACAGCAGAACCATTATTTAGAAACTAGCCTAACAGCGATTTACAAACCTTAATAGTTCTAGAGTGCATGGAAATGCATGACCCAGGTCATGGTTGATGACAAAGAATAAGGGCGCTCCATAACAGATTCCTAGCTCAGCACGGCTATTATCCACTTGAGCCTGTTAATCAAAAACGCTACATATTGATAAATACTACAGGCCAGCAAAATGGGAATAAGGGTACCGACGAAGATCAGCATCAAGACCATTGATCGGGGGGAAGATGCTGCCTCATAGATCGTGATGTTAGGCGGAATGATAACAGGAAATATGGCTAACCCCAGGCCCAAGAGCGATACCATAAAGATAAAGATAGTCCAGACGAAGGGCGCAGCTTTCTTTTGTTGGTTCAGACTTCTGATTAAACGCCAAACTAGTAAAAAAACGAGGATATAAACGAACAAAAATAAATATACTTGTGTGGGTGCCAGGAGTTGTATCCTAAGCTGTTCATCAAAAATTGATGATGAGATAGTGCTGAAAACAGCACCCATTAGCATGATAAATACCGAAATCTTAGCAGTGCGGTAATGCTCCTCTTGCGGTGTTTCCTGGGATTTTAAGATGAGATAGGTTGAACCAATCAGAACATAACCTTGAATCAGGGTAAGGGCCACTAGCCCTGATTGCCAGCTCAGCCAGTCCCAGGCCTTTCCAGTAAAATGCCCAAGCTCATTGACGCTGAAGCCTTTAAAGATTGCGCCCATAGCAAATCCTTGGGCCAATGCCGTGAGAAGGCACCCACCTCCAAATGCGAGATCCCAGAATAATTTGTTGTCTGAATACTTTCTCAATTTGAAGGCAACAGCACGAAAGATTAGTCCCACCAACATCATGATAGTTGGAATATTTAGAGCATTTAAGATAACGGTATAAGCGAGTGGAAATGCCCCAGAGAGTACGCCACCTATAATCACGAGCCAGGCTTCGTTAGCAGCCAAAACGTAGCTGAGACTAGTGATCAAGAAATTACGATATTCTTCACTCGATGCGGTTAAAGAGAGAATGCCCACACCTAAATTAAATCCGTCAAGCAGGATGTAGAGAAATAAGCAGATGCCAAGGATGACAAACCAGATTTGCGGGAGAAAATAGATCAGGGTATCCATACTTATAGCTGAGCACTTGTGGGGCGTTGGCTTTAAACAAAATTAGTGAGCTGATTTGTTTCTAATTCATTGCTAGTCATCATCTGGACGTTAACGTAGCAACGATTTACAAACTCCAATAGTCCTACGCTGCATGGAAAACCATGACCCAGGCCACGATTGGCAAAAAATGAAGCTGCGCTATTCAATCGATGCTGGTAGCGTTTCGCTGTCTGTAATGGCGACCAGTATTGCCCAGCTTACACTGCTGTAAATATGGTTTCCTGATTGAGCGATTCAGCAGAGGCTCCGACTACCTGAGCGAGAATGTCACCCCCGGCTACTATACTGGTTGACGTTTGGCTTTGCTGAAAGCTTAAGTCAGCAAAGGTTAGACCGTCTGCTAGAGAGAATCTGGCACGATCGAGATCAAAACCAGAAATAGTGTCGATACCGTCGCCCTGACGCAGAATAACGGTGTCATTCCCATTGCCAAGGCGAAGTCTATCATTACCTAGGCCCCCATCTAGAACGTTACTGCCGTCGCCACCAACTAGAACATCGTCACCTTCATCTCCCAGTAGCGTGTCGGCTCCGTCGTTACCAAAGAGACGATCGTTACCTTCACCCCCCAGCAACAAGTCCGTCCCATTCCCTCCTAAGAGAACATCGTTGCCGTCACCGCTGCGCAGGATGTCATCACCATGGTTACCAGTCAAAACATCATTGCCATCCTCTCCGTTAAGCTGATCGTTGCCGCTGCCACCAAAGATAAAATCATCTCCACCTTTAGCCAAGAAGAATGTGTCTTGCTGAAAGCCAAACAGAAAGTCTTGCCGGGAGCTGCCGTCAATAACCCGAACATCGTTGTTGGGAATGTCTAAAGGAATTAGAACGCGATCGATCCCTTGCACCACGCCGTTAGCTGCAGCCACATTGACAAGCTCGTTTACAAAACTGGGGTTAAACAGGTCAGGTTCATTGTCAATTAGCTCTTCGCCATTGACGTCAAAGGTAGCATCGCCTAACAGCGTTGTCACGATACCGTCAGCTTGGAGCTGAGCCTGACTCTTTGCTGTCGGGGAGACGTGGTAAAGCAAAATATCGGTCAGCAGGGAAATGGGGTCGCCTAGTTCGGTCAGTGCTGCTGCGATCGCATCGAAAGCACCTGCTTCATCGACACCGCGATACCCTAAATCCTGGGCTAATGTCACAAATGCCGCATCTGTCGGCGCAAATATGGTCAGGTCTGCTGCCGGGTCATCCAGGGTGTCAACCAGCCCGACGGTTTGGACAGCACGCAGCAGAATGTCAAAATCCTGATCGTTGCTATCAAAGCCGTTACCGCTGGCAGCAACAATACCAGCGATAGTTGGCAGCACTGGCGGCGGAGAAGAATCATTGCCAGGAATGTCTAGAGGAATTAGGACACGGTTAATTCCTTGCACTATTCCATTCACTGCCGAAACATCGATTAGGCCTTCTACTAGAGTTGGATTGAGCAAATCCGGTTCATTGTCTACCAGCTCTTGGTTAACGACAACAAAGCTGGTATCGCTTAAAAGCGTTGTTACTGAACCTTCTTCCTGAAGCTGAGCCCGGCTTTTAGCGCCGGGAGACACATGGTAAAGCAAAATGTCGGTCAGGACAGGCAGTGGGGCACCGTCGCCAAGTTCAGTCAGTGCTGCCACAATCGTATCAAAAGCACCTGCTTCGTCGTTGCCGTCAAAGCCAAAGTCTTGCGCTACCGCAACAAACGCCGCATCTGTAGGCGCAAATACTGTTAGATTTGCTGTCGGGTCATCGAGGACATTTACAAGCTCAGCAGACTGAAGAGCACGAAGCAAAATGTCAAAGTCTTGGTTATTGTTGTCGAATCCGTTGCCACTAGTTGCGACGATGCCTGAAATTGTAGCCATGGGTTTCGTGGGTTATCGAATAGTTAATAAAGCCAGGGAATAAATTCACTTGCTTGAAGCACAATATCTGCTAGCCAGACAGAGTCATCTATGCGCACAAAAGAATTGTGTTGTCGGACAAATCCAGTTATTCAGGAGGAAAGACAAATCTGGGCTGATGGCAAACTAAATCAGGGATCTTGAAGAATAAGCTTCCTATCAGACCTCGCTCTAAGTCTCAGTCGTCAGCTGTTATGTTGACTCAACACCACCACAACAACATACAAGCTGCGTAGCTGATACGTTGTCTATGCGAGCAGTATAGGAAGTTTAGGAATCATACTGATACTTACTCAGTGCATAAAAGATATGACCTGGGTCATGTTTTGGGAAAATAATATCCACGCTATCCTTATAGGGCTATCTAACCCCTTTCTATTGTCCTTTAATGCCTTTTTTACATCCGCTCTCTCGAACATTTAGATATTTAGAGTGGATTATTCTCATCGCCTACGTCAGTATGGAACTGAGCGAAACAACTCAGGACTGGACTCTTGTTTTTGTCTTCTATGGGGCTTTTCTGGTTTTAAGCTGTTTTTTCCCAAACCGGAGAGCCTATCCCCTACGTCTGCTCTATGTTGGTATAGCTCTAACCATAAGCGTACTTGCCAGGCGAGCTGGCATTAACTCAGACTTTCTTCTGTATGCTTATTTGTCTAAAAGCTACTTCCTACTCAATCGCCGAGGTGCGACAGCAGCAGCAGCACTGGTTATGGTCCCTTGGATAGCAAGCAAGTATCTGGAACAAGTCGATTGGGTTCAGCGATCGAGCGAACCGATTCCACTTTCCGTCTTCGATCCCATGGCGCTAACAAGGTTTGTCCTTATTTCGTTAGCGGCCTATTTAGCTGCTAGTACCTTCACCCTAATTGTGAGTGCCATGGTTGTCAATGACCAGAAAAATCGCCAGCAAGCTGCGATGCTATCGCAGCAAATCGAATCCCTTTCAGCCGATCTTGAGCGTACCCGAATTGCTCGTGAACTGCATGATTCATTGGGGCATACACTGACGGATCTCGATATCCAGTTAGCCGTTGCTCAAGAACTTCGGCAGCGTGACCCAGAGCAAGCAGACCGTGCTGTAGATATTGCTAAAATGTTAGTCGGTCAGTGCATAGAAGATGCTAGCCGAGCACTTCAACGGATGCGCCAATCTGACTTTGATCTCAATCAGGCACTCAGTACTCTTTTGGCACAGGTTCAGCAGACGTCTAATATGCAGGTTAAATGGAAGCTAAATCTACCGGAACTTTCTGTGTACCAGAGCTACCAAATTTACTGCATCCTGAAAGAAGCTGTTAGGAATGTCCAAAAGCACGCTCAGGCCTCTCATCTCACACTCTATGCAATGGTTGTTGCAAATGATATTGTCCTTGATATAGAAGATGACGGCATCGGGGCAGAGATGGGCTCACTTTACAACGGATTTGGTATTCAAGGTATTCGGGAGCGTGTCCAACTGCTTGGGGGACAGCTAGAGATTCAAACAGCTTTATCTGAAGGGATGCGTCTTCAAGTAACACTGCCGCTATGATTAGACTGCTACTAGCTGACGATCAAAACATTTTTCGGGAAGGACTGGCAACTTTGCTGTCTGTAGAAAACGATCTTGAAGTTATTGGTCAGGCCGAGAATGGGAAGGAAGCTATTTTTCTAGCTGAAACGCTGCAGCCAAATGTGATTCTGATGGATGTCAGAATGCCAGTTGTGGACGGTGTTCAAGCAACCGCTGAGATCTATAAGCGTTATCCCTGGATTCGAATTCTGGTGCTGACCACGTTTGATGACGATGAGTACATTCTTAAATCACTGCAGGCGGGAGCACTCGGATACCTTCTCAAGAGGACACCCTCTCAAGCGATTGCCGCCGCAATTCGCTCGGTAGCCCAAGGATACAGTCAGCTAAGCCCAACAGTCGCACTCAAAGCGTTCTCATATTTACAGCCTGTACCGCAGTCATCTACCTCACATTTCGAAAAACTGAGCAAGCGGGAAATGGAAGTGCTCAAGCTGGTGGGACAAGGCATGAATAATCAAGAGATTTCTAAAGTGCTACATCTTAGCGAAGGCACTATCAAAAATTATGTCACTCAAGTTCTCAGTAAACTTGAGATGCGAGATCGCATTCAGGCTGCGCTCTGGGCTCAAAAATACTTGACTTAAATATGTAGGAGACTACTCCTACGGATATCTAACATATCAGCTAACCAGAAAGAGACAATTTTATCTGCTTCAAGCCCACAGCCACAGGTATGCCCTCAGAGACTAATCTTGCAGTGATATTCTGGTGTAATGAGGTGGTCACTTCAGGTAGCCATCTTCCATTGTGATGATCCGGTCTGCCACATCCAAGATGCGGTTGTCATGGGTGACAATTAAAATCGTGCTGCCCTGCTGCTTTGCGAGATACTGTAGCAATGTCATGACTTCTTGCCCTGATTTGCCGTCTAGAGCGGCGGTGGGCTCATCGGCCAAAATTAGCTTAGGGTGATTGACTAACGCTCGCGAGATCGCTACTCGCTGCTTTTGTCCGCCGGAAAGGCTATCAGGATAGTAATCGGCTCGTGACCCCATGCCGACTTGGTCCAATATGGCATGGGATCGCTGCTTGCGCTTCTGGGACGATAGGTGATGGTGCAGCTTGAGCGGCATGCTCACGTTCTCCCAGGCGGTAAGACATCGCAGTAGGTTATGGGCCTGAAAGATAAAACCAATCTGGCTACGTACCTGTCTCAATGCAGCGGTGCTGCTGTTGTGAAGCGTCTGGTCTAAAACTGTGAGGTGTCCCGATTGGAGAGATCGCAACCCTCCAATCAAAGTAAGCAACGTTGTCTTTCCGCTGCCCGAGGGACCCATCAGCAGCACAATCTCCCCAGCATGAATATCCAGGTCAATGTTATTGAGTACCGGCTTGCTTAGCGCGCCGTTGCCAAAGGCATGGTTAAGCTGACGAATTGAAATTACTGGCGTCATGTCACTATATTTTTCCTGTGGAGTAACTGACTAAAACACATCTGCCGGATCGGCGGATCGCAGTTTGCGAGAGGCGATCGTAGCGGAGAACAAACACATCAACATGGTCAGAGCAAAGACGCTAGTGGTAATACTGGAGCGCATCACCAGTTCCAACTCCGTAAGGTAGACCAAAAACCAGTACATTCCAAGGGAGATACCGTAACCAGGGACAAAGCCTATTATTCCTAGCAGTAGAGCCTCCTGTACAACAACATTTAGCAAAGCAATATTGGAGTAGCCGATGGCCTTCAGGGTGGCATATTCGTTGAGATGGTCGTTGATGTCGGCATAGAGCACCTGATATACAATCACCACACCTACCACAAAGCCCATGACTGCCCCAAAGGTAAAGATTGGTCCGGTTGGGTTAGTTTCGTGATAAGCCAGCTCTTTGGCAATCAGTTCTTCTTGAGTAAAAACGGCCACACCTGGCACACTAGCGGCGATCCCTGCCTTGACCGACCCTAGATCTGAGTCTGTTGCTAGCGTGATAATTCCCACATGTACTTGGGCAGCGGCGCTATTGCCAAACCAGCGGCGATAGCTAGCGTCACTCATAATGACGTTGCCTGCTCCCAAAAAGAAAGAATTACCTAAGCTAAAGAGTCCCACCACCTCAGCTTTTTGGTTGTTGAGCAGAGCTGTGACTGAACCCTGTCCCATACTGTCTGGCACTGGACCAAAAGAAGAGTTAGATCTGCGGTCAAACAGGATGCTGCGAGGGCGTTGCAGGTGCGCTCTCTGCTGGTTTACTTCCGGAATATTGAACACCTCCTGGGTTGGATTAAAGGCAAACAACCGCGCTCCGAAAGAGCTGTATTCACCGTAGGCCCAATTGCCATCACAAATGTAAAGCGGCATAGTAGCGCTAACACCGTCTACAGCCGCTGCTTGGTAGAGCTGTTTGAGGTCAAACCCTGGAGAACCTAGATATTCAGCGCTGTCGTCTAACAGAAATAGATCACCATTGAGACTCTCAGGTACAATGGTCGCTCCGTTACGAAACAGAGATAAAAAGCCCAGCTGCATAAAGATCAAAATGTTGGCAAAGGCAATACCGCCTACCGCCACTAACAGCCGCACCTTTTGATGAGAGATTTGCGCCCAAGCGAGGGGACGATTATCACGAGGAAGAAATTTGAATAGCATAGGAATGGGAATTTAATAGGTTTCACTATTTAGCTTGAAGCAATATTGGATAACATTTCCCCTCCTGGGAGGGGCTCCGGGGTGGGTTGACCGTTAGCGCTAGTGATTGAATTAATGTCCCCACCGTTTAGTTCACCGTTGTTGTCTGAGTGGTCGTGAGGGTGACCCGCACCTGTACATCCGTCAGTGCCGCCACTTTCAGGACATCTGCTGGATCGATCTTTATGTTGACCAGCACTACACGAGAATTCTGATCTGTCGTCGGGTCATTCCCCGACAAATCCTGATCCGATGAGTTACCGACACGTAGACCGACGTGGTCTACCACCCCTTTAACCGCGCCGCTAAAGGTGTCGTACTCACTAACTACTGTGGCCTGCTGACCCACAGCAACCCGAGGTATATCAATTTCGGGCACTTCCGCCACGGCATACATCTCGTCTGTACGAGCTAGTTCCACAATGCCTTGGGTGGTATTGACCTGCTCGCCTATGCGAGTGTTAATTCGCAGAATCTGTCCGGCCACTGGAGCGCGCACCTGAGCATCTTCTAGATCGGCTAGTCGCTGTTCTACTTCGATACGAGCCTGATTCAGAGATTCCTGGGCAATCGTTACATCCACCGGTAGGACTTCGTTTAGTTCGGCTAACTGCGCCTGCGCTCGGGTCAGCTGCGCCTGCAGTGTCTGGATAGTTTGTGCTAAACCAGCCTCTCGTTCTACTCGGGTAGCTTCAGCAGTGCTTAGTGCTAACTGCGCCTGGTCTAGGTCCGCACGGCTGATGGCTCCTGCGGTTGCTAGCATTTGGTAGCGCTCGTAGCTAAGTTGCGCTTCTTGCAATGCGGCCTCAGCACTGGCAACAGCTGCCTGTCGCTGGCGAGTCTCGGTCTGGAGCTGTGCGTTTAGCTGGGCGATCGCGGCCTGTTGCGCCGCTACTTGAGCACGTTTAGCCTCTCCCTGCTGCGCTTTAGCCAGTTCTGCTGCTCGCAGGCGGACTTCGGCCTGAGCGCTACGCAAATCAGCATTACGCCGTTCTATACCTTGCAAAACGGCGATCACCTGTCCTGCGATCACCTGATCCCCTTCTCTCACCAAAATTTGGTTAACGCGACTGTCTGCTGCATTGGGTACCGACAGCTTAATAACACCACCAGCGGGCTCTAATCTTCCTAGAGCAACAACTTGGTTTGTAGGAGCGGGCGACACATCTGTAACAGTTTCTGGTTCGGGGCGCAGCACCCACAGCCCCATGCATATGAAGATAGCAGTCCCTCCGTAGATGAGCGGGGATTTCCAAAGTTTGCGTCGATGAACAAGGGTAGACATAGCATTCGATGGCAAGAATTTGGCTTCTGTAGCGTTGCTGGGGCAGTTAGCCCTATCCTATGGAGCCAGCAATGCTGCTTGAATCGGCCACCTGGTTTAGCTAACGCTGTCAATGGGTCAATCTTGATACTTGCCCGACCAGTTAGGGACTACCTGACCGATCGGGCAATACTCTTAGGCAAAGCCGATAGGGTAGCATCGAGGTATTTAGTATTTGGCATATCTATGGGGCCAGAGGCAGCAGACTATGGGACCTGGCGACGGCAGTTTTTGCAGCAGCGGCTCCGTTTAGGATTATGGCTGGCGCTGATTTGGCATGCCATTGTCTCAGCAGACGGTCTTTACCGAGCGCTGTTTGAGTTTGATCAACTAAAGGCAGCGGCATTGGAGCGCTTTGGAGAGATAGCCATCGCCAATGCCTGGCGCGGTGGGTACATTGCCTATTATGGCGGTATCGTAGCGCTGCTGCTATTCTATGGTGCGTTAGTACGAACGCGATGGGGGCAACGTCATCCGCAAATACTTTTTTTGCTGTTTGCCGGGTCGCTGGGCGGACTGTTTGCCCAGCTTGTACTGACGGTCTTTCAAATTCCAGAAACGCCAGGTACCCTTGCCTTTCTTGCGATCGCAGTCCTCATTCCAGTTCATTGGCGATTACATTTGACCTATCAGCTGTTAACAATTGCCTACTACGCGCTGGTCTATCCCCTAGTGGGGCTCGATATATTTCGAGCCGATGCCTACAGCCTCTATTCGAGAGATATCACAATTGAAATTGTCTGCGTCTGTTTTGTTAGCGTTCTCTCGGTATATCTGTATGAACGGCTCAAACGCTCCGAATTTAAAGCTAAGCGCCGTTTACAAACCTTTTTACGGTCGGTCACCCATGATCTACAAACCCCCATTGTGGGCAGTTCGGTCGTCTTAAAAAGTTTATTGGATGAGATTACAGATTTATCCAAGGAAAATGTAGTTGTGCCGCGTTTGGTACTTCATCAGCTGCTGCAGGGGAATCACCGTCAGCTCGCGTTAATACGCTCGCTACTCGATGCCAACACGATAGAAGTTCAAGGGGTAATGCTAGACCGCCAGCCTGTGGCGCTAAAGCCACTGATAGATGGAATACTAAGCGACCTAAGTCACGAGCTAGCAAAAAAGCGCGTTCGGCTCAAAAACGAGATTCCCTCTGATTTACCGCCAGTGTATGCTGATGCGGATCAGCTTTGGCGAGTCTTTAGTAACCTGATTGGTAACGCCCTAAAACATAATCCCCACGAGATTCAGCTGACGCTGGATGTTGCTGTGGTAAATCCAGGGCAGACTTGTCAAGTGAAACACCTTTGGCAGCGTATCGGAGAAGAATGTTCTCCCCCCATCATTCGATCTTCTTCACCCCTGATGTTTTGTGCCATCCGCGATAGCGGTGAAGGTATCGCTAACGATCTGTTGCCGGAGCTATTCGAGTCGTACTTTCGAGGACCGCAGGCACACTATATGCCGGGGCTAGGGCTGGGGCTGTACCTGTGCAAACAGATCATTGAAGCTCACGGTGGAGACATCGGTGTGGCAAGTCGCCTCGGGAAAGGAACAACTTTTTGGTTTACCCTACCCATTCGGCCAGCTTAGGCTACACCCAGCCTGAGCGTAGGGCTACCACAGCGGCCTGCACCCGATCATCGACGGCTAGCTTGGTCATAATGCTGCGAATGTGGGCCTTCACGGTACTGAGACTGATGTAGAGCTTCTTGGCAATCTCTGGATTGCTGTGTCCTTCGACAATCAGCTCCAGCACTTCCAATTCTCGGACTGTTAGGGGATTTTTGGCTGGCTGACGGATAGGCTGCAGGCGATTAACAACACATTGGGCAACTTGAGGATCGAGATAAACGGCACCATCCTGCACCGATGCGATCGCAACTAATAGTTTTTCTAGGTCTAAGCCCTTAACGCAGAAACCATCCGCCCCGCTTGACAAAGCCGCGATGACTTCCTGCTCGGAGCTGTGAGAGGTGAGCATCATCACTCGGGTCTCAGGCAGGTCAGCCTTGATCTTTTGGGTGGCTGCAATGCCGTCTAACTCCGGCAACCCAATATCCATAACAATTAAATCTGGTTTGAGTGCCAGTGCTGCCTCCACGCCAGAATAGCCGTCTTCTACTTCCCCAATCAGCTTAAGCTGAGGGCAGCGGCTCAGCAGCAGTGAGAGCCCCAGCCGCATAATCGGATCGTCTTCTACCACCAAGACGCGTCGCTCTGAGAGTTGACTGCTAGCTTCGGTTGGTTTCATTGGGCAGCATGTCGGTTTAGTTTATTGCCAAGCCTAGTTTAGCGTTAAGAATAGTTTGCGATCGCAGTAAACCCATCCCTATTATCCGGTGTCAGAATGCGTATAGCCCGATTGGGCGATAATCGCTTCGAAGAAGCTTCGCAACTCCTCCCCTATCCTTCTTGGTCCCCAATCCAACCGCTGCAGCTGTTCTACTATCTCCACAATCGTCTCCAACGACTGCTGCTGAACTTCTGACAGCTCTGTATCTAATAACTCAGCACAGAGCTCAGGCGGCTGTTGCTGTAACCATGCCAGGGCCTCCGCCATCAAAATCGGGCATCCAACGTCAGCCAGTAGGCCATCTGCTGTAGGTATGCTGCCCTAGACTCCTGAGCAAGAGCCTCCTCAACCTCTATGACATTCTGAGTCGTCTGTAAATCGACAGCGATCTGAGCCTTCGACAATATCTCTCGGATGCATCGGTGCGGTTCGACTAATTTCAGCTTCTAGTGCGGTGCTATTAATCAGTTATAGATCACCTTGTTGGCAGCGTTCTAATATTTCTAGAACTGCTTCGCCCTTTAGACGTACTCGTTGCTGACGCCAATCGTCAAACGGACTATTGAAACAGCAAACATCTAAGTAAAGTCGCTGGGGCATAGATAAAGCTGTGATTTTAAGCTCAGAATATTACGCCATTATGATAGTTCACTACTATTGCTTGGGTTTTGGATAACTGCTTGTTTCTTGTGCAAGCAGCTTTCCATCAACCGCCTAATCTTTCAGAGTCTAATCGCTGTCTAAATTTCATCTGGGTCATGCGAATAGCTTCATCATGGGCCTGTTCCAAATCGTCTAGTTCAAATACAGCCACTAGCTTTTCGCAGTACTCAACCATTTCCAGACCCAGCGCCTCAGGAATATAATTTCGAGCAATGTGCCGCGAGCCCGAGACAGGCGCTTCCCAGATTTGTTTGATCTCGCTCGCATCCATACCAAACAGGCCACGATAGACATAGTTGGTCCACTTACCAAACTTATAGGGATTGTTTCCCCCTTGTTCGGCGACGGCATAGGCCCAATCCTTTATCATGACGACTGGATGCGTAATTTGTTAATTGCCTCTTCTCTCAATGGACGGAGACCGTTGATTAAATCCCCTCACACAAACTGAGGTGGAATCAGGCTTAGTCATTGTAATCATCTCCTCAACAAAGATTCAGAGTAGTTAAAACAATCTGCTCTGTCGGCTTATGGCAACCAAATGAAGGGAGAGGCTTGTTTAACGTCAAGTTCACACATGATAGGTCACTCATCAAGGATATTTTTTAATCAATTAGTCTTCCATTTTCTCGCTAACGGACTTATGGGCACAGTCATCTCAACCAGCTCCACCGTAAATCCATAAAAAAGCCCTCACTAGTTGCGAGGGTCAATAGGCATAACTCAAAATTGTTTGACGCTCAGCAAAAGAATGTAAAGAATTGTCAGAGATAACAATCAGCGGCGCTTCTTGAGATTCCACCTTCCAGTTATTGCTTCCCACCGCTTCATCTACTGGTTACTGAGAGCTGCACTAGTATAAGCGTCGCCGCCTAAGGGAACCACACGGGTGTTGTAATCAGTGTCACGACCGGTGACTACCTTGGCAATAGTCTCAAAGCCATCGGAGTTGAGGTTACGCTCGTGGATGGGCTTAGACTACTCACCGAGAAAGTAAGCCTGAGTGCCGAGGATAGCGGCTCCGACCCAACCAACGATGATGATAGCTAATAAGATACCAATCATAATTAAATTTCCTGATGTTGAAGTGTGTTGTGAATGAACAAATAATTGTGAGAATGAAGTGGACTAGCTAACGGCTAGAGCAGTGGCCACAAGAGTCCCGATGAACAGAAATGCTAAACCACCCAGGAGCAGGTAACGACGCTGCTGTGCAGGTTCAGGTGCCTCTGCTAAATACATCTTCGGCTCAGTCGCGTAGTTATTGAGCCGACCGCCTTCTTCAGTAATTGTAGACATATGCGATTTTCCCGAATCTGCTTTCTATGTGAATTAATGTAACGCAAATATCTCAAAATGTAAATTAACTTGACAAAATTTACTTTGTGGTAGTTGCTAATTTTTCTATGAATGGATATCGCTGGGTTATCTCTACAGCGCCGACCAGACACATAATTATCACTAAAGCCAGTCAACAGCTTTAGAAACCTTGGAAATGTCAAGTAGATTTCAAGATGTTTACATTAGTTAATGTATGATTAATTTAGTGATGATTGCCGGATCTGGTTTACATCCAATTCTCATGGATGACCAAGTCCACACTGGGGCGCTTAACTGACGCCCTATTTCTTCTTTACGATGCAGAGCACATAGGTCTTTGCCCTGCATGCTGTTAATTGATACAAGGATGCACACGATGCAAAATCGCCCTCAGGATGACGTTAAGGTTGCCGTTTACACTGAACAGATATCTGCTCCTGAACAGAACACGTTACAAGACTTGATAGGAGCTGTTTGTATTGGCCTCGGTATTCTGATGGCCGTGTGGGTGAACGCATCCTTATTAAATTGATCTGCTGTTTTTTTCAGCGATTGTTACATCATTAATTTTTCCAATCATGACACCGGAGTCTTAATGTCCTGGTGTTAGGTTATGTGGCGCATCCCTTTACGGAAAGCATGACCCATGGCTCGTCCAGACACCGACGCTGTAAGTAAGATTAATCAGTCCAACTTTGATGTGCGCGATACGGAGTTACAAAAACCGATTGTGTTTCGCGCCAGCTTTAACCGCTTCGAGCATATTAATTTGTCTCAAGCCTGGTCGCTGTGGGTTACGGGCTGTCAAGATGATGGCGTATTTGGCGTCACGTCAGCGGTGGGCTGGTTTTTGACCCTAAGTTTAATCAGTGCCCTCATCCTTATCACTATCGAACACCTTTCTATGCTTGGATAGTATGCTATCAAAAGGACATGGGGATGTCTGTGTTACACCCCTCTAATGAGTTGCTCTTATCAGAGGGGTTTCTCATTTTTATGGCGGCTATCTTTACAAAAGTTTACGGTTGTTGCTAGTTTAGGTTCATACATAACTGTCCCGCTTGATTAAGCCACCGGTTTAGTTAAGCACAACCGCAATTATTCAACATGACTACAACTCTCCAACAGCGCCAAAGCGCTAACCTGTGGGAGCAGTTTTGCCAGTGGGTCACCAGCACTGAAAACCGCCTTTATGTAGGTTGGTTTGGTGTTCTGATGATTCCCACACTGCTAGCAGCGACTGCTTGCTTCGTCATCGCCTTCATCGCTGCTCCTCCCGTTGACATCGACGGCATTCGTGAGCCCGTTGCTGGTTCTCTTATCTTGGGTAACAACATCATTTCCGGTGCGGTTATTCCTTCCTCCAACGCTATCGGTCTTCACTTCTACCCCATCTGGGAAGCTGCTTCTCTAGATGAGTGGTTGTACAACGGTGGCCCCTACCAGCTAGTCATTTTCCACTTCCTCATCGGCGTTTTCTGCTACATGGGTCGTGAGTGGGAACTTTCCTACCGCTTGGGTATGCGTCCTTGGATCTGTGTTGCTTACTCTGCTCCTGTAGCTGCGGCAACTGCAGTGTTCTTGATCTACCCCATCGGTCAGGGTTCTTTTTCTGATGGTATGCCTCTCGGTATCTCTGGTACCTTCAACTTCATGCTTGTTTTCCAGGCTGAGCACAACATCCTGATGCACCCCTTCCACATGCTTGGTGTGGCGGGTGTATTCGGTGGTTCCTTGTTCTCCGCTATGCACGGTTCTTTGGTGACCTCCTCCTTGGTTCGTGAGACCACTGAGACTGAGTCCCAGAACTATGGTTACAAGTTTGGTCAGGAAGAAGAGACTTACAACATTGTTGCGGCCCACGGTTACTTTGGCCGTTTGATCTTCCAATACGCTTCCTTCAACAACAGCCGTTCCTTGCACTTCTTCTTGGGTGCATGGCCTGTCGTGGGTATCTGGTTCACTGCTCTAGGTATCTCCACCATGGCGTTCAACTTGAACGGATTCAACTTCAACCAGTCCATCATCGACTCTCAGGGTCGTGTCGTTAGCACTTGGGCTGACGTCATCAACCGTGCCAATCTGGGTATGGAAGTCATGCATGAGCGTAACGCTCACAACTTTCCCCTAGACTTGGCTGCTGGTGAAGCTGCTCCTGTTGCAATGATTGCTCCTCAGATCAACGCGTAGGTTTCAAGCTCATTGACAACTTAATATAGATTGAAGAGGCGCGGTGTACACCGCGCCTCTTTTTGTTAGATAAGTGCGATGACGCCTTTCTCTTGTCCATGAATTTTTTGAACGGAATTACCATCCTTCTGGCATATCAGCTAGCTGGTGAGGTGGGTGCATTTATGTTGCCAATACCCATACCAGGCCCGGTATTAGGAATGGTGCTGCTATTTTTAACACTTCTAGTCCGGGGCCGCCCCACTCCCTCCTTTTTTACTGAGTCCTGCCACGGTTGCCCTAGCGGTTCCACTCCACCGACAACTTTCTAAACTTAAAAAACTGCTCAAGCCCGTGATCATTACGCTGATCACGGGCTTGAGCAGCAGTAGCTTGAGCACCATTGCGATCTCACGGTTCTGCGGAGCCAGTGTACAAACCCAATGCTCATTGGCCCCCAAATCTGTCACAGCACCTGTGGCCATGGGCATATCAGAATAAATCGGCGGATTACCGACTTTGACAGCGGCTATCGTAGTGATTATCGGTATTCTGGGCGCGCTTTTAAGCCCAAAGCTCTTTAAGCTAATAGGTATTCAAGATGACAGTGTTAAGGGTATTGCCATGGGAGCCAACGCCCATGGTATCGGTACCGCCTACGCTTTTCAGGTAAGTTCAGAGATGGGAGCGTTTTCAGGTCTGGCCATGGCCCTATCGGCTATGGCGAGCGCATTCTTTTTACCTTGTCTACTGAATATCGTTCGCATTCTCTGAGGATAAAACCAGAGGTTTGCTAACGATATTGATATTTGAACGACTTTATGGACTGTGCGATCCAAGTCAGATTTGTGATGATTGACTTGAAGGAGCCATACGCGAGTATATGAAAGGGCTTCATTGAAATAGGAAAATCGCAAAGGCCTATTACGGAGGATGCTTTGTCGATGATGTGGCGAATTATTCCGACTTCAGTGAAAGCATGTCAAGAGGAACTGATGTATAATCAAATCTAAAGAAAGTATTAAATCTCAGGTAGATAAATTAGACAAACAGATTAGAGTTAACCTTTTCAGAAAAAATTAAATTGTCCCTAAAGCACTAGGACAAAGATTGTGGATACTTCAACGCTGCGGTTACTTTGGTCTGTGGTCTTAGAAAATTCACCGGAGAGTATTTCCCACCTTCCTGATACTCTTTTTGTCAGGCACTTATTTGAACAGATTCAAGCTAGAGTAAATCTTAGTCTGGATGAACAGGATGCCATGCAGGTTTATTTACACAACAAACGAGGGCTCATTCTTGAAATGATTCGAGGGTAGTCACCAAATTAATACGTTTGCAATCGCCTGTATGCTGTTGTAGGGAGAAGTTAAATATTGCATCGATGACTCTACTCATGCAGGTCCCACGATGAAATTAACCTTGCCAAAGGCAGGTAATTTCAGATCGGTGTAGGAATGAATTTTATAGTCGGCAGATTAAGTTGTTTGGCTTCATGAGCAGTGACATGCACTTAACTGACTTTCTTCATATCCCGATCCCTCAAAAATTTCGGATATGATGGCTCAACAGAATTTTATTCTCCAAACCTAACAGCTACGGTAGGAGTGCTTCAAGAAAAACCTTAACAACACGATAATCGGAGTCCTGTCTCAGCTCTGCTAAGGCTGCTTGGGCCTGGGGAGCGTCAAAGTACATTAGTAATCGAGCGACTTTCGCTCGAATGAATGCATCACTGTCAGTTGCTGCTTGCAGCAATATGTCCAGAGCTTCAGGGGCTTGAGCAGTGTCCTTTAATCTCTCCAAATTAGCTATCGCGGCCAACTTAACTGTTAGATCCTGATCCTGATATCCCAAACGACACAACTGTACGAGGGCTTCAAAACTTTCTGGATAGTCCAGTACAGGCAAAATACTCTGTCGAATCAGCCAGTGAGAATTTTGCTCAAATAGTGCCGTCAGATGAGGGAGGGCTTGAGGCCCAAAATTTGCTAAAGAATTAGCGGCCTCAGCGACAACATTTGGATCATCTTCATGACCAATGATATTGAGTAGTGCTTCAAAGCCCTCATCATTTCGCTTAGCGCCTAACCCCATCGCAACAAAGGAGCGAATCAAAAGCTCTTTATCATACATGTTTCGCTTGAGGAGCGGCACGACCATCGAGGGTTCATGATGCCGAAGTTCAGTAATTGCCTTCATTCTGTTTTGAGGGTTAGGACTCTCAAGGAAGGATTCGATTTGTTGGATGTCCATAATTGTTCTAGAGACTAAGTTACAGATCTAAGCCGCATTCATTAACTAATGTAAACATCACTCAGATTCTGGCCCACGTGGAGAGCCGTAATTGTGGAAGCCGGATAACCGGAACGTCAGAAAAATAAGTAAGAATACTCACCTGTACGGGTTTCCACCCTCATCTCTAAGAGGATTACAGATTAGAATTCTTAATATTAAGTTTACAAAAATCAATAAGAAGAGGCCAACTCAGTGGCTTGACTTGCCTTTCTGACGTTTCTTCTCCTCCTCTGGTTAGTTTGGATTGCTCTAGATCGATTTGCCAAACACGAACCTACAAACTAAGGACCTTCCAAGCCACATACCCACCCAAGTCATTATTCACATTCAATTTTCACACGCTGTTGTTATTAGTACTTCATTGAGAACGCCACACCATGCTTGAACATTTTAATGACAAAGCAATGGCTGCTATCATGACTGCCCAGCAGGAAGCCAGCCAATTGAACCAACAATATGTAGGTCCCGAACTAATACTGGTTGGAGCAACTGTCCAGGGCGGTAGCGTGATTTCGAGAGCTCTTAAAGAGACAGGAGTCACTTTAAGGAAGCTCCATGACATTGTTGATAATCTCCTAATGCCAGGCACTCAACGAGTAACTATTGAAATCCCGTTTACACTGGCTGCAAAGCAAATTCTAGAACAATCTGTCCAGGAAGCGCAGCAACTAAATCAGCCTTACGTCGGGCCAGAGCACCTGCTGTTAGCCATTGTTAATAGTGCAGACAATGCTGCCGCCAAGATATTACAGCACCTGGGTGTCAACCTGGTCCAATTGCGCAAAGCGATTATCCAGGCCATCAATGAAGAATCAGCCGTGCCAGTCGGTAATGGTCAGGAATCCGCAGCTAACAATCTGGAAGGTAAAGCTTTGGGAGAATTTACCGCCGACTTAACGAAGTTAGCGGCTCAAAGAAAAATTGATCCAGTGGTTGGTCGTGACAAAGAAATTGAGCGTGTTGTTCAAATCCTGGGTCGACGTAGTAAAAATAATCCGGTGCTGATTGGAGAACCTGGTGTGGGTAAAACAGCAATCGCCGAGGGGTTGGCCCAGCGTATTATCAATCAAGACGTTCCTGAAATCCTGATCGACCAGCGTGTACTCAGTTTAGACATTGGTTCACTAGTGGCGGGTACAAGTTTTCGTGGAGAGTTTGAGGAACGACTCAAGCGCATTGTAGATGAGGTGAATACGGCTGGTAACATCATTCTGCTCATTGATGAAGTACATACTCTCGTGGGTGCAGGCGGTACAGGCGGCAGTATGGACGCTGCTAATATGCTGAAGCCCGCCTTAGCACGAGGTGAGCTGCAATGTATTGGTGCCACAACCTTGGATGAGTATCGTCAATATATTGAAAAAGATGCCGCACTGGAACGGCGATTTCAGCCTGTGATGGTGAATGAACCCAGTGTCGAAGAGACGATCGAGATTTTACAGGGGGTACGTGCCAATTATGAGCAACATCACAGGCTCCTGATCTCAGACCAGGCCTTAGAAGCAGCGGTGAAATTGTCAGATCGTTACATTGCAGACCGCTACCTGCCTGATAAGGCCATTGACTTAATTGATGAGGCGGGCTCTCTTGTACACTTGCGATATTCGCAAACGTCACCCGTCAGGGAACTGAAGCAGTCATTACGTCAAATCACTTGGGATAAAGAGGCTGCCGTAAACGCTCAGGATTTTGAGAAAGCGGGCCAGCTTCGAGACCAAGAAGTTGAAATGGAAGCTAAGCTGCAACAGTTCAACAACAATAGAGATACAACAAAACAACCTGTGGTTGAAGCAGACGACATTGCTCAGGTTGTCGCTTCATGGACCGGCATTCCAGTTACCCAGGTGACTCAGCCTGAGTCAGCAAGACTGATGAAATTAGAAGATACTCTACACCAGCGATTGATTGGTCAAGATGATGCTGTCAACGCTGTGGCCAAAGCCATTCGCAGAGCTAGAGTAGGCCTCAGAAGTGTCCATCGCCCCATAGCCAGCTTTATTTTCTGTGGTCCTACAGGCGTCGGCAAAACTGAACTAACAAAAGCCTTAGCTGATAGTATGTTTAGCTCTGAAGACGCCATCATTCGACTAGATATGTCGGAATATATGGAATCTCAATCTGTTTCTAAGTTGATTGGCTCCCCTCCCGGCTATGTGGGGTACGGAGATGGTGGACAGCTTACCGAAGCAGTACGTCGCAAACCCTACTCAGTTGTCCTGTTTGATGAAATCGAGAAAGCACACCCGGATGTGTTCAACGTGATGCTGCAGCTGTTGGAAGATGGTCGCTTAACAGACTCTCAAGGACGTGTGGTGGATTTCAAAAACACTCTCATCATCATGACATCCAACATTGGCTCTCGTGCCATTGAGAAGAAGGGCAATGGACTTGGTTTTGAGATGGTAGACGGAGATGATGAACTGGCAAAATATAATCGCACCCGTACCCAGGTAGACGAAGCCTTAAAGCTTTCTTTCCGGCCTGAATTTCTTAATCGTCTGGATGAGATTATTGTCTTCCATCAGCTCAACCGCAATGAGGTGAAGCAAATTGCTTCAATCCTTCTGCAAGAAGTTTCAAATCGCTTAGCTGACCAACAGATTCAGATCGAAGTCACTGAAGCCTTCAAAGACAAACTGGTGACTGAGGGCTTTGATCCCAGTTATGGAGCCCGTCCCCTTAGAAGGGCGATCACCCGACTCGTCGAAGATTATCTGGCCGAAGCTATTTTGGCAGGTCAGCTTCAAGCAGGGGACACAGCTACTTTAGATATTGATGATGATGGCCAGGTAACGGTCCGTCAGAAGCAAGCATTGGCTCTAGTCAGTGCCTGCTAATTGTCAGCTTCATTTATCAGCGGCTTACGTGCTTCAGGAGAGGAAAGCTTATTTTCTCTCTTGAGGTGAACCTAAAGAATCAATGGCTAATCTTATCCATCGATTTTTAGTTCAACCATGCGATGTATTCGTGTAACTCATACACACGCCAAATGGTCTAAGCACAATAGCTCACAAAGCTTCTTCCTTTCCAATCATTAACCCACCTCTAACATCCCCATGAATAACTCCATTAATAACAACGGCTCTGAGCTAGATATGGCTTATCTACAGCAACTGCTACGCCAACAGGCTCAGCGCCGTCAGCTTTATGAGAATATCGCTATTCTAGGTTGCGGCTATGTTGGCCGTGCATTAGCCGCCTGCTGGCAAGAGCAGGGCCACTTTGTTACCGGTACAACGACCAGACAAGAACGGGTTGCATTACTTCAGCCTCTTCTCTCTAGAGTAGTTGCTATGACAGGAGACGATGCCAGTGCTGTTCAATCCCTAGTGCAAGGTCAAGACACTGTGGTAATTAGCGTTGCGCCAACGGGGTTCCAAGTAGCGGATGAGGCAACCTACGAAAAAACCTATCTCACTACAGCGGAGAATCTCCTTCAAGCACTGAAACAAACACCGAGTGTGAAACAGGTTATTTATCTCAGCAGCTACTCTGTCTATGGAGATCGCCAGGGAGAGTGGGTTGATGAAACTGCCTCTATTTCCCCAACTGAATCTCGCAGTCAGATGTTGTACGAAGCAGAGCAGATCGTGTCTCAGGCAGACAGCGAGCACCAAAGAATCTGCATCCTTCGGCTAGGCGGGATTTATGGCCCAGGTCGGGAGTTGGTTGGCATGCTTGGTGGCATGGCAGGCATGACGTTACCAGGTAGAGGCGATCGCGTCATCAACTGGATCCATCGGGATGACATTGTTGGCGTAATTGAATTTGCTCGGCTCAATGAGTTGCAGGGTATCTACAATCTGGTGGACGATAGCCAACTGACTGTCAAAGAACAGCTAGAGCGTATCTGCTCTCGGTACGGTTTACCACCTGCAAATTGGGATCAGTCTAAACTTAGCCTGCCAGGCAAAAGCGTACGCGTTAGCAACCAGAAGCTTAAAGCTACCGGATATCAGTTTATTCACCCCCAGATCGTAGTTTGAGGACTCAAGATCAGAGTCAAGTAATTGCAATGCAAATTTGCATTACGTTACAATAATTCACATAAAACTTCATTTTCTAGGAACCCACCTCATGACTATTGCTGCGGATAAACCCGTTTACTCTAATATCTTTGCTGCTGTTCCCGATGCGGTAGACTCCATCCAAAGACTACCTGTTGACGACCAATTAGGTCTCTTATGGGTTCTGTACGAAAACATGGGAGGCTTAGTGACGCCTGCGGCTTCTGGCGCAACAGATCGGATCAAATTAGCCGGAGATTTAATCTATCAAGTGGCTAATCTATCTCATGAAGAGCAACTGCAATTTATGCGCGATTTAGTCGCAGGAACTAACAATGCCATGACTCGAGATTACGGATGCCTGACTAGCAACAACAAACTGGCATTTTGGTATCAGTTAGCCGAGTGGATGCGCTCTGGAGATGTTGTTCCAGTACCGCAGGACTATCAGCTCTCTGCACCGGCAACAGCAGTCCTGAATAAGCTCATAGTACTGGGTTTCAATCAACAGATTGCAGTCCTACGCCTTATTGCTGGCAAGATGGGCATTAACCCATTAACAGCTTAAAAGTCGGCTTAAGCGCTTATTTTCTAGCAAGCAAGTTAATGCTCACGAGCGACACCAGACCATGCAAATTTATTGGCCTAAATTCCTTTTGAAAATTCTGTTCTGGTTAAGTGCAGAAATAGCATTGACTTGCTTAGGCTTAGACGATTTAGCCGACTATAGCGAATTTCTTCTCCAAGATCGCAATAATTTCTTATCGCCTGCAACACCTATTGAGCTTGTCACTGAAATTTGATAAGCCGCAGCCTGCCAAACCCTCCAACTTAGTAATGCAGTCTTCTCTCACAACAGGTCGAGTTTCTCATCAGCTCCTCAAGCTATCACTTCCCATGGTTTGGGGTGTCTTAGCAATATTGGCGTTTAGTCTGGCTGACACATACTTTATTGCTCAGTTAGGCACGAATGAACTAGCAGCTATCAGTTTTACTTTTCCAGTAGTGTCCATTTTGGCAAGCGTAGCCATGGGCTTAGGCACAGGTGCAGCCTCTGTTATTGCTAGAGAAATCGGTAAAG
>NZ_AWNH01000019.1 GCF_000482245.1 Leptolyngbya sp. Heron Island J | reverse complement strand
GACTTCGACGAATATCTACGACAGGTAGAACAAGGCTTTGGGCTATCGAACCCCTATGGTCGTGACCAAACTCAGGGGCCTCAACTCAGAGATCGCAGTGACAACACCACACCATAACCATGGGCATATCTCTCAACGCCGCTACCCTGTTTAGCCGGGTCAATGCTCGTACCCGGCAGTTCTCACGCGGTCTATTTCAAGCGGGCGGCGGCCTTAGTGCAGCTGGGGCCGCTGCCGGATCACTGTCGTTGGTCAACCATCTGAAGGGGTTTGCTGTGGGTGCGGTACTGCAGGCCATACCCAGTATGATTTGGTCATTCTCAAGCCTGTGGACCCTGTTTTTTCAGAGTACGCTTCAAATCTTTTCATTTGACTGGAACCGGCCTGACGAGGCATTAGACCAGCAAGTCAGAAATCAATGGACGGCCTATGGATCGGTTCTCGGCAGTGTCACGGGTAGCACCATTGGTTACCTAGCCTGTGGCGTTCTGCCAGCCACATCGCTGTTTGCCATTGATGAGCGCATGGCCTTGTATGTCACCCAACAGGTTGGCGAGGAATTTATAGATGAGTTCATTGGCCAGGCCGCTTTCGCCATCCGGCTCGCCGCTCGAAATTTAGTCCAGCAAGGGGCCTTTGATGTTTATAAAAATGTCCGGCGCTGGCTGAAAGAAGATTCCAATCCCATTCTTAATACCATTCTGGGGTCTCAGAGAGCTGAAGAAATTAAGGCAACCTGGGGCGAACAAAGTGCAAACCCCTTTACTATCTATGGCGCGATTGATGAGCAGGTGGAGCGCATCCCCTCAGCCTTTTGGCGAAACTTCACTGAGGAAATGATCGAGGAAGTCTTTGATAGCTGCATCGAAGCTGGCTACGTTGTCGCGTACTCCCTCGATGGCTGGTTTGCGCAACAGAGAATGGCCCAACAGGAAGCTGAGCGGGTGGTAGAAGTTCAGCCGGATCGAACAAACGACCGTGAGAAAATTGTGCTCGCCGGTCCCGAAAGTCACGTTAAAGCGGGCGTTTCTCAAGCGTTAGTATCCCATCAGCTGATTCAGAGTCGAGATGTGGGGCAACTGATCGGTGCGCCGGTTGATGACTATGTCAGAGAAAAAGAGCTCAGTCTACGTATCAAATTCCAGCTATACAGCGTTGATGCTCCTCCCTACATCACGGTCGGGGCTAACGCTGTACAAAGGGTCACCATAACGGTCCCCGATGTCAAACGTTCGGCCTTAGACTGGCAGCAGCTCAGAGCCGCTTTAGGTGGGCCAAATGGGTATCTATGGGGACGATGGCGAGCGACAGCACGGCTAGGCAAAAACGAATATGTGTCTGCATTTGGTGCGACCGCAGACGAAGCAGAAGACCGAATAAGGGCTGTAATGACCCTCAGTAACTCGGTGATTCAAACCGTCACCGTAACGGAGGAACGACGGGCAGACGAACGAATCATAAACCCCCGGTTGCAGAAAAACGTGACCAGGGTGTATCCCGGTCACGTCACAGTGGTCAACCGACAGCGGGTGCTGGCCGCCGATCAAGGGCGGGTCTCGGTGAACGGTAGTTTTATTGATAGGCAAGCGCGTTTTGAGCTGTGGCGCGATACGGCCCCCCGCAACTTTCAGGCAGACATCGCCGAACTCCTTAGGTTTGCCTAGCAATCAGGTATTCACGTTCTTTCTGGATTTGATCCAGCACTTGAACATGAGTCATGTTCAACTCATTCTGTAGCCGCCTAACCAGCGTGATTCTAGGCCTGTACTGATAGGGCCGCCCAAACCTGGTTTTTGTTCGGAGCATCGCCCGGCGGCTACAGGTAGACATGCGAGCGTAAGCGATTGTGACCATGGTTAAAAACTAATTGTCTTAAGAGACTCCCTTAAGGGGTGTAATACACCACACGCCCCATCTGGCAGTGGTTTCACCAAAATTCTTTTGCTATCGTAGCGAACGAAATCACGATAGGAGTACAGGCGTATGGGCTCTGTCTATGGGGCCAGGACTAAAGTTGCTGTCACCCCGTTTAATGGTTCAACGATCAACTATGGTTTTGCAACCAACTGCACAGAAGCGGAGCAAAACGTTTTAGGACACACTCAGGTGGCTGCTGTTGTAGGCATCATCGTGTATGGTGCATCCGCTCCCAAGCCTGGGCGAATGACTAAAAACCCAGATGGCGCTCAGGGTGGTCCCAATACCAACACAACGTCGTTTGTGGATTGGGAGTCAATCAACGGCGCAATTGCCGCTGACTGGAAACTAGTGCGGGGCTCCACTCGGAATCCTAAGCTAGGGCGCGGGTCTAGAAGTATACGGGTTAAGGCTGAGATTGCTCCACAGCTACTCAAAGTGTGGGACATGAAAACTGAGCAGTTCAACCGGATTACGGCTGCAACGCTCGCTGAGATGGGGATATCAGCCTATGTACAGGCGGATCTGAACAACCCTAATGTCATTCAGGGTGACAACAAGATTGAGGGGGCTTCGGTCTTTGGGGCTCGCTCTGATGAGGGCTTAAGCATCGGATTTATTGACCACACCCGAGTAGACAATATGCCCGCTGGCTGGGCCGCTTTCGGCAGAGCCGTGACGGACGATCCACGCGCAGCAAACTAATAGGGCTACACACGATGAGGACTGAGATTGCAGCAGATGGGGTACCGGAGGTGGTGATCACCTATGAGGAATCGGTCTCTAATGGATGGCTATCCCAAGGCGGCATTATCCTGCCAGGGCATCCGTTGTATGCAGAAACCTTAAACGCTCCATCCGCTGACATTTTGGACAGCCTCAGGTTTGGTGATAGCTCAAACCAACGGCACATCATTTTTGGCCGCAATGGCCTGATGCGACCAGCAACTGAAACCCAATTGGATGCATACATCCATGAGGGTGAATACGACCAACGACTAACCCAAATTTAGGATTTTTCAACTATGGCAGACATCACACCCACTATGGTGAACGCCCACTTGGGCACCAACGTTTTTGAAGACGATGGCAGTGGCAATGCCACCCTTAATTTCAGCCTGCTGACGGGTGACATAGTCGGTATGGACTCCCCATTAGCAGAAGGCGCTATCAAGCTTTTAGATGCACTTTCAGGGACCGCCGTTGCTGAATATGACGCTGACAACGCTAACGATGCCCGCTCTACCTACCCAGTGATCAACCGCGTACCGACGACCATTGATGGCGATCCAGCGTTACGGGTCACTGGCACCGCCGTTGCTAAGGTGGTCATCGGCGATAGCTTGGATGAAGCTGTAGCTCTTTCATAGTGCAGGGGGTGAGGTCACCATCCCCCAAAGCTTTTTAGATGCTTTCCCAGGTGGCCTTGTATTTTCGTTGCGGCAAGCGTACAGCTCGGTTTCGGGGCCGTTTTTTGACGGGACACCCTCAGACCTGTTGACCCTTAACAGTGAGTCCATTCACTTGAATAAAGAACACGGGTCCATTCAAGTGGATGACGATTGGCTGACCACTCAAGATGGCGCTAGCTTGATTAGCTCTTCGCCGATTTCAGTCCCAACGACTCGGTTGATTAGTTTGGTCATTCGTCTATCGGCGGCTCGCACTGGCCAGCCCAATAGGGGCGATATCTACGTTGGTAATTCCAGTGCTGCAGTTGATCGGCTCTTTACCGTCTTCTCAGACGAGATTGCCTATTTTCGGGTCAATAAAGGCGGGGCATATCTAGGCACCGGGATACCGATGGCCGCAGATCAACCCTTGGTGTTGACTGCCAATATCTCGCCTGATAGACAAGATATCTGGCTGAACGAGACCTTGGTTAGTTCGTCTGACTCCTTTGTTGAGCCGAATTTGGGGCCACTCACGTTAAGTCTGTATGGGGTTGACTATGCCTTTGTTGGCATTTGGAGCGGGGAAACTATCCCGTCTGATCCAACCGCTGTGATTGCCGCCGTCATGCAGGAATTCGGCATTCCCACTAATTAGATGGTTTGGCAATATGCAGGGCAGGCACAGGTATCCGGGAGTGTTCTGTGGAGCATTCCCATCCCCGTCTTTGGTGAGCACGTAAGGCTGACCTATAGCTCCACCAATCCAACGGTGCTAAATGCGGGCTTCCGTGGCTACATGCGGGTGAAGTTCACCGATCAGAATATTGTTTCTAATCGGTGGCTTCGCATTTGGCCCAAACCCCAATCAGAAATGGTTGTAATGTCTCCCTGGGAACCCGACTTAGGCCGTCACGAGGTGCAGTTCAAAAGCAGCCGGTATGTGCCGGTCGATGGGTGGAGTGTGGTGGTGGAGTATTGGGTACCGCAGCGAGACCCCATTGAAGACATCGTCGAGGACATTGACCTGCTGGTGGATGACCTCGTTGACGAATATCAGGAGCAGGATTTGAACCCGTAAGTTCAATGTTGAAAATAGTTGAATGCAGGCCTGGGCGAGCTCAACAGTCAACGCCCATCGACCTGGAAAACCTACCGGCCACCATTGGCAAAGGTCAGGGCGATACGTATCAAATGGCCGTGGGTGTTGACCCACGGTCTATTTATTTTCAATCTCTGTCCAGAGTTCACGCGACCCTTTACCGAGAGGGCGATGACATTTGGTTGCGCGATGGCAACGGGAAGCCCAGTACAAACGGGCTGTTTTTTAATAGTCGCCGCATCTACAACCCAGTGAGGTTGTATCCAGGCATTCAAGTTGAGCTGTTCCCTGAAGTGAAGGGGTACCACCTTTACATTGAGTACGAAGCTCAGGGGGGTGATGGCCCGGAATTCGTAACGCTTGGACTAGATAACGAGTTTTTGGCTCAAGAGCTGAAGACGGCAGACGAACGTGTCAATGAACTGACCTGGGTCGTGGCTGACCTCAAAAAGCGACTCGAAGTTAACAGCAAGGAAGACTATGAACTCAAACAGGCGATCGTAAAAATCAATGCTGATTTGAGTGATCAGAAGCTGCAAAAAAATGCACTTAGCAAACAGGTCAAGCAGCTGAGGCGAATATTAATAGGAACTGCGGTAATTGCGATCTCATCGGCCTGGCTCCTATTCGGGGGCGATACGGAATCATTAGAGCTATGGGGTAAGGCCGTTATATCAATCGTGGGCCTGTTCAGTTTTGTGATGGGTGTTAAAGACTAAAAGACTAGGTTTTTATGTTGTCAGCCTTGACAACTAAGAGGCGTTTGAAATCTCAGTCAAAACAACAATTTTACTGCTAGTTTTATCGACTTATTTTTCAGAATCAAGCCGATAAAACAACCACTAAATTGCCATCACCTGTAAGCATTAATCATTTGATTTCACTTATAAATCTGTTGCTGTGTACCTTTTGTGGATCGCTTGTGGATCGCTTGTGTACCTCTTGTGGATCTACGGTGAATTAGGGTACACAGCGCTGTGTACTTGCGCCAGGGGGAATATTGGCTTGTGTATCGGTACACCGACTGACATACAGGGGTTATAGCGGTTTTGTGTATCTGTGTACCTACTGTTTTTGAGGGTGTTTTACCCCCAAAAACAGTAGGTTTGCGTTATTCGGTTGGAGGAGTCCACAGGACCGTAAACTGCACCTTGCTGTGGTACTTGCCTGAAGAGATTTCTATCACCTTTTTCAGTGAATTACTTAACAGCATTCTATGCACATCTTCTACTTTTAATTCATGATTGATACGCAACGAGGTAGCTTTACGGTAAAAGTCAGACACTGTACATGTTGAACCTACTTGAAGTTCAAATAGTTTTTTCACACAGTAGCGAAAGGCTTTAAGGCTAATGCCCTCTGGAATATCCAAATTATCAGTATCAACTTTCGACTGGGGACTGGCCTTTTTGGCCTGCTCTTGGCGCTTAGTTCGGCTATACATTCTCCAGTACAGTGCGTGGGTGATAGGGTCCTCATGAAACTCACCATAACCACGGGTTTCAAGTACCTCTAAAACCATCTCTAATTGACTCATGCTGGTGACAGCAGCCCAGCACCGGAGTGGGACTCTTAGGTCTAGTAATCCGGTGCCGTCATTGAGAATGTCAGAGTTTGCTTTGAACCACTGTAAAAAGTCGCTAGCCAGCTGCTTTTGCTCCGGACTGTAACAGGCTAGGGGGTCATTCTGCTGGGTAGCATCAACAGGCAAACGGGGGGCTACTTCGGTGACGGCTGCGACGTTCGGCGTTTCTTCAAACCCGTAATCCTCATCAAGGGCTGGGTTCACCACGTTGGGAACGAGGGGCTGAATATTCCAGCTTTGGGGTAGAACAATCAGTCGCCACTGGCCGCCGATATTGGTTAGGGCTAACACCACATTCACGGGAGACCCCTTAGCCGTGTGTTTTTTGAGGTAGGTATTGAATTCCTGCTTTAAGGTTTCACGAGTCTCTTTCATCGTGATGTAACGGGCATCGGATAGCAGCTTTTCAATTGAGCCATAAATACCATTGCGACCTAGGGCGATGGTGTATGTCTGGCTTCTGGCCTCAGCGGTGATGCCTGACTTATTGGTGGTCATGTGACCAAACACCACACCACGAACCGCTTTACTACGGCCATCTACAATCAGAGTTTCAATAAAATCGGCGTAATCTTCTTGCCAGCTGGGTTTGTCCGGCTTGATGGGTTTACCTCGCTCATCCTCAGTCGTGTTCATCTCGACATATTTGCGGGCCGCTTTACCCAGGGCCTTGGTACCTTCGTTGCCCTCGTCAATCAGTACGAACGATGGGACCAGTGATCCGTCTTCAAGTAGCGCTTCTAAGGTATTCACCCTAGACATGAGTCGAGTCGTCGCATTAATCAACGCTTGACCGTGCATGGTGTTGGTGACGGTGTAGAGGTCTTGGGTGTTTTCTAGACCTGCCATGCTGACCGATTCACCCCGCGCCGTATTGCCAGACTTATGGACAAAGGCGACAAAATCAGTCGACTCATCTTTTTGGTAGGCGGCGCTGATGATGGCTTCTAAGAAGGCCGACTTACCGACGCCGGTTGTACCGTAGCCGAGCAAACTACGGTCATCGGCCAAGAAGCGGGGAATCGGATTCTCAATCGACACACCACACCATTTCCGCTTTCCCTGCAAACTGACGCACTGCTCTGTAGCCTTAGTTGTTGAGTTTTTGCGGGTTGTAAACTCAAAGCCATCTATGGTCCCACGTCGAAACCCTTTGGTCTTAGTCGCGGCGGGTACGTCCTCACCGTCGGCAACACCCATTAGGGCTTTAAATTCTTCTACCTCCTGCTTCTGCGAGATCGCCGGGTCCACTAGTCCGGGTTCTTTCATGTGGTCAGGTAGATTGGCGTTGTTCTGCAGCTTGACCTCAGAGACCGCCGCATAGACACGACTCACCTCAGCATCTTGATAGGCCTGTCGCTTTAGCTGATGCTCAAACTGATGATCGTCTTCGGCTTCATCCAGTTCATTTTGATAGGCATTTAACCCGGCGTAAGCACTACCAATTAGGGTGAGGCCTGCACTGGTCATCATGAGCCCTAGGGCGGGGGGCCAGCGATACTCAAGGCCTGTTTTTGAGTAAAAGCCACGTTCTACGGGGTAAAACACTAAAAATGCACCTGAGATCGCCGCCCCATAAAGGGAGAGGGCTCGCTTAGGGGTGGCATCCCAGCAAGCACCCATCAGCTGTCCTAGGGTGTGCGCAATGCGGTGACGGACATCGCGAGAAAGTAAATCAGTGTCTAAAAAATGGCTACCCATGTGACCAGGCCTCCGACAATAACGGCACTGACGACAGCGCTAAACTGCAAAATTCCAACGGTGCTGGCTTCAAACGTGAGCCGCTGCGCCCACGAATGGCCGCCCATGATGCCCCGAAACTGAAGCATAAATAGACCGACAAACATACAAAATAGACTCCCTGCAATCGCAATCAGTGCAATCTTCAGTGGGAACCAAAGGGCCGCAAGCTGCACGACTGCAGACGAGGCACAAATGATAAACAGGTGCTTGGCTAGGTTTGCCCCTAACCGATGAGTAAGGTTCATGGCAATTTGAGGGGGACTAGGTGCCCCCACTAACGATTAGTTGAGCGCTAGAAACTGACGGTTTAGGTGTGAGCCCTGATGAGTGCCACGGCGGCTCAGGTCCGTACTGGCCTGTAACTTTTGCCGTAGACCTCGATCAAACTGGGCGTAGTTGATATTGGCCTGTTCCACATCTGAAGCATGTTGCAGGCCTGCTTCTTTCCGCTTGAGATTGAGGACATGTTTTAGGGTCTGGTACTGGGCGTAGGCTTCCTCGATTGTGATTTCCAGGCGCTGAACCTTCACGCGTAGCTTCTGTAAAGCTGTTTGGTAGGCCTGCTGGCAGTCGATGTAGTGACTCGCGGCTTCAATGGCCCGAGTCGCTTGGGTCAGTTGTTCGGATTCCGCCGTCATCTCGTCAATAAACTGATCGGCGGCGGCTTCGGTGCCACATTCTGTCAGAAAGTTCGCGGGTAGCTTCCTGACCGTCGTGAAGTCTAGGCGTTCTAAGTTACTGGGGTTGATGGATTCGTTGGTAAGGGATGTTTTTGCGCCAAGGGCCTGCTCTAAGTTGCCGGTGAGATTAAATGCCATGTTGGTTTGTTTAAATAAACGACGTATCAAAACGACTGAACGGGGTGTGATGGTTGCACATCACCTCCTTACGTAATCGCGGTTTTCAAGATAGAAGTCTCGTAATGGAAGTGAGCGATAGTGGTTGTGCAGGGTAGACAGGGACATCGCTCCGGCAAGCGTCAGCAAGACGAGATGAGTGAGCGTCAGCCTGAATTGTTTTAGCTGCCCTAGCTGCTTTCCCTGATGGCCTTGCTCAGCTGTTAAGACGTTGATTTGGCTTTGGGTTAGGTCAACCAGGCCGTCTAGCTGAGCGAGTGACCCTTGAATGACCTCAATGTCTGACTGGCTTAGCTTTTCGCTTTTTTCCAATAGGCTTAGCTGCTTATTGATGGCGGCAAGCGACCGTTTTATTTCAACCGTGTTAGACCGGGTTGATTCCTGCAGATCAGACACCGCTGCTCTCACATTGGCCAGGGCTAGGCCATGGCGCTCAACGGTTTTAGAGAGGGCTGCTACTTTTTCAGACACGGATAAGTCATCGTCCGTGACTGGGTCAATGCGGTCTCTATCAGGAGCCTCATTCGTGCTTAGCCAAGCGAGGGGGTCTTGTTTAGGGTCCATGGCTCGCTCCTCAGTCCCAAAAGGTTAGGGTGTCAACGAGGTTGGTGGCACGACGATGCGCGGTTAGGGCTGGCTGGGCAACGCCTCTGAGTTCCCAACCCACAGCAACAGACAGTAGAAAGCAAGTGATTATGAGAGTTGTTTTGAAAGGCATAATGTGCGGTGTTCCTTCCTGTGTTGGGACGCAAGGGATAGGGCTTGTATAGGGCTGCCTATCCCGTTTGCAGGGGGGCCTTAAAGGGTCATGGTTGAATAGAGGCCCTCTAACAAATGGATCGCCTGATGGGAATCCAGCTCTGTATCGAGTTGGTTCAGTAATCGAACCACTTCATCGTGGTCTTCAAACCTAAAGCCGTCACACGTTGCCAGGTAAGAGATAGACCCTTGATGCGTTAGGGCGTTGATAACGTCCATTTCGGCGTGCAAGACGGACTGGGCAATGGCTGAGGCGATATTGAGTCGCTCTACATTGGTCAATCCTTGCCAGTACGAGCCGTATTTGCTGCACAGACCATCAATAGCAGGGGTTTGAGTGTAATAAGTCAGTGGGTTTGCCATGGTGGTTAGTTGTAATTTCTTTTTGCTGCGGACTAATGAGAATCGGTCGTAGATAATGGGCCAGTAGCTTTCGGGAATTCTGGGCTTTATTGCATCCCAGGTTTGCTGTAGCTCTTCCACCTCGGTTTCAGTGGGTAGCGTTGCACCTGGGGCATTCCAGTCGTCTAGCTGCTGACGGATTTGAGATGCATTCATAGTTAGCCTTGGTCTAGCTCCAGTCGGCCAGTTGTGAGTATTCGTCGTCGTCAGTGGTTTGAGCGGGTGGAGGTGATGGGATAGCCACGATTGGTTGATGCTGGTTTTGGCTGGCGGCATAGGTACCCAAAATGTGGTTCAGCGCCAGCCGATGATCGTCTACGCCGATTTGCTCCATCACCTGTCGAATGAGGGGCTGAAACCCTTTCTCGATGGTGATTCTCATAGGTTGGATACTTTGCGTAGGGCGTAGGCGTAGAGACCGCGAGCATTGGCCCACTGGGGATCGGGCAATACTTGGATATTGCGCTTAGCGAGCAGGCCTTTAATCCCTGGCAGACAGGCACCGCCGCCGATGGCGAGCAGAGCCGTTGCGGATGCCATCCGATCTTCCGTTGGACGCACCATGGGCTTAAGTACGGTGTCTACCCAGCGGGGTAACTCTTGCTTATAGGCATCGGTAAATTTCCACTCTGGATACTGAGTGCCGTAGGTGAACTGCCCGGATTCGATGCCGGTGCGGATGAGGTGGCGATCACCTTCTCTCTTCAGCTCTCTCCTAACTAAATCGTTGGTGGCAATAGCATCAATGAGACTCTCAACACCCCCGTTTTGGCTGTAGCTGCGAGCGGTCATGGAGAGGTCATTGAAGCTAGAGACAATCAGCGTGCCGTTGCCCAAATCGTATAACAATGCGTTGGTGAAATCAGCTTTTGACTTATAGGCTAAAACCGCCCCAGTCCCTTCTTCTAGGACTCCGTTGACAGCAACAACAACACTAGAACGCTTGCCATTGAGGACAACAGTATGACTACCGCTGAGAGCCTCTTTTAACCCCTTTCCGAGAGTCGCGCCATCGTGAACAGAAACAGCAATTGATAGCATCCATTCGGAGCGGTAAGGCTGCAAAGAGAGAGCGCTCAATAACAACTGCAAACCCAGGTCAATCTTGCCGGTTTTGTCATCGGTGACGCGGGCCAAGGCACGGGGTGAATGGTAATAAGCATTGATGCCGCCAATCCACTGTTTACCCTCCAGGTCGGAGCGTTCCCCCTGGACATATTCGACATAGCCCTTGGTTTGACCCAGACTAAGACGCTCTTCTAAATAGGTGACATAGCTCTCTAATCGGTATTCACCATGGCTAGAAACCAGCTTTAAAGCCCCGTTTCCGATGTCTGCGCCAACGGGTTGGCAGATGTGGTCAGAATTGGCAGATGTGGCACGTTCAGTCAGTTTTGCCAGTGTTGCGGTGTTCATGTGTTTTTACCTGAAATGATTGATATGTAATGGATTGAGGTGATTTATTCAGAAATAACGCTTACCTATTGACGTGGCAGATGTGGCGTTGAGTGGCACACATAGGCAGATTTGCCGCACCAATAGGCACAGAAAAGCCCTATGCAATTCGGAGTTGCATAGGGGCTTAGGAGCCTTGGTTTACCTGGGATACGGCGTAAAATTCGTCAACTGTGCCGTCTTCAAGGTAAAGCTTGTAAAAGTAAAACTGACCGTCGATGCGGACTACTCCCATTTGGTCAATTTCTGGGTTGGGGCAGGCACACTTGTCAGCTAGCTGAACAGCCACAGCTCTTTTCAATTCACTGAGTACGCTCATTCGGTCTTTGAGCTGCTGGTACTCAGTTTTGATTTTCAATAATTCTTGAAAAAGCTCGTATGAGCTTACGTTTCCACTGTCGTTCGATACCATAAAAAGGTCTCTCCTTTAGGGACTTGCCCTGGGCTGCGGCCTGTAAACTTCGGCCCAGGGCTATTAACTTCAGTTTTCAAATTTCAAATACGTCGAAGCGATCAGACTTCGGCGTTTTTTTGTTCAAACTCGACAAGGAAATCAATAGGCTCCTCTGACTTGAAAGAACTTGGCAAGTCACGCCAGCCTTTTCCAAACTTTGATTCCAGCCAAGCATCAATAATTTGAATTTCCTCCGTAGTAAACGTTGGTTCAAAACCGTTTGCTGCTCTATTGATCTTGTCCTTGGTGCATCCCCATTCCCGAGCCAATTTGCTTTGAGATATGCCAAGGACTCGAACAAATTGACCTATCACATTCTCTCCTTGCCTAAATGAACTTCCTGACATAGCATAGCATTAATGTCGTAAATCGCAACGGAAAATCCGACGCGATTTACGATACTTACTCCATAGACAACACGCGGGTCAAGTTTGCCGACCGTCCCGCGTGTCAATTATCTCAACCATCTTTGGGATGGCAAACGAAACGAACATGTCACGGCGCTTTCCTTTCACCTCACCACGGAGATTACTTAGACACTTATGTTCCTAAAATCATTAATCCACGATCTACGTACTTACGTATGGGGGGTAACTACCAACCATCCCTGCTGGCGAGAAACTAAGTTTGGGTGGATTTGGCCCATTGAAGTCCAGAGACGCAAAAGTGCTTATGGCTATAGCTTCCAGATCTGGTTCTGCTGGCCCCAGGTCCATGTGCTCAACCCATTTGAACTAGAAGCTGACTACTTGCTGCGTGGGGGCAAACGCCATGTCTAATCGTTCGGTAGAGACGCTATGGCTTTTAGCCAGGCTGGCAGCAGAGAACCGCCAACAACGCTTCTACACATTGCGGTTCATGTGGACTGCGATCGCATCGTTCGAAAAACTTGGACTACCGGCTGATGCGCTCGATGAGCTGCGTGGAATCTACACCGGGATGGCAGACGGGGTGCTGTTTAAGGACTTCATCAACCAAAAAAAAGAGGTTGGCTCCGAAGACACCCAACCTCAAAGTTAGTCCTATTAGTCAAACAGAATTGGGGCTAGCCAAAGCCCCTGAAAATCCTAAACCTTACATATTATGGCCAAGATAGCCCAAGAAGCCCGTAGGGGTGAGGCCTGTCCCTTGTGTGGTCGCGAGTCTTACTGCTTTCTAATTGGTGAACCTTCGAAACCGGACATGGTTCTCTGCCAATGGACAGAACCAAATAGACCGCCTAACGGCTGGACATACCAAGGTTTAGCCAAGGACAACCGCCCTAAGTTCTTAAGGGATGGCGCTAAACGAAGGAGAAGCCGCAAGTACCCAGAACTGGTTAGGCTACAGCCAAAGGAGCTGAGTGAAGAATCACCCCAGTGGGTAGTAGACACACCGAAACCAACGATTGCCCCTGGTGATCTAGTTGTCGTTGCCGATGGCATCACCCCAGGCATCCATGAGGTAAAACGTCGGAAGAAGAAAACACTGATGTGCTCGCCACCTGGCGGGACACAGATATTTCTAGAACTGCCAGAAAAGAACGCTAAGCCCTGCGTTGAAGATCCAGAAACAGGTGACCAGCTCCAGCGGATTGAATATCTGTATCCTGACCCGCTTAACCCAGACAAAGCTATCGGCAAAGTGGTCCGTCGTCAGTGGAGCGATCGCAGGGCCTGGTTTGAGGGCTACACCAAAACTAAGGAGGTTCGCCCCTGGTACTGGAATGAGGATGCTGGGGACTGGGCCATGGGTCGGGGGCCACGCAGCTGGCCACTATATAGAGAGAACGAAGCTAAAGAAGCGATCACCCGTGGCGAGGTGCTATTTGTCGTTGCCGGTGAGCAGGCCGTTGAAACATATCGGGCATTGGGTCTGACCGCAACGACCTGTCAAGGAGGTGAGACCAGATATGCTGACATCCCCGACAGACTATCGGGCAGCTGGGCCATGGCTAAAGATGCAGGACTGAAGCCTCTAATCGTTATACACCCTGACTTTGACCTAACTGGAGAGGCCGCTTTTTCAGTCGGTTTAACCCGCGAATGCCGCAAAGAAGGCATCGCAGCCGTGGTACTCAATCCGCTGACCATTTGGTCAGAGATGCCCCATGGTGGTGACATTAAAGATGTGGTGGATAAGGGTGCGATCGCACCGAATGAACTCCTTATTCGACTAGAAAACGCCATTGATGAAGCCATTGACCTGGCGGAGATGGCAGAACGCAATATCAAACGGCGGCTACGTTGGGGGGCTCCAGATTCAGTTGATGGTGAGCTGGGCTATTGGCGTAAGGACGATGACAGCGACGATGAATACAGTGTCTTTCGACCGCTCACTAATTTTGACTTGCAGATAGAAAAAGAGGTGGCCAGCTCAGACGGCGGCGGCTTCATCCTGCAGTTGAAACGCAGCGGCGACCACCAGCAACATCGGTTATTCCTGCCCAGCCTGGACTTTACCAGCGTCAGCAAATTTGAGGACACTTTAAAGAGGGCTCTAGGCGGAGCCCTGATCTGCCGGTTGAATAACCATCAGATGAAAGCACTGCTGAGGGTAAGGCTGGATGAATACCACAGTCGGGGCGGCAAACTCTACCGGCTAGCTGAACGGGTGGGTCAACAGTCTGATGGGTACTGGATATTCCCCAGTATTCAGCTCACACCGATCGGCGAAACCACTAGCGAAGATCAAAGCCGGTGGATTTGGAATGATGGCATCACCGGCCAGGCCGACACGTTACCAGTTCCTCAATATAATCCGGCTGCAGCCGATGCCATGGGGCAATTGGTGGAGTCAATGATTGGGTTCTATGGCTCAGTCAATATCTATCCAGCCTTATTAACCCTGGGCTATGGCGCTGCAGCTGTTCACTATCAATCGTTTATTGAGCAGACCGGCAGCTTTCCTATCTTGAACCTGATCGGTGACGGTGGTGGTGGCAAGACCACAGCTGGAGCATGTGCGTTGTCTATCTCTGGAATGCACACCGATAAGGCCGGTGGCATGCTCAAAGACGTTTCAGTGAGCGCAGCTTACGAGCGTCTAAAACTGATCGGCGGCCTGGTGCATTGCTGGGATGACCCACACCGCAACCCTGAACTAGACGAATTTTTAAAGGGGCTATACAACGGTAAACCTCGACTGGTGCGTGGTGGTGATGCCGGTAAATTTAATGCTCAAAAACCTCACAGCGCTTTGATGGTGGCGTCTAACTTCGCTGCTGGTGAAACCAACGCTGCCACTATGAGCCGGTTAATCCTGCTCTGGTTTGACTGCAACGATAAGTGTGGCAATAAGGACGACTGGCGAAAGATGAAGCGGGCTATGGATAAAGCCAGTGGTGCGTTGCCTGAGGTCATCAAGCTAGGTCTAGACCTGGATGAGATCGGGCAATGTGAGGACCAGCTATCGCCATATTTGCCCCATGCGCATTCCAGGATGGCGAGAAATCTGGCTATCATCCTGCACTACGGCAACGCTGTACTGGATATGGCTGGGGTGCGATCTCAATTTGACCTACTGAGTTACCTCAGAGATAAGGTCTGCACCATGGCCAACGATGCCGATGCCAGCACCGACAGCCTACGCGACTTCATTGAGCGTCTATCCATGTTCCGGTCCCAGGCAAAGCTGGGTGAATGGAACATGCGTTTTACCACAGAGCACAACTCGGATGTGGTGAAAGCCTTATCCATCCGCCTCAACGAGGTATGGGATGTGGTGGATAAGAACTCAAAGCTGGCCTATAACAAGCAGATTCTTAAAAACCTGCTCAAAGCCCGTGGAGCCAACATGCATGACCGGCAGAAGTTTCACGGCAATGAGGATGTATCGAAAGCTTTTGACCGTAAAGCCACCGACGATCCGAAGTGGAGGATTGCCAGGTGTATTTCTATCCCTATTGACCTCATTCGAGAGTACATCGAGATTGATGAGCGGGTTGAAAATTTTGAAACTCCAGAAAAAGTGTCAACTGAGTCAACTGACTCTGCTGATCAATCTCAAACTCTTGCCAGCACTGAAGAATCTCAGTTGACACCTATATGTCAACTGAATGTCAACTGGAATAAAAAACGTCAACTGACTAATGAAGAGGGTGATCAGGGTAAATCTGAAACTGTCACACACTCAGAATCTCAGTTGACAGATTTCAGTTGTCAACTGGCTCCCCCGGTTGACACCACTTTGTCAACTGACCAATCCCATACCAAGCAAGGCTTAGAGGGTGATTTTGAACCTCAGTTGACGCAGTTGACACCAGAAAGGGTGTCTATATTTTCACGCCACGAAGATCCTTCATTTGAAGCACCTGTCGTAGGTACGAATTCTTGTCTCACAAACGCTGAAACAATTACACAGCAATCAGAAACAGCTGTCTCAGTTGTCTCACAGCAAGATTCGGCCTTTTTAAAGCAACCAAATTCTGTTGAGGAATGTAACGACCAACTGTCACAAGGGAAGGGCAAAAAACTACTACCGCCGCTGATTCCGAAAGTAGGGGACATTGTCATCCCCACTGGAGCAACAGCGTGGTGTCGAAACGGCAGTACCAAATTGCCTAAGGGATCTATTCCTTATAAAGCCAGACATGATAACCAGATTCGCCTGGCCTACATGAGCGCTGATGGTTGGCACGCATTACAGCGCCCATCAAAAGTTTTGTCTATCTCTGCAGACAAGAAACGGATTAAGGTCCGGAATCAGGAAAATGGCCGCACAGATGTATTTGCCCTCGGGGGGCTACAAATAATGCCACCACAGGAGGGAGATGGATCGACAGATAACCCCTAATGAGCTTTGGCATATATGGCTTGCATACGTGGAATACAAAACTCCCTACGTGGCCCCTAGCACCGTCGTTCGAGACTACGCCAAATTTGAAAAACGGATACTCAAAATGATGAAAGAACGATCAGATATCAACGATGCCCGCGAGATGCGGACCTGGCTTCTAGACAACTTTGCATTGGAAACGACCAGGCGCACTATCCAACAGTTCAACGCCGCCTGTAAGTTTGCCGTCACCATGGGGGACTTGCCGAGCAATCCATTTGACGGCCTCACCCGCTACTGGGGTAAACGCCGCCAGGTGGCTGAGGATAACTACACCGCATTCACGCCCGATGAGCGGGTCGCCATCATTTCAGCATTTGAACGAGACCATCCGTTCTATGCTCCCTGGGTAAAATTCCTTTTCCTCACTGGTTGTAGACCGGAGGAAGCAAGCGCCTTGAAGTGGGGGGATGTGGCCTCAGACTTCAGTGAAATTTTGATCAATAAAGCACTGCCGGTAGATACCCGCATTGAGCAACCCACTAAGACCTATCGCTCAACGCGGTTTCCCTGCAATAGCCAGCTAAAGGAGCTACTCCGGGAGCTATGGCGTCAAGAGTCTGGCAGCGAATTCTTTGACCGGGACTACTTAACTGACAGGTGGCTACTTTCATCCGTCAAAGGTGGCCCATTTGACTATAAGAATTTTCAAAGCCGCTACTGGAAGCCCACTGTTGAGAAGTTGGTAAGCGATCGCAAAGTGGCGTTCTATTTCTCGGAATATCACGCACGGCATACCTTTATCACCGAGCTAGTTAAAAGAGGCCTGGATGAGCAAGACATCTCTTATTTATGTCGAACCAGCGTGGCCATGATTCAGCGATGCTACGCCAGTCAGTCCAGACAAGTAAGCGTACCGGAGTTTTAGCTGTGGAAAATTACTATCAACCTAATTCCAAATCACGTGCTGAAGTAACCCAGCGATATATGAACGCTGCTCCGATAGAGGTAGGTAATAGAGCTGTCTTAATTGCGGATACGGCAAAGTTAATAGCTTTATTGCTCGAAGACAGCATGGATATTCCTGGCAGAGAAATTCCGATTGACGTCTTGATCAAAGCATCAATATTTGCATGCTCAGGAACGATGGACTAAAACCGGCCTGAAATGGCCAACTGTCACACACCTAAAACCCTCATTCTTTCGTTGAGGGCGATCAATGAAAACCCCATAACTACGTTGAGTAGTTGCCCGTCCCGCAGGAAGTCACCATGCAAATATCAATGCCTAAGAAATGGTTTCTCGAACTCCGATCACCGATTCAGTTCGAGCCAAACCCGATGACCAATGGGGGATACTATATCGTCTTTTTCCCACCTATCAGCCTGTATCGATTATCTACAGGGGATTCTAAGCCCACCTACGACGACATTCCGTTTTAAGAGGTCTTTGTTATGCCGATGGATAGGAGTTTATATCCCGATAACTGGGATGCGATCGCACTTAGGGTCAAAAATGACGCTTATTGGGTGTGTGACGAGTGCGGACGAATCTGCCGGAAGTCTGGCGAGTCAGTTGATGATTTTGTGGCCCGCATTGAGGGGATAAACAAATTATTCTCAAGCTGGCCAGAGCACATATCTATATCTGAGGCTGAAATCAAGGCTCACCCTCAACGATTTACGCTGACCGTGGCTCACCTTGACCATAGGCCTGAGAATTGCGATCGCACCAACCTTAAAGCGCTGTGTGCACCGTGTCATTGCCGCTATGACCTGCAGCCATCATCAATGTTTGTAAAAAAGCAGTTGAAGCTTGAAAGACGCGGTCAATTAAGGCTGGAGGTTGGTTGATATGGTTGCTTACAACTTCAAAAAGCAATTTGCACCACTAATCAAAAGTGGAGCCAAACAGCAGACCATTAGAGCACCCCGCAAAACGAGACATGCGATCGCAGGTGAGCCCATTCAGCTGTACACCGGAATGCGCACTAAAGCTTGCTCCAAGCTGATTGACCCAGACCCCACATGTAGAGCGGTGTTGCCTATCAGTATTGATGGAAGGCAGGTGTTAATCAAAAGCACTCCTCTTATTGGGGAGGAACTCGAACAGCTTGCGATCGCAGACGGGTTCAGCTCATTTGAGGAGTTAGCTGAATTCTTTGAAGACCGGACGCCATTCCAAGGATTTCTGATTGCCTGGGGTGACTGGCTACCCTGCTGGACACCGTTTTAACTATAAATTCATTCAGCTAAAAGCCTTCAAGGAAAAAAGTCAGACATCTCCAGCCCTCATTATTAGTTAAGCCTACTCAGCCGTGTGGGCCCATGGGCCCACAACTGGCTCACCTTGTTGTTCTTTAGCTGCCAATTCTAGATTGAGTTCCAACAAACGCTCTAGGATATCGTCACTCTCATTAAAACCATAGGCTTCCATGACGAGGGCATCCAACTCTTTGTGGAGTTTATGGAGTTGGCTGACTGGTTCGTCGAAGTATTCGTTGTATAACTTTGTGATACCCCACTGCTTTTGCTCCATTTCTCCATTTCGATACTCATGGAGTTTATAGGCCTTAGAACGAATAGTTTCCACTGTTTTAGCTAGTAGATTTTGTGGAAAAGGGAATGTTTCAAAGCAGGTTTTGTGAGTGTATCTCGTATCACCTTTCAAAGTAGAACTCTGTGCTTTAACCCAATCTCTATGTATTTTTGAAGATAATATTCCAAGGATATAGAAATCGTCTGCAAGAACAACTTTTGTAGAATTGCTAGGCAACCATGTTGTGGGTGCTGGAAGAAAAATAAACCATTTTGAGTGCGCTGGAACAGAGAAATAGCATTTTAATAGAGAAATTCTTTCCCGCATCGCAGGCCTTCGACGCTCATATTTCCACCATTGTTCCTTCAAAATAGGCTGTCTATTTTCTGCACGATAAGGTTTGACTTTAGTCTTTGCATGTTCAAACGGCAAAGTATACTGACTAGCCTCTTCAAGACTCATCTCATTAAAGTCAATTATCCATCTACTTGGCTTGCCATGAGGAGCTTTAGCTAAGTCCCCAGCATCAGATAATGGCTTTATCACATCTTGATTTTTTGAATCATTTTCTATCCAAGATAGGGCTATTTCATGAGTAACTATAAAGTCTTTTCCAGTAGGTTTGACTCCCTCAGAACACCAATTACTGTTAGATAATAGTTTTTCACATTTTGAAACATCTATGTTTGGTTGTAATGATGCATTGATCCTTCGAACTTCTTGATTGTCCAAATAAAACTTTAATGGTTTTTCGTAAATCCAATTAATAAGACTGACATGGACTTTTGCTTCTCCTGACCATGTTTGAGTTGAGATCGCTTCATGAATATGGCTACCATTTTTTACCATGTAATCCAAAGAAGCTGAGCGACTGTTCCCTTGACTAATGGTATTTGTACCAACTAGCCCACCACGCCCTTTGGGCGCTAAGTTTTGCTGAGCTATACGGAACCAATAGCAACAAAAATCAACTTGATATTTTACTTGTGGAAACTTTTTGGAAATTTCTTCATAATATGAATCACCTAATTCTTGACGAATCCTATTGCCTCCCAAAAATGGAGGATTTCCTATAATTGCATTTGCTTTAGGCCATTCTGTAAACAACGCATCTTTGCAAACAATATTTTGATCAAGAGTATCCAATGGCAATGCTGGTTCGTATAATCCCAATCGATCAATTGCAACCTTCCGGGCAATCATCAAAGTTACCCGTGCTAATTCCACAGCAAACGGATTATTATCAATGCCAAAAAACTGATTAGGAGTAACAAACCCCATTTGTATTTGATCACGACGATCAGATCGTCGTTTTGAAGCAATTTTATCCAGCAAGTTTTGCTCAATCTGCTTAAGTTCTTGATAGGCAATATATAGAAAATTCCCTGACCCACAAGCCGGATCAAGGACTCGGTAAGTTTGCAATTCTAGCTGTAAAGATTCAAGCTGTTTAATCGTATTTGCCTGCTCAATTCGAGCTTCCCAATACCGAGAAATCGTCGGACGAACAATTTTCATGATGTCCGCTTCAGATGTGTAATGAATCCCATGAGCATGGCGTTCATTCTGATCAATAGCTGACTCAAAAATATTGCCAAAAATCGCAGGCCGTACCTTCTTCCAATCTTCCAGAGCAGATATTTCTAAAAACTTCAATTCCTTTTTAGTCAGCGCTAGCGGATGAATTTCATTAAATAGCCCACCATTGAAATAATCCACTCCTTGAAATCGACCGGCAGGCGTCTTTCCAGAGGTATTCATCTCCCGAAAAAGCCCACCAAGCAAGTCATAGGAACTCTCACCACCGAGACAATCTTGAACACACCGCACAAACAACGTCTCAGGTAATAACCCCCGGTCCTCTGCAAACATCGCCAGCACACACTGCAACACAAACCGCTGAGCAATCTGGCCAGCCCGCTGATGATCGTCTTCCCCCTCACAAATGAGCCGCTCCTGTAGCAGCCTAAACAGCTGCCCCATACGGCTAGCCGCTTTTTCTGTCACCTCAACCTGGTTATTCCCAAAGACCGATTTACGCTCCCTCACCTCCATAAAGCCAAAAGTGCCAGCACAGTCAGGTAGCTGCTCCAGCTGCACCTGGTCTATGGGCGTATCAATTTGAATATCAAAGTCATAAACCCAAAACTCATCAAAGTTGCACAGCAACACATAGCGGGGCCGGTTCGGTACCGCCCGCTGCCAATAATCAAACGCCTGGGAGTAGTGCTTAGACAGATCCACCCCACGCTTTTTCATCTCAATCAAAACGCGAGGCTTCCAAACCAGGTCGGCAAAGCCCGTCTTACCCTTTTTGCTACCCTTCCGAATTCGCTTTTCATAGACTGCTCCCGCTTCCATCGCTCCCTCATGGCCAAACGCCCGAAAGAAACGATCTAGAAATGTCTGAGCCTCACTTTTTTCATCACCAGTAATGTACTGCTTACAGAAATTGACGAACGTCTGGAGGGCTTCAGATCGAGAAGTCATAGCATGGTTGATTTTGGGTTATCTCAGGTAGCGTGCCCCAAAAAACAAGGAAACTTGATGAAGAGCCTACAGCGCCTGCACTATATCTCTAGACATATATAGATAAACACAATATGAACCTTCAGCTGCTCAGATTCCACAACTGCAAAGCCTTCAACGAGAATTGAACTCGTGACCTCTCCCTTACCAAGGGAGTGCTCTACCGCTGAGCTATGAAGGCTGGTGGTGGGCCGTGTTGGATTCGAACCAACGTAGGCGTAGCCAGCGGATTTACAGTCCGCCCCCATTAACCACTCGGGCAACGACCCACAACTGCCGGTATTCCGGCGATGCCAGGAGGCGGACTTGAACCGCCGACACGAGGATTTTCAGTCCACTGCTCTACCAACTGAGCTATCCCGGCAACAAGCGGCATGACTGCCTTCGCTTGTGCGCCTAAACAAGTTAGCAAAAGAGTGGAACCCTTAGCAAGCTAAAACTCAGGATATTTTTTTCTTTAGCTGCGACACCAAGTTTCTAGATGCCTAATCTTCAATATAGAAAGGGATTACAGGCCTCTGAGAACTTGTTGTTTTTGCAGCGATTCATGCCTGCAGTTATTCCTCAATCTCTCGGAGGCGAGCCAGCTTCAGATAAAATGCTCCTTCACCCTGACCAGCATAGGACCTGACTCTTACAGTGTACTGACCAGATTTGGAAATGCGTGCAAACAATAATGAATTGGTTGAGCCATCTGGACCATCATCGTTTTCGCTGACAGTGGTGCCGTCATCTCCAATTAAGCTGACTAGCGTATCGAACTCCTCTGAAATAACATCAATGGTGATTTGGTCACCTTCAAATAACTCAACACTGTAGTCTCTGGCAAAACCACCGACCCCTGTGGGAATGTCATTTTCAGAAAGCGTATCGTTAATTTCACGCTCTCCCGATAGCTCGATAGGATTGTATATCTGAGCTATTGCACTCTTACTGGCATTCAGCATGCCAAGCGCTAGTAACGTTGTGGGAATAAGCAGAGCACGGCGTAAAATTTTTCTAGATTGCTTCATAATTGGACGAGAGACGGGTCATTTAGATGGTGACATTATGCACCAAGTCAGGATGGCAATGTGTGGCTCAAACAGCTTGTAACGTTCGTTAGCTGGCACGGTTACCGAAGCTAACGCTGCATCAATTTTCTAGACAAAATTTCAGGTTTTTCGCGAGCTATGCTTTCGATTGATTGAAGCGTGTAGCATTCTAGTGATTTGCAAAGCATGTGATTATCATTTATGCCCCTCTCTGATTCACCGCCAACGGCTGCAGAACGCAACTCGCAATTGGCCCTGCAGCGACTGCGTGGCCTTAGTCGCGTTCTAGATAATGCGATCGCAATCCCAGGGATAGGGTATCGCGTTGGTTTGGACCCTCTCATTGGCCTACTCCCCGGTGGCGGCGACTTGGTGGCAGGAATCATCTCCATCTATGTGGTGGCAGAAGCCGCCAGGTTAGGCGTCCCTGCAGCGACGCTGGGACGCATGGGCTTCAATATTCTGACTGAAGTAGTGATCGGTACGGTCCCGATGGTTGGAGACCTATTTGATGTTGTCTGGAAAGCCAATGCTCGTAATGTTGCCCTTTTAGAACGGCATCTTCACCAGCCTATCCCCAGTCGGCGAACAGATAAATTATTTGCGATCGTATTAATTGCAGGACTATTGATCATCGTGATCGGAGTCGCCACTCTTTCCCTACTGTTTGTGCGTTGGGTCTTCCAACTGTAGGATAATAAGCCTGTTAAATTGCCAGTGGAATAGAGGAATTACATGGTTGGAGCAGCCGATTTTGTGGCCGATATCACCAAAGGCGACCCAGACCAAAACGTCACGCTCGACTTTAAAATTCCCGATCCCAGCGACGCCAACATTTCTGAACACGATTTTAATCAGCAAATCGATGTCGCCTGGCAAGTCTGTGACCGATTTGATTTGCAAACCGATATTTGGCGTGGTCGTATTTTAAGAGCAGTTCGAGATCGCGAAAAGCAAGGCGGCGATGGGCGCGGCACTGGTTTCCTAAATTGGCTAAAAGAGAGAGAAATCAGTAAGAGTCAGGCCTATGGATTGATTGAGCTAGGCAACAGTGCCGATGAATTACTCAAAGAGGGCCTGCTAAACGAGCAGTCCGTTAACCAATTCAGTAAGCGTGCCTTTGTCGAAACATCACAGGCCGCTCCAGAAGTTCAGCAAATGGTTACCGAAGCCGCTCGTCGCGGAGAGCAGATTACCCGCAAGGAGGTCAAGCAGCTGGCGGATGAATGGACAGCCATGACCTCAGACTTGATTCCCGAAACGGTGAGAGAAAAAGCTGCTAATAACACTATTCCAACACGGTATCTCACACCGCTGGTTAAGGAAATGGAAAAACTTCCCCCTAGTCACCAGGAAACCTTGCGAACCGAAGCCGCTCGGAATCCAGATGTAGATACCCTTAAGCAAATCACCTCTGAAGCTCGCTACCTATCCAAATACATTGCTGCAGCCAGCCAGGTTCAAACCATTGACCCAGATGTCGTCGATTTAGAACAGGCCCTGGAAGAAGCTTTACGTGTAGGATGCCTAAATTCCACTGCAGATCTGGTCAATCAAGCAACTCAGTTAGAACAGGCTACCGCAAAACTATACACGGCTTGGCGACGGCTCAATAAGCTCGCAGAACGGGTTTACGTTGATAGTGGAGAAAGCACGCCTAATTTGCGAGCACTCCTGAGTGCTTTAGCCCCGCTCACAAATGAAATCATTGAAATTCAGCTCGGTAGCTCCAGTAGCCCTTCCACCAAGACAATTCGGCTCCAAGTTTTGGGTGAAGTTGATTAAGGCCTCAACATAAGTTTAGCCAGAATTTAGCCAGACAAATCACAGCGATAACGTCTAAATTCATTGCCTACTGTGGGCATGCGCTGAAAAGCATCACAGCATTCAAGGCCTTGATGCGATCGCTTGCATCAATTTCAATCTAATAGATAAAAATTCTAAATAGATCATCCTAGAATACTTGCAAACAAATAGGGTTGCGGCACTTTAGCTGGTTCCACAAACATTTTTACAATACTGATAGGGTGTAAAGTGTGAAATCAGGTGTCAATATTTAAGTTAACCGCAGCAATTGTGCTAGGCCATAGCTTGGATATGGACAGCGAGTGGTTATTGTAATGCAGGAATTGGACAGATATGCCGCAGCTTGAGGCCAGCCCAACGCTCGATTTTCAGAGTGAAGCATACAAAGATGCCTACAGTCGCATCAACGCAATCGTCATTGAAGGAGAATTGGAAGCTAACGATAACTACAAAAAGTTAGCTGAAAACCTGAACGAGCATAAAGATGAGCTCATTAAGCTAGCTCGCATGGAAAATCGTCACATGAAAGGTTTCCAAGCCTGTGGCAAAAACCTGAATGTAACGCCAGACATGGAGTTTGCGAAGATATTCTTTTCCAAACTGCATGATAACTTCAGGCAAGCTCGGGATGAGGGCAAGATTGTGACTTGCTTACTAATTCAGTCCCTGATTATTGAAACCTTTGCTATTTCTGCCTATAACATTTACATTCCCGTAGCCGATGATTTTGCTCGAAAAATCACTGAGGGTGTAGTCAAAGACGAGTACATGCACCTCAATTTTGGCGAGGAATGGCTCAAAGCTAACTTTGAAACAGCAAAGGCTGAATTAGAAGAAGCTAATCGTCAAAACCTGCCTTTGGTTTGGCAGATGTTAAACGAAGTAGCTGATGATGCCGCCGTTCTAGGCATGGAAAAGGAAGCTCTTGTAGAGGACTTCATGATTACCTACGGTGAAGCACTAAGCAATATCGGATTCACAAGTCGCGAAGTTATGAAGCTTTCCGCCCAGGGACTAGCAATGGCATAAGTTTCCTAGATCTTTGAAAGGAGGCTGGTCAGGCGACCAGCCTCCTTTCTCATTGCAATCGCACAGCCAGGACAACCGTACAGCTGTGCCGCTACGAACTGCATGACTGTAACGTTTTGTTGTAGTCTAATTTGCTAAGATTGTTTTTTATAGAAACGTCCCTAATGTTTGGCTTAATCGGACATCTTACTAGCTTAGATCATGCCCAATCGGTCGCCCGTGATTTGGGATACCCAGAGTATGGCGACCAGGGTCTGGATTTTTGGTGCAGCGCTCCTCCCCTTGTGGTGGAGGACATTAAGGTGACCAGCGCCACTGGCCAAGTTATTGAGGGACGCTACGTGGAGTCGTGCTTTCTTCCCGAAATGTTGGCAACGCGACGTATTAAAGCAGCCACTCGCAAAATTCTCAATGCCATGGCGCAGGCTCAGAAGTTAGGGATTAATATTACGGCTTTGGGCGGATTTTCCTCAATTATTTTTGAGAATTTTAAGCTCGAGCAAATTCGTCGCGTACGAAACTTAGAGCTAGATTTTCGGCGTTTCACGACCGGTAACACACATACTGCTTACATCATCTGTCAACAAGTTGAGCAGGCAGCTCCTCAACATGGCATTGACCTCACTCAAGCCACAGTGGCTGTATGTGGTGCAACCGGAGACATTGGTAGCGCCGTTTGTCGCTGGCTAAGCCACAACACTGGTGTTAAGGACCTTTTACTCGTCGCCCGTAATCGGGAGCGATTAGATAACCTCAAAGACGAGATTGGCATGGGTAAAGTCATGGGCTTAGAAGAAGCTCTGCCTTTGGCTGACGTAGTTGTTTGGGTGGCGAGCATGCCCAAGGGTATTGACATAGATCCCAGCACTTTGAAGCAGCCCTGTCTGATGGTTGACGGTGGCTACCCTAAAAATATTGACAGTAAGTTTAATCACCCTGGCATTCATGTACTTAAGGGCGGCATTGTCGAACACAGTTTAGATATCGATTGGCGCATTATGCACATCGTGGCCATGGATGTACCGGCTCGACAGCTATTTGCCTGTTTTGCTGAGTCAATGCTGTTAGAGTTCGAGAAGTGTCACACTAATTTCTCTTGGGGTAGAAATCAGATCACTCTTGAGAAGATGGAACAGATTGGTGCAGCCTCTGTCAAACATGGCTTTCGTCCCTTACTGATAACCTAAATATATCGATCGACTATCTCTCATCACTGTTCACTAGGCAGCCAATGTTTTTTGGGGGCAGTTTACGATAGGGTGGATGCAGTGCTGGAGTACCTAAAACTGTTATGGCAACAACAGAACGACGGGCTATTTTGCTCGACTTTGAAAAGCCTTTGGCCGAGCTAGAGTCTCGAATTCTGCAGATACGAGCGTTGGCGGAGGATAATGATGTTGATGTTTCAGCACAAATCCAGCAGCTTGAGTCACGTGCCCAGCAACTGCGACAAGAGATTTTTACCAGTCTGACACCAGCCCAGCGGATTCAAGTTGCCCGTCATCCTCGTAGGCCCAGTACGCTAGATTACATTCAGGCTATTTCTGAGGAATGGATAGAACTGCATGGTGATCGGCGTTCTGGCAAGGACGATTTAGCCTTGGTGGGAGGGATTGCACGTTTCCACGGCCATTCGGTCGTCATGCTTGGTCATCAAAAGGGTAGAGATACTAAGGATAATGTTGCTCGCAATTTTGGCATGGCCTCTCCAGGAGGCTATCGCAAAGCTATGCGCTTGATGGAACATGCGAATCGGTTCAAAATGCCAATCTTTACCTTTATTGATACTCCCGGAGCTTGGGCTGGACTAGAAGCGGAGCAACTGGGACAAGGTGAAGCGATTGCCCATAATCTTAGAGAAATGTTCCGTCTCGATAGCCCAATTATCTGTACGGTGATTGGTGAAGGTGGCTCCGGCGGGGCCTTAGGGATTGGTGTCGGCGATCGGCTCATTATGTTTGAGCACTCTGTCTATACCGTAGCGAGCCCTGAAGCGTGTGCTGCTATTCTGTGGAAGGATGCATCTCGTGCCTCACAAGCTGCTGAGGCTTTAAAGATAACAGCCTGGGACTTGCAAAACCTGGGTATTCTGGATCATCTCTTACCTGAACCTACTGGGGGAGCTCACTCAAATCCCATCAAAGCGGCAGAAGGATTAGAGTCAGCTCTTTTGGAGAACCTTGAAACATTGTTAGCCATGTCACCAGAACAACGTCGGCAGGAACGCTATCGTAAGTTTCGGCAAATTGGTGTCTTCTCCGAAGCCGCTTAATTAGCACGTTGGTAAGTATTGCGATGAATGGACATGCGGGCCATCGCACTTTATCAGTGAGAGCTTTAAGACATTTTTGGATGCTTTTATTGACTATTTTTAGCCTCACTCTAGCAAGATTAAAGATTAATGAGAGCTAAATGAGTTGTTACTCTGCGCATGCAACTCCCGCAAGACCTAATTTCTACCAGGCTTACAAAAATCTCTTCCACTTAAAATGCCACAATCTTCGCAACATTTGTTAACATTGTTTTTAAGTGATTTTTTAACTTGCATTCCATTGATGCCTTCTGCATGAACATCGCTCCTAATCGTCGCGCATTAATTACAGGTGCTAGCACTGGCATTGGTCGTGCTACTGCCCTGGCCTTTGCTCAAGCCGGATTTGATGTGGCATTGGTCAGTCGTTCGTTGGATAAGCTGCAAATACTGGCAGATGAAATTAGTGCGATCGCACCAGTTAAAGCTCAAAGCTTTCCAATTGATCTGGGTGTGATTGAGCAAGTCAGGGAGCAAGTGGAGGGCATATTAGAAACTTTTGGTCCTGTTGATGTGTTGGTTAACAACGCTGGCATGGGCTACACAGGTGCACTCAACCAAATGCCATTGGCTGATTGGTGTCAGGTCATCGATCTCAATGTGACCAGCGTTTTCCAATGTATTCAAGCAGTACTGCCCGGCATGCGAGAGCGCAGCAGCGGGATGATCATCAATGTGGCATCAATTGCAGCTCGCCAGGCCTTTCCTGAATGGGGTGCTTACGGCATCAGTAAAGCAGCAGTTGTAGCCTTATCTAAAGCTATCTCAGTAGAAGAACGCGAGCATGGTATCCGCGTAGTCACCATTTTGCCAGGAGCCGTCAACACGCCACTCTGGGATACAGACACCGTTCAAGCTGACTTTGACCGCTCCGGCATGCTGACCCCTGATTTAGTGGCCAATGCCATCTTGCAAACTGCACTACTCCCCCCTGGGGCGGTGGTCGAAGAGCTGACTATTATGCCAAGCGGAGGAGCCCTGTGATTCCCTAAACGCATATTGAATCAGGCCAAGGATGCTTGGCCAATTTTTGCCTGCCCAGGCCCCCCTTTTTTGCTCACTATTCAGACGTTAATTCACCCACACCATGGTCATTTCCACTAACAGCTCTACTAACGGTTCTAAAGCTAGCAGCATGATTGGCAAGTCACTAGAAGCATCTGTCCGGCCTGATCGGTCTAAAACTCAAGGGCACGAGGCTTTACTGCATGAACCTTCTGCCAATAATGAAAAACTCATGCAGGCTGTTCACACCATGTTGGCTGAATTAGGAGAAGATCCTGAGCGCGAAGGCTTACTCAAAACCCCAAAACGTGTAGCTGAAGCCATGCGCTTTCTCACCCAGGGCTATACCCAATCCTTAGAAACCCTTGTCAACAATGCCATCTTTGATGAAGGGCACAATGAAATGGTTTTGGTGCGTGATATTAACTTCTTTAGCTTGTGCGAGCATCACATGCTGCCATTTATGGGACGAGCCCATGTCGCTTATATCCCTAACCAGAAAGTTGTCGGTCTGAGCAAATTAGCCCGAATTGTTGAAATGTACTCTCGGCGGTTACAGGTGCAAGAGCGCCTAACGCGCCAGGTCGCTGAAGCTATCAGTGAAGTTCTCGAACCTCAAGGTGTGGCCGTTGTCATGGAAGCTAGCCACATGTGTATGGCTATGCGTGGTGTGCAAAAGCCCGGCTCTTGGACGGTCACTAGCGCCATGCTTGGTGTCTTCCAAGATGATCAAAAAACTCGCGAGGAGTTTTTAAGTCTGATTCGCCACCAGCCTGCTTTCTCCAACTATTAGGTAGGAATCTGAAAAAATCAGCTCCTGGCGCTTTTCCTAGAAAAACGTCGATACAGTGAAGTGAATATTGTCAGCAGGAACCTGAACTTGCCAACGATATTCACTGGGTTAATATGTTGCCTGACAGCAGCTTGTCATGCTCATACTATCGATGCGATTTATTAGGAGTAAGTAAAACCTATGAGTCCTCTGAATATTGGAACTGGTGGTGAAACGATTAGCGCTGGCACTGAGACCTTTGAAGCTAGCCATGTAGACGTGATTGAAACTGTCATTGCCAGCCTCGATCAGGGGGGTAATGCCATGGTGAGTCGCGATGCAGACGGATACCTTTGGAAGTTTACCTATGGCAGTGTAACTGTGTATGTACAACTTACAGGCATAGGTAACGAAGACACCTTAACCGTCTGGTCTCCTTTATTGAAGTTACCAGTGGCCAATCAAACCGCTCTGATGCAGGAGTTGCTGGCAATGAACTGTGGAGAAACGTTTGAGGCCTGCTACGGCATCTCTAATCAAGAGGTTTTAGTGCTAGCTAGTCGAATTTTGGCTGATATTAACCCCGGTGAAATTTCTCGACTGATGACAATTGTCGCGACCATTGCTGATGAAATGGATGACGTACTTCAGGAGAAGTATCCTGCTAGTTAGTTTATGGCTAAAACATGGCGGCTAATTCCCTCGCTCGAAGCCTCCGGTTTTACTCAAATGGCGATTGATGAATGGCTGTTAGAACAACATCGTCTAGGCAATGGGCCGCCATGTCTGAGGTTTTATACATGGCGGCCCATTGCCATTTCTTTGGGATATCATCAGCGGCACTATCCGGCGAGCTGGCATGATCTAAAGTGGCAAGGGCATACCCTGGATATAGTGCGGCGGCCGAGCGGTGGTCGGGCGGTTCTACATCAAGGCGATTTAACCTACAGTCTCATTGTCTCTGGATACAGTGGTCGACGTCGAGATATTTACGCCCATCTATGTCAGTTTTTAGTCCAAGGCTGGCAACGTCTTGGGGTTTCTCTGCACTTAGGGGCCGATAAGCATAGCTACCAGCGCTCTACTAACTGTTTTGGTACAGCGACTGCGGCTGATCTAGTTGTAGAGGGCGGTTACAAAGCTATTGGCAGTGCCCAGCTCTATCGTGACGGGTACATATTGCAACACGGCTCCATGCGGCTCATGCCTGCTCCTGAGCTAGTTGAAAAGGTATTTGGCACAACTATCACACCACCTCCCCAGTTAAACTTACAGGCAACGGTGATCGCTGAAACGCTGGCAGATACTGCTCAGGATGTCTTTGGCATTAGCCTTGAGACAGCTGCACTGTCTCAAACAGAAATCGAACAGGCAACAGTCTTTGCCCAGTCAAAATACTGTGCCTAACTCCATGACTAGCTGCATCTATCCAGGCGACCTGGCAGTCCATAGTCAGCAGACTGCGACTGCTGGCTACCCATTGGAGACTCTAGAGATAAACTGCGTGTCAATGCAGTGGATTGAGCATGCTTAGACAATTGCTGTTGTCGCCCAGCGTTTTCTTGCAATCGTTGCGTCAGTCTAGTCAAAAGGCTAGTAGCAACTACACTGCTGACGGGCAATATGCTAGGCATCCAGTAATTATGATTAAAGGCTAAAATCACCGCACTGCCCCACACCACAATGCTAATCACATTAGCTAGCCCATAAACTCCTAAACGCTGATATGAGAGCCAATAACCCAGAGCTGGGCTCAATAGCATAAACATTGCCCAAATAGGCCAAATAATGGGCTTCAGATGAGTTTGGGCGAGTAAGTTATTAGCAGCGACAATATGTTGATAAACTCCCGCAGTGGGTGGGGTTTGGTCATAGGGTGTAGCCATAGCATCGAGACCAACACCTGTAAAACCAATAAACACAATCTTATTGGCAAACGTTGAGGCTGGAACTTCTCCACTCAATACATCCACGAATGAGTAACGGGGAGCACTTTGGGTAAGTCCACGCCAGTTTAGCCAAAGGTTTTGCTTTAGTAAGTCGCTATTCTCCAATGTCGGATTGTCCGCATAGCGTTGCACAGCCGCTATGCTTAAAGCTGGAATACCATTGATTCTCGAAGGATAGGTACGAGTGATGCCATCGGCATCAGCATGGTAGTGGATATGTCCCGTTGCGATCGCACCCTCCACCACATCAGCATTAGGCCCAATCACCCCCCGTTGTTCATTCCATGCAGTAGCCAGCACAACATTGCCATGGTGCGCCATGGCTTCAGCCAGTGCCGGATCAGAATCAGTAGATTCTGCAAACAGAATATCAAACGCAATCACGCTGGAGTTAGCCAGGGCCAGCCGATTAAGTAAGTCAGTGTAGTAATGACGGGGCCAGGGAAATTGACCAATGGCCGTCAGGCTTGGTCCGTCAATTTCAATTAGGGTCACCCGGTCATCCCATGGACGCTCACCTCTTACTCCAAATAAATGACTATAAATCCTGTGCTCAAGAGATAATCCAATATCTGTACGGGCAGCTATCAGGGTTAACCCTGCCACCAAAAGTCCAGGCAGCAATCGCCACCCAGATTTACATAACCAATGCTTCATAAAAATTGTTGCTGACCAAAAGGTGCAAGCGACATCGCCATGCACCATTTCAACTATGACAATACGTTAGCTGCCACCGTACTCAACAACCAATGGACAAATCACTGAATATACTTTGGCTAATCTATCGGTTGTCTAGGGGCCTGATATCCATACATTGACTGCGACTGATACAAAGCAGGAATTGATTGAGAAGTGAGACAAATCGCTGAAATTCCTTTTTTAGGGCTAATCTCCACAGTCGTCTCCGGTTAGAGCAAAAGTTTTAGGTAATCATCCCCAGGCGTAAAATTACTCAGCATTTCTTGCAATGGCTGCTAGCTGTAGTCCAGATGGATAGGCTCCTTCTTCTTTGATGCGATCAATAAGGGCTTCTGAAATCGGAAAATTGAGTCGTCTCGCTAATGCCCGTACTACATCGCCTCGGTCAATGGTGCCAGCAACCGCATCCGCCGGAGATAAGACAGTGATACGCCGCAGCTCATTTTCTTCTAGATCTGTAATCACTTTAGATAGCGGCGTTTCTTCGCGCACATGGGGGAGTGCTAATAACGGATGGGCTAACTCAGCCAGTGTCATGTTTTCCCAGCGACTCCGCTCAATTTGACGCAAATCATCGAGGGAAATCATGCCTCGATAACGACCGTTTGAAGCCGCAAAATACATCACAGACTTGCCTTCCTGGAGTAGCTGTTTATCAGCAAATTCTCGCAGGGTTAAATTCGCATCAATCACCTTAAACTCTCGCACACTGGCATCCTTCGCCTTGAGACTAGCGATCGCATCCTGTAAATCACTGACTCGGTTATAGGCACCCGCATTACGCACCGCAAACCACCCCAGTAGTGAAAACCACAGGAAGGTAAATTGCTGAGTCGCTAAATAGGCGTATATGCCGATTGTAATTGCCATCCACCCCAGTAACTGACCTACCCTGGCAGCCCAACGCACTCCTTGAACCCGACTACCAGTAATTTTCCAAACCAGAGCTTTCAAGACCTGACCACCATCTAACGGCAGCCCTGGAATTAAGTTAAACAGAGTTAATACCAGGTTGATTTGAGCAATAGTCCCCACTGCCTGGGTAACAACCGTTTGCGCTGGCAAAATTAAGGCGATCGCACTTAGAGCCAAAAACAGGAAAAAACTGACCATCGGCCCTGCGATCGCCACCTGAAATGCCTGTCCAGGGGTTTTAGATTCTTTATCAATTGAGGCAATACCACCGAATAAAAATAGGGTGATTGAGTTAACTTGAATCCCCTGCCGTCGTGCTACCAGGCTATGCCCTAACTCATGGAGCAGGACAGAACCAAACAACAGCAGCGCCATCACCAAACCCACTACAGTTGCTATCGGGAAGGAGAATCCATCGTTGCGAAGATCGCTGCCGTAGGCAAACGTCATCAAGAGAACGATAAAAAACCACGAGCTATCAATGAATAGGGGGATGCCGAAAATTGCGCCAACGCGCCAACCGGATTGCATAGTGATATACCTTTGATATGCCTAGGGACCCAGGAAGAGGATTTAAAGAACGGTCTTAATAAAATAACTGAGCCAAAAGTGTCAGGTTTTGCCAGGGAAACCCCCGAGGCTGAATGTGATTTAGACTACGAATTACCCAAATTCCAAGAACTGCCTTTATTTTAGTGAGAGGCTTTACCAATAGCGTTACTGGATTTCCGAATCTTTATCTATGCGGATTAAAATCTGTGGCCTCACTCAAGTAGACCAGGCTGTTGCGATCGCAACCATGGGAGCCACTGTACTCGGTTTTATTTGTGTCAAACAATCTCCACGGTATGTCACCCCAGAGACAATTCGTACCATTGTCCAGGCCCTGCCGCCAGTTGACCGCATTGGCATCTTTGCCAATGCCTCCCTCGACCTCATCAAGCAAACCGTAACCATTGGTCAACTTAGCGGCGTACAGCTGCATGGTCAAGAGTCCCCGACCGAATGTCAGCAAATTCGGTTGGCCATGCCCCAGGTAGAACTGATTAAAGCTCTGCGGATTCGAAATTCTCAGGATCTCGCACAAGTCAACCACTATGCCCCCTACGTTGACACCTTTTTACTGGATGCCTACCACCCTCAACAGCTAGGCGGTACCGGCCACACCTTAGACTGGCAAGCCTTACAAACTTTTCATCCGCCAAAACCTTGGTTTTTAGCTGGCGGACTGCGTCCTGATAATGTAGCCAAAGCTCTATCGCTGCTGTCACCCGATGGCATCGATTTATCCAGTGGCGTAGAAACCACCCCTGGCCATAAGGATTTAGCAAAAGTGCGCCAACTAATCACAGCAGTCAGAACAGTCTGTACGTAGTACAGTGTCGAGAGTTTGTAACAAAACATCTCTGACCCTAAATCTTGATTACAGAATGTACGCTTCACTTTATGCAGGCTAGAGCGTGGTGATAGCTTGATCTCAGTCGTTCAGTTCTTCTCTAGCTGCGCCCTATGTACAACGCCCAGAAAGATTGGTTAGGTGCATTTATGATTGCCGCTCTCGGTGCAGGCATCATTACCTCATTTGCCGTGAGCCAAGGTCAAAATCCCTTTGTCGGGCTCGGCATTACAGCCTTTGCTTCCACTGTCGCTGTACTTATTGATCATCTCTGCTAGCGAGAAAATGTGATTTCCTGTTCCAGCGATTGCTCCTGTCCAGCCAGCAGCTGTTGTAGCTGCTGGCTTTTTTATTTTTTATTGTAGATAGGATGACGGCAGAATATCAGGCAAACTGAACTTGCATAACCAAATCATCAAAGTCCATATCACCGCCACCCGGCAAATCTTCAAAACCAAAGGCGTTGTTGCCTAGAAGCCTGACGTGGTCTGCCCCATCGCTATTACCGGCAATATGCGTAAAGTAGATAGCTGGATCATTACTCACATCGCTATCTAGTAAGTCAGCAACAGTGCCATCCACGACTAAAAAGGTAGATAAAAGCTGCCCACCTAGAATCTCACTGGTATAGCGTGTGGCCTCGCCATTGGTGCCGGTTAACTCTAAGTTAACCCTTTGAGCTAAGGCTGCTGCACCATAGCCCTCATCGCCAGGGCTGAGTAATATCCCCAGAGCATCACGGACTTGACCTTGTTCATTTTCCACAACAAACAGACCGACCACATTATCTAATGCGGCTTCACGGTAAATATCAATGGTGGCTGTTAACGTCCCTGTCTGAGATCGTAAATCAATGAGTTCAGAGTCATTACTCAGACCTTGCAGACCTGCACCAATGGGCAAAGTCTCCTCCACAGCTATGGTATTAATCACTATTTGATCAAATGTTCCGCTTTGCCCCTGGCGAAACCCTGCCTGAATAGAACCATCACTCAAGGCCTGTAATTCGACCACATCTGTCTGGCCATCGAGCCCTGTGATGTTAATCGTGCCGCCCGTGCCACGGCGCAAACTATCTAAGCTACCGTCATCGATAATGGCAAATTTCAGAATGCTACCAGCCGCTACGGTAAGCGTTTTTTGGGGTTCAAAGTCTGCAATATCTCCTGCTTCTAGAGTAGAAAAAACAACTTGCGCCGCATCTAGCACAGCCTCTAAGTAGCCAGCATCACTGGCGGTCAAACCATTGACTGCACCACTGGTATCTGTGGCAAACACAATGATCTCTCTGACCTGCTCAGATGCATTTTGACTAATGGAAATTTCAACAGATACATCGCCAGTGCCACCGACAAGCAGTCGTTCATCTTGGGAAGTCAAACTACTAGAACTACCAGGACCACCCGAAGACGTATCATTATCCTGATTGGTGACAGCTACTGCCGTTGGCACCAAAGCACTATAGCGAGTATCTGTACTAGTCACATCGGTATTGATGATATAAGCAACATCGCCATCATCATCGGTGTCATCAACGCCAGTAATGGTGACTGTTTGGGGTTGGTCCCAATTAGCTGTAGAAAACGTAATGTTAGGGATAACCGTCCCTTCAGTAGGATCATTACTCGTGAAAGTTAAGCTGACCACATCACTCGGTTGACTGGTCAGGACTGCTGTAAAGGTGGCGGTTGCGCCTGCCTCTGTCGTCACAAGACCTGTGGTTGGCGTAATTGTAATACCGACAGGCGCAACTGAACCTTCTACAGCGCCAATATCCACCGTAGTGCCGACTGATCGAGCAAACGGAACACCTCGCTGGTCAACGGAAATAGCCTCTGCAACATTGCCATCATCATCTAGGTCAAACGCATCGGCAGGAACAGTACCGGCAGTACCGGCATCAATGACTGGACTACCCACTAATGGAGCATGGGTTTGAGTAAAGCCACCGTTGGCTTGCAAGGTGTCCAACTGTGGATCAAGGGGAGTGACAGCACTACCTACCTGATCACCATTACTACCGTTAGTCAGGCCAGGCGTGGAATCGCCATTGCCAATCAGGTTATTACCAGCCGTTGTAGTGGAACCAGCACCAATAAAGAAGTTGATGTCAACGATGTCATCATTATCAACATTGGCCGCAATAATACTGTTAGTGACTGTTACAACACCAAAATTTGCGACGCCACCACCCGTATTATTCGGCTGTGCACTAACATTTTGAGACTCATTATTAGTAATAGTGCTATTGGCAATAGTAGCCGTTGCACGACCGATCACGATCCCTGGCGCTACCACATTAACGGTATTTGAAAGACCACCACCGCTTTCGGAAGCAATATTACCGCTGAGGGTACTATTCGTTAAATCTAGAATGCCGTCGTTACGAACGCCACCACCATTACGTGCCGTGTTGCCACTGAAAGTGCTGTTAATAATCGTGACGGATGCACCAGAGGCATTTAAAAGGCCACCACCACCGCTCGTGGTTGTAGTGCCAATGGATGTATTGTTGATGACACTACTATTGATAATGACTAACTCACCATTATTGCGAATCCCACCACCATCATCTGCAGCCTGGTTATCGCGAATAATTGTGTTCTGTAGTCTTAGCTTGCCACCCCCTTGATTGTAGACACCCCCACCATCGTCAACGGCATCTCCTCCTTGAATAATGACACCGTCAATTAGCGCCTCATTCGCAGTGCTCTGGGCGGTGACAACCGTATTATTGTCGCCATTACCATCAATAATTGTTTGATTAGCCTGCCAATCCCGCTGGTTACGGGTGGCTTCGGTACCATCAAAACCACCATAAAGTTGAACGGCTTGATTGACGGTAAAGGTATCCGCAGGGTTATTTCCGGGACTATAGGTCCCTTGAGCTAACCAAATCTCGTCTCCAGCATTAGCGCTTGCCAAGGCTGTCTGCAAACTAGTGGCCGTTCCCCAAGAATCACCATTGTTGGTATTAGGCGCATTCGCTTGAACGTAAAAAATAGCCATAATTTGCGATCGCAGTTAACTAGATTTAATGAATCGGACTGGCAATTTCAGGCAAGGGTTCCACTTAATGAAACTCTTAGGTCTTTACCTGGAAAGGGTTATACGCGTTTGTAACGCTTGCAATCAGCGCCCAAACCCCAAAACATCCGTCTTAGAGTACCAACATCTATCAAGAAAATATCTATTCGGAAAAAAGCCGGTGATGTAAACATCACCGGCTCAAAAACGTGCTGTATGGAGAAACGCCTCTCGCAGACAGAGACTAGCTCAAGGCTTCTAGATAATCACGAATACGATTGCGTCGCTTAGGCTGACGCAGTTTTTGCAGTGCCTTAGATTCAATTTGGCGAACTCGCTCTCGAGATAGTTCCAAGGTGCGACCAATCTCAGCTAAGGAGTAAGGCACACCATCGCCCAAACCAAATCTTAGACGAATGACTTCTTGCTCACGTGTGGTCAAGTCAGCTAGAAGCTGATGTAAATCACGACGCAGAGCATCACGAACCGCCAGCTCTTCAGGAGATAAGGCATCAGTCTCTAGAAGGTCGCCCAGTTCTGTATCCCGCTCTTTACCAACTTTGGTCTCTAGGGAAATAGATCGGGGCACCTTGAGAAGCACCTCACGCACTTGAGGTGCGGTCATCTTTAGCTCGCGAGCGATATCTTCCACAGTGGCTGTTCGCCCTTTGGTTTGGGAGATCTTGCGTTGAGCTTTCTTGATTTTATTGAGCTTTTCGGTGATATGAACCGGCAGACGAATCGTGCGGCTCTGGGTTGCGATCGCCCGAGTAATGCCCTGGCGAATCCACCAATAAGCATAGGTGCTAAATCGATAGCCCTTAGTGGGATCAAACTTCTCAACCGCACGCTCCAAGCCTAAAGTACCTTCCTGAATTAAGTCTAGAAGCTCCAGACCTCGATTTTGATACTTTTTAGCCACCGACACAACCAGGCGCAGGTTCGCCTTAATCATGTGCTCTTTGGCGCGAATTCCTTCATGACACGCTTCGTCTAGCGCTTGAACAGACATGCCAACTAGCTCAGCCCACTGACGTTTACCCGCCTGCAAGGTTGGCTTCAAATCGGCAGACGCAATGTCACACTCTTTAGCTAAGCGCTCTAGAGAAGGACGATGACCCAATTGAGCCGCCATGCGATCGCGAGTTTCCAACAGCAGTTCATAGGTCGCTAAAATTCCACTTTCAGCCGCAGCCGCTTCTTTACGCTGCTCTAAAAGACTCATATAGCTTTGGACCAGCTGAGCTTCAGCTACTTCCTCGTCTCGCTCTAGCAGACGTACGCGTCCAATTTCTTGTAGATAGAGACGAACCAAATCAGTTGTACGGCGTCCGGGGGCAACCGCTAATTTATCAACGTCTAAATTATCTACAGCGCCATCATCATCCTTCGACAGCAGCATTTTAATATCAGTATCGCTAGGCTCTTCCTTCACAGGATCGGTAGTAGCGAGAGCAACAGAGCTGGGGGCTGTCAAATCAGCATCTGCAGTGGTTTGATAAGACGTTGCATCCATAACCATGGGCGGTGTAGCTTTAAGAACAGTCAAGGCCGTCTAGCCCTCGTAGATGTAGTGTGCCCGAGCCAATAGAGCGGTAAACAACCGCAAAATTGGGAATTTGCTCCAAGCACGAGTGTGAACCTTGTGAGCTAGACTGACGCACCCATACTTAGCGTAGAGTGACGGTGGTAAACCCCAAGTGACTCACATCAAGGTGACTCTGAGATCTACATCACTCAGCAAGGCTATTCCCGATCGGCAACATCTAAGATTGCGTCGAGGGCCATATCTAACTAAATATCAACCGCTGTCAAACAGCCTGATCAGGATTAGTCCAGGTTTTTCAGTGGCACAGTTTTATTGGAAAAATCCTGACGTATGTAGCCCTCAAAACACTGAATTACGATGGATAGCAAGATTTTTGAGAACCTCCACAACGCCCAGGGAGCAAGCAAACGTATCCAAAATCTCACCAGAAGTTTATACGCATCAGTGGTTTGATTACATTTACTTTACGTATAGCCAGTTAAACTAGCTGGCCCCATGCATTAAATCAGCTTTCGTCAATCACGGCTTTGCGATCGAGTAGCAACAGCTCTCGCAACTGATCTGTATCTAGTTCCGTTAACCACTGTTCACCAGCACCTACAACCTGCTCGGCCAGAGCCTTTTTATTTTCGATCATGTCGTTAATGCGCTCCTCCAAAGTGCCGCTGCACACAAACTTATGTACCTGGACATTGCGGGTTTGCCCAATCCGAAAGGCGCGATCAGTCGCTTGATTTTCCACAGCCGGGTTCCACCAGCGATCAAAGTGGAATACATGGTTGGCACGGGTCAGATTAAGACCGACACCACCAGCCTTGAGGGAAAGAATAAATAGTTTTGGTCCGTTAGGATCTTGCTGGAAGCGATCCACCATAGCTTCACGAGCAGGCTGAGAGGTACTGCCGTAGAGAAATAGAGCCTCCTCGCCCAGATACTCTTTTAAGTGCATCTGGAGCAGATTTCCCCATTCAGCAAATTGGGTAAAAATTAGGGCTCGATCACCTTCCGAGATCACTTCTTCAAGCATCTCGTTCAGACGCTGCAGCTTAGCAGAACGGCGCTGTTTACCTAGAGATGCCTGTTTGAGATATTGAGCGGGATGATTACAGATCTGCTTAAGTTTGACCAGCAAGCCTAAAATCATGCCCCGCCGCTTAACACCGTCTGCCTCATCAATATCAACTAAGGCCTCATCCACAGCTTTTTGATACAGTCTCGCTTGTTCAGCAGACAGTCCACAGAACACTGTCATTTCCTGTTTTTCAGGCAAGTCTTGAATAATGCTGCGATCCGTCTTCAAACGTCTGAGGATAAAGGGTTGGACCAAACCTCGCAGGGTCCGTAGCGAATCGGTATCACCATAACGCTCAATTGGGGTGGCAAAGCGCCGCTGAAAGAAGTTTTTGGGGCCTAAATAATTGGGATTCAGAAAATCCATGATGGACCACAGTTCAGACAACCGATTCTCCACTGGAGTACCGGTTAAAGCAATACGAAAATCGCTTTCTAACTCCCGTACAGCCTTGGATTGTTTAGCATCCGAGTTTTTAATATTCTGCGCTTCATCCAACACCAATCCTTGCCATTCCACCCGCTTAAGTTCTTTAAGGTCACGATGGGCCAGGGTATAGCTCGTGATGATCAAATTTGTTCCTCGAGCTTGCTTAACAAACGTCATGCCCTTGGGGCGTTTATCCCCGTGGTAAACCAGCGTTGTGAGGTCAGGTCCAAAACGCTTAACTTCCCGCTGCCAGTTACTCAGCACCGATGTTGGGCAGATCAGTAAGACTGGTTTAGATAACACATCCTGCTGTTTGAGATTAAGCAGAAAAGCAATGAGCTGAATGGTTTTACCCAAACCCATATCATCGGCCAGACAGGCTCCTAAGCCCCATTGCTCTAGAAATGAAAGCCAGGAAACGCCTCGTGCCTGGTAAGGACGAAGCTTGCCCTCAAATCCATCAGGTTCATCAATCTCTTCCAGGCTTTGGTTACCGGTTGTCAGGGTTGTAATCAGCTCGTCTAGCTTGCCTGATGCCTGAAAAGACACCACGGGCAATTTATCAATCAGCTGTCCATCACCACTGCTGATGCGTAATACTTCTTCGACAGACAGCTTATTTTTTGTTTGGCGACTCGTAAAGAAAGACTGCGCGGCTTTAACATCTTGAGGACGCAGTTCTACCCACTGGCCGTTAACCTCTACAAGAGGAGTTTGCTGGGCAATTAACTGTTCAAACTCGCTTTGACTAACATTTTGCCCCCCAATAGAAAGTTCCCACTCAAAATTGAGCAGACTTTGTAACCCCAGGCGTTGCTGTTTGCGGGGAGGAGCCATCGCCTTAACACTTAAGCCTAACCGGCTGGCACTTGTCTTAGTCGGATCGACCAGATTCTCCGGCAGAGTTACTCCAAAACCATTATCCTGCAGACGATTCGTCGTGGCTTTGATAAATTCAAAAGCCTGAATCGGATCGAGGGTGCAAGCTCTTGGACAGGGCTCTCCCAAGGTTTGTTTAATGGGCTCACACAGACGAGCAGCTCTTCCCAAACCGGCCAAGAGCTTTTCTTGGGGAGCTTCCACCGTACGCCCACGGTAGTTTAGCTGATCCACTGGGTGCTGCCAGATAGTTTGAGCATCAAGACAAAAGTTTTGATCGTCAGATGCCTCTAAGCCATAGTGCAACGTCCAATCCAGTTCGCCCGTGGGCGGAGGGAGCAGACGAAAACCCACATGTAATGAATCTAGAGAATCAGCGGTGAGGTTTTGTAGAGGTGCTGTCCAGGTATTAAGGGCTTCATTGAGACGAACTAACCCTGCTGGTGTAGATTCAAATCGCTTTTTCTTCTCCTGGGTCAGGGCGGCTATCCATTCACGCAGTGGTAAGTCTTTACTAAGAGGAGCAGTGGCAGGCAGGGGTTGCATCTGCGCTAACTCACACACCTTAGCCGATACTATGCTCCCCAGGAATTCTTGAAGTAACGGGGATGAGGGCTTTGGAAAATCAACGACCACTGGCAGATTAGTGGAGTCTGTACTTGATCTTTGATTAGATTTAGCTTTGGTCGTTTTAGTCTTTTTGGTGGTTTTGGATGTGGCGGCTTGATGAGGCTGCGGTTTGCAGGGTTGATAGAGCCGACAAACTAAAGGCATGAGATCGCAAAACTGCCGTAATCGAGCCTGATCAGTCGCACTGTTGAGTAATAACTGCCAGGTTGCGATCGCGCCGCTACCATCAGCACTGACCGTAGGCACAAACTTGCCACGTGCCATTAAATCCAGACTCCAACGCGCCATATGCGACCAGTAGCGCAGATCCCCACCAACCAAACCAGAACCAGCCCCCAAAGGTACCCCTGTCAATAATTTGAGAGCCGTCGCCGCAGGCAATAATACTCCCGACACCCGCCAAGGATAGAGTACAGTCGCTGCCTCTAGACTCTGTGCCTGTCCAGACAGCTGAGGATATCGCTGAGCATCTTCCAGTACCGTCGGCACTGACAGCACTTGCTCACACCAACGAGACTGAAGGCGCTCTAGCAATACACTCAAATCCCAACGACTTTCTGACGTCAGCAACGCTGGAAACTCATCCTTAGTTAAACAGTAAGGATGAGCTTCAACACGCCACTCACTGTCAGAGGTTTTCAGCCTGCGCCATGTCTCAGCCCACACAAAAAACCGCTGCTGTGTCGGGAGCCAACTTCCATGGAGAATCGCCATAATCAATGCTGCCTTCAGTACCGTCCAACATCCAGATGTAAAGAATTTAGAGCATCTAGCTCGTAGATGGAGAATCCCATCTACATCTCATATTTTTCATAGGCTGCCACAATGCGTTGCACCAGAGGATGGCGCACAACATCAGCCTTAGTCAATTCCGAAAATGCAATACCATCAACGTCTCTCAGAACCTTCATCGCCATCGATAGGCCTGATTGCCGCTCACTCGGTAAATCCGTTTGCGTAATATCGCCTGTAACCACCATTCGAGACTTAAATCCCAAACGCGTCAGCACCATTTTCATCTGTGCAGGCGTTGTATTTTGCGCCTCGTCTAAGATTACAAATGCATTACTAAGGGTTCGGCCACGCATATACGCCAGCGGAGCCACCTCAATAATGCCGCGTTCCATCAAACCAGGAATTCGCTCTGGGTCAATTAACTCATGCAGTGCATCATACAAAGGTCGCAAATAAGGATCGACCTTCTGCTGCAAATCACCTGGTAAAAMCCCTAAACGCTCMCCCGCCTCGACAGCAGGTCTAGTCAAAATCAATCGTTCATATTGCTGTTCTAGAATTGCCTGAACAGCCACCATAGCCGCCAAAAATGTCTTTCCAGTACCTGCTGGTCCAGTGCAAAAAATCAGATCGTTAGTACGCAAAAAACTGACATACTTACGCTGCCGAAAGGTCTTTGCTCGAATTGTCTCTCCCCGACGAGTACGGGCAATGACATCACCGTGTAACTGCCCCAGGTCATCTTCTCGATGAGTATCTAGAGCATGCACTGCCGTCGCCACATCAGCAACAGAGACTGTCTGTCCCTGGGACCAAATAGACTTCAGTGATGAAACCAAACGCTTAGAACGCTCAATCTGGTTTGGCGTCCCTGATATCAACAAAGTGGTACCCCGCATGACCAGCTTAGCCCCTGTCTGCTGGGAGATCCGTTTTACCGCATCCTCCCGATATCCGGACATGGCCATGGCCTGCTCAGCCGAATCAAATTCAAACGTAAAGGCACCTTCCATACAGCCAATCAATTCTGTGGCCACAGACATCTAGCATCTGCACCAAATACACCAGTTACTCAGCACCAAGACCTAACAATACGCCAGCGCTGCCTTAACCTTAATTACGTCTGGGATTCCTACTAGGCCCTGGCGGACGACCGCCGCTACGTCGTGGTCGTCCACCACCGCCGTTACGGCCACCACGCGGGCGACCACGATCCGAAGCACCCCCATTAGAGTCGTGAGATGATTCACCGTAAACATCCAAATGCACTGAACAGTTGTGTAGCGAACCTGTCGCCTTCAGTACTTTACGAATAGCTTGAATATTACGCCCCCCGCGCCCAAAGACACGACCTTTATCTTCACCATCAAAGGCTACCCGAACCCAGAGACGCTGACCATCCGACAACGGCTCAAAATCCAACCTCAACGCATCAGGAGACTCTAGAAAAGGAGTTACTAGAAATTTAACTAGGGCTTCAAAGTCAGGCACATCCGTCACTCACTAACAGCAGTAGCGCATACAGCAAATTGCAACTTAAAAAACTCATTCCTGCAGTTCAGATCATCAACTAGAAAAAAGCTCTTTCACCAAGCTAAAAAGTTGTAGACCCAAGGCAGAGAGAACCAACTACGTGCTCAGGCTAAGCCTTCAACTGCTCGTACACGTTAGCTTTTTCAAGGATACGCTGCACAGTCTTAGTGGGCTGAGCACCTTCCTTAAGGCGCTTCACAATAGCGGGCACCTCAAGTCGAGTTTCATCAGTTCTAGGATTATAGAAACCCAACTCTTCCAAAGGGCGACCATCACGACGATCTCGGCTATTCATAGCCACAATCCGGTAGCTCACCTCACGCTTTTTGCCGTAACGCTTCAGTCGCAGTTTGATCATAATTGTGTTGAAACGGTCTATCCGAAAGTTTTACATACATAAACATTGAGTAACAGCACTCACTCTAAAGTGCTGGAGCACAGCGGCTTCCAAACAGAAAGAACAACGACCGTACTCACCCGAAGCATCTAATTCTATCACCACTTAGAACCATCGGCACTGCTGCCGCAAGATTGCAGCAGCATCCGCGCGCCTCTCTTTTATCTGTGAGGTCACATCAAGACGTAAACCCTTGCAGCTAGATCAACGGGGCTATTAATCTTCGTGATCATCAAACGGATCAGCCAGCTGCTTGGAAGGGGGGCCAAATGCTGTATATACAGCCAACCCGGTAAAGGCGATGACGACAGCGCCCACCGAAATAATAAGAACTGTTGCAGAATCCATAGGATCGTTTAAGGCTTAGAGGATGTAAAATCTATGATATTACAGAATATAAAGTGACCTTAAGGTACTTACGCCCATGGCACAGCAAACTCGGTTGGGAAATCTTCTTAAACCTTTGAACTCTGAATACGGTAAAGTCGCCCCCGGCTGGGGTACTACTCCTTTAATGGGAGTATTTATGGCGCTTTTCCTTGTTTTCTTACTCATCATTCTGCAGCTTTACAATAACTCTATTCAAATTCAGGGAGTTGACGTGGATTGGCGTGGCTTAAGCTTCTAGGCCAATTTCATGAGTACATGGAATGTTGAAGTGCTGAGGCATTGAGACAACGCCGTGGAAATTTGAAAGCTATTGGAGGGGATAGGTTCGCTAGCCTATCCCCTTTACTAGTAATGTGTTGAAAGACTAGTCACGAATGCCATAGCGGTCAGGCTATTTTTGGAGCAAACGTTCACAGCAGTCAATATCGGCGGGAGGTTTACCTGTAATGAATATTTTTGGCATTGGTCTGCCAGAGATGGCTCTAATTATGATGGTTGCCTTGTTGGTATTTGGCCCCAAAAAGCTACCTGAAATAGGTCGTAGCCTGGGTAAGGCTATCAAAGGATTTCAGGACGCTTCTAAAGAGTTTGAAGACGAATTTAAGAAAGAAGCTGCTCGCATCGAGAAAACTGTTGCTGAGCCAATGAAAGCAACTTTGGAAAAAGCTGAACCAAAAGCACTTCAGCCAGAGCCCGAAACAGCTGATGAAAGTCAGGTAACCGAGAATGACTCCAACATCGCTACTGATAAGACTGCCTAGACGCAGTTACCTTGCTTAATCATCTCGGTCTTCAGATTATATTTTGCTAGAGGCCAGTGGCTATTCTGCAAAGTTGTACAGGGCTTATTGCTTAACTTTTTAGCTTGGGTATCAGTGCTCTGACAAAATGCTGCCAAGACATAAGTTATAAAAGCTTCAGGCACTAGGATGGCGACTACAAATACTGATTCTCTACCAGCGCCAAAATTGCTAGTTGGACTGGGTAATCCTGGCCAAAAGTATGCGCGTACACGGCACAATATTGGCTTTGAAGTCATAGATAGCCTGGCCAAGAGTTGGGCAATACAACTAACCAATCATAAGCGGTTCCACGGGAGTGTCGGCGAAACTCGTACTGCGGCGGGTGATCGTCTTATTTTGCTCAAGCCCAACACATATATGAATCGATCTGGTCAGGCGGTGCGAGCTGTCGTTGATTGGTACAAGTTATCACCAAGTGATGTGCTGATCATTTATGACGACATGGACCTACCTATAGGCAAACTGCGTCTGCGCCTGTCAGGTTCAGCCGGTGGGCATAATGGAATGAAATCAATTATTTCTCACCTGGGCACCCAAACCTTTCCTAGACTACGCTTGGGAATCAGTCGGGCTAATAACTTAGAAAGCCAGGCCAATCAGGTCGTTGTAGGGCATGTTCTTGGTAAATTTGCCCCAGATGAGCGCAAGGTGATGGATGCCGCTGTCAATCTTGCAGACGAGGCCATAGAGTTTAGCTTACGTAAAGGTATCGAACGAGCCATGAGTCTTTACAATGGGCGAGAGGTTGAGGTTTAGATGCAGCCAAACTCATCTATCTTGACGATCAACACCTAACACTAGGGTCCTATTACTGTAATGAGTCGTGGCTAAGGTAAAAGGGAAGCAGATAGCTCCTAAAGTCCTTGTGATTCTGAATGGAAAAGGGGGCGTAGGCAAAACAACCACTGCCGTTAATTTGGCTGCAATTTTTGCAGAAGATCGGCGCGTCTTATTGATAGATAGCGATCTCCAGCGGTCTGCAACTTGGTGGTTGGAGCGGGTACATCAGGCATTTGATTTTTCTCACGAAACCGATATCGCAATGCTGGAGCAGCTGAAGACCCTTGCTGACTACGAACTAATTGTGATCGATACGCCACCAGCGCTACACTCTAATTCCTTAGGTGCTGTAATCCAATTGGCAGATTATCTACTATTGCCTACACCACCAGCGCCAATGGACGTGACCGCATTGATCACAACTGTTAAAACGATTGTTCAACCCTCTGGGGTTTTTCACCGGGTATTGCTGACAAAGGTTGATTCCCGTAGTTTAAAGGAAGCGCAAGAAGCTCAAATCATGCTGGAGGAGCTAGATATTTCGGCTTTTCAAACATACATACGGACTTATAAAGCCCACGAACGAGCTGCTATGGAAGGTTGCGCTATCAGTCAATGGAAAGGGCCAAATGCTCAGGAAGCACAGGCCGACTACTATCGAGTTGCTGCTGAAGTTCTCAGGGACTGGAAAAGATTATGACAAAAAAACGCATTGCCGACCTGCTCAAAGAAGAAGTCAAAAAATCGAACGAGGCTGCAGAAGCTCCAGTAGAAGACGTATCTCAGGAAACCCAGACAAGCTCCGACACACCCAAGAAAGCAGCTACAGGGACAGGTCGGACAAGGAAACGTACAAGCAAAGCATCAACTACATCCAAAGCTCCTACTGGAAAGGCTAGCAACACAGTGGCCCTGGAAAAGCAGATAGCTGATTTAGAAGGGGCTCTCAAACAGGCTCAGGAACAGATTGTTGAGCTACAGGATGATCTGAAAACTCATCAAGCTCGGATCTTTGAACTCAAGGATGATTTAGACGCGGCACAAAAGGCCACAGTAGAAAAAACTGATGCACTGACCAAGGCTACTGAAGAACTTGAAACCGCCAAGGATACAATTCGGCAGATCACAGCCCAAAAAGAGGAGACTCCTGAGCCAGAAGCCACACCACCCAAAGTTATCCATGGGGCTGATCTAGCGACTAACCGCAATACGTTAAGTTTACGCAATCGCCCCAGCGGATACAAAGCTATTCCAGAATATGCCATCCAACGAGGCGAACAGAATAGTATGCTCTCTGATGATGATATTGGCTGGGTTGATTAAGGAGGCAAAGCTACTCCTGATAAACTCTCGTGGCATTTCTTTACAGTTGAATAACGGGTTGATAATCTACTACTCTCATCATTTACCCTGGCAGAAGCAATTGCGCAGAGGAATAGATTATGGAAGTGAGAGCCGCTGTTGCTCATCAGGCTGGTCAACCCCTAACAATAGAAACGCTGACGTTAGATGGGCCGAAAGCTGGTGAAGTGTTGGTTGAGATCAAGGCTACAGGTGTTTGTCACACTGATGCTTATACCCTTTCAGGTAAAGATCCAGAAGGCTTATTTCCAGCCATTTTGGGGCATGAAGGAGCTGGTGTAGTTGTTGACGTAGGTGATGATGTCAAAAGCCTGAAGCCTGGCGATCATGTCATCCCTCTCTATGTGCCGGAGTGCCGTGCCTGTGAGTATTGTTTGAGCGGTAAAACCAACCTATGCCAGGCGATTCGAAGTACTCAAGGTCGCGGGCTCATGCCCGATGGCACTCGTCGCTTTCGGTTGGGAAATGAATCGATTTATCACTACATGGGGACCTCAACGTTTGCCAACTATACCGTTGTACCTGAGATCGCCCTAGCTAAAATTCGAGAAGATGCCCCCTTTGATAAGGTTTGCTACGTTGGCTGCGGGGTCACAACGGGAATTGGGGCTGTGATTAATACTGCCAAGGTAGAGCCAGGTGCCAATGTAATCGTATTTGGACTGGGGGGTATTGGCCTGAATGTGATCCAGGGCTGCCGTTTGGTGGGGGCAGACATGATTATTGGGGTCGATCTTAACCCTGGGAAAAAAGCCCTAGCAGAAAAGTTTGGCATGACCCATTTTGTCAATCCCCAAGACGTGGATGGAGATTTAGTCCCTTACCTGGTGGATTTAACCAAAGGTGGGGCTGACTATACCTTTGAGTGCATTGGCAATGTGCAGGTGATGCGCCAAGCATTAGAGTGCTGCCATAAGGGCTGGGGTGAAAGCATCATCATCGGTGTAGCTGCCTCAGGTCAGGAAATTGCAACGCGCCCGTTTCAATTAGTCACGGGACGAGTGTGGAAAGGTACGGCGTTTGGTGGAGCCAGAGGCCGTACCGATGTTCCTAAAATTGTGGATTGGTATATGAATGGCAAGATCAACATTGACGACCTGATCACCCACACTTTTCCACTTGAGCAAATTAACGAGGCTTTTGATGTGATGCATACAGGCCAGTCAATTCGCAGTGTCGTAACTTTTGATTAATCTGGCTGCGGACGCCTTGTGAAAAACTGCCAAGAACCAACCAACCCCATCATCATGAGTCCAAGGCTGACGGAGGGTTCTGGTAGCTGTGGTGGTTCTTCAGTCGTATGGTCATCCCACTGTAAATCTGCAATGGCTCCACTAACCCCGTTGTACTGAAATTTGATTTTCTGGACCGTAGCTTCGTCGAACTTAAACTCAAACATTGAGTTATCGTCACGCTTATTACCGACTTGGGTAATAGTGACATCGATATCTTCGCCCAGACCGTTGGTATACGAATGGGTCAGGGATTTACCCTGACTTTTGGTGTGATCCGGATTGGTATAGGTATCTGCAAATCGTCTAATTAGATCGTCGACATTAATATCTAGAACTTTCTTATCATCGGCATTTTTGCCAATGACACGGACTTGAGTACCGGCAGCATCTCCAAAGTTATCGTCGATATCGAGCAAGGAAAACTTTTGAAACCCAATTTCTTGCTCAAATTTGAACCAAACATGACCGCCTTGTGCCTCATCATCAGGTTTATGCAGGTTATAGCTGCCATTGTTATATTCCTGAATGATGAGGGCATTGCCTTGGTTGACGGTGCCCCAGGTTGTGCCAGTACGCAAATCGTTGTCTGCCCCAGACTTACTGGTGTCATAGAGCAGTAGAGGCGCATTATTATTACCAGTTTTGTAGTTTTTGCCGGTGATAGTGAGGCCCCAGTCCGCCCAATCATCATGAATTTGAGTACCTCCACTCAGGTCATTACCCAGGGCATCTTTTTCAAAATCTAGAACTCTTACTTTGGCGCTAGCAGGCGCGATCTCACCTGCTAAGAGAATAGTAGTTGCGATCGCAACCCTCAAAAATGCAGTCGACTTAGTCATCATCACAGACGAGTATCAAACAATACTTCATCAGTGATATCTCTACTTAGATGTCGACCACCTCAGTGATTTTGACATCTTCTTCAAGGCTTGATATTTAGCAAAAAACAGCGAGATTTCACGGAGTATAGTTTTGTACCCCTGACTCACCTACCCACTCTAATCATCCGTAAAAATACGGATATAAACAATAGCTACTCATACGAAATCCTGACTGATAGCGTCCGATATCAAAGGACACCCACAAGGGGATGCCCCTACAGAACCGTCCATTTTTAATCGGGTTTGATGAATTCGGATTTGGTATAAGACCTGAGCAACCGCAACCCAACTCTAATCACAGACAAAACCGCCCTAAATCTGATTGGCAGCAAACGTATCGCACTGCTCAATATCGCCCGTTGCTAAACCTTGATTAAACCACCGCATACGCTGGGCAGAACTACCATGAGTAAATGATTCCGGCACTACAAAGCCACGGGACTGTTGCTGCAAATGATCATCACCAATCTGACTAGCCGCATTGAGAGCTTCTTCAATATCACCGCTTTCAAGAATATCGCGGGCCTGATCAGCACGATTGGCCCACACACCGGCAAAACAGTCCGCTTGGAGTTCTAAGCGCACAGACAGTCGATTAGATTCAACTTCACTGGCACCACTTTGAAGCTGTCGAACCTGACTAGAAATACCTAAAACGTTCTGCACATGATGCCCCACTTCATGGGCAACGACATAGGCTTGGGCAAAATCCCCAGGAGCCTGGTGACGAGTTTTCAAATCATTATAAAAACTCAGATCAATATAAACTTTTTGATCAGCCGGACAGTAAAACGGCCCCATTGCAGCCTGGCCAAGACCACAGGCCGATTGCGTAGACCCAGAAAATAAAACTAAGGTAGGCTCAGGATAAGGCTGACCGAATTCCTCCTGGAAAATTTGCCCCCACGTATCCTCCGTATCGGCCAATACAACGGAGATAAAGTTAGCCAGTTCATCCTCAGTTGGCGATGTTTGCTGCTGTTGAGCAGGCGATTGGGTCGGTGGTGCAGCAACTTGATCCGAAATGGGGCCTGGATTTCCAGTTAGCATTGTCACAGCTGCAGCCAGCAACAAAGCACCTAAACCGCCCCCACCGACCACCAGAGAACTTGCACCGCCACGGCGATCGTCGATATTGCTACTGCGTCGCCCCGTTTTTTTCATAACTATCCTTTAGGTCTGTTGTAAAAGACTCAGATATTAAGAATTTAAAGGTAAGCACTAGGCACTTATTTCGGAATATACCATTGACATCTTTAGCTACAAATCAAACCAAGGAATCTCTTAGTATTCAGACAGCCACTAACCTTCTCGATCTACACGCTTAGTCAGTGCCGCAATATATCGATCAATACGGTGATCTTGTAAGCTACCTGAGATAATTCGCCAACTGAACCCAACCTTAAACCTGATCCGAGCATCGACATGACGGTAGTTTTGCCAACGACGGGGGAGTCCACAAACTACATCATTACCGTTTACAAACCGCCAGGTATTAGGAACACGGCGATTATAGGAGTCTGCAAAAGCCCGATTACCGACACGCGGGGCTCCGAATGTATAAACCTCGACTGAGACAGCTGGTGAAAAGTTGTATTGCAAATCCACAGCACACAATTTTGCCAAGGCCCCACCCAAACTATGTCCCGTCACAATCCAATGGGTGACTTCACTATGCTTAACGAGGGCGTGAAGTTGAGAGCGTACTGCTAGATAGGCTTTGGTAAACCCTGTGTGCATTTTCACACCAGCACTCGATTCTCCATAAACGTCAGGATAATCCAGCTGTTTATTATCAAGCACAGCATCGGTTACGGTAGACCACTGAGCAAAGTCTAAGTTCGTTAACCAATCACGATCAGCATTACTGCCACGAAAAACGACATAACCACACTGAGTATCAGGATCTTCTAGCAGAGCGACTTGAGTATCGGTTTCCTTAATATCAAAAAACTTAGGCACAATATCAGGCACAATACTGAAGCGCAGCCGAGCGTTCAAGTCTCGATAAACCTCGTTGGCGAGATGGGCACAGCGCAGAGCAGTTGTATTATCGAGTTGCTTAGTCATAATCCTTACAATTCAATTGCAAACCCCATGAGGTCAGTCTGCCTCATGAGGTTTGCATCTTGACCACTCGGTGATAAAAATTAAGTGTCTCCAGGTAAATGCTGCCACAGGAAGGAGTCAACATCAGCACTAGAGCTTGCTAGAACCTTCAATAGCGTTCCCCAAAATTTCAGATCATCAGGGAAACATGCAACATTAGGCACTGACGAGCGGTGCTGTCTTGGCTTGAAAATCAGCTGCTTTGAGAGCAGATACCGCTTCATCTGGATCCTTAACTCGGAATTGAGCGCCAAGACGAACCACTTGACGATGCCCTTGGTGAGTAATCATGGCAACTACGGGGACCTTAGCTTCGCGTTTATCCTCCCCTTGCTGATTTTGAATCACATTGCGTAAACGGTTTTGCTGGACAATATCGCCCGCAATGGATGGAGGCAGTTCAACGGTCACTAAGCGTACATCTTCAATCGGTTCAGCATCATCGATAATTAGCTGTACCTGATCATCTCGACGGTCGACCTTACCCCAAATCATTAATCGAGCATCAGCCTTGATATGCATGCCGATGCGGGCATAGGAACGCGGAAAAACAACCGCCTCAGCTTGGCCGCTAAGGTCTTCAATTTGTAGGATTGCCATACTGTCACCTTTTTTAGTGGTGATGGGTTTCATGGCACTGACCATAACAATCGCACTTAGAGTCAGTTTTTCGGGCTGTTCAGCGAGTTCAGCCAGACTAATGGGCGCTAGAATACGTGCCGGGCGCTGTATGGATTTAAGTGGATGATCAGAAATGTAGAAGCCTAGTAGCTCTTTTTCTAGACGTAGCCGTTCTTGTGGATCATAGTCTTCCATTGATGGGGCTTTGGGTGCAGCTTCGTAGGCGCTGGCATTGTTGTTCTGATTAGGCTTGCTAGTATCACCACCACCCAGCATCATGTCAAAGATATTGCCCTGGCCAATCTCACGATCCTTGGCACGGGACTGGGCCCAGTCGACAACAAATTCGAGATCTGCCATGAGCTGACGCCGATTGTTGTTGAGACCGTCTAGGGCTCCAGAGTGGATCAGCGCTTCTAGGGCACGGCGATTGACAGCACGAAGATCGATGCGATCGCACAGCTCCGGTAACGACCCAAATGGCCCCTCCTCAGCTCGGTTCTGCAAAATCGTCTCAATTGCACCCAGCCCTACATTTCGTACTGCCGACAAACCAAACAGAATGCTATTGTCTTCCGGCGTAAAGTCCACCCCTGAGCGGTTTACATCCGGCGGCAGCACCTCGATTCCCATGCTGACACAGTTAGCAATATGCATTTGTACTTTATCCTGATCGCCACTGATGGCAGTCAGCAGCGCCGCCATATATTCGACCGGATAATTCGCCTTGAGGTATGCCGTCTGGAACGTGACATAGCCATAGGCCATGGAATGACTCTTATTAAAGCAGTACTGAGCGAAGTTAACCATCTGGTCCCAGAGGGTTTCCACGGTTTTCTTAGGCACACCATTCGCGACAGAGCCCTCAATGAACTTGCCACGGTGCTTGTCCATTTCTGACTGTTTTTTCTTACCCATGGCGCGGCGTAGCAGGTCTGCCTCTCCTAGGGAATAACCCGCCATATCCTGGGCAATTTTCATGATCTGCTCCTGAAAGATCATGATGCCGTAGGTTTCTTCTAAAATCGGCTGAATGAGTTCGTGGGGATAGTCGATCTGTTCCCGACCATGCTTCCGGTTAATAAACTTGGGAATCAGTCCAGCATCTAGCGGGCCTGGGCGATATAGAGCCAAAACTGACGAAATATCATCCAATCCATCCGGTTTGAGGTCACGGACAATCTGCCGCATCCCCGAGGACTCCAGCTGGAAGACACCACCCAGCTCACCTCGCCCCAGTAACTTATAGGTTGTTGGATCATCGTAGGCCACCTTATCCATGTCGAGGGTTTTGCCTCGGGTTTGCTCCACATAATCCACTGCTTTTTGGATCATGGTGAGGTTGCGTAACCCCAAAAAGTCCATCTTTAGCAGACCCACGGCTTCCACATCTTCCATGTAGTACTGGGTAATGACTGCGCCGTCATTATTGCGCTGTAGCGGTACCAGTTCATCCAGGGGCTTAGCTGAGATCACCACCCCCGCCGCGTGCATGCCAAAGGTTTTGTTGGTGCCTTCAATGGTGATGGCCATATCCAGCCAGCGTTGGTAGGTGACTGCCGTTCCAGGGACCAGATCGCCGCTTTCATATTTCTCCTGAAATGCCTTTTCAGGGGTTTTCTCAGGATCAATCATCACCTTCAACTTGGCAGGTTTACCCCGAGCCACCGGGATCATTTTCGCCATTTTGTCGGATTCACCGTAGGGAATGTCTAACACACGGGCCACATCCTTAAGCACCGCTTTGGAGGTCATACGGTTAAAGGTAATAATCTGGGCGACATGGTCCTTACCATACTTTTCTGTCACATACTCAATTACCTGCTCCCGTTTTTCGATGCAGAAATCGGTATCGACGTCAGGCATAGACTTTCGTTCAGGATTCAGGAATCGCTCAAACAGCAAACCGTGGTGCACCGGGTCAATATTGGTAATACCCATGCAGTAAGCCACCAGAGACCCGGCTGCAGAACCTCGTCCTGGCCCCACCGGAATCTTGTTATCACGGGCAAACTTGATGTAATCCCAAACCACCAGGAAGTAGGTAGCAAACCCCATCTGGTGCATCATCTGGATTTCGTATTCCAGACGGTCTTGATATTCCTTGGGGACCTCCTCGTAGGAAGCAATCTCTAATCTTTCCAGCAAACCATCGCGGGAAACTTTAGCCATATAGGTTTCGCCGGTATGCCCCTCAGGCACTGGGAAATTTGGAATCTGTGGGTTGCCGAGGATATCGTATGCTTCGACTTTTTCCGCCACTCCCAGAGTATTGGCTACGGCTTCGTCGATGACGTCCTGGGGCAGATGATCGCGGAAAAGGCGACGCATTTCTTCTGCGGACTTTAGATACTCGGTGCCGCTGTAGCGTAGGCGCTTGTCTTCAGTAACGAGTTTGCCAGTTTGGATGCAGAGCAGTGCGTCGTGGGCTTCGACATCCACGCAGGAAATAAAGTGGGAGTCGTTGGTAGCGATGATTTTGATATCTAGCTCGCGGGCAATGCGAACGATTTCCACATTTACAATACGGTCTTCCGGCGAGCCGTGATCTTGGATTTCTAAGTAGTAGTCTTCGCCAAAGAGGTCTTTATACCACTTTGCTACACGATAGGCGACGTCCAGGCGATTTTGCATAATGGCCTGGGGGACTTCGCCACCGAGACAGGCACTGGTGACGATCAGCCCTTCGTGGTATTGCTCCAGCAGGTCTTTATTAATGCAGGGACGGGAAAAGATGCCACGACCTTGGACACCGTCCAGATGGGACTTAGTGGTGAGCTTAACCAGGTTTTTGTAGCCCTGGGTGTTTTTGGCCAGAATGACCTGGTGGTAGCGGGGGCGTTTTTCTTGCTTGGTGATATCCCCGTTGATCAAGTACATCTCATTGCCGATGATGGGCTTGATCCCTACTTTGTTGCAGGTTTTGATCAGCTCAATGGCCCCGTACATGACGCCATGATCGGTGAGGGCAATGGCGGGCATACCCATTTCGACGGCTTTTTCAGCCAGCGGTGTGAGCTGACTGGCTCCGTCGAGCAAGCTGTAATCGCTGTGGATATGCAAACCAACAAAGGACATAGCGTGCGCCTATTTTAGTACAAGTATACTCTATGGAGTTTGCTACCTGAAGCGTTGGGTTAGCCACTAGCTGTAGAGTATGGATTATAAGGTTAGCCGATTTATAGCGCTATATCTAGTTAATTTAACGATAGATTTCTTACTAACATGATTGGCTGTATTGGGTTACGATTCCAAGCAATGGCTTCAATACCTCCGTTGTTCTATTCCGATTAACTGCCCAATCGAAAAGCCATCTCAATGGGTAACTCTAACTGCTCGTTAGTCATCAAACGCTTCGATATGCACCATATTCACTTTGCTGCTGAATCAACTTAGCCACTAGACCAGTCCAGCCCGTTTGATGGCTGGCTCCGATGCCTGCACCGTTATCACCATGGAAATATTCATGGAAAAGAATATAGTTCTGCCAGTGGGGGTCTTGCTGAAAAGTCGATAAGCCACCGTAAACAGGCCGACTACCCTCAGAATCTGGGAGAAAAATACGAGTTAGTCGTTGGGAAAGCACTGCTGCCACTTCCCACAGATTCATCCAGTGCCCTGAGCCAGTAGGACATTCAATTTTGAAGTCATCACCTAAGTAGTGATGGAATTTTTGGAGCGACTCGATCAGCAAATAGTTCACCGGAAACCAGATGGGACCACGCCAGTTGGAATTGCCGCCAAATAAGCCACTGCTGGATTCTGCCGGTTCGTAATTTACGCAAAACTCTTCGCCATCAGCGTTGAAACAGTAAGGATGCTCGGCATGGTAGCGCGATAGGGCACGAATGCCGTAGGGGCTGAGAAACTCGTTTTCATCTAGCAGTTTGGCAAGGATGCGACGCAATTTGTCAGTTGGTTCAACTTTTCCTAGGGTGGCATAGCAGAGAGCTAACATACGACAAGCACCCACGCCTGCCGTTTCCATACAGGCGACATTCTTTTTTAGCTCAGTACGATTGTTGATAAACCACTCCAGCCGTTCTTTGAATCCAGGTACCTGTTTTAATAAATCGGGCTCCAGAGTCATGACTGCAAAGAGGGGAATCAGACCCACCATTGACCGGACCTTGAGACGCTGTCGGTCGCCGTTGGGAAAGTGCAGCACATCGTAGAAAAAGCCGTCTTCGTCATCCCAGAGCTGAGTACGCTCCTGGCCGATATGGTTCATGGCATCGGCGATGTAAAGAAAATGCTCAAAGAACTTGGTGGCCATGTCTTCATAGACTGGGTTTTCTTTGGCTAGCTCTAGGGCAATGGTGAGCATATTCAAGCAGTACATGGCCATCCAGCTGGTGCCATCAGACTGCTCTAAATGTCCGCCAGTGGGCAGGTCAGAACTGCGATCAAAAACGCCGATATTGTCTAACCCCAGGAAGCCACCTTCAAAGACATTATTGCCTTCGGAGTCTTTGCGATTAACCCACCAGGTGAAGTTGAGGAGGAGCTTTTGAAAAACACGTTCTAGAAAGGTGCGATCGCACACCCCTTTCACCTTCTGCTCAATCTTATAAACCCGCCACGTTGCCCAGGCATGCACCGGTGGGTTCACATCCCCAAATGCCCACTCATAGGCCGGAATCTGACCATTGGGATGCATGTACCACTCCCTCGTCATGATATCCAACTGATACTTGGCAAACTCCGGATCTACCATAGCCAGGGGAATGCAGTGGAACGCCGTATCCCATGCCGCGAACCAGGGATACTCCCACTTATCGGGCATGGAGATAATATCTTGAGCATCAAGATGAATCCATTCCCGATTGCGCTGGCGACCTTCTGGCGGTTTCAGCGTCGTCGGATCGCCCTGAAGCCAGCGATTGACATCAAACTCAAAGTACTGCTTAGTCCACAAAAGGCCAGCAAACGCCTGACGCTGAACCGCTCTCTCCTCATCCGGCATCGGAAACGGAGAAACTTTGCGATAAAAGTCGTCTGCATCCTGTTGTCGAGCAGCCAGAGTAGTGGCAAAAGATTCGCCAAAAGGAGTTGCAAGTTGCGGTTGGTCACTCAGTCTCAGACAAATAACCTGACTCTCTCCAGGTGCCACGGTCAATACATAGAGTGCCGCAGCCTTAGTCCCCATCAGATCAGGATTTACAGCAGCTGACTCACCCTGAATCACATAGCGATGAAAAGCATCTTTGACATAGGGAGTAGCATTGGTAGCACCAAAAACCGCCTGGTAGTTAGTCTCATTTTCCGTGAACAAAATCGGAGATTTTTGTACCAAATTCTTACTCTGACAGTAGAGCCAGCGATTGCCCAAACCCGAATGAACAGCTTCTAGAATGCTAAAACCTGATTGAGTGTCAGCTAGTTTAAGACTGGGTTTGTCTGCATGTTCTTTCCAGCTCCAGGTGTTACGAAACCAGAGAGTGGGCAATACGGTCAGAGTTTTAGTCTCAGGTCCTCGGTTTGTAACGGTAATTTGAATCAGAATGTCTTCGGGTGCGGCCTTGGCATATTCGATAAAGACATCGAAGTAGCGATTTTCGTCAAAGACGCCTGTGTCTAGAAGTTCGTATTCCAAGGCAGTGCGATCGCGCCGCTGATTCTCCGTCACCAGCTCGTCATAAGGGTAGGCCGATTGCGGATACTTATAGAGCGCCTTCATATAAGAATGCGTCGGCGTACTATCCAGATAAAAGTAATACTCCTTTACATCCTCACCATGGTTCCCCTGGTTACCCGTTAGACCAAAGAGCCGCTCTTTTAGTACTGGGTCTTCTCCATTCCACAGCGCCAGCGCAAAACAAAGTCGCTGTTTTTCATCAGAAATCCCCAACAACCCATCCTCACCCCAGCGATAAGCCCGTTTGTGGGATTGAGCATGGGAAAAATAATCCCAGGCTTCACCGGTCGCGCTGTAATCTTCACGAACAGTACCCCATTGACGCTCGCTCAGGTAAGGTCCCCAGAATTTCCAAGCATCTGGCTGAGTCTGTAAGCGAGCGTGTTCAGCAGTCATGGTAGGACAACAATAGGGGCGTGAAATAGCTTATCGCTCACCAAAATGAGACGACGATGAGCCGACCTTACCTCACCACTCCCCCAGCTTTCTATGCAATGTAAAGCAATATAAATGTCGATATCGACAAATTATCAAGGTCGCTCAAGCCACATTGGAGCAAGGCTTTCTAGCTACTCAACGAATAGCTAACACCCCAAAACTCAGGCTAAAAACAGTGTGTTTAAGTTGGGCTACCCGAAATTGAAAAACAAGTGATGTATCTTTCAATACATTTCAAATCAATAAAAGTTAGTGATGAACTGCTGGAGATTGATCCCTGGATTGAATGTTTGACCTTCAGACCAGTCAGATTAAGTACTCCTGAGAATTAGCTATTGTAAATCGTCCCTGAGGAGGACACCTATATGCTTACTTATGCAAACCCAACCACTGTTTATCGCGCTGTTCCTCCCAAAGATTCTCGCCCTCAGCAGCGATCTCAACTCGTGGCCCATTGGACTCGGGTTAATGGCACGCTAGTCTGCCAGTGGGTTCCCATCCATTTATCCCAAGAACAATAGTCTCGTAGGTGCATCCACCAGGGATGCCCTATCTCTTGTGGATGCGCCGCTTACCGCAACAACAACAACCCTCCAGTAATCGACGCCGACGTCAGAAAAATAAACCGCAAAAATTTATTGCCCTTTTTGATCCCCAAACTGGCCCCACAGTAGCTGCCCAGCAAAGCACCACCGACTAGACCGGGAGCCAACGACCACACCGTATTCCCAAGAAATACGTGAGCCCCAGCCCCAACCATATTCCAAAAAATGCCATTGGCCGATAGGGTCATCGCCGTAGCATGCAGCTGGTCATACCGGAAAAACAATAAATAAAGATAGGTGGTAAAAATACCCGCCCCTGCCGTAATCCAGCCACTGTAAAAGGCCATGGGAAGCAGCATCAACGATGCCAGCAGCCATAGCTTGGGGGACATTTGTCGGGGTTGATGTTCTAAATGATCGGTTTTACGCAAAAAGGCAACAGCGACCATGGTCAAAATCACACCCCCCAGGATCGGTCGCATGGTTTCACTGGATAGCTGTCCGGCGAATCGAGTGCCCAGGATGACAAAAGGCACGCCTGCCAGCCCAGTCCACCAAAACATTTGCCAATCGATTAGCCCAGCTTTGGTATAACGATAGCCACTGCCCAAGCCAATAAAACCAACGGCCAACTTATGACAAGCCAGAGCATTGACAAAGGGTAATCCTAGTAGCAGCAGGATAGGCAGCAAAATTAACCCAGCTCCTCCACCCGCCAGGCTAGAGAAAAAACAGGCAATAAACGACGCGAGAAAACTTACACCGACAAATCCGGGGCTGATGTCAGGGATTGCATCCATAAATGGGCAAAAGGATGAGCAAAAGCAATGTACTCAATCTAGAAAGAATTTACACCAGCCACTCACCTATTCGCGGCCTCGATATAAGTGAAGCTGCCGCCTCATTGCTGGAGTCCGCTCAGCCGCCGATAGGGGCAAAAACTGGCAAGGTCGCTGGATAGCTTGGTACAGAATGTCTTCGTAGACTTCACTTTCGACGATGTATGCGCCAAAACGGGCAAGGTGAGGATTCATCATTTGGGCGTCGAAGAGCAGAAAGTTTTGCGATCGCAGCCATTCCACCAGCTTTACCATCGCCACCTTCGAACCATCGGGGATCGTAAAAAACATTGACTCGCCGATAAACGCTCCCCCCAGCACAATGCCCAAAATAGCGCCTGCCAGCTGATCCCCCTGCCAGGCTTCAAAGCTATGGGCATGGCCCGCCCGGTGCAGCATGCGATAGATCGCCTTAAGTTCATCGGAGATCCAGGTCGTTTCTCGATTGGCACAGCCCTCGACTACCGCATCAAAATCCCGGTTAAACGCAATCTCAAACCGATTTTGGTTAAGCACCCGACGTAGCGACTTCGGATAACGAAAGCGGTCATCTAATGGAATTAGTGCGCGTTTACGGCTGGAATACCAGTTGAGTGTTTGGTAATCGCTATCGGCCATTAAAAAATAGCCCTGGGCATAGCATTGCAAAATGTGGGGAATCGAGTAAGCCATAGCAGCTGCGACAAGGGGACTCGCCCGTTACATTCTTCAAACCCTTCTCCTACCGTAGCCTAAAAAAACTTACCCTAAAAGAATCTAAAACTGAAAAAGTACAGATTTCACTGCTGCATTCGATATGACTGAACCGATTCAATCCGTTACCTTGCCGCCCTCTAAAAATCCACAGCAGGAAGGCGAATGGCTATGTGCATCGCTTCAGCAGTGGCTAGACACCGAGTTTTTACCAGAAGCTGTCAATCAGGACATTGCCCAGCGAGCCTCTCAGGTTTTTGTCCGCCAGCGCATGGAAGGGGAAAATGAGCTGATTCCGCTGGTGATGGCAATTTTGACAGAGATGCAATCGTTTGATTTTTCCAAAAGTTTCTATAGCGAATTTGCCATTGCGAACGCCGTCGGAGATTTGTTGCTAGACAGTCTGGGGATTGATCGCTGCTGCGGCAGTTAGGCACTGGAAGAGTCTAGTTGTGAGTTAATGACGGCACGTTAATCTTTGGCCAGCCTTGTAAGCTGTCTAACGATAGCTTTGCACTCATTACCCATACCCCACAATCCCTATGCTCTGGTTAATGCTCGCCAGCGGTACTGCTCTTTGCGAGGCCCTGAAAGATGCCACTGGCAAACAAGCCTTAAAGTCTTTGGATGAATATTCCGTCTTGCTGGGATTTACCTCGGTTGGAGCCTTGATTATGGGCTTGTTGATGCTGGCTACGGAAGGATTACCCACCCTGGGACCAGACTTTGGACTAGCACTGCTGATTGGGGGTGGCTTAAATATTTTGGCGTTTACGCTCTATACCCGAGCAATTAAGATTGCCGATCTATCCCTAACAGTACCGTTGGTCACATTAACCCCATTGTTTCTGCTAGTGACCTCCCCGCTCATTGTGCAGGAATGGCCAACGGAACTGGATGCTATCGGGGTAATCTTGCTGATTATTGGTTCCTACGTATTGAACCTCAAACCCAGGGATGGATTTACCCTGGCTCCACTGCGAGCTATGGCTGTCAATTCAGGCAGCCGGATGATGATCGGTGTGGCTTTCTTGTGGAGCATCACGTCAAATTTTGACAAAGTCGGCACTCTAAATTCGTCTTCGTTGTTTTGGGGAATGTCGCTATTTGGCACGATTGCTGTTGGTATGGTGCCATTTGTAGCCCAGCGGGCATGGCAGCAGGGGGCTGGATGTGTGTTAGGGGAGTTGCGATCGCAAGCCCGATTTATCAGCCTCGCTGGTTTATTTAATTCAGTCGGCGTCACGCTACAGTTTATTGCTTTAACCATGGCTCCAGTCGCTCAGGTAATCGCCGTCAAACGCATGAGCGCCTTAATTTCCGTTGGATTTGGCTATCTTGTATTTGGCGAAAAAGGACTCAAAGAACGCCTACTGGGTGCAGCCATTATGGTGAGTGGGGTAGCCATCATGGCGATGGATTAAACAGGTGTTAGCTACTTAGACATCCCGTCCATCTTCTCCCTAAAGCCTCCCATAAACACGCATACCCAAAGAACGCTAAGTACAAACACTCGATGACTTCAATGTTGCGATAGAATAGAGTTTATATAAATTTAAGTGTCTGTGCTGGAGACTCCCGATGCTGACTCTAAAGATCGTTGTATATCTGACTGTTGCCTTTTTCGTAGGTCTGTTTATCTTCGGCTTCCTCAATGGTGACCCTGCTCGGAATCCTGGTCGTCAAGATATGGAATAATTTCTGCTAAACGCTAGTTCCGAAAGAGTTCCAATTAATTTTGATTAAACTCCTTGGCTAGCCCAGCTAAGGAGTTTTTAATGCCATTCAGTGCCTATCTGAGGGGCTATTTCGACGCTTGTGTTCATGAGGGTTAGCATGATGCTGACCATTGGCCGTTTTTAACACTATCCATGGCCCCAATCGATTTACCTCCTGAACCTCTCCTAAATCAGTTATCAACGGTCTCTATCAGCACAGTTGCTCCCAAACTCAAGCCAGATAGTGGAGCACAGCACCTTCTTACCAGTCATTCTCCATCCCTGGGTCGAGTCACCCATAGTATTATTCCGGCTTTTTCTTCTCCTAGAAGTCTGCTGCCTGCTGAGCAACTGTCAGAGCCAGCGTCTGACGATTTTTCAACGCCTAATCTGACTCAATTACCAACGCTACCGCCAGAAGTTGAGTCAGGTCCGGAGCTACCTAGCATTGATCATGAGACTTTAGATGCAGTTGATGGAGTGCTAGATACAGACATTATTCAGAATCTTGAGCCAGCCGAGATCGAAGATGCGATTGAACCATCATTAGCTCCCAGCGACATAGATACAGAGGCCGTAGATCTTGAAAATGTCGAACAGCTGAACCTAGAAGAGAGCGATTTAGATACCATCGATTTCGATGAGCAAGCTCCGAACGATTTCGAGATAGACGCAGACACTACAGACGCTGAAGCTGAAGCCCAAGAAGATCCTGCCGTAGCTCCTGAAGAGTCAGAGCCGCCTTCTCCATCCGCTGAAACCTCGGAACCAGCTGATGGCATGCCTGCGATAGAGGCAACAGAGGCTTCAGAACCTTTAGACCTTTCCAAGCTAGAAATCACAGCTGATACTCAAATTTTCAACTCTGAGCGACAGGTCGTCATTGCCCGAGGCAATGCGGTATTTCAGCTAAACAATGCCTTGCTGCTAGCTGATGAACTATGGGTGAATTTGGTTAACCGCTATGTTTTAGCAGAGGGCAATGTCATTCTTACTCGTGGCGAACAAGAAGTGCGAGGGGAGCGGGCTGAATATAGCCTGCTTCAGGAAGCAGGCACCATCTTTGAAACTCGCGGAGAACTATTTTTACCCGATCTCGAAGACGACTTTGCCTCTCCCACTGAGGGTATCGTTACTAGTCAGACAGTATTCGACCCGCTTAATCCAGATCGAGAGGTGACGGACGTGACAAGAGCTGGCGGATTTGAACTCAGCTCTCGTCTCGAGGGTCCCACGTCAGGCTCGTTGCCTCAAAGCGAAGGTGGCATTAGACGTCTACGGTTTGAAGCAGCCAGAGTCACGTTTGATGCTGAGACCTGGGTAGCAGAAGACGTCAGGTTAACTAATGACCCGTTTTCTCCCCCCGAGCTAGAATTTCGCACCGACCGGATGACGTTAGTGACGTTATCCCCTACGGCCGATTTGCTCACGACAGAAAGGCCGCGACTGGTATTCGACCAAGGATTATCACTCCCGATTTTGAAGTCACGCTATGTGCTTAATCGTGGAGCCGCTGAGTCCAATCAAATTAATCCTTTTTTGGTAAATATTGGGAGCGACTCTCAAGATCGTGGCGGTGTATTTCTGGAAAGTCAGTTTTCAGTCATCGAGAATGAATCTACTAACTTAACGATTACTCCCCAGTACTTTTTAGAGCGTGCTTCTAATCAGGGGTTCACCGATCCAGAGGTCTTCGGATTCGAACTCGACTTCAATACGCGTTTGTCCAGTAGATCGCAGCTCTCTGCTCGCACCACATTAACAGGTCTAGATTTTGATCAGCTCGAAGATAACCTGCGGGGCAATATTCGTAATCGCTACCTGATCGGAAACCATCGTTTAACCACAGAGTATAGTTATCGCGATCGCTTCTTTAACGGCACTCTAGGTTTTCAGAATGTACGTTCCAGCATCGGCTCAGTTATCGAGTCCCCAACGATTAACTTAGATGGCCGTGGTCTGCTTTTGACCTATCAAGCAGGTGGGCAGCTGATAACTGCTAGAACTGACCGAACTGATCTTCTCGGTAGACCACGACGTGGTGGGGATGAGGATTTGCTCACATTAGGTCGTATGCAGGCTAGCGCACGCTTGCGAAAAAGCTTCAGCCTGTGGAGGGGTGCCCCCTTACCGGCTACCCAAAATGAAGGATTACGCTATAGCCCAGTTCCATTAGTTCCTTTCTTACGGCTCAGCGCTAGTCTACTGGGTGTCGGCTCGTACTACACAAGCGGCGATTTTCAAGAAGAAATCTCTGGAGATATCCGCATTGATGGTCAAGTCGGCCATCTATCCAAAGATTTTTTTGACTATACCCGATTTAATCTTGGCTACTCTCAAGATATTCTATCTAGCGATAGCTCTCCCTTTTTGTTCGATCGCAATGTAGACCGTCGCGTTGTTAGCTTTGGTATCCTTCAGCAAATTTTTGGGCCTATTTTGCTGGGCTTTCAAACATCAATCAACATTAATACTGCAGAGGAAATAAATACTGACATTATTTTCCAGTACAGTCGCCGCACCTATGGTCTAGTGTTGCGCTACAGCCCTACTCGCGAGACAGGCTCTGTCGGTTTTAGACTCAGCGACTTTAACTGGGTTGGGACTGGCAGCCCCTTTGATGAACGTAATATTCGGCGAGTAGAAAGTGGTGTCGTAGAACAGCGCTAAGATCTCAGCTGCTCCAACCTGTATAAAGCCAGCACAGCCGCGTAATATTCTTCAAAGCTGAGGTGAATACTAATAGAGGTTAGATAAACTTGTGAATATTACTTCCCAAACGTATTAGGAAATTGTCAACTGGGCAATGAATAGATTAGTAGCTAATAGTTTGGGCTAAGGGTTAAGTAGTGATGGTGTCATCAGAATTAGGACGAGAAGCACAACAGGCTATTACTCTAATCAAGTCCTTTAGCCTGGAATTAGAGCAGTATAGTCCTGAAAGCCAGGTCTTATATTGGCTCCATCAATATCGTGCTCCCTGGATTCGAGATGCCATTATTGAGGCTGTTTATCAGGGACGCTACAAAATTATTTCTGTCGAGCATATCCTCGCAATATGGCAGCGACGGGGACAGCCGGTTTGCCACTTTACCTCTGGTTTTGAGCAAGTAATTTCTGCTCAGCTTGGAACTCAGCTGCGCTTGTCTACATCGATGATGACTCAGATGCCTCAACCCGCTAGAGACATTGAAAAATTAGACACTCGGGACATTTCGCTATCGCTGATATCCCAAGATGAACTACCGCCCCCAACAAACATAGAATTTGCTGACTCTACTATGGGCTATGGTGATTTGTCTGGGTTATCGATCAAAGCTTTTCCGGTCAAGGCTGAAGACACTTTAGTAGAGGTTTATCAAGCCAGCACATCTCGCAGGGAGTCAGCCGATAAATCCAGTCATCCCGTAAATGCATCCAGTAACAGAGATAAAAATGCAAAGAATACTTCGGGACACGTTTATCTGACTGAGTCGTCTCCCATACAGCCATTTCAACCAACACTGCGAAGCAAACGCCTGGCTAGGCACTAACATCTCCTAAGCGAATTTCTGAACAAAAAGACGCCATGGTTTGGCCTTCTTTGTCGCTTAGAACATGGGTGCGCATCCGGAGCTTATCGGTAATAAACCACCATCTTTCTTCAGCACGCAGACCATTAGCATCAGTCGTGATTGTCAGTACATCGTTTTCAAATCGATACTGACTGAGCTGCGATATGGGTTGGCCCTCGGGCTGACTGAGGAGTTTGCCACTTTTGTCATCGGTTGCGATCGCAACCAACAATGTCGACTGGTTTCGCGTCTTACCACCGATGATGGTACTTTTTTGCACAATCCGCAGACCTCCTACAGCATCTGCAGCTGGCCAGTGAGCTTCACCACAGAGACGCACAACAGTATCGTCATTTTCATCAAAATAGGTAATCTCTAAATCCGATTTCCCCGCCTTAGAGCCACCTGTTTTTAAGTAGTGCGTGGTGCGTTGAGAAAACCACCGCCCTCCTTGCTTTTTAAAAAAGTTCACATTCTGCATGAATAGGTCTGAATAAAATGACACATGGGGCCACAATTCGTTATCTGCCTTTAAGTTTACGCTGTGACGGTCACGTCAAAATCATCAGTTCATTGGCCAAAACCTACACAAGTCAAACGTCTCCAGGTATTGAGGTTAATTCGCAATGATAAGCTAACAAATGCGAATTAAAAACCTTTTTAGTCTGTGGTGAGATTTCAATGACCCAACCCGATCAAACGCCCTACTTGTTGAGAGCCGCCAAGGGCGAAATCTTGGATCGACCACCGGTCTGGATGATGCGTCAGGCAGGTCGATATATGAAGATATATCGCGATCTACGGGAAAAGTATCCATCCTTCCGTGAGCGCTCTGAAAATGCAGACCTTGCTATTGAGATTTCACTACAGCCTTGGCGCGCGTTTCGCCCCGATGGCGTCATCATGTTTTCCGACATTTTGACCCCGCTGCCAGGCATGGGCATTCCCTTTGACATTGTGGAAAGCAAAGGTCCCATCATTGAACCCGCCATTCGTACTCAAGCGCAGATTGATGCCCTGCGTCCGCTAAATCCCGAGGAAGATTTGCCCTTCATCCGTAAGATTCTGACCACCCTGCGTCAAGAGGTTGGCAACGAATCTACAGTGCTAGGTTTTGTCGGATCTCCTTGGACATTGGCTGCCTATGCCATTGAGGGTAAGAGCTCTAAGAACTACTCTGTGATCAAGGGCATGGCATTTTCTGAGCCCAAGATGCTACATCAGCTTTTGAGCCACCTGGCAGACGGCATTGCCACCTATGTGCGCTACCAAATTGACTGTGGCGCTCAAGTGGTGCAGCTGTTTGACTCTTGGGCTGGCCAGCTTAGCCCTGAAGACTATCGCACTTTTGCCCTGCCCTATCAGCAACAGGTGGTACGGCAGGTTAAAGAAACGCATCCAGATACGCCACTGATTCTTTATATCAGCGGTAGTGCTGGTGTTTTGGAACTGATGGGAGAGTCTGGTGTGGATATCATCAGTGTCGACTGGACTGTTGACATGGCTGATGCTCGTCGTCGTTTGGGTCCCAACATGAAGGTCCAGGGTAATGTTGATCCAGGTGTTCTGTTTGGGTCGAAGGACTTTATTCGAGATCGCATCCTCGACACCGTCCGTAAAGCCGGTCGGGGTGGACACATTTTGAATCTAGGCCACGGTATCCTGCCTGGTACCCCCGAAGAAAACGCAGCGCATTTCTTTGAAACCGCTAAACAGCTTGAAGAGCTAATGGCGGTCCCAGCCTAAAGCTCGCTCCACGGATAAAGAGATCGTAAATCTGCAGTCCATAGCTAACCAAGCATGGGCTGCAAATTTATATAATTCATTCAGCGAGGCGTCACACCAGCTGTCATAACTGTTACGCAAAGTAATAGTATGGATACTTAAATATCGCGTATCGCGCTCGATTAAACCGTGAGTCAACTGGTACAAGCCATCCCATCGTCACCGCAGAGAATTTTTATTACTGGTGCCAGTGGCTGTATTGGCCATTATGTCCTTGAAAGCCTAATTCAAAACAGCGAGCACGAACTTTTCCTGCTGTTGCGCAACCCTGACAAACTACAGCTAGACGTCACCAATCAATCCAGAGTTCATATCCTGCAAGGCGATATCCGCGAAATAGAGCAATTCTCTGATCTGCTAGGCACAATAGATACCGCCATCCTCATCGCCACATCTTGGGGAGGCGCACCCGCAATTTATGACATCAATGTCACGGCTAACTTAAAGCTAATGACCCTGCTCGATCCAGATCGAATTCGTCAGGTACTTTACTTTTCAACAGCCAGCATTTTAGACCGCCAAAACCAACCCCTCCGAGAAGCAGGTCAAGTATCCTTCGACTATATTCGCAGCAAATATCAGTGCCATCAAAAGCTCAAAGATTTAGCAATTTTCCCAAACATCACCACCCTCTTCCCTACCCTCGTTTTTGGTGGTGATACCAACAAACCCTATTCCCATATATCCAGCGGGTTGACGGAAGTTACCAAATGGATCGACCTAATTCGATTTTTCAGTGCTGACGGCACCCTGCACTTTATTCACGCCAAAGATGTTGCTACGGTTGTCACTTACCTAGTAGACCATAGTCCCCAAGCAGGCGATTCCAGGGAACTGGTATTAGGCAATTCGGCCCTGGCAGTGGACGATGCCGTTGCTGCCGTCAGTCATTATCTTGGCCGCTCCATTTACTTTCAAATTCCCCTTTCTCAAAGCCTGATTGACTTTTTTATCAAGCTCTTTAAGGTGCGCATGGAGGATTGGGATCGTTTTTGTTTAAAGTATCGTCACTTTACTTATCAAAATCCCCTGACCCCTGCCAGTTTCGGCATCGACAACTACTGCACCACAGTGGCCGATCTTTTTCAAGCAACGGGGATTGAATCAAAGCAAAGAAAAACACGCTAAACTGTGTAACGCGGCAAAGGCCCATAGTACTAGTACTATTTAAGTCAACTTTTGACTGGCCCCTGACTGCCCCAGTTCAAGAATGATTGTGTCGGAAGTGGGACCTTAAGGCCCACTTTTTATTTTGTTTAATTTACTACGTGTCCATGGCTCATCCTGTTATTCCACAGGTCCTTGAAATAGCTACCCCCATCGCCACTGACTTGGGGTTGGAGGTGGTGGGCGCAGTTTTTCAAACCAACCATACCCCACCGGTTTTACGCGTTGACGTTCGTAACCTCACACAAGAAGATACCAGTCTCAATGATTGCGAACGGATGAGCATTGCATTAGGTGAAGCCCTAGAAATCTCTAACACTCTGCCAGATGCATATGTTCTAGAAGTTTCCAGCCCTGGAGTTTCTAATCAGCTCCAGACCGAGCGCGACTTTATCGTTTTCAAGGGGTTTGCCATTGAAGTCACGCTGCATACTCCCCATAAAGGCAAAAAGGTATGGGTAGGTACATTGTTAGAACGAACAGACAACAAACTCGCCATTAGTCAACGAGGTCGGCGTGTTGCCTTACCCAATGAGCTAATAGAAACGGTCCAGCTAAGCAATCAAGTTGAAGCATAGCCATGGATCAATACGCTGATAACCGCCACGCCAGAATACCAGGTCTAAATCAGCATCATTCTTAACTTTTATGCGCATCAAAGTCTATTTGTCTAAGGAGAAGAGAGCCCATGTCCATGGTTAGTCTGCCAAGCCTACAAGAAATGATCGAGGGCATTAGCCGCGAGCGGAATCTACCGCGTTCCGCCGTAGAACAAGCCTTGCGCGAGGCTCTTCTCAAAGGGTACGAGCGTTATCGCCGTACTCGCCGCATGGATAGTGCTCAATTTGATGAAGACTATTTCGATAATTTTTCAATCGAGTTAGATCCTGAAGAAGAAGGCTTTAGAGTCTTATCTAGCAAGATGATTGTCGAGGCAGTTGAAAACCCCGATCATCAAATTTCTTTGGCGGAAGTGGTCGAAGTTGCGCCAGAGGCCCAGGTTGGCGACGAAGTCGTCCTCGACGTTACGCCAGAGCAACGGGATTTTGGTCGGATGGCCGCCATTCAAACCAAACAGGTGTTAGCTCAAAAACTGCGCGATCAGCAGCGGCGTCTGATTCAGGAAGAATTTCAAGATCTAGAAGGCACTATCCTACAAGCGCGAGTTCTGCGGTTTGAACGTCAGTCCGTGATTATGGCCGTTAGCAGCGGCGTGGGCCAACCTGACGTAGAGGCGGAGTTGCTTAAGCGCGATCAGCTACCGAATGATAACTATCGAGCTAATGCTACATTCCGCGTCGCTCTAAAGAAAGTTTCAGAGGGTTCCCATCGTGGCCCCCAGCTTCTGGTCTCTCGGGCCGATGCTAGCCTTGTGGTCGAGCTATTCTCTAATGAAGTCCCCGAAATCGAGGACGAGGTGGTGCGTATCGTTGCCGTCGCACGGGAAGCTAATCCGCCATCGCGCTCAGTTGGTCCAAGAACCAAGATTGCCGTAGACACTCTGGAACGGGACGTTGATCCTGTAGGGGCCTGTATTGGTGCAAGAGGGTCTCGCATCCAGGTAGTTGTCAATGAACTGCGGGGTGAAAAAATAGATGTTATCCGCTGGTCTCCGGATCCGGCGACTTATATTGCCAATGCCCTCAGCCCCGCCCGCGTCGATGAGGTTCGTCTGATGAATCCTGAGGATCGTCAGGCACACGTTTTAGTCCCCGATGATCAGCTCAGTTTAGCTATCGGTAAGGAAGGACAGAATGTTCGTCTCGCGGCACGTCTGACTGGTTGGAAAATCGATATCAAAGATTCAGCCAAGTATGACTATGAGGCTGAAGATGAAAAAGTACGGGCTCAGCTAGAAGCAAAACGTAAGCAGGAAGAGGAAGCGGCGGCAGCTCTAGCAGCTCAGATGGAAGCTATTAAAGCGGCGAACCTGGCAGCGGCGGCGCAAAGGGCAGCTGAAGAAGCCGCTGCTGCTGAGGAAGAGGAAACAGCAGCGATCGCAACTGAAGTACCTGCATATGAGGAGGAATAGGGCGTTATTGTGCCAATCAACCACCGACGTTGCATTAGTTGCCGTAAGGTAGTTCATCGCAGCCAGCTGCTGAGAGTTGTCCGCACTCACCCAACAGGTACGGTTCAGTTCAACAAAGGTAGCGGGCGATCGGCCTATCTCTGTCCTCAGTTGGATTGCTTAAATTTAGCTCACAAAAAAAACAGACTGGGTCGGGCGCTCAGAATAGCTATTCCCGAGGAAGTTTACGAAGAACTGTATAAACAGATTCAGGGATAACCGAACCACCCAAAGACGTTTTTTAGGGCTGATGCTAAGGTAAAATTTAAGACCTGTGCTGATTTTCGGTCAGAAATCACCGAACCTGTCAGAATATTATTGAGCGAGGATGGGGGTAAGCATCAATTTTATCGATCATAGACTGATCACATTAGTCGCAACAGTCGATAAAATTAGATATTGCCCATATGCCCAAGGGTAAGATGTCATGTCGTTTCGATAAGGGCAGTAAGTCTATGTGACACCTTTTTTGAAAAATTGCGAGGAATATTTGGATGAACAATGGCAAAGTCAGGATATATGAGTTATCTCGGGAGTTAGATTTAGACAATAAAGATATTCTGGCCATCTGTGAACGTTTAGAAATTGCGGTAAAAAGTCATAGTAGTACCATTACTGAATCAGATGCGGAGCGGATACGTGCGGCTGCAGCAGGGACACCAAAGCGATCACTGCAAAAACCGACTCCTAAACCTAAGCAAAAGCCAACACTGACAAAGCCGAAAGCGCCAAATCGCCCTGTTCGCAAGCAGCAGATATTAGAAGTTCGGCGACATCAATCACCGGAGCCACGTCCTCCTGAGAGGAGGGCTGCACAACCTCAGGCTCCTGCACATGCTTCCTCTGACTCTGAGCAACCTTCAGACAACCTCAGGCAGCCACCGAACCGCCCAGGAGGGCCTTCTAAACCGGCGATCAAGCCGCCGCAAAAGCCAGTTCCTCGACCTGCGTCCAGACCAGCTGCTGCCGCATCTGGTCAAAAGCCAGCCGACCAGGACTCTTCGGGTGAATCTACACCACAGCTAATTCAACCTAAGTTGGTATCACCGCCATCGCGTTCACCTGCACCACGGCCGAAGATGGTGAAGCGAGATCGGGGGGATTCAGAAGGTAAGAAGATTCCAGTTACAGAGGTTAGTGCTGGAGAAGTCAAGGCGAAGCCTACTTTACTGAAGGAAAAGCCCAGCTTAAAGCCTAAGCCTGTTGTTGAGGCTCGTCGACCAAAACCCAATGGTTCTGACAGCGGTCAGTTGGATAACGGTGAAGGGGCTGAAGTTGAGGAGAATACAGGACCTGTTTTGGTCGGTGCGCCTCGTCGGCCTGATGTTCGTCGGCCTGCAGCACCAGCACGTCCGCCCAAACGAGGTAAGCCGCGTGGAGAAAGTGAAGAAGAGGAAATGCGGCAGCGCGCAAGCAAGAATGCGACGAAGAAACGCCGCGCCCAGCGTCTGGACGATGACGATGATATCGACGAGCTAGAGGCTGGTTTATCTGGAGATAGCGCTGCAACTCCAATCAGTATTTCGCTAATGCGGCCGCCAAAACCCAAGTCCCATCAGAGTCAGGCCAAACCAGCAACGGTTAAGAGTCGCTCTATGCCCAGTCGGGGTGGGTCGTCACGAAATAATCGGCGCGATCGCAAAGTCGAAGTCGTCGAAGAAAAGCCTGAACTAATTGTGCTCACCAATGGGTTAACCGTACATGAGCTAGCTCAGGAAATTAGAGAACCTGAAACTGAAGTTATCAAGTTCTTATTCTTCAAAGGCATTGCTACCAATATCAACCAGACCTTGGATATTCCCACAGCCAAGATGGTAGCGGAAGCATTTGAGATTGAAGTGGAAACCGCTGAGGCCGAGTCTGAAGCGAAGAAGACCACTGAGATGCTAGACGAAGGTGACCTGGAGAACCTGAAGCAGCGGCCACCTGTGGTCACCATCATGGGCCACGTTGACCACGGTAAAACATCACTACTAGATGCCATCCGTGAAGCCAAGGTTGCCAGCGGTGAAGCAGGTGGTATTACCCAGCATATTGGTGCTTACCATGTTGACGTTGATCACGATGGCGATAGTCGCCAAGTCGTCTTCCTAGATACACCTGGCCACGAAGCATTTACAGCCATGCGAGCTCGCGGTACTCGTGTTACCGACATCGCAGTGTTAGTAGTTGCAGCTGATGACGGCGTCCGTCCTCAGACTATCGAGGCAATTAGCCATGCAAAAGCAGCGCAAGTGCCCATTGTCACAGCCATCAACAAAGTCGATAAGGAAACAGCTAACCCCGACCGCGTTAAGCAAGAACTGATGGAGCAAGGTCTTGTACCTGAAGAATGGGGTGGCGACAGCATCATGGTACCCGTCAGTGCCCTCACTGGTGAGAACCTAGATCTATTGCTGGAAATGCTCTTGCTACAGGCTGAAGTTGAGGATCTCCATGCTAATCCTGACCGACTGGCAAGGGGCACCGTTATTGAGGCCAACCTAGACAAAGCACGGGGCCCAGTTGCAACTTTACTCATACAGAACGGCACCTTGAAGATCGGAGACTCGATGGTGGTCGGATCTGTCTTTGGTAAAGTGAGAGCTATGCTGGATGATCGACTAAACCGGGTCGAAGCAGCATCGCCATCCTTTGCCGTAGAGGTCTTAGGCTTAAACGACGTCCCCCAAGCAGGTGATGAGTTTGAAGTCTTTGAATCCGAGAAAGAAGCGCGTGCCGTTGCTGATAATCGTGCTGCTGACCAGCGTCAGTCAAGGCTACAGCAGGCTATGGCATCCCGTCGGGTTACCTTAAATACCCTCTCAGCCCAAGCCCAAGAAGGTGAACTGAAGGAACTGAACATCTTACTGAAGGCAGATGTTCAAGGGTCTGTCGAAGCTATCTTGGCATCTTTACAGCAGCTGCCTCAAGACGAGGTACAAATCCGAGTGCTGATGGCTGCCCCAGGGGAAATTAGTGAGACTGATGTTGACCTAGCTGCTGCCAGTGGCGCTGTCATCATCGGCTTCAATACAACCCTTGCACCGGGTGCGCAGCAGGCCTCCGATCGACTGGGCGTGGATATTCGCGACTACGACATCATCTATAAGCTCCTTGAAGATATCGAAGGCGCTATGGAAGGTCTGCTTGAGCCTGAATTGGTGGAAGAAGCCTTAGGTGAAGTCGAAGTTCGTGCGGTCTTCCCAGTCCGTAAAGGAGCTGTGGCAGGTTGCTACGTGCTATCTGGCAAGGTGACACGCAACTGTAAGATTCGCGTTATGCGTAATGGCTCTCAGGTATACGAAGGCAATCTAGATTCATTGAAGCGTATGCGCGACGATGTAAAAGAAGTAGCTTCCGGCTTTGAGTGTGGTATCGGTGTTGACAAGTTCAGCAATTGGCAAGAAGGAGATCGGATCGAAGCCTTTAAGATGGTGACGAAACGACGTACTTTAGCAGGTCGTTCTTAATTAAGATCGTGCTAGCAAAACCTATTAGGAAATCTGTTCATGCCCCATAGGTTTTTGCCAAAAAATTGCAACAAAGGGAGAAGCTTTTAAATCGGTCTCCCTTTGTTGTATGAGAGCTAGAAATAACTCAATACAAACCGTGACTATAGGCACAACATCTCCTGGATAGCTGCGTTATGGTAATAACAGAATACACTGCAGTATTTATTAAGTCAGCTTACGCAGGGAAACCTATGGCTAATATATCCTCTAATCTATTTAGCTCTGAAGACACAAATGTGTGGCTAAGCTTACAACGCGCTATCTGTAATAGTGCAGGGTTTCAGCGTTGGAAGTCAGAACTACCCTCTGATATCTTGGACAAAACTCCACTGGAGCACTTAGTCAGACGATATTTGCGCGAAACACTGGAAACTCTTGCCTATTAATCAGGCTTCAATTAACGGTAGTAGAGAGCTTCAAGTTCAACGTTTAATCTCTCTAAGATTAGTTAATTTCATTCAAAAAGTCATCTGAATCATTAGCCATAAAGAGAAGCTATAAAGCTTCCCTTTCTCATTAGAAAATTATTTATAGAAAACACATTTAAAACATTAAGGCCCCCCATCCGAAGATAGAGGGCCTTTCGACTAATCTAGGTTACAAAAAACCAAGACGACTACGCGTTGATGGAAGGAGCAACCATAGCAACAGGAGCAGCTTCACCAGCAGCCAAGTCGAGCGGGAAGTTGTGAGCATTACGCTCATGCATGACTTCCATACCCAGGTTGGCGCGGTTGATCACGTCAGCCCAAGTGCTCACAACACGACCCTGAGAGTCGATGATGGACTGGTTGAAGTTGAATCCATTCAGGTTGAACGCCATCGTGGAGATACCCAGTGCAGTGAACCAGATACCAACAACGGGCCAGGCACCCAAGAAGAAGTGCAAGGAACGGCTGTTGTTGAAGGAGGCGTACTGGAAGATCAAACGACCG
>NZ_AWNH01000018.1 GCF_000482245.1 Leptolyngbya sp. Heron Island J | reverse complement strand
CTTTCCAAGGGACATACTTCATGCAGTTGCGCATCAGATGAACAATGCAGAGCTGTATTTGCGTTTTGGGATACACCGCTTCGATGGCGTTGGGAAAGCCTTTAAGCCCATCGCAACAGGCAATCAGAATATCCTTCAATCCTCGATTTTTCAGGTCGGTGAGCACTTTCAACCAGAATTTAGCACCCTCGGTTTCGGCTTCGCCTATCCATAGACCCAGCAGTTGTTTCTCGCCCTCTCGGTCAATGCCCAGGACCACGTACACCGCTCGTTTGCTTACACGGCCTGACACTTTGATATTCACGTACAGGGCATCGAGATAAACGATTGGGTAGAGCTCGTCGAGGGGACGGGCCTGCCAGGCTTTGACATCGTCGCTAACGGTATCAATCACCTCGCTAATCACCGACGCTGATATCGTGGCTCCCCCATATAATTCCTTGAGCTGGGCACTGATGTCACGAGTGCTCATCCCTCGGGCATACAGCGCCAAGATCTTTTCATCGAGTCCGGCTAATCGACGCTGATGTTTGGGCACCAGTATCGGTTCAAAGCTGCTGTTGCGGTCGCGAGGGATGGACAGTTCCAGTTCACCGTCCTCCGATTGCACCGTTTTCTTCGAGCTGCCATTGCGACTATTTCTTGGCTGCTCATCCGCTGGACTCGATTCAAGATGATGATTGAGTTCTCCCGCTAAGGCGCGTTCCACCAGGCGCTTTTTGATTTGCTTCATCAGACCCGACTCGCCCAAAATATCCTCAGGGGTGGCGCAGTCTTCCAGTAGTTCGTCTAGTAATTCATCAACGCGATTCGGTTCTTTCTTCTTACGGGCCATGAGGCGATCTCCTAATGTACATGGATGATAGATCGCTTACACAAAATTATGGACAGTCCCGACGGAAACACATTACACGTGTAGCAAGCTCAACCTCTGGTCTGCATACACTAAGCCTTTCAAAGGTGGCCTCAATACCTATCCCGTTGCCCCCTTTATCTGCACAAAAATTCATTGTTGACGAAATCGAAAAAGAGTTTTCAATTATCAATGCAATAGAGCAACTCCTCGATAAAAATCTCAAGCGTGCTGAAAAACTCCGTCAAAGCATTCTCAAAAAAGCCTTTGAAGGCAAGCTAGTTACCCAAGATCCCAATGATGAGCCAGCTTCATTACTCCTAGAACGTATCCAGGCAGAAAAAGTACAGCAGGAAGCAAAAAGTAAGAAGCGAAAGGCAACGCCTAAGAAAAAGAAATCTCGAAAAACTGCTAAGACAAAACAGCTAGAGATCACCGATGCGTCTAACGAGGAGCAGGCTTCATGAACCGCAAATCATCAAGCATCAACCAATTGCTCAGGAGAGTTACCCAAAACTGTGATCAATGGATTGGCCCAGTTGGTCTAATTCTAGGTGTCATCTGTGCCGTTACCATCGGCCTCCCCACCGGCATTGACATTTACCAAAACTGGCAAAACCTAGACCCCAAAGACCGCTCCCAAGCAGGCATTACCCTAATTCAAACCATAGCCACCATTGTCGGCGGCATCGCCATCTTCTGGAATATTGTCCTCTCCCGCCGACAGCTAGCCGCCTCCCAAGAGCATAATATTACTGAGCGTTTCTCCATTGCAGTTGAACAACTTGGCCATGAGCAAACTGCTGTCCGTATCGGTGGCATCTATGCTTTAGAACGCATTGCCCAGGATTCTCCTCGTGACTACTGGAGCATCATGGAAGTACTGGCTGCATTTGTACGCGATCAAAGAAGCTTAGAAGCTGATGAAAAGATAGCTCAAACTCCAATCACTTATGACAAAGATATTGAGTCAGCAATCATGGTTATTGGTCGACGAAACACCAATCTCGATCCAGAAGGATTATCTCTCTACTTTAGCTATTCTGATCTTAGGGGTATTTCTTTTTATAAAGATGACCATAGCAATGCAAGATTCGTCTGCTCTGACTTGAGAGAAGCTAACTTTTATCGCTCAAATTTACGAAATGCTCGTTTTTGGAAAGCGATACTGACCAACGCTAAATTCAATAAAGCCAACCTAAATGGAGCTAGCCTTGAAGAGGCCGATTTGAAAGGTGTTGACTTTAGTAATTGCCTTCTAGAAGGTGCGAATTTGAAAGGAGCTAACCTCAAAGGTACTTGCGGTTTAACTATTGAGCAAATTAAGTCAGCACACAACTGGCAAGCTGCAATTTATGACGATGAATTAATGGTGCAATTGAGTATAAAGGTTGGCACGCCAGGGAATAATCCAGATGATCAAAGTCTAGCAACCCAGAATCAGGAGAGCTTGTAGAGCATTACTCTGCCCATGCCCAGTGCTGCCGACTACCAAGCCAGAATTGAAACGTACGAGCGGCCAGAACTACTCCAATTCTGGCAATCAATTCAAGATCGCGACACCCCCGACTGGGCACCTGGCAAAGCCTTCGAATACTTTATTCTACGTGCCTTTCAACTCGAAGGAGCAGACATCACCTATCCCTACGGTGTCCAACTAAGCGACATGACCTCGCAGTATGCATTCACTGACGAAAACCAAACCGTCGAGCAAATCGACGGTGTTGTCTATTGCGATGGTCTTACCTGCTTGATCGAAGCCAAAGACCAGACCGAGCCTCTCAACGTCGAACCCATCGCCAAAATGCGCAATCAGCTACTCCGCCGTCATGCTTCTACAATTGGAGTAGTTTTCAGCCGCAGCGGGTTCACACCACCTGCATCCATCCTGGCTCAGTACCTCAGCCCCCAAATGATTTTACTCTGGAACGGCAGCGAAATCACCTATGCCCTGGAAAAAAGCTGCATGCGGCAATCGTTGATCAGAAAATATCGCGTCTGCATCGAAAAAGGTAAACCCGACTACGACCCCAGACCGGAGGAGGCCAAAACCCTATGACTAAAGCATATATCGTTGTTGAAGGACCGTCTGATGCCGAAATCCTCCGAGCACTGCTAGATAAAACCCTGTTAGAGGATGTCAAATTTATCAACGGAGAAGGCAAGTACGGTGCAGAAACCATGGCCCGCAGCCTTCTACTAGATCGGCATCTCCCCGTTTTACTAGTTATCGATGCCGATACCAGTAACCCCGACGCTATCCATAGCTATCAGCAAGACCTGGAATTTTTAACCCACAGTGCTGCGGTGGGTACCCCCTATAAAATTTTGCAAGCCATACCAACGATTGAGGCCGTCTTCTTACAAGATCGCCCCCTGTTTGAACAACTCATCGGTCGTCAATTCACTGACTTAGAATGGCAACTCGGCCAAAAGCAACCCAGAGAACTATTAAACCAACACCCTGAAGGTGCTATTCAGTTTATCCAAGCTACTCTCAGCCAGCTAACTGAGCAAACACGTCAGACTCTGCGCCAGCATTCCCTAATCCAAGACATCACCACATTTCTTACTAACCAGGTCCACTCATCTGATAGAGTCGCCCGTACCGCCAGCTAGTTGCCCCTAATGCCTAACGAATCTGCCTCTATCGTCCAAAAACTCTGGAACTACTGCAACGTCCTCCGCGACGATGGCGTCAGCTATAGCGACTACGTTGAACAGCTCACCTACCTGCTGTTCCTCAAAATGGCCGAAGAGCAAACCACCCTGCTCGGCAAAACCGCCATCATCCCCAAAAAAAACAGCTGGCAAACCCTACTAACCAAAGCCGGAACACTCCTAGAAGATCACTACCGTAAAACCCTGGAAACCCTCGGCAAATCCCAGGGACTCCTCGGCGTCATCTTTCGCAAATCCCAAAACAAAATCCAGGACCCCGCCAAACTCGAACGCCTGCTCAAACTCATCAACGAAGAAACCTGGATCGGCCTCGACACCGACGTCAAAGGCGACATCTACGAAGGGCTGCTCCAGAAAAATGCCGAAGACACCAAAAGCGGTGCCGGACAGTACTTCACACCCCGCCCCCTGATCCAGGCCATGGTGGAAGTCATGCGCCCTCAACCGGGCGAAACCATCTGCGACCCCGCCTGCGGTACCGGCGGATTCTTCCTCGTCGCCCACGACTATCTCACCAAAACCTACCCCCTGGACAAAGCCCAAAAACGCTTCCTCCGCTACAACACCTTTCGTGGCAATGATGTCGCCGACAGCGTCGTCCGCCTCTGCGCCATGAACCTCTACCTCCACGGCATCGAAGGCAAAAACAACGAAACTATCATCGAAGCCAAAGACAGCCTACTGTCCCACCCTGGCGACTACTTCAAAATGGTGCTCACCAATCCCCCCTTCGGCAAAAAGAGCAGCATCACCATCTTTAACGAAGAAGGCAAAGCCAAAAAAGAAACCCTCACCTACGAACGCGACGGCTTCTATGCCACCACCTCTAACAAACAGCTCAACTTTTTACAGCATGTAAAAACCTTGCTAGAAATGCATGGTAGAGCCGCTGTTGTTGTTCCTGATAATGTTCTCTTTGAAGGCGGTGCAGGCGAAACCGTCCGCCGTGAGCTCCTGCAAGAGTGTGACGTCCACACCCTATTGCGTCTGCCCACTGGCATCTTCTACGCCCAGGGAGTCAAAGCTAACGTGCTCTTCTTTGACCGCAAACCCGCCAGTGATACCCCCTGGACCGAAAAACTTTGGATCTACGATCTGCGCACCAACCAACACTTCACCCTTAAAACCAACCCCCTACGCTACCCACACCTGCAAGACTTTATCCAGTGCTATAACGTTGAAAACCGTTGCGATCGCAAAGAAACCGAACAATTCAAAGCCTTCACCTATGATGAACTGGTACAACGGGACAAAGCCAACCTGGATATTTTCTGGCTTCGTGACGAAAGCCTGGAAGATTCAGAAAACTTGCCCGACCCAGATGTACTAGCCCTAGAAATTGCCGAGGACCTGGAGGCTGCACTGGAATTGTTTTCTAGCATTACTGAACAACTAGAAGAAAAATCCAGCCAGGTCGTGTAACCCATCATCCCTAGATTAAGATTGATACCACCATACACTAGGGTGCTCAGCCATTGGCTCCGATGACATGGAGAAAAGCTAGAGCAGATGGCAGAAATTTAGCAGCTATTTCATCCACCCATCCACCCATCGACTCATCCACAGACAGTGGGAAAACCTACGCCACAGAGTACTAGTGGACACCGTCATCTCTGCCATCTCTTCTGGTCATCTAGATAAGGCTGTGACCCAGGTTAACTCTGCTCTGACTCAACATCCCGCATTAAGGATAGAAAAACATCGGTCAAATCGGCTCGATCTTGTCGAATCTCTCTGATGGGTAAAGGTCGTACAATATCCAATAGCTCATAGAGTGCATCACCTGGAAAATGTACCTGGTTGTCACTCACTGTCCCGCCCAGGACCATAATTTTTTTTGCACGCTCAATGTCAATAGGCTGGCCACAGTCAATGTGATAGGCACTTCCCGAAAACTGTCGGATCAGCTCATGGGTAGGTTGCTCTGCAATAATTTGACCCTGGCGGATAATGGCCACTCGATCGGAGAGTTCTTCGGCCACATCTAACTGGTGGGTGGTCAACAAAATACCACAGCCAGCGGCGGCGATATCTCTCACTAGCGTCTTAACGGTTTCGCTAGCCTCCACATCCAACCCCAGGGTGGGTTCATCCAATAACAACAGCGTTGGCTGATGGACTAAAGCGACGGCAATGGCTAGCTTTTGCTGCATACCGCGCGACAGTTTTTGGACAGGTGTTTTACGTTTATCACTGAGGCCAAATTGTTCTAGCAGCTGTTCCCCCCGCTGGCGCGCTACCTGGCGGGGGACCTGCCGCAGCCCACCAAAATACTCAATGTTTTCCAAAGGCGTTAATCGCCAATACAAATTGCGGTTACCTTCTAAAACCGCACCTACACGCTTGAGGGCCATGGATTGCTGATGAGGATCTAGCCCGTCAATCCGGACCTGACCAGCATCGGGACGGACCAAACCGCCAATCATCTTGATAGTCGTGGTTTTACCGGCACCATTGGGGCCGAGAAAGGCTAACACTTCGCCCGCACTAATACGCAGGGAAACATCACGTACCGCATCAAACCGCTGCTTACCACGACCATAGGATTTTTTTAGATGTTGGGCATCCAGGGTGATGTTGCCTGCTAATTTCAACAGGTTTCCTGTTGCACGCATGGGCAAAGGAAGCGTCATTAAGCTTTACTCCAGTCACATGTCTGCTGCTAATGCTGCCGACACAATACATATAAACATCTTTACATAGGGTTACACACATTCTCCATAGTGGCGGACGGAAGCATGAGGGCGAAGCAATGAAGCAGCTGTCTGCAGCAGTCAAGTCTCAAGGCTCTAAAGCGACCTGACCAGTCCTTGATCGACTAAGTGGGTAAACTCAATCTTCTATAAGATATGAACAAGCTGTTTAACTTCGTAGCTTTTGCCCCCAAACCCCCAATCCTGGGGGCTTTGAGTCTAGCCTCCCCCAGGATTGGGGGACGGGAGGGGGCCTCGATATCTGATAGCTAATTGGGTCAACCTACTTATATCTACTAATACATTTGCCAGCACCATGGATTTGTCTGGGTCAATAAAAAAGCTCCGGCACTAACACCAGAGCTTTAGAGGAGCATATCGATCATCAATGAGCTAGTCGTTATTAGGTCAATAACAACACCAGGCTAGCTATACCCAACTAGAAGAATAGGGATCACCTTCATAGGGCTGCACACCAACATAGGGATAGGCATCGTCATTCGGCCCAAAAATACGAACAGCTGCGCCAAAAATGTAGTTAAAACTATCTGCTAACCAACGAAGACTACGCATGACTCTATCCTCTATAACCTATATTAACTGGGGTGGGAAACGGTGGATACCGCCAAGAACCACAGGGGCTAACTGTAATTTATGATTGAGCAACCTGTAGTTTTAGATATTGATAATCTCAACTAAAATGAAGTGAGATTTGCGTACGGTCTACTTTTAGAAAGAGCGTTATCGATTTTTTATCTCTTCCCAAATGTTTTTGACCACTTGCATTCTAGAGTTCGAGCGAGGAGGAGAACAACAGCTGGTAAAGACTTGAAAGTATTGTTCATATTACTTATCAAGTATTAGAAGTTATCACGTCAAATTGTTATTTTCAAGTCTTAATGGACAAAATCATTGGCATTTACAGGATTTATCAGCGGTTTCCAAAGTATTCTCTATGTTGTTCAGTAGTCTGTCGAAAGTCTGAAAATAAAACTCGCTAAGAGTTGTCATATCTATATCTAGGAGGGCTTTAGCAGAACCTAAGGAAATAGATATTGATCAGAAATTCACGCTCAATACTTATTAGCACTCAGTAATCTTTTACTTCAATTACGTTTACATCCATGTGCCATGATTCAAAGTTCATTGTTTGCAGCCAGCCTTATGTTTCTTGCAAGACAAACTTATTAGTGCTTAGTGCTTTAAACTTAATATTTCTCAATTTATAGGTTGAGTTTTTTAGTGACTGTAGTTTTTTTTGTGTCTTTGAGGCTTGAGTCATTAATAATTAAAATTGTCGATTGTTTAATCCCACACGCTCCGTGCATAGGAGAATAGTCGCCATGTTTCAACGCATTTTAGTAGCCTTAGATCGCAGTCAGAGTAGTCGCAGTGTACTGGAAGAAGCTATTGCTTTAGCCAAGCCCACGGCTACGCTTAACCTTGTTACGGTTATCCCACCGATGGATGTGGGTTATCCAGACCCGATTTATCTAAGTATGGAGGGGATGCAGGGTATTTGGACGACAGAGTTATACCAAAGCCATATGGTTAGCTGGCAACAGCAGCAGCAGGAAATTGAGGGTTGGATGCGATCTCAAACCGACTTTGCCCAGCGTCAGGGTCTGAGTACCGAATACACCTGTCCCATTGGTACCCCTGGGGAAACCCTATGCAAAATTGCCACCAAGTGGAAAGCCGACTTAATCATCATGGGTCGACGGGGTCGCACTGGCTTTAGCGAACTGTTATTGGGCAGTGTCAGCAACTATGTAATGCACCATGCCCCCTGTTCAGTACTGACAGTTCAAGGGATTACTCAGAAAACGATGGGGGAAACAGCCATGGCGGCACCGTCTGTTGCTAGCTCCAACATGTCTCCTAAAACCATATAAGACCTTCTCCCAACCACTACACCATTCCCCCCCTGAACCAGGCCTTTGTTGTCCAGGTCTACCGCCAGTGTCAGCAAGAAAGCCCAATGGATCATGCCAATAACGGTAACCAGTATGGTAGCGTCTGAGGTTTGTACACTTAGACACTGAATTAGTAGTGGATGGCGCTGACACAATGACGGCAAATGGCAAGGTTTATCTTTTAGGAGCAGGTCCGGGCAATATCGACTATCTCACCGTGCGCGGTCAGCAAGTGCTGCAGCAAGCTGACTGTCTAATTTATGATGCGCTGGTAGATCAGCGTTTGCTATCTCAGCTACCTGCGGCCTGTGAAGCCATTCAGGTCGGCAAACGAGGAGGGCAGCCCAGCACCCCCCAGACCGATATCAATCGGCTACTAGTCAATCACTGTCAGCAGGGCAAACAGGTGGTGCGGCTAAAAAGTGGTGATCCTTTTATTTTTGGACGCGCTGCGGGTGAAATCCAGGCCCTCAAGGCGGCTAACTGTACTTTTGAAGTGATACCTGGAGTGTCTTCGGCCCTGGCTGCTCCTTTACTGAGTGCTATTCCCCTGACTGATCCAGTCTTGAGTCATGGGTTTGGTGTGTTTACCGCCCACAATCTTCAAAACCTCGACTGGCCTACCCTGGCTAATTTAGAAACCTTGGTGTTGCTGATGGGGGGTCGACATTTAGGAGACATTTGTCATCAGCTCCAAGTCCACGGACGGCACGGTGACACTCCCATTGTTGTGATTCAATGGGCCAGTCAACCCCAACAGCGTCTCTGGCAGGGCACACTGCTTAACATTGCTCAACTCACTAGGGGTGAAAAGCTATCTCCTTGCATTATTGTCATTGGTGAAGTGATACGCTTGCGAGAGTTTTTAGTGCCGCCTACATTCGTTGATACCATGGTCAATAGAGGATTGAATAACAAAACAATTCTGGTTACCCGTGCAACCGGGCAATCCAGCGAGTTTACCACTCTGCTTAACCACCAGGGGGCCACGGTTATTGATATGCCTGCCCTAGAAATTCGTCCACCGTCCAGCTGGACAGACCTGGATCAGGCTTTGGAGAGATTGTCAACATTTGACTGGTTAATTTTGACCTCCGCCAATGCAGTCAATTTCTTTTTAGATCGGTTGTTAGTCAAGCAGTATGATCTGCGGCAACTGGCCCATTTAAAGCTAGCGGTGGTGGGTAAAAAAACGGCTAATGTTTTGACTGAACGTGGTTTTAGGGCTGATTTTATTCCTCCTCACTATGTGGCCGATTCCCTGATAGAGCGCTTTCCGGTTTCCCTTAAAGGTTTAAAGATACTGTTTCCCCGGGTGGAAACTGGGGGGCGAGATGTATTGGTTAAAGAATGTGTAGCCCAAGGGGCAATGGTGGCTGAAGTGGCAGCCTATGAGTCGGGCTGTCCCCAAGCGATGACGGCTGGGGCCACAGTAGCACTACAGCAGAGACAGGTGGATGTGGTCACGTTTGCTAGTTCTAAAACAGTGCGGCATTTTAAGCAGCTGATGCTGGGCCGGTTTGGAGAGAGTTGGCTGGATTATCTGGAAGGGGTTGCGATCGCATCCATCGGTCCCCAAACCACTAAAACCTGTCTAGAAGATCTGGGGCGCATAGATATTGAAGCCACCACCTACACCCTAGACGGTCTCACCGAGGTCCTGGTGCAGTGGGCGGCCCATGAGTAAGGCTCAGCGGATCATTGGCCTGACCGGAGGAATTGCCACTGGCAAATCGACTGTTTCAGACTACCTGGCCACCACCCACCAGCTTCCCATCCTCGACGCTGACATCTATGCCCGTGAAGCCGTCGCTCCGGGAGCACCAATCCTCAGCAGTTTGGTCGAGCGCTATGGGGATGCCATTGTGCTCAGCGATAGTTCACTTAATCGTCGTCATCTAGGCACAATTATTTTCAACCAACCTGACGAAAAACACTGGGTCGAACAGCAAATCCATCCCTTTGTTCGCCAGCGGTTTACCCAGGTGCGTCGCCAGTATCCTCCCACTCAAACCCTGGTCTATGCCATTCCCCTGCTGTTTGAAGCGAACCTCACCCATCTAGTCAGCGAAATTTGGGTGGTTATTTGTCGCCTTGAACAACAGCAACAGCGATTGATGGCCCGTAATCATCTCTCCCAAAGCGAAGCGGCAGCACGGATCAAAAATCAGCTACCCCTCAGTCAAAAAACAGCCCAGGCCGACTGGGTACTTGACAATTCCAATGATAGGTCACAACTCTATCGTCAGGTTGACACAGCTTTATTCTCTAGCCAACCAACAAAACCGTAAATCAACCCTAAGAATCACAAATCAACGTCACAAAACAGGCAAACTCAAAGATGAGTGTTACAGACTTATTGTTACGGATCAAAAAATCCTGTCCTATCACAACGAGAGAGTACTATGACTACCGATTTTACCGATTTTCTTAAGCATAAACAGGCCTATATTGCTATCGGCGAATTCAAACCCGGTCGCTTTTCCGAAGCCCGTCAACTCTATGAACAGGCTGTGGCCACCTACGATGATGGTTTCCAAGGCGCTTATCTTTTCCAGGAGCCTGGCACCGATCGTGGGATCGCCGTGATCCTTTGGGATAACGTCGACAATATGGAAGCACACCACACCCCCACCTACGACAAAATTGTTAGGGAATTATCTGGGCTGTTTGCATCTCCACCCGAAGTCAAATTCTACGAAGTTTGCAGCGAAATTGGGTTGATGGGTCAACTCGCCCAGGCGATCGCTGCTTAGAAGGAATCGCCTAATGAGTGCCAGCCAGCGGAGGGGAATCTATTATTCTCCTCCCTAAGCTTGTTTAACAGTCAATGCTTACATCATCACAGCCGTTTTCACCTGCAATGTTTGCTTGAGCTTATCTAACTTACGCATCACCTGTTTCAGGTTATTGATATCCCCAGTGGTGCGGAGAAGGCGAGCAGCTGTTTCTAAATCAGCAATGGCCTGCAGTAGTTTGCCTTGTTTTTGATACACCGCTCCCCGGTAGCAGTAGGCTAACGCTAGCTTGGGCTGTCGCTCAATGGCGAGACCAAATTGCCCAACAGCCTGCTGTAACTCCCCTAAGAATTGAAAAATACGCCCTCGATAAAAATAGGGAATTGCACTTTGGGGACAAAGGCTAGTCGCTGCAGCTAGATCATCCAACGCCCCATCGTAATCTCGTATATCCATCCTGAGCACACCTCGGTTACACCGAGCCGCAAATAACTCAGAATTTAACCGAATAGCATGGCCAAAATCTTTTAAAGCTTTAGCATAGTCATTGACTTCCATCCAGGCCACACCGCGACAATTGTAAGCAGTTGCACTCGGGCGAATATTAATCACTTGGGTAAAATCTTCAATGGCCCCAGCACAGTCGCGCATGTCATAGCGAGTGATCCCCCGATTAAAATAGGCCCCAGCATCATCAGCATCGAGCACCAGGTTCTCAAAACGCTGCATCAACGGTTGAATCACGGCAGGATCGGTCGTGCGCAGCTTGAGTTTCACCTTAGGGAACAAACTAGTCTGGGTAGACAGTGCCTGCATGCCAATCAGGGCAGAAGTAGAATCGCATACAGCAAAGTTCTCAGTAGTGCCCAAAATCTTAAAGGAGAATAAATCTGGATAGTCTTGCTTGAACGGCAAGAGCTGATTCAAGGCACGTTTGAGCTGACGATGGCGCGTACTATCTTCACTCCAGCGCTGACTAATCGTTCGTAACAATACCTGCTCGCGACTATCTCCCTGATGACACCAACCAATATCCAGGCGACAGTTACGATCTAGCACCTGTTGAAGCCGCCGTAAAAGATCCGCATCCAGATTGACATTATCCGCCCAGGGCCAAACTAACACGACTCTTTCCGTCGCTTGATCCAGCAGCTGTTCTAATGCTTTTCGACTGTTGGACTTGCCGGCAACATTATCAAAATCAAATAGCCACTGACTGTCGGCAATATTGGATACTGATGCCTGTATGGGTTCCAAGGTTTCATCCACCGCTGCCAGCACGGCATCAGTCAGTATAGTCATCTGCTCATCTGTGTCATCTAACCGCTGTTGTAGGTGCTGAAACACGCTGCCCTTATCCTTTTGCAAGGGTTCTAATGTTTCAGCCACGGCTTCCAATACAGAATCAGTGACAGTTCCCAGCTGTCGTTCTAACTTATCTACACGCTGTTGTAACTGCGTCATCGGTCTTGGCTCAGGCATCAAAGGAGGTGATAGCTGCGGTCTAGCAGCTTGATCAGCCAGTTCTTTTTGTAAACGAGCTGATAGCACCATAAACTCATCCCGAGATACTAGTTCTGAGACAGCTTTCACCAACTCCTGCACTTCTTTTTTGAGTACGGCCTGAGTTTCGTCAGTTGTTAGCTGCTGCACCTGCTGCTTTAAATATTGGAGTTTATCATCGAGGCCAGAAATATCATTCTTGGTCTCAGCTCCAAATACCTCCATATGCACCCGGAATTGCATCACCTCAGCTTTAAGCTTAGCGACTATGGACTCAACGGTTTCAATCCGACTCGTGTCCGATAGCTGCTGATAGCGAGCTTTGATATCTTTGAGGTCAACCCCCACCTTTTTAGAATACTTCCGTAGGCTCTTAAGTTCCTGGCGCAACTCCTGCAATTCAGGAATATCCTGCTTTTCAATCTTTTCTAGCAGCATCTTCCGTGTATATTCAAACAGTTGAGACAGACTCAAAATGTCCTGCTGATTTTGAGCAATCACCGACTGTCGAACAGCGTTCAGTTGCTCATGGGATGGCAAATCTTCTAATTGCTCTTGCACATCTCGCAAACGTTTGTCTAAGCTGCTGTTAACCGACAACATTACTGACTGATCTTGATTTAGCTTCTCCTGAAGCTGCCGTCGACTCAGCAACCCCAATCCAGCTAACAATGACAACGGAGCTGCAGCTAATAGCACCTGCTGTGTGGCTACCGAAGCAAGCGTTCCAGCACCGGAACCCACAAGTAGAGCATACTCAGTCCAATTAAACCAGCGATGTTTATTCACAGGAGTTTGCCAAACGGAATGACGAAAAAAGCAGCCCTGACGGACTGCTTATCCTCTTATTCATGATGACCATAGATTTATCAGGAGATTCGTCAAGTCTTCACGCGTCATCAAACAATGAGATTGGCTAAGTATTTACCCGGATGTAAAACCAGCCGTCTAATACTGCAACCCCTGATAGAAACCTATTTTCCATCAAAATTCAACCCGGCTTAAAGAAAGCGAATGACAAACGGGTATTTAAAGGCACCCTCTGGGTTACTAAAACTAGCCAAAATTGCTAACACTGGCATCACCCACTGAAAAATTAGCAGGGGAACCACGAACAGCCAGCCAATTAATACCCAGCAGAGGAGTCCGACAATGACGCTGTAAATCCAGATATTCAGGTGAAAATTTAAGGCTTCTTTGGAATTCTCTTTAATGACCGGATCATCAGAAATAATCCACAGAGCAGCCGGAATCCCAGCGGACAATAACAGCTGGCTCAGAAAGATAGAACCGTGGGCAAGGGCTGACAGAACTTTGCGCTTATCGCTATCAAAGGTTGCATCCATGGTATTCGTGTCTCTTTTTTGCTTTGACTACATAGTAAGCGATGTGCTGAAAGCCTCCGTTAGGGAAAACCGTAGTCGGTGACAATCGAGTAATTGGTCTTGGTCTCAACACAAGCGGGGTATTGCCTTGAGGATGTTTAAAGTGTTAAGAAACATCAACCCCGTAATGGGACGGCTGCGGTTTATGGACGCGATCCCTTTAGCAACTGGTTTGAATATCTCTACGAACCTAGATAGCCAGAGGCTACTAAACTGAGACAGCAGAACTGGTGACCTAGTCAAGCTACCCAGCGGCAGGGCCTTGCTTGCAGTTCTGCCCATAGACAGCTCTTTTACTGATAGCGAACGCCCAGGTACTGCGCTAGTTTGTCTAGCAGTTCGTCTCGACGGAATGGTTTGCTGACAAAATCATCACAGCCAGCCCCCAAACTGAGTTCACGATCTTGGGCCAGAGCACTAGCCGTCAAAGCCACAATCGTTGGGGGAGAGATATCGGTTTCTCGACTTTTTTGCCGGATTTGGCGAGTGGCTTCACAACCATTCATCACCGGCATTTGCATATCCATCCAAATAAAGTGGGGATGCCAGCTTTCCCAAAGTTCAACGGCTTCTTGGCCATTGGTTGCTTCCCGAATCTGAAACCCCAGGGATGTGAGCAGTTTGTTGAGCAGCTTGCGGCTAATGGGTTCGTCGTCAGCAATCAAGATCCGAAAGGGAACTTGATTGGCGGCCAGGCTGGTCACCTGGGATATCGGTGGGAATGCATGGGTGGGTAAACGCTCTAGCCGCACCGGAATATCAAACTGAAAGGTTGTTCCTTGAGTTAAGGTGGAGCTGACGATAATCTCTCCCCCCATGAGATTCACAAGTTGTTGACTGATAGGGAGCCCCAAGCCGACTCCTTCTACAACAGTTTGACTGACTTTGCCTTGGGTAAAAATTTCAAATAGCTGAGGGATATCGTGCGCAGCAATGCCAGGCCCTGTGTCTTTGACTGCAAAGTGTAGGGTCATGGTATCTGGCTCAACGATACCCTCTGAGAGTTGGAGCACAACTCTACCGCTGTCGGTAAATTTAATGGCGTTGTCTAATAGATTGATGAGGACCTGGCGGAGTTTACCTTCATCGGCGGTTACAAACTGGGGAATATTGGGGCTGCGTTCAAACTGGAGCTGTAAACCTTTAGCTGTCGCTTTTGGCTCCAGCATGCCTTTGAGCATGTCTAAAAGACTGTAAAGGTTGACACTGGTTTCATGTAAGACAACTCGATTAGCTTCTATTTTAGAAATTTCGAGGATATCGTTGATTAAGTTCAACAGATGCTCGCCACTAAGATTGATAATGTCTAGAGACTTTTTCTGTTGTGTTGTTAATGTGGAATCTTGACCCATGAGTTGAGTGAAGCCCAGGATAGCATTGAGGGGAGTACGAAATTCGTGGCTCATCTTAGCTAAAAACTGGCTTTTGGCTTGGGAAGAGGCTTCAGCTCGAATTTTGTCTTGTTCAAGTTTGAGGTTTTGCTGGGCTAGCTCTGTGCGATATTGCTGCAGTTTCAGGATTTCGTAGCCTGCGATCGCACTTGCAGAAACAATCAATGCCACAAACGGCGGCACAACCGGAATCCACCAGCCCCCCAAAAAAGCCAGATAGCTACTAACCGTTAAAACACCCCCTGCCAGCACAACCGAGGTAATCAAAACCGCCAACCGGGTCACCATGCGTTTGCTATGGCGTTTAGTATCCAGTAGCCAACAGTATCCCAGGGCACCCACCCCTGACCACACCAGAATCCATACCGCTTCGACTGGTTCTGACCAGCTCTGTAAGACGGCCCGTCCATCCAACGCTGCACTCACCAAAGTACTAGCCAGGTTGGCATGGATCACCATGCCCGCCGTCGCCTCCGGTGTATTAATTAACCGACTGCTGTAGGGTGTGTAGAACAAATCATTGAGACTGGCGGCTACCCCCCCAACAATGACAATGCGATCGCGAATTAATTCAGGGTCCAGACGATTATTGAGCACATCCGTCACCGACACCTGGGGAAAATAGTCCGCATGTCCCCGGAAGTTGATCAAGATCTGATAGCCACCTGCACTGGTACGAACATAGCCGCCGTCATTGCCACTTAAGGGCCTCAGGACAGCCTGACCCAAACGATAGGCTTTCTGGTCCGCATCCTCCACCCCCTGAGGCACATCGCGAGCCGCCAAATACCGTACCGCTAGTTCAGCCCCTAGCCCCAGCCGCAGCTGATTTTCAGCATTCGGATGGGACAATAGCCCCCGTCGAAACTTGCCATCTGCATCCACCAGTAAATCAGTCAGGGCCACCTGTCCCTGATCCTCCAATTCTGCTGGTGGGGCCACTGTGCGGCCAATTGCTTTTTCGACACCAATCAGATTAGGGGTGGATGTCATCACCTCAACCCAGTCTTGATACCCCGGTTCTACGGGTAGGTCACGATATAAATCTAGACCAATCACCGCTGGCTGATGCTGCCTCAGGTTGCGCACCAGCTGGGCCAGGATGGCATCCGAAAGCGGCCACTGACCAAGGGTACTGATGTCAGTTTCGTCAATGGTGACTAGGACAATGCGGTCATCAATGGATGCGGTGGGGCGCAGGTGAAAATATTGATCGTACATTGCCCACTCTAATAGCTGCAGTGCGCCTGTCAGTCTTAGGGCTATAACTGTACCAGCCACAATTGGCGTTGTTAAAAGTGCAGCAATCCATCGCATCTAATTCCTCTTAGCAGTACTTTTTAGCCTGGTTTTCCCATCAGCACGCCATAGATATTATGGCAGGATGAGATGGCTAAAATCCTGCAGAAACTCACTCATCATTAACGCTTCATCGTTTTAGCTGGCTTTCCAGCCTAATGCAATATTAATTAAGCAATGGCATGTTTGCGATCGCATCTAGCTTTTCCCTACGCAGCAATTCAGACCAGTTCTGATTGAGCGTCTGATTATCTGGCTGAGTCTGGCGCAGCTGTACTAGATTTGTTAACATATCGTGCCACACCCCAGATTGCCCATAGGTCACCGTCTGGTCTAACACAGACTGCGATTCAGCCAAAGCTGCCGATGCCAGTTCAACCCGCCGGATCTGACCGCTGGTAATCGGCATGTCTGTTTGCGTAGGCTGACAAAGGAGCGCCAGGGACCAATGATAGGTCTTGCCCACCTCCAGGGTGGGGCTATCAGCTGGCAGCGGCAGACTGACAATCCCCCCAGTCCCAGGTATCTCTACCTGGGTTTGGTAAAGGCCACTGTGATCAGCATTTCTCAAAGTCAAGTGTGCCCGAGTCGCTGTGGTCGCAGGCACGTATACCAGCAGAGTGGGATGGGCCGCCACCGTTAGCCCTACCCCCGACTGCGGCAGCAGTGCCGTCAATGGATGCGCATAGCCATCATCGTGGATGCATTTGATTTCAGCAGGACGAGAAGCCCCCCCGCGAGAATTGTCGACCCGTTCATCAGAGGGCGGCTCAAAGATGACAAATGAATCATCAGCCGCAGCTGCCCTTCGAGCCCTGGCAGTGGAGACCGTTTCAGCTAGCATCGCTGGAGTGACCAGCGTTCCTAACATGAGCGTCCCCAACCCGGCTAAACACAAGCGATTAAATAAAGAATATTTCATAGATGCGAGAGATTAAAAGAGATATGTTACGGAAGACTTGAAACAGAGACAGCGAAGGACAGAGAAATGAGGGCGCAGACGTGAAAAAGATGTCTAAAATAGCAACATTTTAGGGCTCTAAATTGTCTTCACTCACCATTCACTTGCTAGAGGGGAACGCCGGGTAGAGCCTCATGGTACCTAGTTATTCCTGCCAGTGGTAGATGTTGGGGAAACTGTAACCCAACCCTCATTCAACTTTCTTGCTTACGTCCTTGAGGTTTAGCATCGCTTCATAAATCCTGCCCCAGTTGAAACTTGTCATTCTTGCTGCCTACAACCAGTTGCCCACCAAAACAAACGGTGCCCAGTAAAAGGGATGCTGGTATTGGGGCTGTTGTAACAAACTAAGCTGGGCCGCTCTGAGGGCTGCAGCTTTGGTCATGCCTGGATTCTCGGCGAGCTGCTGATAAAACTGCGCCATCAGGGTGGCCGTAGACTCATCTTTTACCTGCCAGAGTGTTGCCAGGGTGCTGCGGGCTCCAGAGCGTAGAGCCATGCCAGCCAGCCCGAGGGCAGCGCGTTTATCCCCCGTAGCGGTTTGGCAGGCGCTGAGTACCAATAGTTCCAGCGGCTGTTGCGGATCTCGCCGTCTAGGCTGCAACAGCGCATCCAGGTCTTGTACATTAATCCGGCCATCCCAGGTGACCAGAAAGGTATCTTCTACCCTGGAGCTAAACTGGCCGTGGGTCGCTAGATGCACCACGGAGAACGGCACATCATTGAGGGTGCGTTTGAGGCGATCGGTGGTAAAAGTTTGGTTGAGCAACTGGGTTGTGGGCAATGTGGCCGCAATCTGGTTGACTTCGATGTCAACGGCAGGCAGTGCGGCGAATCCCTGTTGGGGAACGCTCAGACCGCCGGTTAACACATCGAGTTGGCCCACACTCAAGGACTGGGGCTCCAACAGCTGTAACCCAGGACTCAGGGCAATGCCATAGCGTTCGACTAGATAGTGTTGACCATCGTGCAATACGGCCATGGGTAAATTACGCAGGGTGCCATCTAATACAAAAACCAGGGTTTGGGTCTCGGCCAGAAAGTCTGTAGCCGGGCGGATCAGCCAGTCATAAAGCTGCTGAGAAACTCGGAGTCGATCGGCCTCAAAAAAGTGAGGATTGAGATAAAGCTGCAGCTGGGCAATGGCGGCTTCAATCTCAGGCTGGGGTAGGCGAGTTTCGTAGTGAATCAGGGGTAGCCCCGGTCGCGAAACAATCACCGCTAGCCGATCGGCCAAAATGATCGGGTAAACAATAGCAGCGGTTGGATCAACGGTGTCAATCAGCTGAGATTTCGCCTCCAAACAGGCATGGCGAAAAAAGTTATCGAGTTCGGCCAGCTGTAGGGATTCGATTAATTGTCTAGCTTGTTGTAGCTGGGGCTGTTGGGGCTGGTTATCTAATAGCAGCGCCACTAGCTCACGGTAGACAGGTTCAACGGTTTCGAGAAAGGAAAACTGGAGGTCGGGATTTAAGGCTACCAGTTCCTGCCGTAACGACTGGAGTGAACCGACGGCTTCGCTGTAGGCTGCGATCGCACCGTCTGTCTGTCCCTGCTGTTTCAAAATACGTCCCAGCTGCCACTGCCAGGCCATCTTTAAATCAGGAGCATCCAGCCCTTGAGCCAGCTGCATCGCCTCCTGGGTCACCTGTTGCGCATCCTGCCATTGCTGGACCGTCTCATATAGATGACCCAGCTGCCCCAGGGCAAAGGCCTCGGCCCGGATATCCCCTATCCCACGAGCCATCTGTACCGCATCCGCCAGCAGTTGAGCAATGCGGGTCTGGGCAGATTGATCGCGCCCCTGGGCAAACCGCATCCAGCTAGCGGCAAAATTTACCTGGGCATAGACCGTATCGCGACCGGGGGGGAGCGCCTGCAGCTGGTGAGGCAGCGCCGATATCAACGGTTGTGCCTGCGACCACTGTTCGGTCTTGACCAACAGCTGGAGCTGATTGAGCTGGGCCTCTAGGCGGGCTAACGGTTGGATCGCTAGGTTGGCGGCTTGCTGATAGTGGGTGAGGGCGGCAGCGGTTTCTCCAGAGGCAGCCAGGGTATTACCTAGGCTGAGCAGGGTAGCACTGGCCTGATTGGCAAAAATTGGCTTAGTGGCCACCAGGGGCTGGGTCAGGGCTAAGCTTTCCGTCAGCAGAGATTGCGATCGCTCCAAATCACCCACCGCCTGTAGAGCAATCCCCAGGAGTTTAAGCCCTGTAGCTTTGACCGCTGGATCAGCCTGGGTCTGAATTTTAGCCAGCGATTGCTCCAACAACTGCTGCGATTGCTGATAATGCCCTAGGGTTTGTAGCGCCCTGGCCCGATTGAGCTGAGCCCCCAACTGACCAGTGGCATCTCCCACTGAAACGTAGATGGCCGCCGCCTGTTGCCAGGTCTCAATGGCCTGTTCAGGCTGTCCTAAAACCAGCTGCAGCTGCCCCTGCAGGTTTAAGTTAGCCCCCAATAGCGCTGTGTCAGTAGCCGCCGTTTTGAGCAGAGTTTGACTCTGACCATTCGCCTGGTGAGCTAACTCCCACCGCCCCAAATTAAAATCGGCCAGCGCCAAATAATACAGCGCTCTGGCCTGTTCTAGATGATTGCCCTGGGTTTCATACTGCTGAGCCGCCTGCTGCCAGACATCCGCCGCTGCCGCCAGCCGCCCTGCCGCAAACAAGGCACTGCCCTGGGTCATGGGTGAACCAGTCGCAACCGTCTCACCATCAGCTGGCTCACCTATTTCCACTTGTTCAACGCCACTGGAGAGCACCTGATCGCCAGTAGCCACTCCTGGAGTCGTCCAAATCACCAGCCAACAGCTCACCATCGCTAGCACGACTAACCAGCGGCCCTGCCAAAACCGTCTTCTGTTCAATATCTGCACAAGTCCCATCGCCATCCAGCCCCCTATCACTTTTTTGGGCAACAGCGTTGTCACATTTTTATTCCAACCAGCGGAATTGTAATCGGGATAGCCCTTGGGTGATTAGCACCATAGATATATTTCTTCACGACAAATAGATTAACGAACGCTAGCAAGAATTCGCCTTAAATTACCTTGGATGATTGCAGACATCTCCCGACACACCGACAATATTTTGTAAACCTAAGGCAATAGAGTAATCCTCACTTGTCATTGAGCACAGCCGTTCAGTCATTGATGTTATGGACATTGATCAGAGCAAGACTCACGGCCATGGGCCAGATCCGTCTAAGATCAGAAGTCACGGCTGGGGCCTGACTACACTACTGAGCATTCTGATCACAGCCACCCCCATGGCCCAGGCTCAAATCACCCCTGACAACAGCTTGCCTGTCAATTCAGCTGTCCCTAATGGCTGTACAGTTTGTCCAATTACCGGCGGTACACTGAGCAACGATAGCCAGACCCTGTTCCACAGCTTTGAACAGTTCTCGTTGCGCAATGGCGAAGCTGCTCTTTTTCAGAATGATCCGGCCCTGACCACCATCATTACCCGAGTTACTGGGGCACTAGGCTCTAATATCGACGGTGTCATTACCGCCCAGGGTAATGCCGATTTATTTTTACTCAACCCCAATGGCATTATCTTTGGCCCCAATGCAGTGCTGCAGGTGCCAGGCTCATTTGTCGCCAGCAGCGCTGACAGTATTGTTTTTGACGATGGCAGTGTTTTCAGCGCCACTGCACCCAATACCCCGCCACTATTAACCGTCAGCACTCCCACTGGTCTGCAAATGGGCACCACCCCAGGAGAGATTCGGGTAGACGGCCCCGGCACCTTTCCACCAACGCTGCCAGGGTTATTTGTCTCGCCGGGTCACACGCTGGCGCTAGTGGGAGGCGATGTGACGCTAGCAGGGGGCACCGTATCTGCGCCTACAGGACGATTAGAAATCGGTAGTGCCACCGGGGGGCTGGTTCGCCTCACCCCTGCTATTGATGGCTTTGATCTCGACTATGACACTGTCCAAGAATTTGGGGCCATTACCCTAAGCCAGGGAGCCCTACTTAACACCAGCGGGCCTGGAGGTGGGGCCATTGATTTACATGGCCAAACAGTGTTAGTGGAGGAGGGCTCTCAAATTCTAGCGGTGACCCTGGGGCCACTCCCTGGTGCAGATTTGAGAATAACTGCTACCGAATCAGTAACGGTGCAAGGAGCCTCAGCCAATGGTCAGGTGATCAGCCGGGTGAGCACCGATACGGCGGGAGAGGGCATGGGTGGAGACCTGCTCGTAGAGACCCAACAGCTGCAGGTGCGCGATCGCGCTTTGCTCTCCGCCTCCACAGCAGGAAATGGCACCGGGGGAGACCTGATCCTGCGAGTCAGCGACTCGGTTGACCTCAGCGGTGTGGGAGCAAATGCCCTCCAAAACCTGATTCTTGGTGCCATTCAAGGCACGCTAGACATTTCCGATGCCGAAAGTGGACTGTTGGCAGGCAGCGACGGAGCCGGGGCAGCGGGTCAACTATCGATTGAGACTGCCCGACTACGGCTGGAAGACGGAGCCCTAATCTCGACTACAACGAGTGGAAATGGGGCCGGGGGCGATACGTTAATCACAGCCACTGAATCCGTCGACATTATTGGCTCAGTTATCTTAACCGGCACCCTGCAGGGCACCACCCAGGATGCGGGCGATTTAACCCTTAATACCCAGCGTCTGGTTGTGAGTGAGGGTGGACTGTTACAAACCATCACCTTTGGTGCTGGGGATGGCGGAGAGTTAGTTGTTAACGCCAGCGAATCAGTTGAATTGCGTGATACCCCAGCAGAAGCCATTGCCCCTACGGGCATTTTTGCCAACAGCATTTTTGGAACTGGTGCCGGGGGCAATATCACCGTCAATACCCAAGAATTCACCATGACCGGCGGCGGGCAGGTGAGTAATCAAACCGGGGCTTTTTTGAATACCGGATTGATTCCATTGGGCGGGCCTGCCGGGGATGTGATTCTCAACGTGGGCGGTACTACTGAAATCATTGGCTTGTCCCCTGACGGTAGCTTTGGCAGCGGCCCTGGAACATCTAGCTTTAGCGGTGCTCCAGCAGGTGATGTAGTGCTCAACACGGGGAATCTCTTGATTCGGGACGGAGCGAATATTTCCACCACCACCTTTAGCGATGGTCCTGGAGGAACCCTAATCGTCAATGTAGCCGACGTTTTGGAAATTAGTGGGACCGGTACCCGACAACCCTTTGGGGTGCCCGTGGAACTCCCCAGCAGTTTGGTATCGTCGTCTGGGCGAGCTGATTTTCCAGGGGTAGTGGGCAATGGCTCAGCCGGGGCGCTGCAGGTCACGGCTAATGAGCTGATTATTCGAGATGGGGGTGCGATCGCAATCAACAGTCTTGGCTCCGGTGACGCAGGCACCCTCAAGGCCACAGCTAATCAGATTCGCTTAGACAATGGCGGCACCCTCAATGCCGCCACCAACACTGGAGCTGGCGGCAACATCGAACTGCAAACCTCGCTCCTGCTGCTCAGGCACGGAAGTAACATTAATACCGATGCCGGTAATGCCGACGGTGGCAACATTGAGATTGATACTATTTTTCTAATCGCCCTCGAAAATAGCGACATTACTGCCAATGCCCAACAAGGTAGAGGTGGACAGGTCAGCATCACTGCTCAAACCCTTCTCGGCACCGACTTTAGAGAACGGTTAACCCCCGAGAGCGACATTACCGCCACCTCCGCCTTGGGACCAGAATTTAATGGTGTTGTTGAGCTAAACACCCCTGAACTGGAGCCCGACAGTGGTCTAGTAGAACTCCCCACAGCGGTAAACGATCCGACTGATCAGATTGTTGCCGGGTGCCCAGCCGATAGCGACAACCGCTTTGTCATTGGGGGACAGCATGGGCTACCGACCAATCCCACCCAGCGCTTACCCTCATCCAGCAGCTGGCAAGATCTGCGTTTTTTAGACAGTGTCAGCCCAGCAACAGCCGAGCAACCTGCCTCTAGCACAACCCAAACAACACCTGCAGATAATCAGTCCATTTACGAAGCTAGCCACGTGAAAGTGCAGGAAAATGGCCAGGTTGTCTTAGCTGCAAGATCCACTGAACCGGCTCGATGGCAGTCCCAAGACAGCGAATGTGCAGGTCATCGCTAACGCTCTCTAGCGGCTGCTAAACTAAATCAAAGTTATACAACTTAATGTAAGCATGTCGTCAGATATTATCCTGATTGGCCCCCAGGGAGTTGGCAAGTCAACGATTGGAGCACTTTTGTCAGAGCATCTGGGGCTGCCGCAGTGCTCAATGGATGAACGCCGCTGGGACTATTATCAAGAGATTGGTTACGATCAGCAGCTAGCCCAGCATAAGCGAGAGACTGAAGGAGCCTGGGGGATTATCCATTACTGGAAGCCGTTTGAGGCCCATGCCGTTGAGAGATTACTCGCTGAGCATCAAAACTGCGTCATCGATTTTGGAGCAGGCCACTCTGTCTATGAGGATGCTTCACTTTTTAAGCGAGTCGAAACAGCTTTGATGCCGTATTCCAACGTAATCCTGTTAATGCCATCACCAGACTTAGATGAGGCACTACAAATCCTCAACGAGCGCAACAAGAACTTACCCGAGGATATCCACAACACCAACGAACATTTTGTTAGACATCGTTCTAATTATGAACTGGCTAAATTTACGGTGTATACAAAGAGAAAAACCCCAGAAGAAACCAGAGATGAGATTTTGAGCCTGGTATGTACTTCATAACAACTTTTTCATTAAGAGACTAAGAGAGTAATCTGAGAGAAAAAATCTACAACAGCTAAGCAATTAAGAACACAAGGACCAATCATAATCATGTATCGCTCCGGGGTTAGTTCTAAACATTATTTGCTGATGGCGGTTATACTCCCTATGCTCTGTTTGGGAAGCTGTACTCCAGCTGATCAGCCAGCCGATGCAGTCTCGATGACTGAGACCACTCCATCCTTGATTGAGGCAACGCTGGCTGGCAATGTTGAGACGGTCAGTCAACTACTTCAAGGCGGTATTGATCCAAATTTGGTCTACAACACAAATACAGCCTTAACCTACGCTGCCCGCGATGGTTTTACAGAAATTGCGCGTTTGTTAATTGACTATGGGGCCGATGTGAATTGGATCGATGGTGAAGGCGTCACACCGCTGATTTTGGCATCATTTAAAGGCCATCTTGAGCTGACTCAACTTTTACTGGAGCATGGAGCTGATGTAACTGTTCGCGATCAATGGAATCGGACTGCGTTGGACTATGCTCTACGACGAGGTGAGACAGATGCGATCGCACAGCTGCTACAGTCCCAAAAACCATCGCACCCACGTTGATTCTTAGGCCGCCAATCCTGCTACCAATCATTTTTAACTTACTAAATTAAACCGCTGCAGCTTCGCATCTAGCATTTTGGGCAGTGCTTTTTGCAAGGCGGATTTGCTTTTAAATTCCAACTTGTGCTGAGCGGCAATATCAAACGGAAACTGACCCGGCAAGTCATTCCGTTCCATTTGGGCCACAATCAGCTGCTCAGGACGCTTATTACACAAGGCATACCCTAGTTCCACACAGACCGTCGGGTTGGGCACTAGCAAAGGTAAATCGCTATCGACTTCTAGAATTGGGGTGGCATCGGCTATAAACAATAGGCTACGGCGGATGTGGCGCATCAGGGTACTGTTAAGCCGCACTGGACCATTACTTAAACGATGGGATTCGACCAGCTGTATGGGTAGTCGAGAGCGCCGGTTAAATTTTTCGATGTAGGGCTCCAGGATGTCCCGCAGCAGATCGCTAGATTCGGGATATTCTTCCTGGTAGCACAGGAAGATGGTGGGATCGAGGTTAGCCAGGGAATCGGCCTTAGCAAAGTAGATTTCATGGCTGATTAGGTCGATATTTGCGATCGCATATGTACCGCTTCCTTCGACATAAAACTCCACCGCATCCCCTTCTAGGTAACGCTGGAACCATTCTGATTCACGCACATCGGCAATATCATCCAAAAAGTCAGCCCGCAATGCCGACTTCAGCAGGCTATTCTTTGCCAACCGTAGATCGTGGGGGCGCTTTTCCAAGTCCCGAATTGGTTCATAATCCTGGAGATACCAAGCCTTCAGCGCAATAATCGCCATATTGCCTCGTTCCTAAAAAACCAACGCAATTTCAATGGTTTTAGGCTCTAATTCTAGCAGATTACGTACAGATTACGTCCATTCAGGCATCGATGGAGGCTTGATTGCATGTGCGTAGTTGCTGACAATCGTGTTGATTGAATCACCAGCTACTTGAACCGCTTGTGGTAAGCTCCAGCCCTCAATCTCAGTGCCGATCCCTGAGAGGGTTTGGAGGATGTTGGAACAACTGATTTATTTGATCAGGGGTGAAAATGTTAGTGTTTCAATCCCTGAGAGGGTTTGGAGGATGTTGGAACGCTAATCGCTTGCGGGCGGCTTCTGCTCGCTCTAAGTTTCAATCCCTGAGAGGGTTTGGAGGATGTTGGAACGCTAGCGGATAATCGATCCCATATAAAGACTTATGTTTCAATCCCTGAGAGGGTTTGGAGGATGTTGGAACATATTCGCCCTGCTGATTCCCCCGCAAGCCAACTGTTTCAATCCCTGAGAGGGTTTGGAGGATGTTGGAACCTGGGTCAGGCAGCCACTGAGGCACCACTGGGTTGTTTCAATCCCTGAGAGGGTTTGGAGGATGTTGAAACCTGAAGTCGGAAAATGCCAACCGTCCGTTGACCGACGTTTCAATCCCTGAGAGGGTTTGGAGGATGTTGGAACGCCTTTATGAGCAAGCACCACATTGCCGACATAAAGTTTCAATCCCTGAGAGGGTTTGGAGGATGTTGGAACTTGGGGGTTGGCGTTCGGTCACTCGATCCTTCTAGTTTCAATCCCTGAGAGGGTTTGGAGGATGTTGGAACTTATCCGACCAATTTCCTGGACTCATGTACTCAAGTTTCAATCCCTGAGAGGGTTTGGAGGATGTTGGAACGACTTTTTGACGAAAACAATGTAGTGAGCACAAATGTTTCAATCCCTGAGAGGGTTTGGAGGATGTTGGAACGAGACAGGCCAATGGACTACTAGCCAAACTTCAAAGTTTCAATCCCTGAGAGGGTTTGGAGGATGTTGGAACCCGGTCAAAAAGTGACGCCAACTAACCATATAACTGTTTCAATCCCTGAGAGGGTTTGGAGGATGTTGGAACCTCGAATAGCCCTTGAGTGTACCAATTCGATTTTTGTTTCAATCCCTGAGAGGGTTTGGAGGATGTTGGAACTTGCCAAAAACTCACCAGCAACTTACGGGAACCTGTTTCAATCCCTGAGAGGGTTTGGAGGATGTTGGAACAGGAAGCCGAGAGAGAAGTCGGCCTCTTGAAGCTGTTTCAATCCCTGAGAGGGTTTGGAGGATGTTGGAACCAACGACCAAATCGAACTAGATTATAGTGAGGCATTAGTTTCAATCCCTGAGAGGGTTTGGAGGATGTTGGAACCAACGACCAAATCGAACTAGATTATAGTGAGGCATTAGTTTCAATCCCTGAGAGGGTTTGGAGGATGTTGGAACGGTGGAACTGAAGACGAGGGTTGGTGGAACTGAAGTTTCAATCCCTGAGAGGGTTTGGAGGATGTTGGAACGGGGACAAGCACCCGTACACGATGGTGGTTCATGAGTTTCAATCCCTGAGAGGGTTTGGAGGATGTTGGAACCACATAGATGAGCTTAGGATTGTGATTGCGAATGATGTTTCAATCCCTGAGAGGGTTTGGAGGATGTTGGAACGAAGACCTTATCCGCAAAAAACAAGCGCGACTCCAGTTTCAATCCCTGAGAGGGTTTGGAGGATGTTGGAACAATCTGCGATCGCGCCTCACACTCCACCACACTGCGTTTCAATCCCTGAGAGGGTTTGGAGGATGTTGGAACACGTTGACTGGGAAGACCAGAACCGTCTTGTTAAGTTTCAATCCCTGAGAGGGTTTGGAGGATGTTGGAACGGCGGGCCTTGAAAAGCCTTGAAATATTTAGTTTTCAAGGTTCGAATGCGCGAACTGCCCAAATAATAGCATCGCTGACCAAATCCGCAGCATCTAGATACCAAAGAAAAAAGCGTAACCCTAAGCCATACAAGCATTTCAGCCATTGCGCGGAGAGTGATCTGAATTTTGTGTAAACGCTGTTTGTTTAGAGAGAGAAGCGTTCTGGGAACAGGATAGCAAAATGAGACAGTGCGGCACGCCAATTTTTAATCGGTCGATTCCATTTTTTCGCGATATTGTTCATCGCCAGATACATCAACCTGCAAACAGCGTCTTCATCTGGAAAAACGGCTTTGGTCTTAATCACCTTACGCAGAGAACGATTGAGAGATTCAATAGCATTGGTGGTGTAAATCACCCGACGAATTTCCATGGGGTAATCGAAGATGGGAATCACATTCTCCCAGTGGCGAATCCAGATCTGGCTAATGGCTGGGTAGGCCTCATCCCATTTTTCACTGAAGGCATACAGGGCAGCTTCCGATTCGGCTAGGGTAGCGGCTTGATAAATCGGCTTGAGATCCTT
>NZ_AWNH01000017.1 GCF_000482245.1 Leptolyngbya sp. Heron Island J | reverse complement strand
GTAGAGACCGTTTCTCTAGACGTGGCAGAATCCTCGATGCCCTATGCCAACCTCTATATCTGGCGGGAAAAGCGCAAGGATGCTCCGGTTCATGCCATTGGCGCAACCGTGATTCACAACGGCCAGAAAGTTTTGGAGGTTAAGCCGATTCACTGTGCCGGATATCGGCGACGACAGTTAGAACGCTATGTCTCTCAAAAGATGCTGCCCTATCTCACGGAACGCTATGGAATCACCCACTTTTCCAATGAGATTCGGTTAGAGCCTATTGAGTGTCCCATTCCTGACTGCCCTTTGAAGGGAGGCTTTGATCATCTTGGAGTGGGCGATGGTTAGTGTTCGTCAGCTGGAGTTAGATTTGGGTGATGCCTTTGAAGATGCCGCCTATGTGCCGGAAGAAGCGAATATTTTAGAACTTTGGCAGCAGTTTGAGGGGGTAATGATGGAGCTGCCGTGGCGCGAGCAGTTGCGGCTCGGTGGGGAAGTACTAGCCCAGCTGGCTGATATTTGTGAGGCCAAGTCTGAAATCCTATGGGATGACTGGCAAGATGTTCATAATACGAATGGCCCCGTGTTAGATGGTGTTAGATGGTGACTGGCTTAAGGGAATCACCCTACAGACTCAAGAATTGGACTTTTCAGACCTGGTACAGCGTGCCAACCAACGCGATCCGTTTGAGCCCGTGGCCGATGATGAGTCTGTAGTGGGGGATGTGGATAAAGCCTCTGTTCTGGCGTTAGTGGATGCGTTAACTGAGGAAGCGGTTAAGGAGCAAGCGCTGGCCGTGGCGCATTCAGAGAATGTATCGGTTTGGATCGACAACTTATCGATGCAAGGGACCGGCGTTCCTCAACGATTAATTGATCTACAACGACAAGTAAAGATGCCATTGGTGGAGGTGTGGATGGCGGCACTCCTGGGTGACTTTAGATTGGAGCAGCGTGGCGGATTTTATGGGACTGAGCACCTTTGGATTGCTTAAGATCTGTCCACTTTTGGGTTCAGTCTAATAACTCTGGCTAGTTTGCATTCAAACAGGCACTGGGCGAGGCGGTCAATAATTCACAGCCTCGCCCGGTGCCGCTGGATAATTAGCCGAAGGCCGCCATCCTCAAATCCTCAATGTAATGCACTCCTTTGGGTATCAAGCGGTGGAAGCAGTGGCTGACATAGTTCCGGCGACCAATCACTACAACCTGTTGGCCCGAGCGTTGGCAAGTTTCGATCAAACATCGAAAGTCACTGTCACCCGTCACTAGCACAACGACATCAGGTTGTAAGGTGCTGCATAGTTGCTGGCAGTGTTGGATGAGCAATGCATCGAGCTTATTTTTGCCGTTGCCTGCAATATCAATACACAGCCAGCCATCGGTCAGAAGTTTTTGTGCTTTCGTTTCCTTGAGCTGTCGCCAGTTATGGTAGGCCGATAACTGGGAGATACGCCCTAGTGTTTTGGCGAATGCAATGATCGGCTGGCTGTCCTTGAACAGATTAATATTTTGCCCATCGGCAAAGATCGCCACGGTTGGTGGCGCTTTTTTCTTGCTTTGAGACATGATGAGTCCTCTGTGATACGAGGCTCAGAGATGCTTAAAAGAACGCTAACTATGGCTATCCAACAGTATGGTTCTTGAAAAAACACACCGTTGGGTGGCTACAGCTAGAACTACATAGCAACCGAAGATAGGCCCTGTCTGCCCTAGCAGTTGGGGCATTTTCTTGGGTTACCCGTATAGCGCGCACCTGCGATCGCTATGTAGGCCTAGTTATAAGCTTCGCGACTTTATCAGCGGCTGAGCTGTCCAATAGTATAGCCGTCTATTTTTTGAGCCGCCAGGAGCTGCTGATTATGGGGGGCAATCCAGTTTGGTTCTGATGTCCTCGCAGATCCAAGTAAAACAAGTTTAACCAGGACAGCTTCCACCGTTTGACACTCCGTAAGTTGCTTCTGCAACCATTGGATTACTACCAGATCAGGCCTAACTCTGAACCTGACGTGCGACGTCGCACGTCAGGTTAGCTCCTGAACTTGGGCGACTAATTCATTGATCTGATCAAGGATAGTGCCGACCTGCTTATTCTTCTTTCTCAAGACATCGCCCTTTAATAGTAGACTCAGCCCATCAACGGCTGTTGTGGCCCGTTTCATATTTGGAGATGGCTTTTTCTCTTTGGCAGTGTTCTTAGATTCTGCTTGTTGACGCTTGGCTTGACGGATTTCCTTTACTGGTGGATTCACATCAATAATCCACGACAGTAAATCGTCACGATCTTCATCGTCTCTGACGCTACCTATCTCAAGGGCTTTCGAGGCATCAATTTGCCCTGCGTCTAATGCCTGCCTGACATCATCGGGTAGGCTTTTGAACTTAATTAGTTTTGTGCGGAAGCTGGTGAGTTTGCCACCGTTATATCGGTCAAGGATCGCCTGATACATTACCAGACGAGTTTTGATATCCTCTGATATACCATTGCCACGTTTGGCAGAATTGCTCATCTGGTTTAGCTCTTGCTCAACCACATCTGGGGTGGTTGCAGTTTTATCGGCCATCAGTTCCAGGTAGCCCAAAAGTACCTCAAAGGCATTGAGGTTTTTGCGCACCATGTTCTCATCGAAGCGGATGCGTCTGACTTGCTGTGGGCTTAATTCTTGAATTTCAGCACGAATGATTTCGTGGTCCAGTTCTTCACAAGCGGTGACGCGACTGGCACCAAAGACCAATTCATATTTAAAGCCTTGGGACAGGGCCTCACTTTTTGGAGGTAGGGGAGTAACTAAGACTGCTCCGCGAAATCCTTCTTCTTGAATAGCGGTCTTTAACTTTTCGATCTCCTGGGGATCAAAGAAAAGACGTTGCTGTTTGGGTCGCCAGATTTCGGCAATCGGCAGTTCAACGAAAGAATTATCTGCTGTTGGATTCTCAATGGACGCTATGGTCTGGGCCGTATCCTCAGAGGTTAAATTTCCTAAAATGTTGCCTACCATTGAGGTAGAGCGTAGTTTAGTTGCTGAACTCATACGGTTACCTCAACTTGCTGGGCAATGGCTTTAGAAATTGCTCGCATGACTTTAAGACAGTCATTTTTAGGATCGAATTGGGCAAGGGGTTGATGCGCTTCCTGTGAGTCGCTCACTGCAGTGCGCACGGGTACTGGATCAAATACGTTCATGCCGTCAAACATGGGTAGCTGCAGCTGTGCTGCAATTTCATGAATGGCATCATTGGCCCTGCGTGAACCAGAGGTTCGTTTGTCGTACATGGTTGGAATGAGACCCAGTACTCTCAGGTCAGGATTGACTTTTTGGGCAAGTTCAATGCTGACTCGAAGCAGGCCCATAGTTGCCTCGACTGCTTTGTAATTGGTGCTGAGGGGGACCAATAAGAAGTCGGCAGCTACCAGACAATTGATGGAAAGTAAGCCTAAGCTGGGAGGACCATCAATAACGATGACATCGTATTTATTGTGTGTCTGCTCAAGGGTATCTCTGAGACGATACTCTCGACGTAGTTCGCCAGCTAGTAGTAATTCTGCCTGAGCAAGCTGAAGATTTGCAGGAACGAGATCGCACCAATGGTTGGAATCAATGGGCAAGGGTGCTCGGTTCATTAAGCTGTCAAAGATGGTTGCTTCTAAACCGTAGGCATCGAGGCCAAAAAAAGTGGTCAGTGAGGCTTGCGGATCCATGTCGATCGCAAGGGTGTTGACATGCTGCTCCCCAAGTAAATGGGAGATATTCATCGTCAGCGTAGTTTTGCCAACTCCCCCCGACATATTAAAGAAAGCTACTACTGTCGCCATGTTTAGGTATGGAGGATGCGGTGGAGGGCTGACGTGCGATGTCGCACGTCAGTGATTGATGGTCAACATACTAATGTAGGATGCGACATCTGCACACACTAAATCCGAGGATTTTTAAATTGAAAAACTTATCGAGTAAGGTGCTCGCTCACTCTAGAGTCGCTTCAGAATTCACAGTATGTTACGTGACAAAAGTCCCCTGACATGGCTGCCAGGGGATACGGACTGTGCTATTTAGAGGATTTGAGAGATGGGAGAGCGGGTGATTTCTCACCGTTTATTTCTCTGTGTAGGGATTCAGGCTGTTCCAGGTGTATTCCAAAGTAGTTTTGTGATCTTCGTTAGTTTTTGTTGTGTTGTTACTCACCTGCTTCAGTGCATTTCAATGGCCTGTTGCACAGCTTGTTGCCGTCGGGCCTGGTCCCAGCGGATAGAGTTTAGAGTATTACCAAGACCAGGGGCATTCCAGCGACCGCTATCAGGATCGAGAAAAGCGCGGGTTCTGGCCCAAATGATTCGGTCAGCTTCACTCATGGATTGCTGGCGGGCAATGGCAAGCCAGTCAATATAACCCCGATCCAGGGCGGCCAGCGGTGCTTGATTAGCTAGATCTATGCCATTAAGTTCTTCGGCTAGGGAAAGGGAGACCTGGTGCTGGCTGGCCTGTTGCCGTAGGTCAAGCGCCTGTTGGTATAGTCGCTTCAGCTGTTTGGTATCGGCATCGGTGGGAGACCTGGCCCCATGCTGATAGGAAAAGCTGCCCAGGTTCCATTTTTGGTTGCCAGGGTCTACATGGCCATAGTAGGCAGCGGTGTAACCACCATCGGGGGTGCGGGTCCCCTCGGCACTGCCCACAGCGCGAGCAACGAGGGAGTTGCTGCCACTGTGGAATAAGGTTTCTAAGGCATAGCGGACGACTTGGGTAATTGGTGTTGGGGAGGCCTGTGTGGGGTTGGGGACAAAGCTGAGGCTAACTGCGTCACTGCGGGGGGGTGCCTTTGCGGTCTTAGCTGGAGGTGAATCAAAGGTAAGGGCGATGTCCTTGGCCGGGGCCGGAGTGGCCCATAGGAAAATGAGGCCGATGGGTATCGACCAGGAAAGCGACCGGTGCATGGAGGTTACTCCGTTAGAAATTGTTCAATTAGCTCAGTGGCAGGTTCGATCAGAGCCCAGGTGCCATCGGGTTCTTTGCGAAAAGCAGCAAAAACTAGTCGCTCTGCGCGACCAATGGTGTGACCTTGGGAACGCTGTCCCAGGTTAGGACGGTTGATGCCGCAGAGGCGAAACAGGTAGGCAGGCACTTCTGGACTGGTGAGGGCAAGACAGTGATCATCCATAGGTTGGAGTTTGCCATCAAAGGGCATCTGCACTGGGTCACCGCCCATTTCCAGGGTGATATCGCCGAGACCGCTGCTAATGCGGTAGTTGCCCACCTGTTTGCCCACCTGGAGTTCCCAGGTTTGTTGGATGGTGATGGTACGTGGTAATGGTGGACCTGACTGGCAGGCAGCCAGCAGGGTGAGCAGTGCCCCGCTGGCTATCTGCAATGTGCACCTAGTGTTGAAGCTTAAAGCCATAGCCCACATACTCCTCATCTTCGTACAGCACTACAAGCCAGGTATTGGGATCAAAGGCCAGGGGATAGGCAGCGCGTTCGGCTGAGACTCCGGCCCGCACTTCGATGGCCGTTAGGGTGCAGTAGGGGTCTTCGGCAATCGCTTCGATGGCCTGACGGTTTTCTCGTTCGGGGACGGTGAGTAGCTGGGTGAGTTGTTGTCGTGAGAGAACGGCCTGGCTGGATATTATGTCCTGGCAGAGGTCTTTCTTAGCGGAGGCGGCTTTGGCTTGGAATCGGAGGCCGAAGCCAAGACTAAAGCTGAGTAGCATGAGTAGGCCACTGGTGATGAGGCGGTAGCGTCGTTGTCGTCTAGGGCGTCGTTTGGATCGTTGTTTAATTTTGGGGTTCATGGGGTGCTCCTTGCTGGCTGCGTCCAGGTGATGTGAGTATAGATGCATTTTTCTACAAGAGACAAGGGCTAAATCCTTATGAAATCAGGGCTTTAGGCTTTGTGCAATAATCTCTAAGGCCGTGGCAACAAGGGTTAATCGGTTAAGAAAAAAGTTGACATTATTTTTGCAACAACAATGTCATGGCGACGTAGGTATGGAGCGGTAGAATCTATAAATGTTGTGATCGCAAAGAAGTCAAAAGTTACTCTATAGCCTTCACGAAATACGCCAAGAGCATCATCTATTGCTCATGTGACGACCAATGGTGTTGCTTTTGCTCTGGTTGTCATCAATGAGGATTTTGAGAATCCCTATCAGTGAGAATCTGTGCAATAGGTGCAAATCCTGGGTTCTGTTCTGGTTTCAACCAGCTGTTAGCACTATAGGTATATAGCGAGGCGTCCTGTGACATCCTCAAACCGGTCCAATTGGTTACTCGAATGACATCGGTGTCGAGCAAGCCATAGTGTTGTTTAAGAGCTGCCCAGATATTACCCTCGATTTCAGTCAATGATGGTCCTCTAAAGGTGACTGATTCATTGCCGGAGACTGCCAGAGTAATGTGTGCTGGATCAAAACGATTGGCTAGCGCAATCATGGCCGATAAAACTGATAGCTCATGGGCGGAGGTGACAATGACGAATGGCTTATCTGGGTAACCATTCATTTCATGCCGCAACCATTGCTCAGATTGCTGAGCGTTGAATTGACTACCGACAAAAATGTCGCTATTGATGATGACTAGCTTAAACTGGTGACCGAGTTCCACGACCCTATTGATTGGTTTAACGATATTCTAGATGATCTATCCGTGGGCAGTTCACAAGTTTCAGAGCATATAAGAAAAGCGTTAGACATGTCCTTTGGGCTGCACGCAACTCTACAGCTGTGGTTAATGCAGTTCAAAAAATGACTCTTGTCCTAGATGGGGTAAGTAGGTCTTGACCAGCACGTCTAGCGAGTCTTCATGGCCAATGTGGATCCAATCATCAATTCTGCCAAGGTAACAATACCGCTCCGTTTGAAAGCGTCGCTTTTGCTTGTCAATCAGGGTAAAACGTAGGTCAGATGTATACCGAATTGACTGCTGGATAAGCTGTTCTATCGTATCGGCATCTCGATTAAACTGATCTGCGGTTGCTCTGACAAATTCTGATAACTGGTCAGTGTTGTTACTGGAGGTAAAAATATAAATAATCTCTTTTTTGACATCGATTATAAAAGGCTTGACTTTAGAAAAGTTCTCCATACCCTGCTTGACGACTTGCACTTCGGCATCTGTAATAATCTTCTTTGGAATCCTACGCAAAAAGACCTGGGTATGAGGACTTTCGTAAATTTCAAACCCATCAGGAATTTGCTCGACCAGGTTTCCCTCGGATTTCTTTGAGAAAAAGTACTTGGACTTGCCGGTTTTTGTGGTGCCCTGATGCAGATAGTAGGTCTGTAAACTGCGGTTGGTGTAGGTGATGGTCATTTGTCTATTCCTGTTCTCCCGCCGTGTTCCGTTAGCATACGACAGTGTGGTTAGGAGACAGAATGTAAGATTCAGAAGCCTCCTGTATTCTGCTCCTGACTTGAGCCCCTACCCCCAACGATGTTACCGTCAGGTCGCCATTGCCATTGGGAGCTTGCCAGATGCCTCAGTACACTCAGGAGTATCGCCAAAAGATCTATGAAGGGTTTGAAACGACTCGGTTGCTGAGTGCGGTGGATCATGTTGATCAGTTGAGGCAATTGTTGGGGGATGATGAGGATTTTCGGCCACCTCAGATTCGTCAAGACCTGCTGCGGTTACATCAATTGGCGATGGAGTTTGTGAATAATGGCGTTATGAGTAAAGGGCCGGAAGTATTTGATCTGGCGTTTGATTTGGATGCTCAGATATTTACGATTCGTGAGGCGCTAGATGAAATTGAAAAGACGATCCAAACTTTGACTGATCTGGCCCCAGATCCAGATGAAGATTATGAGAATGGTGAGGACTGACTGACTGATTAATGATTTTGTTCAACAAAAAATCCCCCACCAATTGGTGAGGACTCTAGAGTGTGTGTAGGGAGAGTCTGAGTAGGAAAAGGGTGCCCTGAGAATGAAGCCTTTCACAGATTACGGAGTCTGCACCGGGCACCCAAGCTTGTGCTTCAACTTCTGTCAGGTTCGTTAAGGCAATGGATATCTCTTGAGCATTGAGCAACAACAGCTCACCTGACGCGCAAATAACGAATGCATCCGTCATTTGCTTGGCTTGAGTACCGCAACAGCTCAGCAATCTGTTAGCGGATGGACTTAGTACGAGCATCGAGGGCCTCTAGGCGAGCTTCCTGGATGTTGTCGACAGCTTTGGTGCGTGCATCCAATGCTTCCAAACGAGCGGCTTGAATATCTTCAACGGCTTTAGTCTGGTTGTTGAGGTGTTCTAAACGTAGCTTGTGAACGGTGTTCTTGGTACGAGCGTCTAAAGCCTCTAAGCGAGCTTCTTGGACGTTGTCGATTGTCTTAGTGCGGGCATCGAGTGCTTCTAGGCGAGCCGCTTGGATATCTTCGATGGCCTTGGTCTGATTGTTGAGGTGCTCAAGGCGTAGTTTGTGGACGGTGTTCTTGGTGCGGCGGTCGAGTGCTTCGAGGCGAGCTTCTTGAATATTGAAACTTGTGGGTTCAACGGCGGAGGCGACGGGTGCGATCGCAGCGGAGGCAACAAGAATAGTTAAAGCGGAAAGGATAGTGCGTTTCATGGTTAAAGCTCCTTGGGAATCAGTGATTAACTTCATTGATTCCTAGAATGCTGGGGGTACCTGAACGCTGTCTGACCGATACCTGAAGGTTGCTTAAGGGGTTTCTGAGATTGGCTGAGGGAATGTGGTGATAGAGGTCACAAGGAAGGTTAGGCGGTTGCGATACTCCTCTGGAGTGGCTTCACCAACGCGCCAGTACTGACCGGCCAGTTCGCAACTGGCCAAGATCCATTCAATATAAGAAGCCCCCATGAACCTTAGCGTCCATGGGGGCTTCGATTTAGATATAGAGGGTGCCTAAATTTAGAGGTATCTAAAATTTAGGTAAGTAATACAGTGTGCTGTCTACTTAGATATAGGGTTCGAGATAGGAAGTTATGCAATAGTATGCTTTGTCCGTGAATCCACTGTATGCCGATATGTGGCAGACCAACCCCCTTGGCAAAATAACCCTATCGCCTGCTTACACAACCATCATTTTTGCTTAGGTTGGGTGTGTGATCACAGCGTAATGAGTTGTTTTGATGTTGACTAAAGGATTCTTGGGTTGCCTTTTGCTGTTGCCCAGTGAGTTGTAGCGTTGGGCGATTGAGCTTGTGAAGCTTTAAAGCACAACAGCACCCAGAACAATCGACTGAGGGACTCTTCTACATTAAACAAGACTTCTCAGAGTTGTTGTATACCAGGTGAACCTACTATAAACAGGGCTCTCTAGTGCAAGTAAGAAGAAATATCAGTGCTGTGTTTGGGTGCTGTGTTTGAACTGTCGGATGATTCTATCGAAATATCTATCGTTAGACCTCCTTGTGTAGCGACTATGAGCTTTTCAACTCATGTGTACAGCATATTCTTGTAGTGCTTCAAAATCTCTTCTCTGATACAAACGTTAATGTTGTTATTTTTCACTGCTGTTTCTGCCTATCAGTGAGATAGCTCTATGGAGTGTTGTGGTTGATGTCACCGCGAGCGGTAATGTCATCCGTTTAGAATCAAGCCGTTCAATTGTAGGATAAGCACTGATGCGCCGACCGAAACAGCTAATTGCCAGCCAGGTAGTCGCCCCGTTGCCTAGATCGCAGCCAGCGACGGGCAAGCTGAAGTATTTTCGACCTTTGCCGTATCATGTGGCGTTGAGTCAGGCGGCGCGGTTTGAGGCGTGGATGCAGGATGTGGATGAGGTGGGTGGTCCGGCGGAAGCGGTGGATAGTAGTGATTTTGATCCGAGGTTGATGGAGTGGTAAGGGGTGTTGCGATCTCAACGCTAACACTGCAATTCCTACCAACACAGAACTGCAACGCAGAACATCGCTACGATGGAAGCGTGAGGGCGTGGGTTGGCTCTAACACACAAAAGCTCGAACCTCTTGGCCCAGGCTTTTGCAATTTGGATGATTGTCAGTTGTTAAGCAGTCTGTATTTGTACATTCTCTGATGCACGTATAAACACAGCCGATCCATCGCTATGCTGCGCAGCCAAACAAACTATCCAAATAGAGCTTGTTTACATGGGGCTGATTCACCCCATTTTGCATGAGAAAGAGAGAAAGTGCAGCCTGCATTACGCGCTCCTGACTCCATAGCTCATGGGTATTTAAGTAGTCCTGCATCGATAGATGTAACGTTTCGGGGACTTCTACCATAAGGCTAACAGTGGCTGTGGTTACAGCAACGGTGGTTGCAGTAGCTGTTGTCATAAGTCTCACACCTCATTAATTCTAGACACAACAAATTAGGGCCTGGTTGTATAGTCTTGCCCTATCGCAGCTATAAGCGGGGTAGCCGCATCGGGAACACAGGACGAAGGAGACTTAACCAGGTCACCTCAATCAGTGGAGCTTCATTGTGCAGGAGGGCCTAGTAAATGGCAATGTCTGTCTCTCTTTATATTTTTCTAATGCGAAAAAATGCCTAACGAAACCAAGAGGGTTAGGGGACTATTTTCGTTATATTCATTTACAAATTGAGACTGATCCCCATGCATTTACGTTTTCCCCAGATTACGGGAATGCCTTGAGCGTTGGTAGCAACCTGGGGAGAACCCTGCTCGACCTGGGGAAAAGCTAAGGAAAACCCTGGGGAAAACTCCGTCTATTGTTAAGAAAAATAAAGTGGTGAATTTACGCAGGTTGGCCTAGTTCATGAGAATTTTTTGACGTTCAAACCTATGACTAGTAAGGGTTTACTGCCCTAGGTCAACCCTACTTTGGTTTAATCGTCTTCAATTGCAGCAGCGTGGCTGAGTGCTGGTTTGGGTTCTTGCCGACCTTTTTCGCTCAGCGCTGGGTGGCGGTCGTGGGTTATTCAGCTTTAGTGCGCTCGGTCTCCGACGGTCCTACGCGGTTTGTTGTCTCGGTTCCGGTCACTGTGCCTCAGGGGTCTATCCGGTTGCCTGGCGGCCAGCGAGGTGGGCGCGTCCGGGTGGTGGTTCATCCGCCGTCTGCTTACTAGCGGCGTGGGGCTTCGGCCCCTTTTTTACTGCCTCATTAACCAAAAGCGGTGCTGTTCAATCCGGACAGCACCGCTTTCTCTTAGATCAAAGTGTTATCAAGCTTGAACGGCCTATGCAGTAATGGAAGGAGCAACCAAAGCAACAGGAGCTGCTTCACCAGCGGCCAAGTCGAGCGGGAAGTTGTGAGCATTACGCTCGTGCATGACTTCCATACCCAGGTTGGCACGGTTGATGACGTCAGCCCAAGTGCTGACCACACGACCCTGAGAGTCGATGATCGACTGGTTGAAGTTGAATCCGTTCAGGTTGAACGCCATCGTGGAGATACCCAGTGCAGTGAACCAGATACCGACGACAGGCCAGGCACCCAAGAAGAAGTGCAAGGAACGGCTGTTGTTGAAGGATGCGTACTGGAAGATCAAACGACCGAAGTAGCCGTGTGCTGCAACGATGTTGTAAGTCTCTTCTTCCTGACCAAACTTGTAACCATAGTTCTGGGACTCAGTCTCAGTGGTCTCACGCACCAAGGAGGACGTTACCAGAGAACCGTGCATCGCGGAGAACAAGGAACCGCCGAAGACACCGGCCACACCAAGCATGTGGAAGGGGTGCATCAGGATGTTGTGCTCAGCCTGGAAAACAAGCATGAAGTTGAACGTACCGGAGATACCGAGAGGCATACCATCAGAGAATGAACCCTGACCGATGGGGTAGATCAAGAACACTGCAGTTGCAGCTGCTACAGGAGCCGAGTAAGCAACACAGATCCAAGGACGCATACCCAAGCGGTAGGACAGTTCCCACTCACGACCCATGTAGCAGAATACACCGATCAAGAAGTGGAAAATTACCAGCTGGTAAGGGCCACCGTTGTACAACCACTCATCCAAGGAAGCAGCTTCCCAGATGGGGTAGAAGTGTAGACCGATAGCGTTGGAGGAAGGAATAACAGCACCAGAAATGATGTTGTTTCCGAGAATCAGAGATCCTGCAACGGGCTCACGGATACCGTCGATGTCAACGGGCGGAGCGGCGATGAAGGCGATTACGAAACATGCAGTGGCAGCAAGTAGCGTGGGGATCATCAGCACACCAAACCAACCTACATAGATACGGTTGTCGGTGCTAGTAACCCACTCACAAAATTGGTCCCACAAGCTAGCGCTTTGGCGCTGTTGGAGAGTTGTAGTCATAACAAAATAATGGCGGTTGTGCCTAACTAAACCGATGGCTTAATCAAGCGGAACAGGTATGTATGTAATTAGATTAGCAATTACCGTAAACTTTTGTAAAGACAGCCGCCCATAAATATGAGAAACCCCTGTGATAAGACGCTCTTATTACAGGGGTGTAACACAGACATCCCCATGTCCTGCTTCTAGTCTAGGGTCTATGCATCGAAAGGTGCTCGATGATAATCAGGCTGAGGGCACTGATCACACTGAGGGTCCAAAACCAGCCAGCTGTGGCTGTTATGCCGAAAACGCCATCATCTCGGCAGCCCGTTACCCATAACGACCAGGCTTGGGACAAGTTAATGGTTTCGAAGTGATTAAAACTGGCTCGAAATACAATCGGTTTTTGTAGCTCCGCATCGCGCACATCAAAGTCTGATAGCTGACCGACTCTGTTGAGATCTAAACGACTCATAGGCCACGCTCCCCATCCTGGTTCTGCGCTACATACGCTAACACCCAGGCCATAAGACCTGGGTGTCATGCTTGAAAAAATTAATGTGTGGATGCCAGTGGCTTAGAAGGATGCGCCTAGCCATACAGCCATCAATGTCCCGATGCTAATGCATAGCACTCCGATGATGTCTTGAGCGTTGAGCCGCTCAGGGGTTGCCATCTGTGCAGCGTAAACAGCGACCTTAACATCGTCATGAGGGCGGCGAGTGTGCATCGTAAATGTCCTTAGCGAATCAACAGCTTGTAGGGCAGCGTACCCTGCGTCATCAAGAATAAATAGGGCGACAGCTGCGCCCTGGCCTGAGCTGAGGTAACCGAGGAGAGTCGGCTTTGCAATCCCGCTCAGCAGTCATCACTAAATTAATTATACATGAATAAATGTAAACTTTTTAATTTTTTATTGACATATGAGCGATCTGTCTTGGCAGATATGGTCTTTCTGGTCGTTGCCGTAAGCCTTGAGTCTGTCAACTCCATAAAAAAGCCCCCACCATATCGGTCGAGGCTTGAAGTGTGTGTTGTAGGAACGAGAGAATTTGAAGAGAGAAGGGTGCCTCATGAAAGATAATGAAGCTTCACGGATGTACGGAGACGCACTCGGCACCCAAACTTGGTTAGCCTGAATACGCCCCGCTCTGTCAGCGGACGACGGACTTAGTACGAGCATCCAGCGCATCTAGGCGAGCTTCCTGGATGTTGTCGACAGCTTTAGTACGAGCATCCAACGCTTCCAGACGAGTAGCTTGAATATTCTCGACGGCCTTGGTTTGGTTGTTGAGGTGCTCCCGACGTAGCTTATGAACTCTGTTCTTGGTGCGAGCATCCAACGCATCTAGGCGAGTCTCTTGGATGTTGTCAATGGCTTTGGTACGAGCATCTAATGCGTCTAAGCGGGCTTCTTGAATGTTGTCGATTGCCTTAGTGCGGGCATCCAGTGCGTCTAGGCGAGTGGCTTGGATATCTTCGATAGCCTTGGTTTGATTGTTGAGGTGCTCAAGGCGTAGTTTGTGGACAGTGTTCTTAGTGCGGGCGTCTAGAGCTTCCAGGCGAGCGGATTGAATATTGAAGCTAGCGGGCTCAGCGGCGGATGCGATGGGAGCAACGGCAGCGGAAGCAACGAGAATAGTTAAGGCGGAAAGAAGTGTGCGTTTCATGGTTAAAGCTCCTTGGTGAATCAGTGAAGTGTTTGTTTGCTTCATTGATTACTAGAATGCCGGGGCTACCTGAACGCTATCTGACGGATAACTGAAGGTTGCTTAAGGGGTTTCTGAATTTGGCTGAGTAAGTTTGGTGATGGGGGTCACAGAGATGGTTGGGCGTTGCGATCGCAACTCTGATTTGTTTTAACGGAATTACTGGACTACCTGACGACAAGACCTCTTCTGAAAATGAATCAATCTGATATTGAACATCGTGATCAAGTGCTGCGCGCCTATTTTGCTGGAAGTGATTGGGATTTGGTTGGAGAGTATGGCCTCAATCGGGAGTTGGTTTTGAAAAGTTCTCAGCTGCTACCCAACTAGCCTTTTCTGATTGATGATGAATGGGAGTATGACCCAGGTCGAGCAAATGAGGGGCGAGGGGATTTAGTCTTTACGGATGGGAATGGTCAGTTTGCTGTTGTGGAGGTGAAATATCTCGATTTGGCTGATCAAGCTGGTGCAGAAAATCAAAAGAACGGCAAAAATCGAAGAACTAGCAATACTAAGAAACGTCGCAAGGTAGAAGGCCAGGCGAGTGACTATGCTAAGAAACTACGAGCGAAATTAGGTAATGCTCAGCCAGTAGAGGCTTACTACTTCACTAATGATGACAAGAATGAGCTAAAGCGTTTGAAAAAACAGGATGCTCTATAAGTTTTTATTGTGATCGCAACCTGTACTCTTAAACCTATGGTAATTGCTCAACTCCCCCGGAGGGGATTGTTTTCCTAGAGCCGAATCTGTAACGTATTTGAATGCAAGAACTTCCTGATCTAAGCCAGTTAAGTCCAGAGGCAAAAGATACTCTGATAAGGATGTTATAGCGTTTCCCATTCAGATAAGGTAGAACTCTAGTATTGCTCAACAGAATGAAATTGCCAGTATATGAAGCCGTATTCAACTGACTTGCGTCAGAAAGTTGTGGAGACCTATCTCGCCGGTGGCATTTCCCAACGTAAGGTCGCTGAACGCTTTAGAGTCGCTCCCAGTTTTGTGGGTAAAGTGCTCAAGCAATATCGCGACACGGGCCGTGTTGAGCCCAAAGTCCGTACCCAGCAAACCCCTCCAAAACTCAATCCAGACCAATTAGCCATCCTTGAACAATTGGTGCATGACCATAATGATGCGACCCTGGCCGAGTTGCGGAAGAAACTCCATGACGCCACTGGCGTACTCATTGGACGGTCTACCGTAGACCGCATGATCAAACGGCTGAATCTGACCCTCAAAAAAAACGCTCCATCCGAGTGAAAAGGAAAGCGAGCGTGTTCAGCGCAAACGCTTTGAATATTGGCAGTTGGTGCAGGGGATTCTAGCGAAAGACCTGATTTTTATCGATGAAGCCGGGGTCAACCTGGCGATGACACGCTTGTTTGCCAGAGCTCCGAAAGGTCAACGAGCCCATGGCAACCGTCCGAATAAACGAGGCAAAAATGTATCGTTAATCGGAGCCATTAGCCTAAATCGTGTGATTACTCAGCTCTCCATTTTGGGAGCTGTTGACAGTATTACCTTCGAGGCATTTATTTCCCAAAAGCTGGTCCCTAATCTGTGGAAAGGCGAGTGTGTCATCTTAGACAACTGCAAGATTCATCTTGGAAAGGATGTGGAGGCCATGATTAAAGCGGCTGGCGCTCGATTGATTTATCTACCGCCCTACTCTCCTGATTTTTCACCGATTGAAAACTGTTGGTCCAAGATTAAGACTCGATTACGGGCCATTGGCGCAAGAACCTATCCCGACTTAGAAAAAGCTGTTGAGGAGGCCTTTGAAAGGGTGTCATTAGAAGATCTTTTAAGCTGGTTTACCCACTGCTGCTATTGCACCTCACTAGACTAGGAAACGCTATATGGGAAGAAATGCAGAGTCTGCGTCAGCGTTTAGACGAGATAGAAAAGCGCCCAAAAAAGACCAGCAAGAATTCAAGCAAACCGCCGTCACAGGACATCAAAGCCAATCAGAAAACCCGCAAAAAAGGTGGCGTGCGGCGAGAGGCTAGCGTAGGGCGAAAAGGCGGGGGACGTCCGTTAAGCCCAAATCCAGACCGCACCGTAGAAGCCCGAGTGACGGCATGTTCAACGTGTGAAGCTGAAATTCCCGAAACCCATCACCAATTGCATAGTCGTTACGACAAGTTGGAGTTGCCCGAGATCAAACCGATAGTGACCCGTGTGGAACGCTATCAAGGAACGTGTCCGTGTTGTGGGCAGCAGGACTTGGCTCCGGTGCCGGACGCCTTGGCCGGTGGATCACCTTTTGGGGCTAGTATCGAGAGCTTGGTGACCTATCTACGGTATGGTCACGCCATCAGCTATGAACGGTTGCATCAATTGCTCGACGAGATCTTTAATCTCTCTATCTCCGAAGGAGCCTTGGCCAATCTGTTAGCGCGAGTACGGCATCAATTAATCGAGCCTATGGCCGAGATGCATGCTCACCTCCAGCAGTCACGACTGATTTGCTCGGATGAGACCAGTGCTCGGGTGAAGGGCCACACGGAATGGGAATGGGTGTTCCAAAATGAGGATGTCTGTTTTCATGTGGTGTGTGCTACTCGAGGGGCAAGTGTCATCTACGATGTCCTAGGTGACCATCGTCCTGAGGTATGGGTCTCGGATTTATTTAGTGCTCAAAAAAGTCATCCCGCCGCCCGTTGGCAAGTGTGTCTGGCTCATCAGCTCAGAGACTGCCAATTTGCTATCGATGCGGGAGATGCGGTGTTTGCCCCGGTCATGAAGCACCTATTGTTACGGGCCTTATCCATTCACAAACGCCGTGAGTCATTGGCCCCCTCGACACTCTATCAATATCGATTGGATATTAAACGGCGATTACGACGGATCCTGGACCTGCAGCCTGACCAAGCGGATGGCATCCGATTACGCAACCGATATAACGATATTCAAGAGCACTTATTTGTCTTCCTGGAAGATGTGACGATCCCACCCACCAATAATTCCAGCGAGCAAGCCATTCGGATGAGTACTGTCTTCCGAAAAGTAACCCATGGGTTCCGGTCTGAGTGGGGACGCGATTTGTTTGCCGCTGTTCGCTCGGTCATTAATACTGGAAAACGGCAAGGATTATCGGCTCTCAAGGCTATTCAAACTGCTCTCTCTCCTGGCTTATCTCTCTTTCAACCGAGTTGAGCAATTACTCAAAATCTCACTAGAATCCACGAAGAGTCAAGCAAAGAGGCCCTTTATGAATGTTCCATTTTCAGGTGGCTGCGCTTGCGGTGCTGTCGGAGCCGGAGGATGGTCCGCCGGCCCGGCGGTATCGCGCCGGTGATTTAGAGGGTCATCGCTGAATGTTCATGCAGCGTAACAGAAACGCCGCCTAACAAGACAAATGCAGCCGACGCTCGCCCCTTGTGCGGCTGATTCGCGGCGTTATACCTCCCGGCTGACTGTAGCTTAAGGAGAGGGGAAGCAGGGAGCTCCTGGCTTGTTTCTCCTCCTCCTTTGAAAAAGTCAGTATCCCCAAGACTCAACAGTCTCCTGATTAGTGTCCATCCAAGTACGCGCTGCCTCGCGAGGGGTGAGTCCGTCAACATTGACCATTCGGTCCATTTCGGTGACATCTTCGACACTCAAGCGAACATTAGAGAGACGTTCCAAAGATTCCGGTGAGAGTTTATCTGCTAAACCTTTATGCCCTAAAAGATAAGCACTGTCCGGGTCTCCGTAGGCATTTAGGGGCTCTTCGAGGGCGCGCACATCATACGCAGCATTAACCCACTGGGGCTGCCAGAGGGGAAAGACAACCCAGGTACCGGCAGCGATCGCATCTTCAAACGTGCTCAGCCAGTCAGCAGGCGGAGCCGCGACCAGTTCATACCCAGCTTCATCTAGGCCATAGGCTTCAACCACGCGCCGTCCTCCAGTGGTCAGACCAGTGGCCTCAGGTAATGAGGTAATCTGGTCGGGAAAATTCGCGCGAACGTCTGGATCGGTGAGATCGGCAATGGAGTTGACCTCATCTTCTGGCACATAGGACGGTACAACCCAGAAAAATCGCGCGTCTTCATAGAGGGGTGCGATGGGAAACGTGACGTCTTGAACGGGCTCGTACAGAGCAGCATGACCATTGGGCAACCAGGTCGCCGCGAGAATATCAACGTCACCCTCACCCAGCATCGGAAAGATTTCTGCATGGGAGCCTTCTGTTACCTCAACAGTGTAGCCATCGCGCTCTAGTAGTTCTTGGACTACCCCGCCCTTGACTGCATAGAACGACAGACCGACCTGCCCCAACTGAATGTTTGTGGCCTCAGCTGCGTAGGCAGCCATGGGAACGAGCAGTGCGATCGCAGTCGTTGCTGCGCCAATCATAGTTTTCATAGTTTTTCCTCAAAGTGGATATCTCTTTGATGTGGACGCTCTATTGGCCAAATTCTTTATGTAAAGAACGGTTGAGTGCAGCCGCGTCAGATGCTTGATTACAGACTATTCGATCTAGAATCTCCTGTGAAGAGGCTGAATTTCACTTCTCTTTTTACTTTTTTTCATTAATCCGACGTGAAAAGTCTGTCAAACATCCAAGCATTTGTGCGGGTTGCAGAGGCGCAAAGCTTTACTGGGGCCTCTAATAGTTTGGGCCTCTCGGCGTCGGCTGTCAGCAAAGCCGTTGGCCGCTTAGAAGCCGACTTGGGCATTAAGCTATTTCATCGCACTACCCGTAGCATTAGCTTGACACCAGACGGGACGAGGTTTTACGAGGGTTGCAAACAGCTTTTATTCGACCTCGATCTGCTCGTAGCTGAAATTCAGGGGAATCATCAACTTGCCCCGAGGGGGCAATTAAACCTCAGTGTCCCTGAGGCATTTGGGCGAGTATGTGTGGTCCCTGTGTTGAGGCAATTCCTACAGGCATTTCCAGACCTAATGCTAGACGTTTCAATAGACGATCATGCTGTCGATCTAGCTGCTGAGGGGATCGATGTCGCGATCCGCACTGGGCCACTGAGCGACCGCGCCAATCTGATCGCAAGTCGATTAACTACCTACTCGATGGTGGTGTGCGCTTCGCCGGAATATCTATCCCAGCATGGGTCGCCACAGCATCCAGAACAGTTGCCGCAGTATGCTTGCCTCAATTTTCGCAATCGAGCAACGGGGCGATTCTATCCCTGGACGTTTTCGGTCAATGGCAGCAGGGAACAGTATGCGGCGACAGGTGCCTTGGTGGTAGACAATTCGGATGCGATTGTTCAGTCTACGATCGCAGGTTTGGGCCTCAGCCAGATGCCAGAATTTCTTGGAGCTGAAGCGCTTTCTAAGGGAGATTTAGTAGAAGTTCTTCAGCCCTATCGACCACCAGAAATTCCGGTCTGGATTTGTTATCTTGACCGACGTTTTGTAGCCTCTAGAATTCGAGCATTTGCGGATTTTATGCTGGGACGAAAAAACGATTTTGCAGCGATGCATGTGCTCTCTAAAGGCAATAATCACGGCATAACAAGTCGATGAAGCGAGCGCACGAAAGTTGGTGGTGATGCAAAGGTTATCTATCGCCGCTTATCTTAGTCGTTAACCTCAAATAGAGTTGCGAGGCTCGCAGCCAATCAAAGCGAATCTACACCCCGTTGACTAGGTGCCGCCTTTGAGCAAACAGTCTGTCTTGGGAGTATTATTTCCAAACAAGACGTTTAATTAACGTATCCCTTGCTCCGAAGGCTTTCAAGCTATTTGCGCTTAGTGAACTGAAAATCTTGTTTGCGAGCCCTTATCAATCACTAACGACATTTGGATGTTCGCCCACTACATCAAAGACTTTTTCTTTTTTCAATGGATACACCTCTTTGTTCCTGCCTTGCGCCCCTCTCTCGTTACTGTTATGTGCTCCTTTCAGAGGTGAAGAGCGGCTTCGTTGCCATGCGTCCTGGTGAAATCATACCCGAAGCCTCCCTCTTTTCGAATCATGTTCATTGCCTCACATCCTTTGAGGGTGTGCCTGGCTGTATTGAATGAATCAAACACTATCGAGCAGCACCGCTGTTTGTAAGAGACTCAGATCCGACAGTTTCCTCCTCGCTCAGCACATCAGACGCAAAAGCCTCGGTGATGTCTTGCATCATGTCCATTTCTGTCGCAAACAGCATTTGAGTCATCATCACGATGGCCGTGTTCTGGCTCGGTACGGCCGTGGCAATGGCCGAGGCCGCGCTGGCGAAGCCGTAGGTGCCAACGGGTTCGATATTGGTTGACCGAATCCAGACGCGTCCACCCGCACCAAACCCTTGCCCCTCCGAGGAGAAGGCACCGAAACCATCGAAGCTGATGTTGTCTGGAAGAAGGTTAGATATAGCAAGGGCGACGGCGGCGTTCGGCAGAGCCTGCATGCCTTCGACCTGCCCACCATTCGCCAGTGCGCTCATGAACCGTAGATAATCTTCTGGTGTCGTGATGAGGCCTGCCCCGCCTGACGGGAAGGGCGGCGCAGCGGCATAGGCACTCGTGTTCGGCGTCTCGTGGACAACGATCTCGCCGTTCAGTCACGCATAGTTGGTGGTCAGGCGGCTGAGATCCTCGGGTGCAACCACAAAGCCAGTATCGTCCATGCTGAGCGGGGCGAAGATGCGAGCCTGAACGAAGCTTTCGAAGGACTGGTCAGCCGCTGTCTCAATCACGGCAGCGAGGACGTCTTGCCCGATGCTGTAGTGCCACTCGGTGCCGGGGTCGACGCGCAGCGGCAACTCCGCGACCTTTTCGGCGAAGGCCCGCAGCGAACCAGGCTCCTCGCCATAGATCGGGGCTAGTGGATGCGGCAGACGCAGGCCGGGTACGATTCCAGCGCGTGCATAGGTTTCCGATAGGCCACTTGGGATGGTGCTGTATCCAAGGCCGGACGTATGGGTCAGCAGATGACGGATGGTGATCTCCCGCGCGGCAGACCGCGTCTCTCCATAGCTATCCGGATCTATGAGAACCTGCATGTCGGCGAAGGCCGGTATGAAGTCGCTGATTGGCTGGTCGAGAGCGATAACGCCGTCGATGATCAGTAGGATAGCTGCAAGGCTGGTAACCGGTTTGGTCAGCGAGTAGGCGCGGTAGAGGCTGTGCTCGTCTGCCTCTCGGTCACTCTCGAAGGCTAGTGTGCCTTCGCGGATCCAGACCGTCTCGCCGTCCGGCAGCAAGACGCCAATTACCATGTTGGCGGTTAGGTCTTCGGAAATGGCACGCTCGGCGACGGCCTCGAGAGCAGGCAGGCGTGATCCATCTTCGGTGAGCATGACCTCGCCATCAAGGAGAGAGACACCGATCTTCTGATTGGCGGTAAGGCTTTCTGATACGGTGCGTTCCGCCACCGCCTGCACAGATGGCAATTTCGGTTTGGACTCGGCCATCGCTACATCTGGGACAAAAAGGGCAATGGCAATGGGGACTGTCTGGCGGAAGATGGTGCGAAAGAGGGACATGGAACTTCTCTTGGTAGTAGGAAATAAAAAGAAAGCAGTGATTTGGACAGAACAAATGCGTCAACGATTGGCGAGATTTAGTGCTGTGGCAAGAGCAACGCAGGCACTAGCCGATCAATCGTGTTTTGTTATGGAACGGTGAGGGTATTTTGCTAACTCCGATTTACGCTTTTTCTATGGGGTATCAAGTAGTTGAGTAAGATAAACGTTGAGATCGCAAAGAGGCTACCCGCGTAAAAGACACCTCTGATTTCCCATGCACTGAACGCTAACCCGCCCAATAATGGCCCCATTGCCTGTCCCAGGGGGACTGCAATGGCGACCACTGCCATAAACCCGGCCCGATGAGTGTTTGGGGCCAGTTCTGCCAAGAGGGCTTGGGTTGTGGGAAATACGATGCCATGGGCTATCCCAAAGAGGATGCTGGGAATGAGTAACATCCAGATGTGCTCAATGGCAGGTGTGATAACAAGTGCCAACGTATAAACCAAGAAGGAAATCTTGATGAGTGTCAATTCAGAGAATGATCGCGCAAATAACCCCAGCTGTGATGAAATCAATGCAAACGACAGTGCCATGCTGGCCAACAAGATACCAATCACGATCTCAGAAGCCCCCAGGGACGCTGCCACGGTGGGAATGTAAGTCAAGTAGGCCCCAAATAAGAGAACAAAGAGCGCAACGACGATGAATATCAGTCGAATGACCCGACCCCGACGAATACTGCCCCAAATAGTTCTCAAATAAACCTTAAAATCAAAATCTGAGGATTGTTCCTGTTGGGGCAGTCGCAGCGATCGCCACAACCAAATCCCCACTAGAAAGGCCAGCAGTGGTAAAGCAAATGTGTAACGCCATTCCATGGATGCCAATCCACCACCCAGCAACGGATACACCGCTAAACTCAACCCGATCATGCTGGCATTCAATCCCATCGCTGCGGTCAATTGCTTCCCTGTATAGAGATCACCGAGCAATGCCAGTGCTAAGGCCTCTAAACTCGCTGCCCCAACCCCTTGTAAGAAGCGCCCCACCAACAGGAGCTGAAAACTTGGCGCAAAGGCGCAGGCAATGCCCGCGATCGCAAACAGAAATAATGACGGCACTAAAAGGGTTTTCCGGCCAAAGCGATCTGCCAGGACACCGCAGATAGGTGCTCCGATCGCAATTGGGATAACAAACGCCGTTGTCACCCAACCAATCTGCTGGGGGGATAGATTAAAGGCTTGGACAATTCCAGGCAGGGCAGGATTGACGCTCATTGTCCCCAAAAGCTCCATCAGCGTAATACTGATAACGATTTGAAGATTCACGTCTCGATAAATAGGGGGAGTGCTTCTAGCGACAGGATTCAACTTGTTAGACATCTGCAATTTCCTTTGATGACTCATCATGCTGACTGCTCTAGTGATGGGGTTCAACAATACTGGTCTATTTTTCATGGGGATTTTTTTTAGGGAGAAGCGACTCGACCGCAACACCATCAGTGATATAGGGCATCATGAGGCTATCTCCTTGAGCAGGGACTCGCATCAGGTCTGCGATGCCCACTCGCTCCATAAACTTCCGTTGCATGGTTGCTTGCAAAGCTACAACTGCATCAGCGCCATGATCCTGGGGGTCTACGATAGTGCGAAAAGGACGCTGCCCTGGGGGTGTTTCAACCAGGCGGAGCACAGTGTTAGCCACATCTTGAACGTCGGCTTTACGCCCTGTCTCGACGATTTTCCCGAGTCTGTCGACAAGCTGGTTAGGAAGGTCAGCAATCGGGACGTAGGTATGAACGATATCCTCATCGTGAGGACGTTGCGCCCCTGGGAAGTGATTTGTCCCTGAGATGTATGCTCCAGGCTGCAAAATCGCGGTATCAATCCCAAATCGAGAAAGCTCATAGTGCATCGTTTCGGCAAGTTTGTCCTCGGCTGCCTTACTTGCCACGTACGGCCCCTGAAACGGACTGATAATGTCACTAGTCACACTGCCAACGTAGAGCAAAAGCCCTGAGCGCTGCTTGCGCATGTGTGGAAGTACAGCTCGATTGACACGGAGTGGGCCTACCGTATTAACATCGAAGACATTTAGAACCTGTTCAGGGGTGAATGCTTCGGTAATCCCAAAAACAAGCGTGCCTGCATTGTTGATAACAACATCGATCCGATTCTGTTCTTTAACAATGCGGTCAACTGCATTGCCACAGGAGTTAACATCGGTCACATCCAGTTCAATAGGATAAATAGCCAGCCCCTCAGCGGCAGCGAGATCATGGCAAGCTTGAGCCTGGTCAGCGTTCTTGGTGTAGATGCTACGCATAGAGGCGTAAACAGTATGCCCTGCCCGACTCAGCGTTTGAGATATGACCTGACCAAATCCACTAGAAGCGCCCGTGACAAGAATTACTTTTCGGTCGTTCATAGTTTTATCCCTTACCAGTAACCACCATTGGCCCCAATAATCTGCCCGGTTACCCACGCTGCTTTTGGGCTAGCCAAAAAGGAGACAACGTGAGCAACATCCTCTGGTTCACCAATCCGTCCGAGCGCAGCTTGTTTAGCAAAGTGTTGGACCAGTTCGTCACTCTTCCCGTGCATAAACAAGTCAGTTCTGGTCGGACCCGGTCGAACTGCGTTGACCGTGATTTCACGGGAGCCAAGCTCAACAGCGGCCACCTCAGTCAGCTTCTCAATAGCCATTTTGCTGGCGGCGTATGGACCATAGCCAGGAATAGGTGCGCCTTGAAAGCTAGCTGAGACATTCACAATGCGACCGCCATTGACAAGGCGTCGAGCCGCCTCTCTAAGCATCAGGAAAACTCCCTTAAGATTGGTTTCCATGACGGCGTCATAGTCTTCTTCGGTGAATTCGGCGAATGCCTTACGGACAGCTAGTCCAGCATTATTAACGACAATCCCTACCGGGCCAAAGGCAGCCTCAGCTTCCTCAAACAGTCGAGCAATATCGGCTGTTTGAGAGACATTAGCTTGGACCGCCACTGCGCGTCCGCCGTTCTCAGTAATATAAGTGACGACCGCCTCAGCTTCGGCACGACGACCGGCATAGTTGACAACAACGGGATAGCCATCAGCGGCAAGCTGGCGAGCAATACCAGCTCCAATGCCGCGAGAAGATCCTGTGACGATAGCAGTGGGTAGAGTTGTCGGTGACATAATGACCTCTGAGTTGGAGACTTTGAAAAGTTGTCTTTAGCGACACTATCTAATAAACCAAACTCAGACGGCGCTCAACAGAGCACTGCTATGGTATCAATGTGCAGATTTATGGCATTTAGCCAAATCGTAGGGAGTGGGGGTGGGAAAGGGCAATTACAGGTGGAAGCTTGCTCGAAATTGTCCTGGCGAGTCTCCCTGTTGTGCCTTAAACCAACGACCGAACACAGAAGGGTCACTGAATGAAAGGACATGGGCAATTTCGGCAATGGTATCTTCTGTATGGATGAGAAGTCGCTTGGCCTCTAATATCAGACGATCTCGTAAGAGATGCCCAGGTGTTGTCCCGGTTATTTCTCGTACACTCTGAACCAGGTGATTGGCGGTTACGCCAAGCATATTGGCATAGTCTTGCACCTGCTTGCGGTCTAGATAATGTTCCTCAGCCAGAAGATGAAAGTCCCTGGTGAGCTGAGCCGCAGCACTCACTGACCGATGAGACGGAGAAGCTTTATAGGCGCGCAGCGCTTCGATCAGCGCTGCGGTGAGATAGGCTGTCACTAGCTCTTCGCGTTTTTCTCCAGGCTGGTAAAAAGCATCCAGTGCAGCTTCGGATAGGAAGTCGAGATGTTGTGCACGGGAGGTCATTTGCAGTAATGGTGGCCCTTTATAGGTCGAGAAAAACGGGAAGTCACGCCGGAGATTGCCCTGACCAATGCGGAGCGCGACGGCCTCCTCAAAGAAGCAAATGACAATTCCGCTGATGTCTTGAGACACTACCCATGTATGGATCTGCCCAGGTGAGACAAACACCAATGTCTGCGGCCCAATCTCATAAGAGGCAAAGTCATGAAAAAGTTTGATGCCGCCTTCTCTAAACCAGAACACCTCGAAGAAAGCATGTCGATGAGGATGCTGTCGTTCCGGCCATTGTTGGAGACCTGTCTCAAAACGTCCCACATAAATTTGCTCAGACGTGTAGGCAGGATCAGCAGGGCCAGGAAAGGGTTGAAATAACCGGTCAGTCTTTTTTTGTTGGGTCATTTTTAGTTGAACCACCGCTCGAGATATCCTCCTTTGACACTATCAATGGCGTTGTCAAGTTAAGCTTGATGAGACAATTTTAGATCAGGCTTGTTGAGTGAGTGTCATCGGCTCGAAATTGTCAGGATTTGAAATGGGCCCCGAAATTCGCTTAGAACTGAAAAGTTAAATCCACTATCTTCCAGAGATAAACTGAGGAGATATTTCCAATCTATTCGACTTCTTACTGAGTCTGCCGCTTGGCGATCTGAAAGATTCTCGATGAATTGCATGACCGTAATCAAGGCCAACCTCCAAGGACTTTCTCCTGGACGACCTTGATGGGCGTATAACTCTGAGACATCTTCGTCTTTGTACAGCACACCTAATTCCTCTCGTAATTTGAGGTAGATATTTCCTTTCTTAAAGGCGGCACGCGCAACACGCGCTGTTTCTGCTGGGACAGGGGAAATTGGGTCAGGGGAGGCATATGGTTCACACCTCTTGTGGGCATTATCCCATTATCCTCTTCTTAAAATTGCGTTAAACTCCCTTATCGTAAGACTTTTATTGGCTTTCAATGGATTCGCCAACAGTATCACAGGGGGTCCCTTCAGTACCAAAGTCTAAAGTTCTGAAGGGAGAGTCGTGCCTACGGAGCTTCTCACAGCGTGGCAAATTTGTTTTTTGAACATCCATACCAATATTGCTAGCGTTGCCAGCAAGATGCCCGTCAATCCATAAGTGGCTTGCATACCAATGCTCTGGCTAAACGGCTGCGCTACGATAGGCGAGAGAAATTGACCTAAAAACATGAATGTCGTCAGGCCACCCAGTGCCCTCCCTCGCATGGCATTGGGAACCTCGTTGGAGACCCAGACATTTAAATTAGGCATCATCAGCCCCAGGCCAATGCCTGTCGGCATCAAGATCAAGAGCACCAGCCAATAACTACCCACTAGACCAATGCCGATATACCCCACTCCCATCAGCCCAAATCCCATCGCCAAAATGCTGATGAAGCTAAAGCGCTGTTTAGCTTTGCCATAGCGCATGGAAGCGAGAGCGCTGAAGAGCGTGGTGCAGGCGATCGCAAGCCCAGTTTGTGTCGCCCCAACACTGGCAATCTGCTGCAAATGGAATGGTAACTGTACTGGAATCAGATAAAAGGCAATCTGCTGAAGCAGTACTGAACTGTAAATGAGCCCGAGCAGCTTGAGCGGCATTGGTGTTTGAGGCGAAGATGCAGCACCTTTTACATCAACCTGAGGACGGGGCGGCTCATAAAGCACGAACAGAATCGTCGGTAGCAGCAACCAGGAGAACAAATAGATTAAAAACGGGAATCGCCAGCTCAGCTCAGCGATAAAACCGCCAACTGATAAAAACAGAACGCCGCCAAACCCCATAAATGCGGCCTGCAATCCCATAAAATTAGCGCGATCGTCTCCCTGGTAGTAGTCTGCAATCAGTGTGGTTGCACTGATCATAATGCCCGCCACCGCCAGCCCCAGCAGAGCACGTCCACCCAGAATTGCGAACAGGGAATTCAATACAAAGCCTGAGCTACCTGCCAAGCCGTACAAGATAGCCGATCCCAACAACAGTGGTTTGCGACCAATCGTGTCAACTAGCTGTCCTGCAACAGGAGAACCAATGACGATAAACAGAGCGGGCATCGTCAACACCAAACGCACCCAAAATTCTACATTTTCAAGTTCGGCAAACTGTACCTGCATCGCTGGCAGAGAAGGAGCGATCGTGGCTCCCGACATCACCGTAAGGGTGCTTGCCAGTAAGAGCGTTGCCTTAATGACAAACGCGTTGGGATTCGGTTGTGAGGAAGGGACTGTGCTGGCCATGGGGATACTCCAATTGGCTAAGAGCTAAACAATACGAAAAAGATGGGGAGACGGCAATCACATTACGAGGTGTCGTCATGAGGAAATCCAAATCCAGGCTTTCGGAACGAGTCGTTTCTGGGTCGCTGTGGGCGAAGAGAGGTTAGAACGAAAAAACTGTTCGTAAGGTAAAAGCCGCAATCGTACCATTGCTACTCTGGTTTGCAGGATTAGTCACGACCTGGATTAGGGGCGTGACACGGATGCGATCGCAAACTGGGAAATTGTAAAACGCTTCGAAGTTGCTTTGAGTAGCATTGCCGACTGCATCTTCAATAAAGGGTTGCCCAACGGCAAATCCGGCGATCTCACCTTCGGCAAAAAGGTCTTGAAAGGTAATCCCTGCCGACCAATAGTGAGGATGAATATCCCCAATGGTGGTGTTGGGATACGACCCAGAGCCATACCGTCCAAAAAGACCGATGTATTCACTGAGGGCAAGTTCGGCATTGACCCCTAGCACACTAAAAGCACTGCCGAATACCCGTCCACCACTATATTGCAGCCGCACGGCAAACTCTTCGCTGGGCGCGTACTCCAGCTCAAACACCCCTTGATAGGGATCGCCAAACAGCCCACCTGAGGCACCTCCACCCCCAACTGGAAATAAGCGAATATCATCTGGGCTGCCTCCCCCAAAGACCGCTTGGTTCTCTGGCAAGCTGTTGTCCGCATCACCAGCGATGTAGACAGCCCTGAAACTGAATGGACCGCTACTGGGATTCCAATCAACTGCTGCGCCCGCACCTCGTCCTCTGGGAAAGAGAATAAAGTTGTTGACCAAAGCCTGAGTTGAGAAATCCCGGAAACTCGCCCCTGCATAACGATTTTTGTCCACGGTATCGGCGGCAGTCATCGCCCCACCCACAGTAAGGCTCACATCTTCAGAGGGAGCGAAGCGATAGTACGCCCGAGCCAAACTGACTCTACCATTGCGCCCCTGGTTTGAGAAATCTAAACCACTACCAAAGTTCGGTTCCAATAACCCGGTAGTGTTGTCGGTTGTCCCATCACTCCCCGTCACCAAGCGAATCTGTAGGAGGTCACTCCCTCTAAAACTAGTGTTGAAGTTTAGGCTAACGCGATAGATGAAATTAGCATCGGGTTGATCATCTGTGATCACAGCTCCCCTGGGCGCAATAATGCGATCGCTGCCAAACCCGCCCGTGTTCACTGCAAAGATAGCTTGCCCACTAAGGGTAGTCGTGGTCGAGAATTGGTTATTTTCAATGTCAATCAGGCGCGTTTCTAGACCATTCAGATTTGACCTTATCTGTTTTAAATCTTCGGCAAACTCAGTCTGCAGTCGCTGTAATGTCTCAAATTCGGCCTCGGTTAGCTCACCCCTTGCTAAAAATGGCCCAAGATGGTGCAACAGGAAAATAAGTGATGCAGCAAACTCATTGCGAGATAGAGGGCGATTACCTTGGAAGGTACCGTCAGGGTAGCCAGTCATAGCCCCATAGGTTTCGATTAAAGACTGTAACGCTTGAAATGCCCAGTCTGTGGGTTGCACATCAGATAGTTGATCTACCAAAAGGACTTGTGATCGCTCAGATGACGTTTCGGAGGAATCTGGGAGCTGACTGGCCAACTCTTCTACCGGGAAACTCTTTAAGTTTGTAGAATCAATGGCTAGAGATTTAACTTGGGCGTTAGGTTTGGGCGTTAGTGTCAAGACAGTTTGTTCATCTGTGGCTAGCGCAGCATGACTACTCAATACCAGACTGAAGCTAACACTGACAGCTAAGTAAAATTTCACCTTAGTTCACCTGCTATTTATGTTGGCAACGACAGATGCGGGTTTGGGCGAAGTAGTTTGATGCAATATCTTCAGAAAGTCCTGACCTTTGACCGCTCTGGTGAAGGGTTTAGCCTTCCATCAGCCAGGTAAAGCGGAGGAAGCGACAAAAACTCCACAACTCTCTGAAGACATTGCTTTTCTGCGCTGTCTGTGTCTTTGTCGTCGCTCTCCTTCAAGACACAGCAAGGGAACACAGCGGCACAACTCCCCGCCAGCGCATAGCTAAAGCTTTTGTAACCTTCAACTACTGGTTCTTCACAAGCCAGCCCAGTTACTATGCTGCTGATAAATCTCACCCACCTCGGCTGCGTTAGGTCTTGTCCAATCTCCCATCAGCTCTGAGGCAAGGGCAGTCCAATTGATCATCACTGCACCTGCTTGAGCTAATCGCATTATTGCAGTTGGCTGATCAAGCCGCGAGGATGTCACATCCCATCCTGTCTAGAAGAGAGAGATTATGAGCTATGAATTAATGAATTTCTTTTATTAGGTTGAAGTCAAAGAGTTAGCGGATGATCTCGACAACGTCGTACAAACCGTGTTCATTGTTTGCATAGTCTTGCCAGTAGTTTGTCTCTGGGTCAAATCCTGCCTTTTGGCCAAGGGATTTAAAATCATCACGACTGTTCCATCGGGCCAGTAACGCAATCGTAGATTCGTCGGTACTAGAACACATGGCTGCCCACTGCAGACCGGAAATCATATCCAACACGCCTGGCATCATCTGACTAATGACCATCGCCAATTCAGATTGCGCTTTATTTGGCTTCATCTTGAATTGACTAAACATCACCACATCTCCCTGCTGGAACTTTGGCGACGCTGCTCTGGTCTCGGTATGCTGCACCTGGCAGGCAAAGGATTGGGCCGACTGCCCTGCCGGGATACTTAAAACATGCTCTTTCGCGTAGGATTCAAAACTGGTCAAATCTTTGCCGTTCCATTGCGACAGAGCAATGACCTGACTGTCATCCTGGGCTTTGAGGATAGCCGAGTCCTTAAAGCCAGGAACGCTGGCGAAGGTAAATGCTTCAGCTTCAGATACCTCTGACAGAATTTCCGATTGAGTTTCTGAAGTGGTCGGATAGACGGTCACAACATTGACCAAATCCGGAGTTTTATCGAGAGAAACCGCTGCCTGCGCTGTCTGGGATAGCCCAACGAGCACACTCACAACAACTAGGGTAACGACGGCAAACTTGGCCAACTGACGAGTCAACAAACTGAGCATGATGATTTGACCTCTTAAATACAACAAGATCTAGTGGGTGAAAATGAAATGAGCCGACAGCAGAACTCAACTGAATGGAAATATCGTATTGAGATATGGTTAAGAAACTATGGCTATAACTTTACGCAATCAGCGGGCTGACAGTACCCATCTGCAAGACTGGCTTGACCTGTCCAGCTATTCAAATTTGACCTGTACTAGAGGTTAGGTGAAGTCTCACCTAGCGATCAGGTCGCACCGGGTCACTATCTTGATATGAAAGTTAGGGAAGCTGCACTGCTTTAGAGTAGAGCTAATCACATCTTCAATAGCGGTGAGTTGCGCTATGGTGCCTAAGTCAACCCAGTCTCAGAACGAAACCTGTCCTGACTATCAGGATTATTGTGCGCTCCAAGCCCAATTACTCGAAGAGCAAAACCGGGCTGCTCAGGCGCGCGCTCGCTTACTGTCTACGGTGGCGCAAGTGGCAAATCTGCTGCTTAAATCCCCTGACTACACCACAGTTTTACTTGACGTAGTGCGGCTGTTAGGGGAAGCGGTAGGGAGCGATCGCTGTGCATTTGTCCAGTCAAAATCAGCCAGCGATTCCGGCAGGATATTTTACAAAGTTCTGTCTGAGTGGTCTCGTGAAACTATTTTGAGCTCTCTGGTATCTAGTTTAGAGCATGAATCAGTTGAAGAAGATTATCTTGTAATTGATAACGATCTCTTGGGTCTTCACAGGCAATTAGAACAGGGAGAGATTGTTAATTATCTCGCTGATGAGCTTCCAGAAAGCTTTCGCCATCTATGTAATTTACAGGGAACGACCTCAGGGTTAGTTGTCCCTATTTTTGTACAAGAAGCATTTTGGGGGCATGTCTATTTTGACAACTGTGGTGAATCCTGCCTCTACGATGAAGCCGAAATCGCCATTCTGAAGGTCGCTGCCGACAGCATTGCTGCTGCTATTGAGCGTCAGGCAAAAGATGAGGCGCTACAGGCTTCAGAAAAACACTTTCGTGAACTATTTGAGGCTAGCAACGACAATATCCACTTTGTTGACTTTGAGCCACCTGTTTCACTTGCTTTGCCCATTGAGGAACAGGTTGATCAAATTTATCGCTCTTTCCGATTTACCGATATCAATCCTGCTGGTGAAAGACAACTTGGCCTTGATCGATCAGAGATTGTTGGTCAATCCCTAACGGTCATGCATTCACCCAATTCAGACGGGCATCGATCGTTAATGCGTCGGCTAATCGAAAATGGCTGGCAGCTCACCAATGCAGAATCAGAGGATATTGGGCCTGACGGCAAAAAGCGCCATTGGCTTAGCAATCTATTTGGCTCTACAGAAAATGGGCATTTAGTCAGAGCGTGGGGGATTACAAGTAATACCACCCCTTTAAAGGAAGCACAACAAGCTCTCCTTAAAGCAGAACAGGACCGCACTCAGCGTCTGCGAACGATTGCCACTCTTGCCAACAAACTTCTGCGCTGCAGTGACTACACCACCGTACTGCCGGAAGTTTTAGAAATTTTAGGGGAAACAGCGGGGAGCGATCGCAGCTCGCTGGCCCAAAACGTCCTCGATCCGCAAACGGGCAAAGCCGCCGTGAAGCTGCATACTCAGTGGTGTCGCGCTGAGGTACCGGCTTCCACCAAAGCGATTCCTGAACTGAATTCGGCGCTGCTGTGGAACTATTTCCCGGACTTTGAGACGCGGCTGTCTCAGAGTGAAACGATGTGTGTGCAGGTGGCTGACGTGGCCGAGCCCGCCCGTAAACTGATTCAGGCGCTCGGCAACAGTTCCATTATGATGGTGCCGATTATCGTCAATGCCCAATTCTGGGGGGTGTTTAGTTTTGACTATTGTCGCGAAGCGAAACAACTGGATGAGGCGGATCAGACCATTTTTGCGATCGCCGCTGATAGCATTGCCGCTGCCATTGAGCGCGACCTAAACCAACGCGAACGAGAGGAGATGAGGCAGCAGCGGGCGATCGAATTAACGCAGGTCAATAATGTGCTAAAAGCCAGCCTCAATCGCTTAGCCAATGAAGCTAATTTGGATGCTTTTTTAGGGCATATCCTTGCCAAAATCACCCAGCAGACGGGTGCAGCTATCGGCCACGTTTTTATCTATGAATCAGTAAACAAAACCCTGGAACTTCATTCATGTGTGGAACATGGAATTCTCCACAGAGGGGCCTATGATTATCACCCAACGTTATTTAAAGCTCCCTTCCCCGCCGATATCAACCCAACTTTTGCAAGAATGTGCGAAACGCAAGATATCGTTTTATTGAGCCCTGATGAAGATCATAGTCTCTATTGGCCAGGCACTTTAGAGTGGCTTGTTGGACTGGGTATGAGAGAAGCCACATCCTTTGCCTTGATGTCTGGCGATCAACCTGTTGGGTTATTAGGGCTAGCCTTCACAGAAGAAACACACTTTACAGATGACAATATAGCGCTACTTCGGGCCTTAGCCAATCAAGTTACTCTTGCTATTCAGCTAACCCAACTAGCGGAAACGACGAAACAGGTGGCGGTGTTAGCGGAACGAGATCGCGCCTCACAGCAGCGGGCTGCTGAACTAGAGGAACATAACCGAGTGCTGCAGGGGCGCGATCGCATTCTAGAAGCCACCGCAACCGCAGCCAACGCCCTGCTGACCACTGAGAACTTAGACGATGCCGTCAACACCGCCCTGCAAATTATTGGCGAAAGTTTAGAGACTGATCGCGTGGGTGTTTTTGAGGTTGAACCTTTCGATCAGTCTTCCAACTTGTCATTAGTGGGTTGGCAGTGTTTGTATGAGTGGCATTCGTCTCATACTATTTCTCAACTCTTGCATCCTGAAGGAGGGCAGGGTAATTCTGAAGGGATTGAAACTGGGGTTGAGCGTTTATCAAACGGTCAAAGCATCAGCTACTTCACCGCAGAGCTACTTGAACCTTTTCGCAGTTCGATGGCTGCGGTTGGCGTAAAGGCACTCCATAGTGTTCCGATTTTTATCGAGGGCCAGTTCTGGGGAGTCCTTGGAATCCATGATTGCCGCAGCACCAAACATCGAGAATCTTCTGAGTTAGAAGTATTGAAGGCAGTGGCAGCCGGTATTGGCAGTGCCATTCAGCGCGAAAGACTTCGCCTCGAAAAGCTACGCACCCAAAAAGCCGTTTTGCGTGCAGAACAGGCGAGATCGCAAGAACTTGCCCATCTCAACACCGAACTTCAGCAAACCCTTGATCGCCTCTCAGAATCGGAAAAGCGCTTTCGCACTCTGTTCGAGCTGAGCAGTGAAGGATTCTACTATGCAGAGGTGAATCCACCTTGCCCGGTCACGCTTCCTTTCGAAGAACAGTGTGCCTGGTTGTACCAAAACTTTCGTGTGGTGGAAGCCAATCCTGCCTTTGCTGCCATGTACGGCGTCAACGATCCCGATACGCTAATCGGGCTGAGAAATGTCGATGTGCATGTTGCAGACTCAGAAAAGAATGCGGCTTTTATTCCAGCAATCATTAAAAATGGCTACCGTGGCCATAATCTAGAAACCGAAGAGATTGATCCACAAGGACGGCGGCGTTACTTCCTCAACAGCGGTGTTTGCACCGTTAGCGAAGGTCATATCGTAGGGTGCTGGGCCACCCAGGTAGATATCACCGAGCTACGCCGTACGCAAGAAGCCCTATTAGAAGCCGAAAAAGACCGAGTCACCGAGCTAGCTAGAGCCAACGACGCCATCAGCCGCACCCTCAATGCGCTCACCGCAAATCTTGAAACTGACAAGTTCTTGAGCCTACTGCTAGCAGAGCTGGCCCAGCAAGCTGGGGCCTGTAAGACTTATCTATTTCTCTACGATGCTGATACACATACGCTAAACCTACACAGTGCCGTTCAAGAGGGGCAGGTGTACCTAGATGCGCCACCAACAGCCCCTGACATGTTCCGCCATCCGATTCCGGCTGACACCACCGAGGCCTGGCAGATGATTCTAGATGCGCCCAAGCCGCTAACATACTTCGAACTCGGTCTACCAGACTCTGAAGATCGCCGCATTTTTTGGCCCGAGACTATCCCCTGGCACTGTACCGAGGGGCATAGCGACGTGGCCTGTGCCCGCATGAAAGTGAAAGACCAGCCTATCGGATTTATTGGCTTCGCCTTTCGTCACCAAATAAGGCTATCCGATGAGCAGCTTGAATTTATTCAGGCCCTTGTCAACCAGGCGACCCTAGCATTTCAGCTCACTCGTCTGGCTGAGCAAAGCCGGCAAGCGGCCCTCACTCAAGAGCGCACCCGCATAGCCCAAGAAATTCACGATACTCTAGCCCAAACCTTTACTGGCATCACTGTACAGCTCAAGCTTGCTCAGTACCTGGTTAAGCAAAACCTGATTCGTACTGCTGACAGCGAGGACTGCAACCTCGCCCGAGTCAAAGACATCCTTGATCACATTGGCAACCTGGCCCAGACTGGACTCGCCGAGGCCCGCCGCTCGGTCTGGGCCGTCTATCCGGTCGATGAAACCCAGACGGCGCTCCCGCAGGAACTCGCTGACCACATCGAACAGGTCACCAGCGGCACCGACCTGCAAACCCAGGTGACCGTCACAGGCACTCCCCAGCCGCTGTCCTATTTCGTGAGTCGTACCCTCCTGCGCGTCTGTCAGGAAGCTATCACCAACGTCCTCAAGCACGCCAATGCTACGACGCTGACAATCTCGCTGTCCTATCAACCTCATCAGGTCAGTCTGCATATCTGCGACAACGGCTGCGGCTTCCAGCCTCAGGTCAAAACCGAGGGCTTTGGGTTGGTAAGTATGTCCGAGCGAGTAGACCAAATCAACGGTCAACTCTGCATCAGCACCCAGCCAGGAGAAGGGACCGAGATTTTCGTGGAGGTTTCCACATAATGACCGAGTCGATTCGCGTATTGGTTGCCGACGACCACCCCATCGTTCGCAATGGTATCGCGCAGATGGTGAACCTGGCAGATGGCATGACAGTAGTGGCGGAGGCTACGACCGGATTGGACGCAGTTCAACAGTTTCGCGAGGTTCAGCCCGATGTCACGCTGATGGATCTACGAATGCCAGATATGAGCGGGGTTGAGGCCATTACCACGATTCGCCAAGACTTTCCCGATGCCCGCATCGCCATCCTCACCACCTACGACACCGACGAAGATATCTTTCTCGGTTTGCAAGCAGGGGCAAAGGGCTACTTGCTCAAAGATACTGAAATCGACGACTTGCTCGACGCCATCCGTACCATTCACAGGGGCAACAAATACATTCCCCCTGCCGTTGGGGCCAAGCTGGCCGAGCGCATGGGCCTACCCCCGCTCAGCGAACGCGAGCGCGAAGTCATCCAGCTCATGGCCGAGGGCAAAACCAATCAAGAGATTAGCGAACAGCTTCACCTTAGCGAGAGCACCGTCAAGTTCCATATCAGCAACATCTTTAAAAAGCTGGGGGTGAGCGATCGCACCCAAGCAGTTCTTGTTGCCCTCAAGCGCGGTATCACCAACTTGTAATAGGAGATTGGGAAAAATGGGGAAAGCCTGACGTTACCCTCATTTGAAGCAGCCCAACTATCTATATCAACGTCAGATCCGCTAGATAACACCCAATTTCCCTGTTTATTTATCTCTACTTACTTATCTCAAATATTTGTAGACGAAATCGGCAGGTAGACCGTAAATCGGGTCCTCCCAGGTTTAGAATCAAAGGTAATCGTTCCGTGATGGCGATTTTCGACGATACGACGCACCGCATCCAGGCCGAGCCCAATGCCGCTGCCGACTGGCTTAGTGGTGAAAAAGGGTTCAAATATGCGGGATTGAATTGCTGTCGGGATGCCTGCCCCAGAATCGATCACCTCGACGCGCAGGCGGTCTGCCTCCTGGCAGGTTGAGATTTCTAGCACTCCCTCGCCAGCAATCGCCGCAATCGCATTATCAATCAAGCTGGTCCAAACCTGATTTAGCTCACCCCCAAAAGCGAGGATTTGCGGCAGGCTGAGATCGTAGACGCGGCGCACCTCAATCTTCTGGTTTAGCTGGCTCGAAAATAACCCCAAGGTGTCTTCGAGGCCGTGATGAATATCAATAACCTGCTGCGGCCCCCGATCAAGGTGGGAGTAAGACTTCATTGATTGCACCAGGTCGTTAACTCGTTCGGCCCCCTGTAAACCCGCTTTGAGCATTGACATCACATCAAGCGAAAGAGACAGCCAGTGCAGTCCTTGCTCCCTCAGCTCGGTCGGGTCATCTCGCCAGCGCGCCATGAGGTGGTCTAAGGTCGCGGGCTGGATGCCGCCAACCGCCAGATTTTCTGCCAGTTGCCAACCTTTCTCGACGCCGTAGTCGTCTAACCACTCCAGCAGTTGCTCCTCGCGATCGCTCAGCATCATGACATCAATCTGCCCCTGAAGAATCGCCTGATAGCCCTGCTCCCGAACGTCTAACCACTCTTGAGTATGCTCAGGATCGACGTTCCGCTGACCGTATGTCAGGGTCATTCGCTCTAGGTCTTGAATCGCGGGCACAACGTCTCTTAAAGCCCGGACCACCGCCGCTGCCGGATTGTTCAGCTCATGGGCCAACCCAGCGGCCAGCGTCCCCAGCGCGGATATCTTTTCTCGACCGAAGAAAAACGACTCTAACCCCCGCAGTCGTTGCTGCACTTCTTCAAAGATCGCCTGTTCAAATTCGCGGCATTCGTGCAGCAGGGTCAAAAAATCTGTCCCAGAAAGCTGGTGCAGGCAACAGTCCGTCAGGGTGCGGACGGTCGCTAACACCGGCTTGCCGCTCAAGACCGCGATTTCTCCCAGAAAGTGCGGGGCATCAAAGCGGCCAATCGGCATCTCCACCCCTTCTGTCATGCGGGTAACGCCAATCTGCCCCGACACCAGAATAAAAAATCCTCGCGAAGCCGCGCCTTCCTGCTCGATGCTGCTGCCGTGCTGGAGGTTGAGTTCATGGGCGCGATCGCAAACCCATTGCAGGCGAGCCTCAGACAGTGTCTGAAAGGCGCTGAGCTTGAGTAAGTCATCGATACATAGCATTGGCCTCGCCCCGCGATCTCGCCTGTACCCCTATCGTGTCAGATAACCCCCGTTAATGAGGACGACGCTACAGACCTTCTACAATGCCGGTCGTTTCCCCTATAAAACTCCGAAAGGAGACTATTAGCAGACTTCAAGCGTCTCCTTCCGAAGGCCAACAGCGTCACAGGCAACCTTATGCCTGAAGATAGCCATTATTGATGTACAAAGTTTCTCCGTTCATCCACATCCCCTCCGGCGAGAGCAGCATCCGCACAGCAGGCATCATCTCCGCCACTGTACCTAATCGGTTCATGGGTGCCAGCTGACTAATAAAGGCGACCGATTCTGGTGTTTCTTGATTATGAAAGAAAGGCGTATCGAGTGGGCCAGGGTTGATAGAGTTGACCGTAATTGAACGTGGGCCTAGCTCTTTGGCCATCGCCAGGATCATGCCGTTCATAAAGGCTTTGCCACCGGTATAAACGCCATACTGTGGCGGTGGGCCACCGGTTACAGAAGACGCAATGCCGATGATGCGCCCACCGTCCTCAATTCGACGACTGGCCTCGCGGAAGCCGTAGAATGTCGCATCGACATTGACCCGCTGCATTCGCACGTAATCTTCATCAGACAGCTCAGCGACAGGCCCCTTCACTAAGGCACCCGCGTTGTGAACAAAGATATCCAGCCGACCGAAGGTGTCAGTCGCCATATCAAACATGCGCATCACGTTGTCTTTCTGCCCAAGATCGCCAACTGCAAGCGCTGTGTTGACGCCATACTCTTGACACATGGCAGCGGTTTGCTCAGCCTGGTCGCGAGTTTCGGGGCGATGGTAATGAACAACAACATCGGAGCCCATGCGAGCCAGTTCGACGGCGATCGCCCGACCGATATTGGCACGGGCACCTGTCACGATGGCTGTCTTGCCTGATAGCCCATCACCAGCAGCCACCTCTCTAGTGATTTGCTCTGATGCCCCGACGACTTGAGCCGGTGCTGGAGAACCCAACGTGCTAACTCCTGCAGCTGCGAATCCAGCAAGTCCGATCGCTTTTAGGGCGTCACGACGCTTGGGACCCAATCGATAGTTTTCCATGATGCTCAACACTTTTTAAAGCTGACACCAATCAGAATAATTGCCCAGCACCGAGCATTAAGAGGGTATCTTTGCTCTGATTTGCGGGTGATCTTGCGGTTTTGCTGCGCCAGCATTGCGCGACTGTCTTAACACGTTAAGGCGATCACCCGAATATGTTTCAAGTCGATGAGCAGCCAATTAAGCACGGCTGCTCGTGGCTCAGCGACAGGTCTGACGATAGGTACTTGGGTTGATGCCCATCTGCCGACGAAATGCCTTGGCAAAGGCAGCAGGATCGCTATAGCCCACCTCAGTCGCAACCATCGCAATCGTAAAGTAGGGGCGATCGCGTAATATGCGCGCGGCTCTTTCCATACGTAGGCGACAGACAAAGGCCGCAGGTGTCTCTCCCGTTGCCGCCTTAAACTGACGAGCAAAATAATAGTCGGACAGCAGCACTTGCTTAGCCAGCGTCGTCAGCGTCAGCTCCTCGCTCAGATGTGTACGCACATAGGCTTCAACACGGCGAATCAGGTTGGCTGCAAGTTTGTCGTTGTGGGCCTTGAGCGCGGGCTGCCTGGGGGTGTACTTAGAGACAAGATGAACCGCCACGGTCTGAATCAGTTGCTCCGCATAAAGCCTTCCTGCTGAGGCTTCTGACTCTAGCTCCGAACCGAGTGCCCGCAGCAAATTTTCTAAAACCGGATCTGAACTGAGGGTGTGGGGAATCAGTTTGGTGCTGGTGTAGTCGAGGTCAAGGGTTTGGGATGCCGCCTTTATCTGAGTTGGCTCCAGCATTAAACTGAGGATGCTAGTTCCCTCCCCGTCAGATGATTTCCAGGTGGTGCGTCGATCCTGCGCTGTAAATTCTGCCGACGTTATCAAAATATCGCCAGGAATCAATACCTTATTCAGGTAGGGTTTGTTGCCTTGGATGCGCTCTGTCAGATAGACCGGCGTGAGGTGATAGATAACCTGATAAAAAGGCATTTCACCAGTTGGAGTAAATTCAGGCTGATCGGGAAGATTGCGTACAACATGGACGTGACCAGCTATCCAGGGGTCAGGTATGCCAACTCTACTGTTTGCAACAAGTCCGTCCGCAAACGTGGATTCCCAAGCATCCAAGCCGGGAGCACTCTGCTGCCTTCCCATAGCCATTCCTCATCTCCTACATGCCGTTCATTGTTTTTAAGCTATCAGACTTGGTTGTGCCCGTTATCCATCTTCAATACATAGATGTCGTCGACTTTGTGGACATTGCTTCACCCGCGATCTAACGTTGTCCATCACCTGCTGTAGATGACCGCGAAGCGCTCAGTCGATCACCTTCAGGCGGTCAGGTGCATGGGTATGTGTACGCCCGGCATGGGCGTGAACTAACGGGGTGAAAGTCCCCTGTAGGAGGACCCCGTCAAAATGCTCGAAAGTTATAGGAGCCGAGAGACGAGTACTACTAGCTTAAGGCAAGGGCGCTCCCGTGAGGGAGGGTCTGAAGGAAGCCAGCGGCAAACCTGCGAGCCGACGAACAGAAACGTCATAGCCTGAATAATTCATCAGCATCTCAGTAGAGTGCAAAATCACACTCACTTCGGGCTCATGGCCACTTTTGATACTGGTGGCGAAACATTCCTTAACCTACCGATTGCTCCATCAGTTTGACGAACTGAGAAGTACGTGTGGCCTCTTGGGGCACACCATTCAGCCAGTTATGGATGCGCTTGACATTAATTGCTGTCGCTGTCATCAGATGTTGCAAATGGGTTTTAGCCAAGCCGATATAACGCGCCCGACGTAACCCATGGGCCCGGACACCTTCCGACAGGGTTCCTTCGATACCTGCACGTCGTGCATACTCTTTTTTGTACGCAGACGTTTTCTCTTGTTGTCGTCTCATTTCCAGCGCTTTATACTGAGCTTCTGGGCGAATTGTTACGGTCCGTCGTTTGCGCTGACTACGGGTACATAATTCTAAACTCGGGCAAACAGAACAATCGGCACTAGCAAATTTGATTTTGATGACCTCATTATCTCGACCATCAATAGCAGGTGTCCAAGAGGCACTTACTTTTCCCTCCGGACAGGTCAAGGAGTGGTTGTTCCAATCGACAGTAAAGTTAGCGGCTGCAAATCCTTTCGCATCGTTAGCCTGCCATCGATGGTCGGAGCGAGTCGGCCCAAATAAGTCTACTTGATAGTTAGCCTGAGTTGTAACCAAGAGTTCAGCATCGAGATATCCCGTATCTACAATATGTTTATCTGGAAGTAAGTTGTTGTTGTCGAGTGATGTATGAATGACCTCAGTCATCTCTCCGTCATCAACTGGCCCTGCTGTTGTTTCAACGTTAGTAATCAAATGCAATTCACCAGGTTCACACGTCTCACTTAAATGTACTTTATAACCAACCCAAGATGTTGTCTTTTTCTTCGCATAGTGGGCATCTGGCTCATAAGGAGAACTGATCATTACTGATGCAGGAGGGATCTCACCCTGTATGCGCCAGCGAATCTTGTTGTTGAAACAATAATATTGTTGAATCCACACTCGTCGCAATGTCTCTACTGCTGGAATGTGACGTAACCACTGAGGACTTGTGCTTTCAAAAATAGCATTCAACAATCGAAGTCCATCGTTTCCATAAAGTTCCGCCTGTTCTACTCGTTTCTTTTTAGACTTGGGCAGATGATAGTCTTCAATTCGCTCACTATAGCGTTCTACCCACTCCGGCTGACTCTGAGGTCGCAACCAGTCTGGTGCGGCCACTGCCAAGGCATTTAACGCCGCTCGAAGTGTTTCTCCGACACATTCCAATCGAGTAACTGCACGAATGGCCGCTAAGACATGGGTTGAGTCTGTTCGTTGACGAGTTCGGGCTTTGAGCCAACCTTTGTCCTGGCACAGGCTCAGAAGTCGCTCAAATACTAGGCACTCAGCTTGTGCTGTAATCAGGCGAGTTCGAAACTCGCTCAACACGGTATGATGAAAACCCACGTCAGTCAACTCCAGACAAAGCAAATATTTCCAGTCAATGCGGCTGCGCACAGCATCAGCCGTCTGCCGATCTGTTAAGCCTTCGACATACTGCAAAATCGTGACTAATGCTAGTCGCCAGGGAGATTCGGCGGGTTGACCTTGAGTCGAAAAGATTTCACTGAAATCCTGATCGCTTACACACTCACTTAACGTATCGGCTAGGGTGAGGCAGAGGGTACCTTTTGGGAAAACTGCATGGGCGACTTTAGCGGTTTCTTCAGGGACAGTATATTGCTCTTGTAGTTGTAGTGACATTGGACAAAACCCCTGATAGCAGTGATGTCTGACCATCCTACGGAGTTCTTAATTAATGTCCATTCTTACGTTAAGGAATGTTTCGCCACCAGTATCACTTTTGGTGATCGCGCTACCCTCACTTGAACCATCGCCTCAGGAGACTATTTATTCGTCAAAATCAGTCGCTTGGCCAATAGATCCAGCCCAGCGCGACCAAACATTTGTCGTTTAAGCATTTTTAATCGATTATTTTGACCTTCTACCGGTCCATTGCTAACGTCTAAGATCATGCCTGCCTTGACCGCATCATAATCGTCTTCTATCCCTTTAGCGAAACTCTGAAATGTCTTTATTGTGCTATTCTTAGCATTCTCCAACCAGCTGTCTAGCTGCTTGGGAAGTCGCTGTCGGACAAGGTCTATAAATCCCTGAGTGAGCCGGATTGTCTCCGAGAGTTCAACTCGTTGAGTCAGGCGTTCCAATAGTGTTTTTTGCGTGTCAGTTAACCTGTCTGGTCGCTGGAGGACTAACCAAGCCGCACGTCTGGCACTTAACGGTTTTTGGGGCTTGATAGTCATCTTCGGGGCCGGGCCTCGACCGGGCAGCTCCTTTAAAGAGTCGGGATGGGGGAGTGGTTGAGGCTGAGCTGACCGTAGCGTATGAGTATAGCGGGCCACGGTTTTATAGGTTCCTGAATACCCTTGTTGTTGAATCTCCTTAAAGAGCTGTTTAGTGTGCTGACGTCCCCGGCCCCATTTCTCGATGAGATAGGACTTGTAGGGATCTAACATGCTGCTGCATTGTCGGCTAGACGACTGCCATTCTGGAAATGTCTCGTGAGACAGATAGGTGTACACCGTCCGCTTACCCATCCCTAGATGATAGGCAATGTCTTTGATTTTGTAGCCTTGTTTGCGTAGGCTGTGGACCTGTTCATAGTTGTCTAACCGTTCAGCTCGCTTTTGAGCCGTTTTCCGTTGTTGGGCTGTTTGGGTGTCAGAGCGTTGTGGTTCCGAGACGTTAGATACCATAACACCCTCAGCTTGAAGCTGGTCTTGCTCAACCTGTTTGAGGATTTTTGAGTGCCCCTTCAAGGCCTTTTCTAGTGTCTCTTCAAGATTGTGTAACAGATGAAAGCGATCTGCGACCTGAATGGCATCGGGAGCGCCCTGAGTCATCCCGCGTTTGTAGGTCTTGGACCGGTCCCGTGACAAGATTTCGATGCCAGGGTGGCCTTCTAACCAGGTTGCCAAGGTTTCTGCTGTTCGGTCTGGCAATAGGGCAATGGGATGGTTCGTTTCGAGATCCACCAAGATAGTCCCGTAATGATGACCTCTACGGAAGGCAAAATCATCCACACCCAGAATCTTGGGGGTGACGATGTTGGGCAGCGACAAGCTAGCAAGAAGCCGCAGAAAGGTATTCCGACTATAGCCATATCCCACCTGATAACTTAATCGAGCGGTCGCTGAGCCGCCCAATTCCAGTCCCATGGCGATGAGATGGTTTGTGTAACGAGCCGTGCATCTCGCCCACGGGGCGACCAGGCTGGGTAATCGCTCGGTAAAGATGCGTCGCGGACAGGCGTCATTGAGATAGAAAAACTGACACACCTCTAATAAGAGAGTGAGGCTGAACTGGACCGGTGATAACGAACTGGTGAGTTGCCGTCTCTAACTCCCAGTGTTTCAATGACAAGGCTGACGAGTCAGGGAGTAGATGCTGGAGGAGATTCATGATGGGACGTACGCAAAGGCCATCCCTATCTACGCCTTGCTATCTCATTTGGATCACCAAAAGTGGCCATGAGCCCGAAGTTTGGTGTGACTGCCTGCCGAAGTTGTGTGAATCAGCATTCAGATAGCGATTACCTTTGGGAAAGACTTGATGAGCAATGCGAGCGGTTTCAGCTGGCACTGAGCCAGTGGGTTGAACTTGTAGCATGAGTCCCCATTCCTCCTAGCTAACGTCACCACCCCATGTAGTGGGGAATTGCTAGCTCAATTCTGCCACGGACACCGTGTTTTGACTTCGCCAACAGTATCCATGTCGGGTAAAGGAGGCCATGTCGCCATGCCTCCCTCCCCTCAGAACGGCTCGTGATGGTTTCCGCTCAAGCCGCTCAAGCCTTCTGCAATTCAGCAAGATTCCCGCCAGCATGGATGTGCTGGTGACATGTTTGATGAAGGTGAATCAGGTTGTTAGCCCCATCAGTTCCTCCGTCTTTGATGCGTATCCGATGATGGATATGGAGCGGCTCGCCGTTGAATAAAAGGTCACCACAGACGGGACATCGCCAATCCTGGGCTAAGGCTACCTGGTGGTACTTAGACCCCTTGGCCCAATACGTTTTACCGTATCGAGTTTGGCGATGCTGCCAGTAGTCATGGAGTGAAGGATCATCTGGAGAGGCGGTTCCTTTGACTTTGATATGACGCTGGATAGGCATATCTGCCACCTTCATCAAGGTCAATGTTCTCAGGCCGCCTCGGCGGTTTCCAGCCGTTGCGAAGAAAGTCCAATGTCGTCCCTTATGGAACTTAAAGTATTTCCTGGCAACCCATTTTCCTCCTTTATTCGGATGTCGTTTTCGGCACCATCTCCAGAGCGCTTTCCAGAGTTGGTCATCCACATAACTGAACACCCGTTTGCTGACCCCATGACGGTAGTAGTTTCCCCATCCCTGTAATCGTGGATTGAGGTATTTGATGACAGACTCAGGTTTAGCTTGAGCGTTGACCTTCAGCCAGTCTCGAATGCCTTGGATAAAAGCGGTCACTTTCTCCTTCTGCGGAACGCAGAGGCATTTGCCCCCCAGGTGCCGAATAGTGAAGCCTAGAAAGTGACAGCCTTGTTGGACGTTCACAATCTGAGTTTTATCCGGGTGGAGTTTGAGTCCTCTTTCCCCCAACCACTGCTCTAAAACGGGGATGATAGCTTCAATGTCTGCCTTGCGCTTAGCGGTTACCAGAAAGTCATCGGCATAACGACAGTAGCCGTAGGTCGCTGACTTCTGTCGATAGGGTTTCTGCCGTTTGGCTGTCGGTGACGACTGTTTGAGCGTGACACTGGTATAGCCTGACAGCAGAGCGCCTAAATCGTTCAACACAATATTCAACAACAATGGTGAGAGACTTCCCCCTTGGGGAGCCCCTTGTGTTGTTGGATGAAACATCTCAGCCTCAACATAGCCTGCTTTGAGCCATTGCTTGATCAATTCTCGACCGGGTACAAGACCAATCGCATCGAGGATGAACTGATGGCTCAGATTGTTAAATGCGCTTTGGAGATCGGCGTCGAGAATCCAGGTATCACCGCCCTTTCGTAGTCTAGAAAAGCACTGTTCAATGGCATCGTGACACCCTCGCCCTGGCCTGAACCCATAAGCATGGGCTTCTAGCCGGGCTTCCCAGCTTGGCTCCAACGCGTTTTTGACCATTGTCTGAGCGACGCGGTCAGTGATACAAGGAATTCCTAAAGGTCTAACTTTGTTGTTTGCCTTTGGAATATATACCCGTTTTGTGGGCTGTACGCGCCACAGGGTATAGGCTTGCATCTGCTTGACTAAGGCGACCCGTTCCGCTGAGGTGCGGACAATCTGACCATCTAGGCCAGCTGTCTGCTTCCCCCGGTTTTCCTGGGTCATGCGTCGGATCGACAATAACAGGTTGGCGTAGCTGCGTAGCATCAGTTTCGTCAGGCTTCTCACCCGATTCCACTGAGCTTGTTGAGTTGCTCGATAAATTCGTTGTCTTAGGTTCTTCACCCGCTTCTTGATGGTTTTCCAATCGATGGTTGTCCAGTCTTGAAGAGGTGTCCTTGCTCCGATGTCCTGACGGACTCTATCTTTCACAATGGATTAAGTTCCCTTACTTCGAGTTATCGCTGAAGACCTGCCGGAATTTTGCTATCTTTCGATATGAGGCAAAGCTTGAACCTCTATCTCCCGCATTACCAGGAGCCTTCGCTTCCTCCGGCATCCTCTACCCGCTGGGTAGTTCCGCCTTCCTTACGGTTGGCCTACTCTGACCAAAATCAGAGAACCCATCGGGCTTACTGTAGTTCTAAGTGTGTGAGATACGTTCGGGGTAGGTTCCGTCTAACTCCGATGGGAATACAATCTGTCGCTCAACCGAGTAGCACGCGATTGAGCCACCCATACACCTTTTGGTTAGAGTGTGTCAGCCTGATTTCACTCTGCGGTTCATGACGAGGCGTCAACGACGGTTCACTTGCGTTAACCTTACCGAACTTTCCCTTGCCCGCTCCCGGCTTAGGCTGCCAGGTTAGGTACTTCCGTGGTCTGCTCTCCGCTGGATTCATTACTTACTACCAACGTGACCGGAGTCGATGACTCTTTTACGTGGGAACAGTGGGACAGATTCCACTGGGAGAGCTGGCTCTCCACTCAATTTGGGAGGATTAGTCTAATCCTCTAACACTCAACTTCTACATCGCACTACTACTCAAACCCCGTGGTAGGGACGTTGTGCTCTCAACTTCAACCCATGAGAATTCGTGGCGAGTGGTTGAGAGCTGAACCTGATTGATTGCAATGGATAGAGACCAAACGTTTTTCCTAGAGCACGCATCAAGGCTATGACTAGTTGCGTCGCGCGGGCAGCAATTCAAAGTGAATCATGCAGCAAGAAGATTAGTTGCCGCCGCCAGCAGATGCGCCTAAGGGCGCAGCGTTTGTAGTATGAGTCTCCAACTCAAGGTGAGACTATTCTCTATGGCAAGTTAATCACACAGGTTTCCTGTTCTTTCTCTCGACAACTCGTGATCTCATCTTTATTCTGTTGTCGCAGATGTGACCAGTAGATCATATTGCTTTGCCCCCCGAAGAGACTTATGTTTTGAAGTTTTCCCGTTTCCAAGCCATTTAACCGTCCGATAGACCAGCCCAAGCAGGCCATTCCACCACTGAAGAGAAGTGCTATCACCAGCGTTACCCATTGCACTAAGGGGCGATCAGCGCTCAAGGCCTTGGTCTGGTGAAGTTCGGTCTTGAGATAGCTGAGGTCGGATGTCAGTTCTTGTTTGCTGGGTAGATCGGACTGCAGTTGTCGGATCGAGTCCTGCATCAGCCTGACTAATTTCCCGGTCTCCGCTTGCATTTGCGTCGACGATTCCTTGGATAGCTCGACCAATGTCCTGTAGTAATTGGCGAGCTTGGCGTAATTGGAGGCCGTCTGCTCCACCCCCTGACTGGTGGAGCGGAGAAACTTCAGGAGTTCGATGTCGATGTCTTTCCATGCCTTCATCTCCTCGGCCAGGTCGGCCACGGGTTTGAGTACGGTAATCAACGGATCATCGGGGTCCACACCCATGGCCCCGGCTAAGCGTCGCTGCTCGTCGGTAATCGTATTCACGGTGTGATGGCTCCCTAAATGCTGGGCAAATATCCAGTGGATTCAAAGGCGGCATAGGCGGAGCGCAGATAGCTTTTGACTGCGGCCTGCTCTACCACGCCAAAGCCTTTCCCTCGATGGCGCAAACTGTCGGCATAGGTAAGCCGTTGCTGCAGGACGGTACTGGCCACTCGCACCGGTAACTTGGGTAGCTCAATCACAGGCGTTCGGGTTTCGCGAATCAATGCCTGGAGGTCATCGGATTCGTCAAAGAAGGTCCAATCACCATACTTGAGGTTCTTCACCACCACATGGGGAATGCGCCGGTCAAAGGAGGATAGAGAAATCTCTAAACTTTTGAGGCTGTCAAACTCGCCAGTGACTACAAACCACTTCACCAGCTCGATGTGGTTGTCGGTAGCTAGGGTGAGAATGTCGTAATCCCGCAGCCATAGCCGAAAGGCTTCATAGACCGTGGCCGGTAGATTCACGACGGCGGACGTCTGGGCATCGACGACGGCATTCACAATGGCATTGGCCCTGGCCCCCATGGTTTCATCTTCAGAAAACTGGGCCACCATGACATCGGAGTAAATGCCCTTGAAGTCTGGGCTGTTCACATCGGCTTCCACCCCGATTACCGGCTGTTTCCGATCCAGGAACCACTGATAGAGTGTGCGGCAGAGAACACTTTTACCCACGCCTCCCTTATTCCCATCGGCAAAATGAATCCGATGATTAACCCGACGATTCACGCTGGGATTCACCTCAGCGTTCACCGTTGAATTAACGCTATCGTTACCCTCACTATTTCCGTTGGTGTTATCGGTAGATGTATTCGTTGATGATTTAGTACGTTTACGTGTGGTGACAGTCATCGTATCCCCCTAGTATGCGGTTTTCACCTCATCAAATGGTTCTGGCAATACCCGTTTTTTAGTTACCGTCTGAGACGGTGGTGTATTGCTAGAGGATTTCTCCACCGCAGGTTTGGGTTGGCTGTTCCTACGGTTTCGTTTAGATGACCCTGACGTTTTTTTTGTAGACCCCTGGCGTTCTCGCTTGAGCTTGAGCATGTATTGCTTCAAGCTACCCGCCGAGATATCGATACCCGATTTCCCTAACCGTTCTGCCACTTCGCTGTAGGTGTGGTTTACCAGGGCAGCCTCAATATCCTCAAAAAGCACCGCCACCGCTTCACGTTTGTTGAAGTGGGTGCGAGGTTCTTTGGCAAGAGCCGCGAGTTCCTGTTGGCAATCCGCAAGGGTGTCAGCAGAGTAAACAGTATCGGACATGGCAGGAGATAACCAGAGCTTTTCCCAGGGTGAGTGGCATTCCCAGATTGCTCCATAAAAGTACGGAATCCCTTAATTATTGAATTAACTTTAGTTGCCACGATATTTGTTCTCTAGAACTTGGGAGCTTGTAGCGTTCCCATTGTTGTTTCCAGAACGTTTCTCATTCATTCACTCGACTGTTAACGAAGTCATTTCCTAATGATTAACGGGAGCATTTCCTGAATTGTTTTCGAGGCAGTACTGTTGAAAACTCTTTGTAGGGATTCGTATTGATGGCTGTACTGATAAACCATGGGTTAATTATCAGGATCCTTGGATAGCCGTTTATTTGTGAGGCTTGAGTCCTGGTGTGAGAATGTTCGTAGTTAGTATCTATTCACGTGAATTCACATGAATTCGCATGATTCACACGATTCATAGGATTCATAGGAATGCCTGGGTATGGGGAGAATGCTATTCACCTCAAGGCTTACGGCGGGTGTAACGTTTCTCGTCTAACTCTGTTGTGGTGTAAACGAATGTAGCGACTCTGTTGAAACCTCCTGATGGTTTCTATGGGATCAGTAGGAAGCCATGGGAGCTGCGCCCCGTCCACGGCAGTGTAGGATTCACGCCGAATTAACGATGGACGGAGCTACGCGGCTCAGACATTACGCCCAGGCTGGGCAGGCCCAAACGTAGAAAACCCCATCAAATCCTGACAGGTTAAGCGCTTTAACGATTCAAACCCTGAAAATCTCTCAGAACTCTATTTCTGTCGTTTTTCTATCTACCGCGCCATGCTGTCCATTGCCAATGTGTCAGCGGCCCAGGCCGAAAATTACTATGAAGCTGACGACTATTACACCCGAGATTTGGATGATGTCGATACCGGCACCCCCAGCGCCACCTGGTATGGAAAAGGAGCAACTGCCCTTGGGTTAACCGACGACTTTAACCAGTCCACTTTCCAACAATTGCTCCATGGCGAAGGCCCGAATGGGGAATCCCTTCATGCCCGCAAGATCGATCCAGACCATCATCGGGCGGCCACTGATTGCACATTTTCTGCACCCAAAAGTGTGTCTATTGCCGCACTAATTCAAGGCGATACTCGTGTGCTTGCTGCCCATGATCAAGCAGTCAGAACGGCCCTATCGATTCTTGAAACTCGCTATGCCCAAACTCGGATTCGTCGGCCCCAGAGAGAACGGAAACGGGTGACCACCGGCAATGTGGTTGCTGCTATTTTTCGTCATGAAACCAGTCGCGAACAGGACCCCCAACTTCATAGTCATTGTGTGCTGATTAATGCCACCCAATTAGACAATAGCCAGTGGCGCAGCCTCAGTAACGAAGCGATTGTGGCCCACCAAAAACTGCTGGGGGAAATCTACCAAAATGAGCTGGCCTATCAACTGCGTCATCATGGTTATGACATCACCCCGACGGCCACCGGTCAGTTTGAATTAACCGGCTATGGTCCTGAGCTACTCAATACCTTTTCCACCCGTACCCAGCAGATCGAAACGTACCTGGAAAAGTGGGAACAGAAACTCACTGAAACTGGTGGTGCCCCACTCCACCGCAGCCAACAAAAACAGGCCACCCTCGACACCCGCCGTCGTAAAACGACTGTGCCTCGTTCTCTCTTACTCACCGGCTGGGCTGAGACGATCCAGGCCCAAGGATTGAATCTGCCAGAGGTGCCCACCCAGGACATTGACCTGAACCAAACTAGTCAAACTGCTGCCCATGCTGCCGCCACCCTGGGCCTGGATCATGCTGCCGAACGGGAGAGCGTTTTTAAGCAAGCCAAAGCTGAACGATTTGCCCTGGAACATGGCCTTGGCCAGCAAAGCTTTGCCGATCTCCACCAGGCTCTGCGGCACCATCCCAATCGCATTGTTATTGATGACCAATGGCTCACTACCCATACCGCCCTGGAGCGAGAACGAGAAACGATTCAGATGATGGTGGGCGGCCAGGGCCAGGTGGACCCGATTGCCACACCGGAGGAGGTTAACCAGCGACTGAGTGATGCTTTGAGTCTGACTCCTGGTCAGCGTGAGGCTATTTGGCTGTCGGCGACTACGTGCGATCGCATCATTGCCTGGCAAGGTGTCGCTGGTTCCGGTAAAACCCATAGCCTCAATCTCTATGCCCGCATTGCCCAGGACCAGGGGCATGACGTCACCGGCTATGCCCCCAGCGCCCAAGCCGCTAATGTTCTCCACCAGGACACTGGCATCCCTACCAATACCGTCGCCCACCTGCTCCATACCCCAGATCCAGACCCGTCTCAATTCAAACACTCGTCTACAAAATTCCCCATTTGGATCGTGGACGAAGCCGGACTATTGAGCGCCAAAGCTGCCCATACCCTACTGCAAAAAGCAGAAGTCCACCAGGCTCGTGTTGTTCTCGTGGGAGATACCCGCCAACTCTCCGCTGTTGAAGCTGGAAACCCCTTCAAATCTCTCCAAGAAGCAGGCATCCAAACCGCCATCCTTAACCAATCTCGCCGCCAACAAACGGAGGCTCTCAAAACTGCCGTTCACCACATTGCCCAGGGGGATATTCCCACCGGCCTCCAACAGTTAGACGAAGCTGGATTTATTCAAACAGTCCCCCTGGCTGATCGCGTTAGTGCTCTGGCCCAGGACTACCTCAGTCTCACTCCTGCCCAGCGCAAGAAAACACTCATTCTCAGCGGCACCAATGACGACCGCCTGGCTATTACCCAAAAACTCCGTCATGCCTTGCAACAAGAAGGCCGATTAGAGTGCGATCTCTTTACCTTGCAATCTCTACGTCCCAAAGATCTGACCCAGGCCCAGGCTCGTTACGTTAGCCACTATGCCATCGGCGATGTGATCGTGCCGGTGAGAAATTACCCGCGTCATGGTCTGGAGCGGCACCAGCGCTATACCGTCACCGCCATTGACCCCACCCATAACCATCTGATTCTCCAAGCCCCCGATGGTCAAACCCTCACCTTCAACCCTGTCCACTGTGCCAAGAAAACCAGCTACCGCATTCAGCAGCTCCCTATTGCTATAGGCGACCAACTGCGGTGGACCCGTAATGATCGCGATCTGGGTATTCGCAATGGGCAGCAGTTCACCATCACCGCCCTCAATGACCAGGGCCAGGCCCAGATCCTCACCGCAGACGGCACTGCCCGCAGCCTCAATCTCAGAGGCCATCACTATATCGACTATGGCCTGGTGAGCACCACCTATAGCAGCCAGGGTAAAACTGCTGAGCGCGTCCTGGTGGCTGCCGACAGTACCCTCACCCAAGAAGCCTTTTATGTCGCCGTTTCCCGAGCCAAACGTCACCTGACCCTTTACACCCCTAACAAAGACGATCTACTCCGCATCGCCCAACGCAGTCGAGCGAACCAAAACGCCAGCGACTATTTGTCCCTCTACCAGGTGACCCACCATGGCCAGACCCCGCAAACCCCAACCTCAACCCCTAACCGTCGAGATGACGGAAGGCGCATTGGAGAGCGCCTTGCTCGCCAGCTTACAACCGCTCTACGCCGAGATAGCCGAGCTGAAAACCCAGCTAGCTGCCTCGCTCAAAGCACAGACCGTCTCGCAGCAAGCCTTGACTCAGGTGCTGCTACTGCTTCAAAAACTCGACAGTCGTCAGACTCAACAGTTCCAGAGCTTACTCGACAGTTTGCAGCTGCCCTTCGGCACCGACGCCAGCAGTGGCTTTTAACCCAACAAGACCGGCAATGGTATGAGCATTATGCCGCGCAACAACCACCGGAACAGCCGTATCATCAGGACCAGATGATTGTCCACCAGTATCTCCAGGAGCACTGTGGGCATCAAGGTCAGCCTACCCAGGCGCAGCGGCGGCAGGCGGCTCGTATTTTGTTTCAAGGTCCATTGGCCCGACAACTACGACAGCAAGAGGGTCGGACGGCTGCTGTGGAGTATGTGAAGCAGCAGGTGAACGCAGTCATGCAACAAAGAATGCATATGCGTCAGCAGCAACGGTATGTGGGTGTGGATATAGAGCGGTAGAATCTAGAACCGTTGCTGACGGCGGCAACTAATCTTCTGGCTGCATGATTCACTTTGAATTGTTGCCCGCCTTGCAGCTAGGCTGCGGTGTGACATTTGGAAGATTAGGCTGAAACTTTCTACTTAATCTACCGGATCAGAGGATTAGGCAGAAAGTTTCTCTCTAATTAATTGTTAAATTAGCAGCGAATAAAAATGTTATCTAGGAGGTTAACAGTATCATATTAGTTATCTTTTAGGGCTTGGGAAGCCTAAAAGAGAGTTATCCCCGCTACGGCTCAACTTCATTCGTTAGCCTGTTTCGTTTAAGAGGCTGTTTGATAATTCACCAGAAGTATCAAGCAGCCTCTGAGTTATATATGGAATTACGAATATGACCACTAAATCCATATTCATTAGCTACCGCAGGTCAGATCGACCGAATCTAGCATTCTGGCTACATGATGTTCTCCAAAACACTTTCGTGGATACTGAAGTGTTTATTGATGAGAAAGGTCTTCAAGCTGGGGATAAGTGGGCAGAACATCTTGCAAGAAATCTAAGATCAGCTTCAGTTCTGATAGTTGTTATTGGACCAGATTGGCTACGAGCACAGGACGAATATTTCCGTCGACGTTTGGATGAGCCGAGTGACTGGGTTCGTAAAGAGGTTGAGTTTGGAATCACAAACAACTTAGTGATTATTCCATTATTAGTTTCCGATGCGAAACTTCCCGATGTAAGAGCTTTGCCAGAATCTCTTGTCCCTCTTTTAAGCAATCAGTCATTCAAATTGAGAACGGAATACTGGCGCGAGGATGTAAATGAACTCGTTACCGCTATAGAGCAAAAAGGATTTCAACGAGCAATTAATGCTGAAACACGCAATGTTGATTATCCTGCGCCTGGTTATCAGCCTGCTACGCCTCTTTCAGAACAAGAACTTGATGAAGAACTACTCACACTATCTCAGTGGCAACGAGTTAACAGGAAGTTGCAAGCCGGCATTTCAACGGAGTTGATTCGGAAATACGAATTTGAAACTTTTGAAGCTGCAATGCATTTTATGTTAGTTGCGTCGCGCAGGATTTCTAGAGTTAATCATCATCCTACATGGCAGAACTTGTGGAGAACGGTTACTGTATGGTTGACAACCTGGGATAATGGATTAAAGCCTTCTTGTTATGATATTGAGATGGCAAAATATTTAGACAGTTTGTACTTGGACTACGCACTACGTGATTCCAAAACAACGTTAAATATCGGGTCCAGTATTGCTAGCACAGATTGATCTCATGGTTGAACAAGGGATGTTTCCAAATCGCAGTACAGCCCTGCAAGCAGCAATATCGGAATCTTTGAAGAACTTAGAGAACGTAAAACAGCAGTAAACTCGACAAACGCAGCCTAACATAGGCCCTGAGGCGGACGAGGTCAATAGCAAAGGCTAAACTTCTTTTTCTGCTTTAGCTTTAGCGGGAATTCAGACGTTCAAAATTGACCTAATAGTTAGTTGTTCAGGGAGACTGAACCTGCTCTATTAGATGGGTCTGCTTGGCTGAATGATCATTGATACGGGTTAGCTGTTCATCAGATATTGCTCCAAGTAACTGCATAGAGTGATCGATCTTGTTTTGGTTGTTATTGTGTGTGTTTTAAGTGAAATTTGTTCTTCCTATGCTTGTTGTTTAGGTTGTTGTTGAACGCCTAATAGCTTTATTAGGGGTGACTTTTTGCGTCTTAGCGCAGCCAGATATTTCTCTTCATCATAGGGCACACCATCTTGCCAACAACGTCAGAGAATTCTCCCCCACTTATAGGCCAAGGCTCGAATCGCTTTTTGATGTGACTGACCCTTGCGCCGTTGCTGTTGATAAAACGCCTGTGACCAAACCGAGCGAGGTCTGGCATGAGCCACCCACTCGACAAAGGTTTGCCTTAGAAAGATGGGGCAAGACCAATGCCAATGAACCCATCGCTTTTTACCACTCTCTTCTTTGACTGGTGCAATGCCAATGTAGCTCAGAAAAGACTGAGCACAATTAAAGCGAGTTCGGTCTTCACCAAAGGCCGCTAACAATCGTGGCGCTAAATGGGGTCCGGCTCCCGGCAATGCCTTAAAGAGGTCTGCATCCGGCAGCGATTCAAATAACGAGGCAATTTGGCGCTCAAACACAATCAATTGTGACAAGACGACTTTCAATAACGCGACTAAGCCTCGCATTAAAGCTTGGGCTGGAATGGTGATAGCGTCGTCTCGCGTCAACGGTGGCCCAGCGTCTTGAATTTGCTGAGTTCGTCGTTGAATTGTGGTTTTGCGGATGATGTGATGGCTCCGAAAGAAGTCTCTCAAGACATCAGCCGTGGCGGCTTGAGCCGCGTGTAAATTTGGAAACGCTTCAAGAAATTCACAATACGCAATGGTGTCTTTATCGTCAAACCAATCGAGCACTTGAGGAAAATAGGATTTGAGCGCGGCGGTGATCCGATTCGTCAGCCGTACCTTCTCGCCTACTAACATGCGACGGGACTCAACCCATTGTCTCACGCACGATGCTTCGGGCACCCGGCTGTCCAGATATCGAGTTTTTCGCCATGTTTTTGCATCAATTCAACGATCAGTTTGGCCTCGATTAGATCCGATTTGGCCCGCGAGGGCTGAAACGCTTTGCGATAGTTCGCGACCGTTCGAGGATTGATGGGCACCAGCACCAAATTCTCATATTGACATAGTGCATAGAGGAGAGGACCGCGTTTCTGCTCCAACCCAACCAGCAACTTGGACCCTCCATAGGTTTTTCGTAAGCGATTAACCCAATCAGCAATAGATTGGGGTTTGGATTGAATCGTGCAATGCTCCCAGGTTCCATTCTGGCAATCATAGAGTGCAATATCATGTTTGCGATCTGCCCAATCAATCCCGATATAAGCCGCATACGCTGTTGGACTTTGGTTGAGGTTCATTGTGTTAAATTGAGAGTGTTTTTGTTTGAGGGAGAGTCTGCCACCAGTCGCTTTGCGAAGAGATTATGGAAAGGGTTATTTCCCTGCTCCCTGAGGATTCGTTAGGCCGCGATTGGATTGATTTGAAGGGCGATTCGATATGTTAGTAGTCATCGTTTGACTGGCGCTGCATAGTCGTCCCCACAAACTGGCAGGGTCTCTCCTTTCTTGACTCTATACTTTTTTCCAGAGTTAGAGCATGCAACGAAAGGAGCGATTCGATATGTTAGTAGTCATCTACACTGTCATCCCATGCACAGTCGTCTCCTCCCGTCTTTCTATGCTCGTCCCCCCATAAAGACGCTGTAGTCTGACTAGGTTCAGTCGGAGTCGCTCTGCGACACACTCTTTCACCTAGCAGCCGAGCTAGGACGTTAACCTCAAATAGCGTTGCTGCGGGTAATGGCAAATCGTCGCCGGGATTCTCCGTTTAAGCTGGGGGTAAACCGACTCTCGTGATGCCTGCTACCCATGCGTATTTTCTCCTCAGCCCAATTGTCTAGGCCCCGGTTAGCTCTGATGCTGGCTTCTGGCTTGCTCGTTTCAACCCCATCTTGGCCGGTGTATGCGGCTCCCCTAGAGGCCCCTCAACGCCTCGTTCAAAACAGTCTTGAGGCTCTTAATCAGCAAATTGTTGAACTCTCCGAGCAAGGCCGCTACGAGGAAGCAATTCCCCTCGCTGAGAGGCGGGTTGAAATCGTGGAAGCGCAGTTGGGCCCCCAGCATCCGGAGGTGGCAGCAAGTCTGAATAACTTGGCAGAACTCTATCGATTGCAGGGTCGCTATGAGGAAGCGGAACCGCTGTATCAAAGGTCGCTCGGGATTTTGGAAGCGCAGTTGGGCCCTCAGCATCCGGAGGTGGCCACCAATCTGAATAACTTGGGCTTACTCTATGAATTACAGGGTCGCTATGAGGAAGCAGAACCGTTGTATCAAAGGTCGCTCGGGATTTTGGAAGCGCAGTTGGGCCCTCAGCATCCGGAGGTGGCCA
>NZ_AWNH01000016.1 GCF_000482245.1 Leptolyngbya sp. Heron Island J | reverse complement strand
AAGAGCAGGGTCGCTATGAGGAAGCGGAACCGCTGTATCAGAGGTCGCTCGGGATTAGGGAAGAGCAGTTAGGGCCCCAGCATCCAGATGTGGTCACCAGTCTGAATAACTTGGCAGGACTCTATCAAGAGCAGGGTCGCTATGAGGAAGCAGAACCCCTCTACCAACAGGCGTTAGCGATTCTGGAAGAACGATTGGGGTCGCAGCACCCGAACACAGTCGCCGTACGGGAGAATCTTGAAGCGCTGCAGCAAGCAATTGAGGGCGGAGAGGGCTGAGGCGTTTTTCAGGGCTGTGGGGAATCTCCCCTCACTGCTGATCGAACCCGTGAGAGTGAGCGTTTTGAGACCCAGCGGCAACTCCTGGAACTAGCTTTACACAGTAGGGTTGGTCTGTAGAGAAGTGTCATTTATGTTGTTACTCTTTTTGGGACTTAGTTTTGAGGATATAAAGATTGACCCCTTTTCTGAGTGAGGCTTTTTACGTTTTTGGGGTAGTGCAACGAAGTGCCATCAGGGTCTATGCGAAGCCTGAAACAACCTAAACTCGTTCAACGATCCAGGAAAACATCCATTTCCCTAAACAATGCAGTTCCTTTGGACCACATCAAAACCCCCATATATCAATGCTTATGAGCTTATGACACTTGCTCGAAGCTATGCTTGTACCACCCCTCTCTTGCTAGCGGCGCATCGAGAGCAGATAGACGTGTTCTACTGGCCGCCGTACTCGCCGCAGTTGAATCCAGTTGAGTACTTGAACAACGATGTCAAACAACAGGTACATGACAAGCCACCGACGATGAGCCTACACCAACTAAAACAGAGAGCCGTGTCTGTGCTGATGCGCTTACAGAAGTTGCCACAGAGAGTCAGTAACTATTTTCAACATCCTGACATCGTTTATGCTGCGTAGTTACGTCGTCTGTTTAGCCGCCGGAGTAATATTTGAGCTACGATGATGGTCATCTGAAGCTCAAACTTACCTTGATCTCAAGATACAAGTTGTGGATTTTGTGGGGAGTTGTCATTGGCTTCGTTGTTCGTTGTGGTAACTGCAACTTACTAAGCGCTCTCTATTTTCCGCAGCTACCTAGCGCCCTATTCATGCAACAAAGCCGATGGGACACTAAATATTAAGCAGTGCTAAAGTAGGCCATTACCTCTTAAAACCATGGTGGTTCGTGTATTAGCCGACAAATTTAACGCTTCGAAGTTGACACGCCGGGTTGTCTCCAAAAGATTTCCTGAAGAGACGATCGAGCTGTGTACGGCAGCGACCATCCTCGAAGCCTCTGAAGTCAATCCCATTGGATGGTCGTTCCGTCGTCTTCTTTTACAACGAAATGGGAACGTCGTCTTCACAAACCGTCGAGTGTTTCTTCAATCTAGCTTTCGATCACCTGCAACCATCATCTGGGCCTCAATTATCGGACTGGAAGTCCATCGGTGGCTATCAGGAGATTCATGGACCCTGATAGTCATGCTAACAGCAAGCTTATTTCTGTTCAGACGTCGACCATACGCGAAAAATCTTCTCTTTAGTGAGTTGGAAGATGTTCGATTCGGCAGTGTTTACGGCCTGACTGGTCGTGGCGACATCATTGTTCTCAATCTAGGCACTAGAGCGTTACATCTTGTTATCTCAAGAGTGTTATCAGAAGAGGTTAAACGAAGCTTGGAAGATAAGATAGGCGTACCTAAAACTGACACTCCAAACAGAACTATGAGCCTAGATGTCCATGACCGCAGAGGTTTTAATGACTGGGATGGCTTTTAGGTGCATTCTTGACTGAGTCTTAGCGAGCCCCCTGTCCAAAATATATGTAATTTCGCTCATATCAGCCTGAAAGTATTGGCATGAGTGGTTTAGGGGTTCGAGTAGGAATGGAACCGTTTTGGCGGACCTTGAGGCTATGATTTTTGATCGTTAGAGCTTTACCCTGCCATGTTTGTGAAAGCCACGCAATCTGTTTCTAATTCAGTGATCGCCTCGATCACAACATCGCTATATTCCCAATTGATAGAGAGTAGCATTTTTGTGCTGAAACAAGCTACGTATAGGTCTAGATAATAGGATAGATTGCTTGCTAGGTTTTCCTCTTTAATTATTCGGCTTCTTATGTGTTCTTGAAAAGAAGATAGAAATTTGTTTAGGGTTAGAACATCACCATAAATCAGTTTAGTCCTTCTCAGTTTAGTCCTTCCTGAACTGACTTCATCAGGGCGAAGGGATTCCAGATGCCTTATCCAATTAATGAAGTAATTATCGGGTGGATTATCTAATTCTTCTGGGTTGATGTAGGGTTCTGTCATTACACTATCCCTGAAGTTTCATGAGACTCATTGCTTGATGCTATATCTAAAAAATAACTGAAATTCCTACAGATAGAAGACTTTACCCTATATGGCCTTTGTATAGGACGCTGTTGGCGAACTCGGATTGCAGAAATTAAGCAGGCTCTAGTGCCTTAAGTCGAGACACTCTCGTTTTAGGGGTGATGCAAGCATAGCTTCGAGCAAGTGTCATAAGCTCATAAGCATTGATATATAAGGGTTTTTGTGTAGTTCAAAGGAACTGCATTGTTTAGGGAAATGGATGTTTTCCTGGATCGTTGAACGATTTTAGGTTGTTTCAGGCTTCGCATAGACCCTGATGGCACTTCGTTGCACGTTCGCTTGCACTATCCCATCTACAGAATGTTTGAAGTAAACTCACGCGACCTCAGCATCCTGAAACATTGCTGCAACAATCTGGCAAAACTGTTCAACAACAGGTGAATCATCATCACGGCGACGGGCGAGCGCTAGCTGCAAACTTGGTGCATCCCCTTTTAACTTGCGATAAACAACAGCACTATTGCCGGTATCCTGCAAAACTTCTGGCACAAACGCAATCCCGATACCCACAGCGACAAGTCCCGCTCGTGTCTGACAGGCCGTCACTTCTTGAACCACATTGGGGTAAAAACCTGCTTGCTGGCAGAGATGAATAATCTGGTCATAGAGGTAAGGTCCTTCTCGACGAGGGAGCAAGATAAACGACTCCGTGGCTAAGTCACTTAAGGTCAGTGGCTGACGCAGTACTAGAGCATGATCTTGAGGGAGGGCAACGACCCAGGTTTCTGTATGTAATGGGGTTATCGCCAGTAGCTTTTCATCCACCGGGGGGTAAAGAAACCCGACGTCAAGCTGGTGCGCCCGAAATGCCTCAACCTGCTCGTGCGTACATCGTTCTGTCATCGTCAGTTGAACATCGGGATAACGGTTGCGAAACTCACGCACAATTTTAGGAACAACGCTCCTCAAGGCTGAGTTTGTAAAGCTCAACCGCAGGTGTCCCATTTCACCCCGGGCGGTTCTTCGAGTGGTTGAGACTGCTTGCTCTACATGCTGAAGAATCTGCTGAGCCTCTGCCAAGAACGCTTGTCCCGCAATGGTCAGTTTGACGCTGCGCTTGGTGCGATAGAAAAGCTGCACCTCTAGCTCCGCTTCCAAATCCCGGATCTGGCGGCTGAGGGTAGGTTGTGTCATATGGAGTCGCTCAGCCGCGCGACCAAAGTGCAAGGTGTCGGCGACGGCAGCAAAGTAGCGAAGGTCCCGGAGTTCCATGATTGATTAATACGCTCAAGGCATTAATTGCCCATAAAACAGGCATTGGACAGCATTAGTCATTGCTCCTATGGTAGAAGACGTGGGCCATCCCCCCTGAACACATAGCTACCGAGCCAGATTGAAGCTGGGCAACCCTTGCCAGACAAGATGCTGATTTTGATGGAAAGCTGTTACTCCCCGGAGGCTCCGAGCATCGTCTTTATCAAATAGAAGCTCAGTGGCAGCTGGCAGTATTGCTCTTTCAATCCGGCTCAGCCAAATTATCAGGTGAGTGATGACAGTAGCTGCCACGGCTGCCACGTACCGTTTCCAGAAACTGACTTCACGTTGCCAAGCCATTGTTAGAGGCTGCTCTACAACGGCAAGTATCGCAAACAGCCTATTGCAATTGCCTGGGGCGCGGTCCCTGTTCGCCCGAAGTGTATCACCCCAACGCTGAGGCATCCAGCTAATTCCATCGATTGACATTGTTCACCCCCTTAAGAGACCAGTAACCTCCGGTCTTGCCAATTTTGCTATCTAAATTTCGTAGTGAGGAGAAAGAAATGGGTTATCAGCATTTGATGAAGCGTCGTCATCTATTGAAAGGGGCGATCACAGCTTCCACGCTAACGGCCATGACTCTTAGCCATTCTTACACGCCTAAAAGCGCCAATGCTCAATCAGCTGAGTTTCGCTGGCGAATGGTTTCCCGATGGGACGATCAATTTCCTGGCCAACTGGTAGCTGCTCGACGACTGGCAGATCGTATTGCCGTGATGAGTGCTGGACGATTAATTATCGACGTACTTCCTCCTGATGAAGTAGTTCCCTTTCCAGAAACGAAAACTGCAGTCAGTGACGGCACCATTGAGATGAGTCGCAGCCTCTCTTATGATTGGCGCGCCCAATCTCCTGTACTAGAGGTGTTCATGGTGCTGCCCTATGGGTTTACGCAGAAAGAGATGAGTGCGTGGCTGTACTATCTAGGTGGCCAAGAACTTTGGGATGAAGCCTACGCTCCCTTTGGAGTGAAAGCCTTTCCAGCGGGATCTCTGGGCGCTCAGTCATTCGGCTGGTTTAGCAATGAAATTAATAGTTTGAGTGATTTACAAGGTCTGCGATTTCGCACAACGGGAGTCGCGATGGATGTCATGTCTAAATTAGGGGCTGCCGCGACGACGATGGGTAGAACAGAGATTGGTCAGGCTTTTCAAGCAGGCGAACTCGACGGCTTTGAACTGGGCGGTCCGCTGGTTGATATGCAATACGGATTACATGTTCTAGGTGCTCCCTATTATTATTTCCCGTCCTACAACCAACCCTCTGGGTTGGTAGAACTAGTGGTTAATCGAGCCCAATATGAGGCATTGCCAACTGATTTGCAGCAAATCATTGAGATCGCCGCTCAGGCTGAGTACGAGCAAGGCTTGGCCGAGGCAAACTTTGGGAATGCTCAAGCACTCAATACGTTAGTGAATCAGCACCAGGTCCAGGTGCGTCAGTTGCCACCTGATGTGCTGACTGCTCTGGGCAATGCCTCTGGCGAAGTGATTGCTGACATGCGCTCAAACGGTAATGAAATGATGCAGCAAACCATTGATTCTTTCCTATCGGCGCGCCAGCTCTTGAAAGCATGGAGTCAAGTGAGCGAACAGAACTACTTGAATGCTCGGGGGCTAGACTTCACTTACGGTTGATATACTCTCCTTTCTGAATACGAATTTTATAGACACTTGTTTTCTCGAGTGTTTGTCAGCGCGACGCAACTACTCCTCTCTGAAAATCAAGAACTTCAGAATATTACTAGCCATCGATGTAGTCAAAATAAGGCTCACAGAATTTAAAGCCGTAGGCTTTCTCATTGATGCCCTTTCTGGTCCAAGGAATAAGGCTCCGGTGATTAATTGTAGGAATGGCCAGTGTCAGATTCCTGCGGTGCATCCTCCCCTACTGCAATAGCTTTGCCATCGCGCCATATCACTGCATACTGGCCGAGCCGCCGCTTCTTCTCAAGCGTTTTGGTCGCAACCTTTTTGAGCATTTCCAAAATTTGAAGCGTATCGTCTGAAACCATCGTCATAATCCTGCTCCCTGTCTCAATATATTAAACAACCCGGCATTTACAATTGTGCGCTCACTATCTTGCTGAACGAAGATGAGCTCGGGGACTTCTCCAGAATTCATAAAGCATCGGGTTCGATCTGTGATGCTTCCAAATTCAACGAGCAAGTTACTTAAGCTGCGCGGAAACCGCCGTTCAATATCCTCAAGTGGAATATTGTGTCCACCGTGGGCTACTCTCTCTGCCACCCGCATCCGTGACATCGCCACATTGGGCAGCGCCAGATAGATTAACTCCACCCGCCATCCATCCGAGCGCAGCTGCTGGATTAGCCTCAGATACGTGCGCCCTGCCAGCGTAGTTTCAAAGGCAAAGTTCTGACGGGCAGCTACCCACACTTTGATTTCGGTCAGAAAGATGCGACTGGCTGCTAACAGCTGAGACTCAGGAGCCAAGGGCGCTAACCCAGCTGCTATTAAATCAGCATTGATAAAGTGCTGGCAGTTTGCCACTTCGGGTAAGTACTCCAGAGCAAAGGTGGTTTTACCAGCTCCATTGGGACCGGCAATAATCCAGCATGTAGGTTGATTTGTCATAGCCGTAACCGTATCACCTCCCCGCCCTGCTGGGCATCAGACCCATAAATGTTGTAGGTTGTCTTGTAGTGAAATATCTCGTCAGCGTTCAACATCCTTTCCCTTTGGTTTTTGTCGTAATTTCGCCTCCGCTTCAAAGATCGGATCTTCAGAATTTGTCCATCGAGCTGTTTCAGTCTCAAAGTTGAGCTGAAGCTGGTCGAGATAGTCGTCAATGTATGAGCGCTGCTGCACTTTTCTTTCTGTTTGAGCAGTGGCTATTGCCTGTTGTATCTGTTGCCGTACCTGTGGTGGGACGGGGCTTACAGGTGCCGGAGTATTATTACACCCTGCACCATCTTTTTTATCTGTTTCTATTGCAGTTAAACGGTTGTCCTGTAATGGGTTACATCCATTTTCACAATAAGCTTGTGAGGAGTGCGTTGGGGACAGAAACCCCAACGCCTCCCTTTGAGAACCAGGGGGGTTTGGGGGGATATCTGCTCCGGTTTCCTCAGCTGTAGTCACCATAAAGCGTGGATGCCAGAGATTTTTGTGTTTGTAAAGTGAACTTCCACTAATCCCTTGATCGGTGAGTCTGTCAAACCGTGCTGTAATTCCGTCTGGCCAGTTGTTTGTGAATTGCAAGTCCTTAACTGCTTTGGCGATGCGTTCTCTCACCTCTGCTTGTTGTCTTTCATTCCATGATGGTCCTGCTGGTGCAGTGTCTATCGGGAGTTTGTCTGAGCCATATGGAAAATAGTGGCTTGCTTCAATACACCTCACCCACTCTTTCACTTTGGCTTCGAGATCATTGTGATGGCGACACCACAGCGTGAACCCTGGAAGGCTCTGAGCTGTTTGCATGACATGTCCTATGAGTGCATCACCCGTGAGAGGTTCTGATGCTCCGAGGATGTGTCCGAAAATGTAGGCCCGCATGGTGACTCGTCCCAGGAGCCGGTTGGTTTGTCCGTGGCCGGTCCAACCAACGGCAATTTCTGTATTTAAATCATTGAGGAATTTCTCGGCTTTGTGGGAGACCCGGTAGATTTTCCGTTGGGCCTGTTCAATGACAAGTTCTAGAGTTTCGCTGATGATGTCGTTGTGGGCTGTAGCCGTTTCCCAGTTATTGAGGAAATGGAAGCTACTACTCTCTATTGGTTCCATGTCAGCATTGAGTAGATAACTCCCCTGCTGAAGCGGTAGTCGGTGCCCGTTGTAGAGACTATCTCCTGCTGGATTGTAAGCTTTTGCATTGGGGAAGACCTCTAACCATCCAGGCATCACTTTGAAGCCTTTGTTCTCAAGCAGCGTTGTGATTGCAAGGCCTACTTTCCAGGAAGGGAGCGGTGTTTCAAATGGGAAGTAGATGTGGAGACCACTGCTGTCTGAACTTGTCAGTATCAGATGTTGGAAAAGTTCCAACGGTTCGAGTGCTTCACACATGCGTCCGATCGCTAACGGATCGCGTCTTGGATGGTAGGGGCTGCCCGAGTCGATATCGAGCATGGCGTACTGGGTGACAGACCCAAACCTTACCCCGTAGAGATAGGTGCCCTGGTTGATCAGTCTGTCTGAGAGCGGATGTCTGGTCTCTGTTTGCCACTGGGGTTTGGTCCCAGGGTCAGGGTGAGGAGAAAAGATGTAGTCAAAGCGGTGCGGCCACAGTGCCAGGAATTTATCGTCGAGTTCCTTAACAAATGTGGGCCGCTGCAAAGTGGATGCAACTGCCATTAGTTGGGTGGTTAGTAAGGGGGCAAAACCACCAGACAGAAAGGGACTACGCAATGAGTTGCAGGAATGTCTAATTCCCGCTAAAATTGCACATGAAAACCCTGTCAACGTTTTAACTGGTTCCCGCCGAATTAGAACGTCGCATCTGGTGGATAAATTAAATAACTAGAAAGCCTTCGTCCTCGCCAAAGTTCAGAAGGTTTTTTTAGTGTCTGTACATTGTTAGTTCATAGATACTCCTCCTTTCGTGATGCCCAAGATCTTACAACGCCTCGCCTGAGATCGCTGATTTGAGGGGGAAATTCCCAGCGATTTTCTGTGAGGTGTGCGGAATTGACACAAAACGTAATTGTCGATCACTGCATATCGTCTGGACATGGCTGCTTTATTAGAACTCCCTTGAGTTATCGACAAAGTCATCAGGGGTGGCTATGGCGGATAGGGATTTGTTGCCACTAGACTGAGGCACTGGCTGTAACTCGATTTGTCGGTACCTTTCAAGACACATGCCGAGGGCGATCAGCGGGTTGGAGTGAATATCCGAGAGAGTTGCCACCATGGTGCTGAGTTGTACTACGTCCTGGTCGGCTAACTGACCAACTAAACTCCGCAGTTGCTCCAGCTCAGCCAGGAGTCGTTTGAGTGTGTCGGTATCGGTTTCTGGGGTGTCAGGCTTGAGCGCAGTCCACTGGTCTACATCGACATACACTCGGATCTGTTTGCGATCGCCCATGGGTTAGTTCTGGGTAAAAAGTCTGTCAGCGACGGTCGATAGCCCAATCAAGGTGGCCCAGGTGGCTTCTGGCATGGTCTGGGCTTTTTGCTGGCTGTTGCTAAAGGCGTCTACCATTCCTGGCAGCATGGAGCCGCCACCCATCAGATAGACCGGCTTATCTCCGTATTGTCTGACAAAGGTTTGAGCATCCTGCACACAGGCAAGGACGTGGGGTCCTATGCGTGTTGCTTGCTGCTTGCGGAGGGATTTTTTCGTTGTGGTATCGAGCAGAAACGCCATTACCTGCTCTGCATTGGGGAGGCGTTGGTTCATCCCCTTGAGCCCAATGAGACACTCTGACTGATAGACTCGCTCGGCAATGCGGTGACAGCCACAATCGTCTTTGGCAAAGCGGTTGAGGATGCGGCCCTGGGCATCAACAACGGTGACCAGGATGGTGCGACTGCCGATATCCACCATGACTGCCCCGTTTGGGCACTCAGACTTGACCAGTCTATAGGCTTGATAGCCTTCCAGCTGTGGTATGGCTGAGTCGATTCGGATGGTCTGTTTTTGCTCATCGATGAGGGCGGCATCGTCGGGAGGTAGGGTGACGTTGTGTTCACCCACCAGCTTTGCCTGGATGTCTGCGCCGTAGGCTTTCACGCTAGGGCATGTAAATATCAGATCTGCTGAAAGTGGTTTCCCCATACCAGCCGCTTTGATCAGGGCATGGATGGTTAATGGCAGCGCATTTAAGACCTTGCCGCTGTCGGTCTTGCCGGTGCGATCGCACTGTACAGCGGTTGCTTCTTCACCGATCAGATACGACTGTTCACCCAGGAGTACTCGTGCTGGATGGTTATTGACCAGGGGGCTGGTTGAGACAACAGATTCAAACTTGTGTCTGTGCCAGTCGTCTGAGTCATCACCGATGCGGTAGAGAAACTTGATGTCGGCATTGCCAAGGTCAATGATGCCCTGGATGTTGTGGCGTCGAAAGGAAGTCATTGCAGTAGTTCCAACAGGATAGGGGTACATCAATGTTGCGAAGGTTGTTAAGGCAGAGATGAGGCATCCTTAAGGCGGTCTCTCTGTGAGGCATAAATAAGGCAACAAGAAGTCAGGTTGTTTCTTCACTGTTTTGATGAGAGGGTGGTCTACGAGTTATCTGAACGGCTCTGAGGACTGAGTTTTAGGATTGGATGCTAGGGGAAAAGAGATTTGGGCATTAGTTTTTGAGTCGCTATCGAGTTGTTTTTGGGAGTTTTAACTACGTTTTTCGATATCACTTGAATTTGTTTTCTCTGCTTCTCATAGTTGCCTCATACGCTTATGAGAAATACCTCATACGTGTTCTGCGGATCATGCAAACCTCATGGCGTGTATCGCTTTTGGGGTATAGCTCATAGCGAAAACTCATAGATGGATATGAGGTTCTGGGGGACGCATTTGTACCTATTTAGGGGATATCCTCAGGGAGGTGGTTTGTATGAGGCTTTTCAGGGAAACCGAGGAATCTAAACTGTTTGTCTTCGAGATTGGGAAAGGATACAACGCCAAGGGAGTCAAGATATTTGAGTGCTTTTCGCATCTGGGCTGTGTTGATTTTTTCTGGGCTGTCTTTGTCTATAAGTTTGTAGGAACCTGTTAGAAAGCCATTGGGAGTAAGCAGGATTCCAGGCTGTTTTTGGTCCAAATAAAAGAGGATGGTTTTGAAGATTTCGGGGGGTATCCCATCGGGTAAGGGAGCTAATTCTGGTGTTATCTCGTTTCCCTCGGGCTTATCAGGAGGTATCTTAGCTGTAGGTTCTCTGATGAGCCATTGGTAGGAACTGATGGGGGTTGCTCCTTTGAGTCGCCAGGCTATCAGCCCTGTATGTGGGTGTTCCTCAAAGGAGCCGTAGCCCAGTTCAGTGATGAGTTGCAGGATCAGTTCCATCTCTTCAACGCTTTTTACCCCATCAAAGCCATAGGAAACCGTCTCTGGATCGAGGAGTCCTTGAGCGTCGATGAAGTCGTGACGTCGCTGTTTTATCCAGCGGATAAATGCAGTTGCGGTCTCTTTTTGGGCGGCGGTGTAGTGCTGCCCCAGGTCAGAGCCAAGTTGTACTTCGAGCTGGTCGCGTACCAACTCAATTTCTGGCGGTGGTTTTGGTGCTGACTGCGCTGGCTTTGGCGTTACTCTGGGAGTTTTGGCGGGAGGATTGGTGATACCCAGCTCTATGGGGTCAGGGTCAGGAAGTTGTGGCAGGATCACCAGTCTCCACCCTTGGCTGCCACAGTTTGTTATAGCCAGCACGACATTCACCGGGTTGCCGTATTCCTCATGGGCTTTAAGGTAGGCTTGCAGCTTTTCTACCAACGCCTTACGGACAGAGGGTACGGCGATAAACCGATCATCTTTGAGGGGGTTGGTTACAGCGCTATAGATACCGTCACGGCCAAGGCCCACATAGAAGACATTCTCTTTGATTTGATGGGAAAGCCCGAGCGCTTCGTTTGTGTTTGCATGACCAAACACCCAGGCTTTAACGCATTTCTCACGGCCATCGACAAGGAGGGTGGCCAGGTCATCTTTATAGGTTTGTTCCAGGTATGGGAAAAGTATTTCTCCGTCATCATCTCGCAGGGCGTATCGTTCAGCTTTGTTTGCCGCGACCAGCCCCTGATTGATTTGGTCGATAACGACGACACTGGGCACCTTCGAGCCCTGCTCCATGATGCCCTGGAGTGCTCTGAGCCGACAGTAAAGCCTGTAGGCTGCATCTTCGAGAACTCCACCGCTCATCGAGGCGGTGAGTAAGTAGAGGTCATCTGAGTCTTCTAAGCCACAGTAGTCAAGCTTTTCACCCCGTGTAGTATTGGCTGACTTGTGGGCAAAGACGGTAAAGTCGGTGGTGTTGTCGCAACGGTACTGAGCTGCGATCGCCTGTTTAAGCAGTTGCGATTTACCCGTGCCGGTGGGACCAACCCCCAGACACCCACGGGACTCCCGCGCCATTTCTGAGGCTAAATCTATGATGGGAAGCCCTGCGTAGTGGGTATGTCCTGTCAGGTCTACACAGCGTTCTTTTTGCCCTGTTTGAGAATTTCTGCGGGTGTAAAAGCGGTACTTGCCCTGCTGATGGATATCGACAACGCCATCGCCATCGGTGTCACCTTTGAGGAGCGCTGTTTGTTGTCCAGAAGAGTCTTCTGAGTCAGAAGCTCCGATCATGCGTTTAAACTCTTCAAATTCAGCTGCCTGGGTAAGCTTCGGGTCTTGGAGGTCTGGTTCTATCAGATACTCAGGCAGAACCTGGGAGGCATTAAGCCTTGCAGCGGTAACGTTTGCGTACTGCTGTGTGGTCAGAACTGCCTCGGTTGCTTGTCTGTGGAGTGCTGTTTGGTAGTCGGTATCGGCCTCAGCTGCCTCTATCTGTTTTTGCCACCGCTCTAACTCACTTTGGGTAGCAGCAAGGATGCCAGCTGCGGTGAGTGTGAGAGACAGCGTGAGTGTGGGCCGCACCTTGTAGCGAATGGGGACGAGCCAAAGCAACAGCGCTATCAGCGTTCCACCGTAGAGGATGATGGCTCGTTTAGGAGCTGCTCGAAAAAGCGCGAGAAATAGCTGTGCAGTTTGCCCACCCAGCCATCTACGATCTTCGTTATCGAGCATGTTTAGCTGAAGAATGCGTACCATGTTGGTACCCCACCGATAACGGCAAAAAGAAGAACAACAATGAATTGAATTAAGCCCTGGTTGAGCCTATGGATCTCAAAGTCTTTTGCCCATATCCTTCCGGTAAAGAGCCCGTAGTACTGGACGCTGAGCATGAGCAGGATAAGCAGTCCTACGCAACCGATAGCCACGAGACACCATATGACTGGCCCCCACATAGCGGTTAGTTGCACAAGGCTACTGCTTAGAAGAGAGAGCAGCAGATAGCGGGAGAGCTTAGCGATAGAACGATGGGTGAATATCATAGGGAGCCTGTTTTGCGGGGCACTGTGGCCCCGCTGACGGAACAACAGTTAGGACACAAGCCGCAGGTGCCCACGTTTGACAGAACCTGCTTCCGTGCCGCTGCGTGACTCATCGGTCATGCCACGAAGCTTCATGGTGAGACCCCGCTGGAACTTGGCAAAGCCGATATTTGCTTCTTCGACCTTAGAAGCATGAAGGAGACCACTTTGACGTTTGGCCGTATTGACCTCGTGCTTGAGAGTTTGCCACTCGCTAAAGGCCTGCTCGATAGTGATTTCGAGCGAAGCTACCTTCGTTCGCAGTTTCCGAGTTGCCTTGTGGTATTTCTCGGCGGCTTCTACAAGGTGGGTGTACTCTTCCACAACCCTGGTGCTTTGGGCATAGAGTGTGGCTTGTTCTGTGATCTTGTCGATTGCTGCATCGGCAGCTGCCTGGTCTTTGTAGACCAGGAGGTTATCGGGAATGGTAATACCCGGTTGAAAGCCTATCCGTTCGAGATTTGCCGGGTTGACTGTGCCATCGGCAAGCCCGTCTTTAGCGGAGAGGCTGGAGCGGATATCTTCTGTAAGTCCAAATGCCATAGATATGCGGAGTAGAGGACAGAGAGAGAGTTAAGGGGTGCTGCATCACCTCCCATAGAGTTCGTTTCTTAGGATGTTGTCGTTCCCATAGAGAACTTGAATATCGTTTTGTATAGTGTTGAGCTGTTTTACGAGGCCACCCTGTCTGAACTGGCCCACACCAAGCAGTATCAGCACGAGGGAGGCTCCAGTAATGCCGATCAGCTGAGAAATGGTGAGCCGCTTTTGCTCTAGGCGTTTGAGTGTGGCGCTCGTTCTTTCGACTTCCTCTGACGTTATCTCTTGCTTTTGGGTGAGAAGATCGACTTCAGCCCGTAGTCCCTGGTTTTCAGCGAGAATCTGTTCTATCTGGTTGACCAACAGATGAATGTTGTGATGATTTCGTTTGAGGTCACTATCTATTTCAGGCAGGAGCTGTTCTAGCTCAACAAGACGCCCGAGCACATCGCTGTACATCCGGTGGGTTACCCGGTTTGTAGTTTGCAGGTCGATGTGGAGGTCTCTCTGTTGTCCCTGGAGCAGAGCTATTGCAGCGAGAGGATCGCCATTGGCCGCCTGTGCCCCCAGCGCTGGATGCGAGACGATGTTGCTTTTTAGCTCCTCCTCATCTGGTTGTATTCGCCGTTGAATCCGGCGAATGCTTGTAGCCAGCTGCGAGATGCGATCAGAGTGTTGAGAGTTAGAGGAAGTCATGGGTTTGACCTCAGGGGTGGGTGTGGCCGTTATTTCCAAAACTGAAGGGTATCGATAACTGAGGTGGTGACGATATCAGCGCACGCTTTAGCATCCATAAGTGGATCGGTGTGTGCCCTAGCTTTCCAGCCAAGCCAGAGACATGGAGCGCCCGAAAGAACGGCAATTAGCAAATAAGGAAGGAGGCGAAGCATAGCTAGCGGTGGGATTTAGGTGCTGCGAGGACAGAGACGACTTCTTTTGTAAAGTCATGGGGTGCGATCGCAACTATTAACAGGAACGAATTGAAGTTCCCTGAGCAGGCGCTCCAGGGTCTGCAGCTCTGCTAAGGCAGAACTAACGGCCTCGGATAGATTCCGATCCGGGTATCTGGTTAACAAGTCGCTGTAGACGCGATCGCGGATGGAAACTTTGGCCATATCGGTATCGGTTTTGGGAATGTGGACGAAAAGGTCAACCAATTGGACTAAATGCAGCGGCACAATAGAACGCTAACATAAAAATATGCGATTAACATAATATTGTGTTAATCCATTTCAACAGTAGTGGTAAAGCTTAGGATTATGTGCGTAACTATCTCCCAAACAGTCGAACCAGTGGTTAAGCGTGTGACCGTCACTATTGAAGATGACGTTTATGACTATCTAGAAAAAAGGGCAGCCGACGAGACTCGAACAGTCCCCAATCTGCTGGCCCATTTGGCGGCCATGGCAATGAAAGAGTCTCAAGAGTCTCAGGATCAGCAAACACGAGATAACCAAACTAAGCCTTAATGATTGAAAGATCACCTGCTGCGGATGCTGGCCTGTAGTCTATGACCTAGATGAATAAGTGACTCCTGATCAAATATCTGCAGTTCGGTGGGTGACCGAGTTTTCCAGCCCAGCCAGAGATATAGGGTGCCGGAAAGAATGGTAAGCAAGGAAAAAAAGAAGAATTGACGCATCAATATTGGTGAGATTTTGGTGCCGTTTTGGCGTGGTTTAGGACTTTATGGAACCACGTTGGACCAATCCTATACCATTTTGGCTACCTGTTACCAAAATGGTAAATTAACTTTCTTTCTGGTAATAAGCCTCATTACCTAAAAGTGCTATCGTGACACCTGTAGGTATTCCGTGACACCATTGTGGTAAACCCATGCCCACACAAGGCACACCACTATTTGAAGACTTGGAAGATGGCGGTCTGGAGGTATCCCTTAAATACCTCTATGCCGATGATGCGTATTGGGAGAGGTATGAGCTAGCGTGCAAGCACCTGATGTGGCTGCGCACGACGCTGGTATCTCAGCTGATTAACTCGTTTATTGCCCTCCACTGGGAGTACTACGCTGAGTGCGCCGAGCTAGATGCTAAAGCTCGGGATCTGTCAGTGCAAGACTTCTTTGATGAGTGCTGCAATTTTGAGGCTGAGCTGACTCCATATATTAAGGAGCGGCCCACATTTAAGCCGTCGCCTCTGGATTCCATCATTGATTGTGAGACCAGTAGCGCTTATCGAAGACGTGTGAGAACGATTCGGATTGGTCGAGCCAATGGGGCCTTACTCCGCATGGTTTCTGTGGTAGATCGCGCTAGCCTGACAGTTGTAGTCAGTCGGGTGCTGCGATGGCACTTTGATCGCTACTGGGAAAAGCTATACGTCCCGCAGATTCGTGCAGCGGAGGCAAAATCGTTCCGTCGTTTGTTTAGTAAACCTCAAGAGTAGGAGACATTTTCAATGGTTGCTACCCCGATAAAACCTGCGTTAAAGCCAGTGGCTGAAGTTGATACCGATACGCTCATAGCCACATTTCTTGAGCAACTTGGAGCACCGTGGACTGATGCCCAAGAGCAAGCACTATCAGCATTTAATGCAGGCAGTGCCGATGGTGTAAGAGTGGCGGCTGCAACAAACCTTGATGATCCGTTTTGTAAAGCATTGGGCTACATGGCTAGTATTGCGAAGAAGCCCCCTACACTGGCGGTGCTGCTGGCTGAGTCGGCTCGTGCGATCGCAGATACAGCACGGGCAAGGACTATTGCTCAATTGGAGGGTGCGATCGCCTCTGCTTTTTCAGCCGAGTAGTTTAATGGTCCAGTATCATTAGAATCTGGTACTAACTTGGCAAAGTATTTCAGAAAGGCCTCTATACAAACACCAGATCGAACTATGGTGATGCGGTTGCAGTAGAAATGGAAGGTTTTGGTTTCCTGGATGCAGCTCGTGCGAGCCAGCGGATGTCCGCCCTTGTCATCCTGGGCATCTCCGACCTGCTCGACAAGGCCTTCTGATAGCAACGGAACCAAAATAACAGTAGCAGCCTATAGGCCTTGTCAGGTAAAGAGTTCAATACAGTGCCTAAATCTAGCTGGCAAGTTTAAGCTCTGCCCTATCAAGCGTATGAGCCCCTGAAATGCCCATAGCGTCATTGACAAGTAGTTGGGATATAGTCCCTACTGTCAAAATTGCTCGGCTGCTATCAGAAGGCCAAGGTGGCTTTCTCCTTTTCTATGAGGTGAAAGGTACGCTGACTGAGCTACAGGCTCCATACTGTACATCAGTAGTCAGCCGAGAAGATTTGCATGAGTCACTATTACGCGAATGCAGAAAAGGATTCCCTTGAGCTATCACGAAGAAAGCTGGTCGAGGGTATTCAAGATGACATAAGCATTGACCGATTTCATCGAATTGGTATTCGTAATGGTTGGAAATGTCTTGAAGTAGGTGCAGGTGCAGGCTCAATCGCCTATTGGCTGTCCGAACAAGTCGGAGCAACAGGGCATGTTACGGCAACAGATATCAATCTCCGGTTTCTACACTCAGATGAGTACTCAAATCTGGAGACTAGAAAGCACAATATTGAATCGGACGCACTCGAAGAAAATGCATTCGATTTCATTCATTGTCGAAATGTTCTGATGCACCTCGAAAACTCACTCAATGCTCTAAACAAGCTGGCTATAGCTTTGAAGCCTCATGGATACATCGTGTTAGAAGAGCCTGACTTTTCCACATTTCCGGCCGAAGGACAACCCCAGAATAGCTTGGCTAGTGTGCGTCAGGTCTTTCGTTATATGGAAGCGGTGGTCTCCTCAAAGCGCATGAATCTTTACCTTGGCAGAAACCTTCCCCAGGCACTTGATAATCTTGGCTTTGAAGATATTGTCATAGACGAGCGCTATACCATAGAACACGGTGGTAGCAAGGCGGCTTCTATTCATTGTAGGGGCTGGTCTATTTTGATGAAATCAGGTACGGCAAGCGCGCTACCTGAGGAGGTATACGCTTCTGCAATAGAACACATGAATGATCCTGGTTTCTCATTCAAGAATGCTGCCAATGTTGGTGTCTGGGCTCGCAAATCTGCTGGAGCCGTGCCGAAACTATTAGCGAGCCTGTAACTGAAATGCCTATGAATACTGGCTTTTAGCTACTACCAATTTCATAACCGTAGGTTTCTGTGTAAACCGCCTTATCGCCAGCGCCAAAATAGTACTAAGGTCGCGCCAGTTAAGAACAGCATTAAACTGGCGGCCAAGCCATAGGCTGCACCCAATCCCATAGCAGTACTAATCGGCTGACTCAACAGCGGTGATAGAAATTGACCTAAAAAGAGACAGGTGGTAATACCGCTCAGCACTCGCCCTCGAAATGCATCTGAGGTTGCAGTGGTCAGGCATAGGTTCATATTGGGGATAAGCAGTCCAACGCCAATCCCTGAGATTACTAATCCTACCAGTACTCCGACATAGCTAATCGCCCAGCTAATCAAACCATAACCTAGTGTCAGATTGACAAAAGCAATACCGTAGATAGCAACAAATCCTAAGCGAGCTTTGATCTGGCGATAGCCAATAGAGCTAACGGCTGACAAAAGCGTAGTAAGGGCAATGGCCAACCCACTTTGGGAAGGGCCTGCATTCGCAATTTGTTGCAAGTAAAACGGTAATTGGGTTGGAATCAGGTAAAAAACAATCTGGGTGATCAGGGCAATGCCATAGGTCATGACGACGAGATGAGTTGGAAAGATCTGGGATGCATCGACACTCTCATCTTGAGTGGGATTGTTGTCAGTGGTGAAGGGCCGCTGTTGTAGAGGCTCAGGCAAGAAAATGGCCGTAAAGGGTATCAATACCAGCGCCATCAGGTAAATCAAAAAGGGTAATCGCCAGTTGACGTCGGCCAGAAATCCCCCAAGGGTGAGAAAGAGTACACCGCCCAGAGCCATAGACCCGGCCTGTAAGCCGAGAAATTGTGCTCGGGCAGAGCCACTGTAATAGTCAGCAACCAGGGTGGTAGCGATGGTCATAATGCCCGCCACACTGACGCCCAAAAAGGCACGACCGACCAAAATTGAGCCGAGATCGCTGAGCACAAAGCCAGAACTTCCAGCAATACCATAAAGAGCTAATGCAGCTAGCAGCAAGGGTTTACGGCCAAGACGATCAATGGCAACTCCAACGACGGGGGCTCCGAGGGCAATCAACAAGGCAGGCAGTGTCAAGGCCAATCGCACCAGATAGTCGGCATTAGGAACCTCTGCGAAGAAGGCTTGCATCGCCGGGAGAGAAGGTGCGATTGTTGCTCCTGCCATTACGGTGAGGGTACTGACCAAAAGCAGGGTGATTTTAACGGGCAACTGGTTTGTTTTGTCCTGAAAGGTTTGTGACAGTCTTGCCATAGTTACCGCCTTGATGCTGCCAACTGTATCGTCCGGATTTTAGCCAAATAGCCAATAGTCGAGAGAGAACGTTCCTGACCCGAGAAACATAAACAATAGGGCGATCGCGAGATATAGTAACGACGTATCGTAAGATTCTCCTGGAGCATCTGGCGCGGTTTTCACAAAAGGTGTCCCATTCAAGAGATGAAGCGTGAATGCGATGATCATGGCTCCGGACAACCCCAAAGCAGCCAGTGGAGTGAGGAAGCCAGCAATCATGGCAATGCCCCCGCCAAAAATTGTAAGCGCGCCCAAGGCCTGTAACAAGGAAGGAAACCCAGACGATTGGCCCTCTCTCTCCATCCAGTGCAGAGGATTTTTAACCATCGGAAAGCTGTAATTGATGAGAATCACGCCCCAAATGAGTCGCAGCCCTAAGAGTCCCCATGCGGGAGCCCCGTCTAAAAATGTGAATCCTGGTAGATATTGAGTTAATGCTTGGATTGGCATTGATGTGAGTTCCTGTTGCGATCTCAGTCAAATCATAAAGGCCTGATCACCTCCGATCTTGTTGGAGGGTTACCGACTCAGTTAATGACCTGCATAACGTCATATAAACCGTGTTCGTTAATGGCGTAGTCTTGCCAATAGTTGGTTTCTGGATCAAACCCAGCCCTTTGGCCAAGGGACTCAAAATCCTCACGGCTATTCCATCGGGCTAGTAACGCAATCGTAGAGTCATCGATACTGGGGCACATCGCGGCCCATTGCAAACCAGGAATCATTTCCAGGACACCCGGCATCATCTGAGTGATCACCGATGCCAGTTCAGATTGCACCTTCTCTGGCTTCATCTTAAATTGACTGAACATGATCACATCTTCCCTGTCAAAGGTCAGATCTGCCGATCTGCTCTCCGTATGTTGAACCTGACAGGCAAAAGATCTCGGGGGCTGACTGGCGGAGCTTTTCAAAACATGCTCTTCGGAATAGGCTTGAAAGCCAGAGAGATCGTTACCCTGCCACTGAGAGAGCGCTACCACCTGACTACCATCTTGCGCGTTAAGGATAGCGGCATCCTCAAAACCAGGCAGGGTTGAAAATGTTGCTTGCTCTGCTTTAGATACCTCCGAGAAAACTTTGGATTGAGTTTTCGTATTGGTTGGATAGACAGTAACAACGTTAACAACTTCGCGGGTGTTGTCCAAGGAAACAGGTGTATCTGCTTGAGCCGACTCTGGCAGGCCAGTGAGCACACCAAGAACAGATAGAATGATGGTTGCGATCAGGGTAACTCGATAAACCAAGGCCTTTAGCATGGTTACTAATCCCTCAACGTGAGTAACAATGAACTGAATATTTAACTGGGTCAACAGCGCTTAACCGCATGCGCCGAGAGTATGCAGGAATTTTGACTAAAGTCACACTGATGATGGCAATTCAGACTGGTTTCTTAAATGTCTTTACTGTCGATAGCGTGCAGATTTTAGCCTAATCAGATGAACAGTTCCTTGATCGAAATCAAGCGGTTGAGGATGGATGTAATGTAATCTGTCTATCCTGGCGTGAAATCAGGCCCGCCTGCTCTAGTCGAGTCAAGGCTCGTGAGAGCGTTTCAGGGGTAAATCCTAAATCTGTCGCAATCTCTTTGAGGGGTCGATCAAAAGTGATAATACTCTGCTCACGGTCCTGGGTCTGATAGCGCAGATATCTCAGCACACGCTGCTGGGATGCTCGAATGTCTCGTAGTTCTAAGCGAATCTCTAAGGAATGAATGATTTGCAACAGCATGATCAACAAGGTTTCCGCCAAAGCTGGATATATTGGCAACGCATTTATTAGGGCCGTTTTAGGATATCGAATGAGTTGGGAAGACACCTCTGCGATCGCAGCACTAGAATAGGTGTCTGACATCAGAGCAACCACACCAACCCCTTCACCTGGTCGCGCTACTTGAAGCGTTACCATACGTCCCTCATCGGTATAGCGCTCTAACTTGACGCGCCCATTTCTGACGATAAAAAATGAGGCGGCCGCTTCCCCCTGCTGAAAAATGACCTGACCTGCGATCGCCTGCTGAACAACAGCAACCGCCCGCAGGTCAGAGGGCAGGCCATCAAGGTTAGTGAGATCCAATTGCGAATACCTCCTCATAAATTAGAATTTTCATTTACTTAGCTGGCTAAGTAAATGAAAGAAGTTAGCTGGCTAAGTAAATACTAGGCGCTGTTAATCAACTTACCTGTGGGTTAGCTTGATTCCTCTAAATTCCTGCGCACCTGCATAAGCAATCTCCGCAGTAGGACCCGCTCTTCAATCGCGAGATTGGCTATCGTCCTGGCTTCCAGCTCTCGCCATACTCGTTGAATTGGCTCCTCTAGCGCCCAACCAGCCTCAGTTAGATAGATGCGCCATACACGTGCATCTATCTGATCTCGTTGCCGTTCTACAAGACCAGATTTTTCCAGACGATTCAGCATTCTAGTAAGCGTTGGTGGTTCAACCGCCATCAAATCTACTAGTTCAGACTGAGATCGCCCGTCATATTCCCACAGGTGCATTAACAGCACTTCTTGCCCAACGTGAAGGCCGTAGTCAGCCAGCAAAGCTCCAGCTAGGCCGCGATGAGCTCTACAAACTTTTGCCATCAAGTAGCTGATGGTGTCTGGCATAGACTGCGCAGGTGTGGACACGATGTTGTACTGTTCGATTTATTTAGCTGGCTAATTAAATAATAGCACACTTACTATTTTGGGTGATTCGCCTAGCTAACACACTTACCCCAAAATATGGGGACGGCAGCTCATTGGAGTTTCGACAAGAACAATTGTCGAAAATTACGCATCCTCTCCCAAGCTCTCTCATCTCAGCGTTGCGAGCTTCGGTTATCAATCAGCAACACAATAAATGATTTGGATTCAAGAGTCAGCGTCATCATAATCTTGGAGCTTTAGGCAAGTAATTTACAGGATTAGGCACCTGTCCGGGTTTTGCGGCGTTTACGATGATGTTGAACAGCTCACCGCTAATGAAGATACCTAGTTTCGCCATGATCAACAAAAATGACTCCAAACGTTCAGAGCGCCACAATATAAAGGCTGGCTCCCCTTCAGACGGACCGAGCAACCCTGCACGTCGCCGCATTCTTGCGACCGGGCTTACCGGGCTTGGAGCGGCTGCTGTTACTGTGGCTGGCCCGACGATTCTCGGCACGGACGCTGCCGATGCACAGCCATCAGATGTACAGCCCTCACTTGATGCCGAGAGTAAAAAAGAACTATCCGGAAAAACCGCTTTCATTACAGGTGGTGCGAGGGGTATCGGTCTTGCAAGTGGTGAAGCGCTTGCGGCTAAGGGGGCCAATATCGCACTCTTCGATATTGCAGAACCAAACATCCCAAACGTTCAGTATCCACTGGCATCAGAACGTGATCTTAGCCAGGCGAAAGCCCGGATCGAAGCGCTTGGCGTACGGTGCTTAACCTTCAAAGGTGACGTTCGAGACCTAGAGGCTCAAAAGCGCGCGGTCGAGCGTACTGTCGATGAATTCGGAAGCCTCGATATCGTTGTCGCTAACGCTGGTGTTTCTCAAGCTGGCATGATCGAAGAGTTTTCAAGCGATGATATCAGCACCGTTTTCGAGATTAATGTCGGTGGAGTTATTAAAACAACGCAAGCTGCCGCGCCTTTCATGCAGCGTCAGAACGGCGGAAGAATTATTTATATTTCATCGGCGCTCGGACGCATGGGGAATGAGCTTTTTCCGATCTACACACCCACGAAATGGGCAGTCATCGGTTTTGCGAAATCCGCAGCTGTCACCTACGGGAAATCGAATATCCTCTGCAATGTCGTGGCTCCGGGGCTTGTTGATACCCCTCTCGCCGATAATCTGACGGTTCTGAGGACATTAATGCCAGGCACCAGTAATCCCACCTTCGACGCAGTTGCGGAGGCTGGTCTTGCAGGTAGTCCATTGAATGTAGCCCATCTTGAAGTCGAAGATGTTGCCTATGCTGTAGCGTTCTTTGCAGGTGAAGGGACATCGAAGGTCTCAGGCGAAGTGTTCGATGTCAGTTACGGGTCGCTTTCGCGATCCATAGCTTAGTCTATATATTGCTTATTGGGCGGCGATTTTCGCGGTTCTCGGCGATGCACCAAAAGCCTTGGAATAGTCACGGCTAAAATGATTGACGCTTTGATAACCAACAGCAAACGCTGCTTGGGTGACGCTCATGCCCTGTAGTGATAGAAAATTGTGGGCTTCTTGAAGTCGCAATGATTTTAGATATTGGTTTGGCGTCGTACCCGTTATTTCCCTAAATTTCTGATAGAACGAAGATTCGCTCATTGCCGATTCAGCTGCGAGCGCCGCGACCGATAGAGCTTTATCGTAATTTTCGCGGATGAATTTTATAGCCTGTGAGATGCCGTCCGCGACACTATCCTTTGTCGCCAGTTGTCTCAGCATGCCGCCATGGTTTGCCTGTAACAGTCTTAGGTGTAGTTCTCTATATACAGCCGGCCCCATGAGCTTTGACTCGATAGGATCGCTGAGAGTTTCAAGTAAGCGATAGGTTGTTTCAAGGAGCGCTTCATCAGCTCTTTCTGACACAACGGAGTAGCATGTGTCCGATGTCTTGATAATTTTCGCGATCTCACGGTGCAAATCGCGTAGAATTCCTAAATTCATTTTCACGATGAGAGCAATATATGGCTCTAAGCCGGAGGCTTTTGTAATTTGGGCCTGGACTGGCACATGGTGGCTAATAACCACGCTATCGCTTGGCTCGAGATTGAGAATCCTCCCGTCAATCATCGTGCGCTTTGCACCCTGCAAAATCAGGCAAAGTGCGGGCTCGTACATAGTTTCGCGAAGGTCGCTCGGCTGACATTCCGAAAAGCAAAATACGTCGTTTGAATAGGCGGCAAAATTTCCCGCTGCGAGATTGCTGTTCAGCGCTCTGATTGTGTTTTCTCTAATCTTTTCAAGCATGTCAAATATTATGTCGAGAGGACGGGGGATTTGCCAATCAATGTGTTTCAGTTTTTCGAGATATAGGCAAGTATTCTGGAAGATTGAACAAGTTCTAAAGCGCGATGGTAACTAAGATTTAACCTGTCAAATAACAGTTTTAGAGGGCATCATGTCATCACTTCAAAAACAATCTTTGGATCTTACTGCTCATCATTCAATCTACCCTGCAATTGATCCTACGCGCGAGCTTGCCGGTTCAGCAACCGATAAGGTTCTTTTTATCACCGGAGCATCGCGCGGCATTGGCCAGGCGACAGCTGTCGCATTTGCTGCCGCAGGCGTCAAAGCAATTTATGCGACGGCGCGGTCTGAAAAGGGGTTGGAGGAAACACGGTCTCGTGTTGCGGAAGTTAATACCGATACTGAATTTATGGCGTCCTCGATTGATGTTACCGACGCCCGGCAAGTCGAATTGGCGGTCAATGATTGTGTCTCCAAATTCGGGGGTATTGATGTGGTAGACGCCAATGCAGGCTTTCTGGGGCCATGGGTTAAAATCGCTGAATCCGATCCCGATAGTTGGTGGATGAATTTCGAAGTCAATGTGAAAGGTGCTTATCACACCGCCCGGTATACGCTTTCACATCTCGTCAAATCAGCCTCTTACCATAAAGCGAAAGGGGCATCAGGGGGGCACCTGATCATGGTGTCATCCGTAGGGGCACAGCTTCTCGTCGATGGTGCGTCCGATTATCAAACCTCCAAACACGCTGTGAACCGGCTTGTGGAGTTTGTTCAAAATGACCATGGCGATGAAGGCATTAAGTGCTTTGCAATGCATCCGGGCGGTGTTGCTACTGAAATCGGCAAAGCGATGCCGGACTATATGCATGAATACTTAAACGATGATCCAGAACTCGCAGCTGGGTTTGCAGTCTGGTTATCGTCCGGTCGCGCCGATTGGGCAAAAGGAAGATACCTCAGTGCGAATTGGGATGTAGGCGAACTAAACGCCATGAAAGAAGAAATTTTGGGTGATGATCTTCTGGTAAATCGCCTGCGGGTTCGCTGGTGATGAAATCAATTAAATGAAAGTAATCGAGTTTTGAAACCTTTTTGATGTAACGCTTTCAGCCTTAGCGCAGGCTACTGTTCCAAAACTACTCGTACCCAGACTCTGACCAACAGAACTCACCCTGGCATAGCCAACCGTTGACATGACCTACCTCAAGCGTCTCACTATATCTTAAACGTTATGAGAACGATATTTTGAGACATAGATTGAGACACGGTTTTATGTATATCTCAGAAGGTATAAGATACTGTTGGCGAACTCCACGGTAGCGGCTCAAACTCGCTAAATTCGTTCTCGATAACCTAGCTGAACGAACAATTTCTCGTTGTTTTAGCATTTAACATTTAGTTCGCCAACAGTATCTTATAGAACCCATTTGAGATCTTTTAGGGTTTAGGCAAAAATGCTAAGTAGCGTCTACTCCAGGTACTATGGCATATTCAAGCAGTCTGACCGATGCAGAATGGGAAATTCTAGAACCGCTGTTGCCTGAGGTGTTGCCCCCAAGGAAGAAGACACGTCCTCCAGAGTGGAGTTATCGCGACATCATTGATGGCATTTTGTATCGCCTCAAGAATGGTTGTAACTGGGAAGACCTGCCTAAAGATTTGCCTCCCTATTCAACAGTCTACTGGCACTACAAGCAGTGGCGGGATGCCGGAACGATAGAGACGCTGATGACGATTCTGCACGAACAGGTGCGTGCCCAGGTAAAAAAAACCTAAATGGACCACATTGATTATCATTGACTCTCAAGCCGTTAAGAATACCTGCAATGCCAGTGTTGAGACCAAAGGATTTTGTAGACTTAATCGGAAATAAGGCCATTTGCTAAAATAACCGCTCGTATTACCACTCAGGGTAGGTCAGATGAGAATGCAGTATGCAACTCTGAAAAATAAACCTCGTACGCTTCGCAGCTTAACGGGTTTCAACCCCTCTGAGTTTGAGGCATTGCTGCCGAGTTTCGGTGTGGCCTGGGAGCGTTTTGTGTCAGAGACGTTTAAGCGAGAAGGACGTCAACGTTCCTATGGAGCCGGTCGTAAAGCCCATCTAAAACGACTAGACGATAAGTTACTTTTCATCTTGGTGTACTTCCGAATATACCCGACGCAGGAAGTTCACGGCTACCTGTTTGGCATGAGTCAGGGGCAAGCGAATGAATGGATCCATCGGCTCACCGGTCGGCTCAACGAGGCATTAGGCGAAGAGCAACAGTTGCCAGAACGTCGACCCGCGAATCTGGAAACCGTGCTATCAAATTGCCCCAGTCTAGAGTTCATGATTGATGGGACAGAACGTCGGATTAATCGTCCTCAGGACAAGGATAAACAGAAAGACTACTACAGTGGAAAGAAGAAAACTCATAGTGTCACCAACGTCATCATCAATGAGCGTAAAGGCAAGGTGGTTTATTTGAGCGGGACCTACGAAGGGAAGAAACACGACAAGAAAATAGCGGATGAAGAAAACTATCAGTTTCCAGAGGGAAGCACGCTACTTCAAGACACAGGGTTTCAAGGGTATCACCCCGAGGGAGTGACGATTGTACAACCGAAGAAGAAGCCTCGAAATGGAGAATTAACAGAGGTCGAAAAAGTGATCAATCGAGGCATATCGAGTCTTCGGGTGGAAGTCGAACATCATATTGGGGGCATCAAACGGTGTCAGATTTTGGTGCAAAGATTTCGTAATCGGGTTGAGGGATTTGTGGATGCTGTGATGGAAACAGCGTGTGGGCTGCACAACTTTCGGTTAGAGCTACGCCGTTAACACTAGCGGCTAGCCAAAGAGGGCAGATAAGATCTGCAGATGATATACTCACTATTTCCAATAATGTCTTGTGTTTACAAGGCAACGAATGGCATCAAACGGCATCTCGCGATTGATACGCTTGGATTTCCCTTCTTTACACTGTGTACGCCAGCCAATGTGTCCGACGATAGCGGGCTGATTGAGTTGTTAAGCCTCAACATCGACTATTTTCGCTCAAAACCCGTCAATATTCCGAAGATTACTATCTTGGTCGACCATGGCTACCACCCGGATACGCTGATCCCCGCACTCGAAGCGGTGTATCCCCAGATCATGCGAAAAATCAGATTTGAACGTTCACCAAAACCCTCCAAAGCAGAGAAAGCGGCAGCCGGTAAGACAGGCTTCGTCCCCGTTCCAGCCCGTTGGATTGTAGAGCGTTCCAATGCCTGGATGGAGCGGTGCAAGAGTTTAGTCAAGAACTTTGAGAGAACCTTGTCTCATGCCACAACTCTACTCAATCTATGCTTTGTCAGACTCATGCTCAAGAGGCTTGCTGTCAATGCTTAGAGATCTCAAATCAGTTCTATAAATAATGAGACTACCGTCCATTAGTCTAACCAGACTATCCTTGGAGTATTGCTATCAAAGATTGGCATGGCAGCCACGATTAAAGTCTACAATTCAATGTCTGAGTTCTATGCTTCGATGGGCGGAGCGCTAGAGCAAGACGTTGATTTTACAATTCATCGGCTAGAAGACATTCATGGCGATGTGCCAGTCAAGTCCCCGGTCTTTCGAGCGAACTATTATTCGGTACTCATCATTCGAGCAGGGCGAGGGCGCTATATCATTGATGACCAATCATATCCGACGCGGAACGGCACAATCTACTTTACAAATCCAGGACATATCAAAGGCTTCGAAATCTATGAGCGCTCGTACGGATATGTGATTACCTTCTCAGAAGCATTCTTGAAGCAATACGTTCGTGAAACAGTGCTAGATGACTTCCCTTTTCTGATTGCAGAAGTTGCCCCGCCCAGCTACCCGGAAGCCGATACTGTTCAGATATTTGATCGGCTTGGCGAGCAACTGCTTGGAGAATATCAATCAAAATCTGACTACAAGTTTCAAATTATCGGATGTTTGGTTGTTGTTCTGCTACTAAAAATTAAAGAACGCTTCTGGAAAGCCTACAATCCGCTGACAGAAGTTTCTACTAGCTCTACCATTGCGATTACGTTTAAGCGTCATTTGGAAGCTCACTTTCGAGATTTGTTAGCAGGACAATGCGATCGCCTTTTTCAAGTACAAGACTACGCTCAAGCTCAATATTTAAACCCTAATTACTTCAGTAGTGTAATCAAACTCAAGACAGGAAAGACGGTCAATAACTGGATTACGGAGAAGATAGTCGCTGAAGCTAAGTCTCTACTGCGTCGCTCATCAGAACCTATTCAAGAAGTTGCTTCTCTTTTAGGGTTTAAGAATGCTGCTCATTTTTCGCGCTTCTTCAAAAAGCATGCTGAAGTCTCTCCCTCTGTCTTTCGAAAGAGCTTTCAACAGGAAGGCTAAAAATCTCTCAATCCTAGCCATAAAGCTTTCTCACCCTTAAAGCAAGCCCTTAGAAATAGGCAAGCCTACCTGTAAAATGTGCATTTATTTCCCAGGCTGACTTTGGCTTAATAGTAATCAACCAAAGGCAAACGCCGCTAAATCAAATCACTGGGAGATTATTGTGAGTTCTAACCGCCGTAACTTTTTGACTGCATTGGGCGCAACAGGCGCTGTAAGTGCATTGGCCGCCAGCAAAGCAATGGCCCAGTCTTCTTCTCAAGCTGCGCCTGCTGAAGCAATTTTTGCCACGCCCTCCGCAGAAAGCCGTGCCCTCACAGGCAAAGTCGCTATCGTCACTGGAGCCAGAGCAAACTTGGGCCGAGCCTTCGCACAGGCCTTCGCACGACAGGGCGCAGACGTTGTGGTTCACTACCACCGGGCTGAGACCATTGGCGAAGCGGAAGAAACGGCTCGCCTGGTCCGCGAGCAAGGGGTTAGAGCTGCGCTGGTTCAAGGCGATTTGGGTCAGGCTGCGAACGTGAAGAAAATGTTTGACGTTGCCTTCAATGAGTTCGGTCAAGCTGACATTTTGGTGAATAACGCTGGCGCAATTGTGAAGAAGGCGATCGCTGATGTCACAGACGAAGACCTTGAAGCCATGATCAACATTAATACCCGTGGCAGTTTTCTCTGTACCCGTGAGGCAGCTCGACGCCTCTCTGACAACGGCAGAATTATCAACATTGCCACATCGCTGCTCGCAGGTGCAGCTCCCAACTACGCCGCCTATGCTGGTAGTAAAGCCATCATGGAAGAGATAACTCGCATGGGTGCAAAAGAGCTAGGAGGGCGAGGGATTACCGTCAACGCTGTCGCGCCAGGGCCTGTCGATACGCCGTTCTTCCATAGTATGGAAACGCCTCAAACGGCTGAGTTTGCAGCAGGTTTAGCTGTAGCAGGCAGATTGGGCGTCGTCAGTGACATTGTTCCAATCGTAGAATTCCTCGCATTGCCGAGTGCTCAGTGGATTACAGGACAAACTATCTGGATTAACGGCGGATATCTAACGCGCTAAGTTGTTCTAATCAGGCAAATCGTTTGTTCTGGCGAACGCACTTCTTGAAGCAATCTAACTTTCCGCATTCAACAAATCGTCTTTCAGTCATTTCTCGGGAGAAATCAGATAGTGAAATATCGAAAGCTTGGAAACACAGAAGCTCAAGTTTCAGCAATTGGGCTCGGCTGTATGGGGATGTCTGACTTCTACAGTGGTCGAAAAACTGACGACGCGCAGAGCATCGAGACCATTCAAGCCGCTGTTGATATAGGCATTAACTACCTAGATACAGGCGACTTTTACGGCATGGGCCATAACGAACTGTTGATTCGTGAAGCCATCAAAGACGTTCCACGTGACAAAGTTTTTATCGGCGTTAAGTTTGGACAACTGCGTGATCCCGCAGGTAATTTTATTGGCGCTGACAATAGCCCTAACGCAGTGAAAAACTTCCTGTCGTATAGCCTTCAGCGACTTGGTGTCGATCATATTGACTTGTACTATCCTGCTAGGGTCGATCCCAGCGTACCGATTGAAGACACAGTAGGCGCGATAAAAGACCTCGTTGATGCTGGAAAAGTTCGCTATGTAGGACTTTCAGAAGCAGGCCCAGAAACGCTACGGCGAGCAGCCCAAGTTCATCCAATTGCCATGCTGCAGACAGAGTACAGTCTGTGGACTAGAGAACCCGAACAAGACGTACTGCCGGTTTGTAAGGAGTTAGGAACGAGCTTAGTTGCTTATTCACCGATAGGTAGGGGCTTTTTAACAGGCGCGTTTCAGTCTCCCGACAACTTTCCGCCAGACGACTTTCGGCGCTACAGCCCTCGCTTCCAAGGTGACAACTTTTATCGCAACTTGGAGCTAGTCGAAAAAGTGAAAGAAATCGCGGTTGAAAAGCAGTGTACGCCTGCTCAGCTCGCGATCGCTTGGCTGCTGACAAAGGACGAAAGCGTAATTCCTATACCTGGTACGAAGCGAAAAGAGAGACTGCTGGAGAATGCAAGTTCGGTAGAGATTGAACTATCGGCAGATGAGATGCAGCGGATTGAGGCAGTTTTCCCAGTCGGTTCTGCTAGCGGCACTCGTTATCCTGAGTTCCTGATGAATACTGTTAATGTCTGAGGCTTTTCAACTGACCACAATGTCTTTTTCTACCATCTCCAAGTCTTGGTCCCTGAAGTTCAATGTGGCAACGATTAGCGGAGCCGCAGACAGTACATACAATCGTTCCGAAAATCTTCGTTTTTGGTGCATTAAGTGCGTGTTGACAGCTTATGCTTGAGAAGACAATCTGCCTGTAAGACATCGCCTAAGCTGCTTTGTTTTCACTCAGTAGTACTTCATATAAGTGAAACTCGTTTTTGGCTAAGCCTGTCCAGTAGCCATCTTCACTACCGAAGCCGGGTCGCTTTGTCAGCTTGCTGATCGCTCCTTCGTTCTCCCACTGACCGTAGTTGATCACGCGCTCGCCATCGAGTGAGCGATGAAAGGTCGCAGATAAGAGTCCATCTAGAGACATTGCAGGCTTGACATGCTCTTTAGCAAGTTCTACCATGCGTGGCTGATTCTCAGTAGGCATCCGGAACTCGGCAAAATGGACGAAGTACTGACGAGGTTCGATGACAGGTGTACCGACTTTAGACTCGGAAGTCACTATTTCGTAACGATGAGAGTCCATCTCTTCAACGAGTGCTTGTAGCGGAGGGATTAGTTTCTGGACTTCTGGAAGCTGCCGAAAGCGTTCTAGACTTGCTTCGTCTTCCCACTGAGCGTAGTTGGCTACTTTGACATCATCTAGACTTCGATGCAGGTTAGCTGATACGAAACCAGGCTGCTGCTTAGCGATCGCAAAGAGTTCTTTAACCCTATCAACGACTTCTGCTTGCTGTCCTTCTTTCACTCGAAAGAGGACGATGATCGTTATAAGTTTGTTGTCTAAGTCCAGGGTAGTCATCAGCGTTCTTCTAATCGAGAGAATGATTGTGCTTAGTAGCAAGCTAAACTCCGTCGTTCAATGCCAGCTCAAACCGCATTAGTGGAGTAGGCGTAGCAGGATGAGTCTGCTTATAAACTTACGAACGAATGTCATACCTTGCTTTGATTGTTAGACGAGTTTCTTTGTACTCAAAAACCTCTCAACTAAGTGAATTGCGCACTATCAAGAAACCCGTGGTTTTCGGACAGTAGTACAGCGAATTCAAGACGCATAGTCTTCAGCGGAGAACTTTGACAACATGAACGCCACGCGGAGCACGGTAGCGAATATCGGTGCGTTCTAAGCTGCCACTATCAATTCGCCAAACTTCTACACTCCCCTTCAAAGGCGCGGCGTCATCGTTAAAATACTCGCTCACCCCTACATACAAAAGCTGATTAGAAGGATCGAAAGCTAGTCCTTGAGGCAGCAATGCTTCAAACCCAACTTCATCTTGTTTTGTAAGTTCTCCAGTCTCTTGATTAATCGCGTAGAGTGAAACCGAGGCTTCGGGATCGAATAAGTCTGATTCAATGGGTAATCCTGTTGTTCGCATGTTACTGATAGCTAGCAATGTTCCATCGTCGCTAATGGCAAGCGTCTCGGACTGAAAGCCACCAGAAGTAACGGCCACAAGCTGATGCTGCGCAGCATCGCTTGGCGTTTCAAGAGGAGCGACTGCAATAGTCGTTAAAGTGCCCTGACCGCGATAGCCGTAGAAGCGAGGCACATCTGGCCCCCACATTAATTCGCTCGTGATGTAGTAGCGTCCGTCCGATGTGAACCTGCCCATGAAAGGAAAGCGATTAGTTGCAACAATATTGCCCCACTGCTCTACGTCTGTGACTTCGCCAGACACAGAACGGTCTATCTGAAAGAAGATAACCTGGTTGCGTAACGTGAAATTAATAGCAACAATATCTGCTGTCGGATGAAAGCGGACACTGTGCGCAGGGTCAAAGGGAAGATCGCTGCGCTCGGTTAGCTCCATGGGAAACGTCTGAGGCTGACTGAGTTGTCCGTCATTAAAAGGAATGAGCGTCATCCCATTTTCCGACGATAAACCAACAACCGCCAACAGGTCTCCTGCTCCGTTAAAGTGTACAGCTTGAGGTCGAACAGGAACTTCTACTTCGCTAACAAATTCAGGAGCCGTTGGGTCATTCAGACTAAAGATACGAAGCATATTGCCTTCAGCTTGTTCTAGCTCCTCCAACGTTGTAGCCCCCTCAGGTCTGGGTTCTAGGGTTTCAATGACAGCGGCAAACTGGCCATCTGGAGAAACGGCTAGCACTGACGGCGGGCTAGCTACGGAGTTAGAAGCTGGAATAGTTGCAACCGCTTCTGCCTGCTGCGGGTCGAAAACTGATAGCGTATCTGGCTGCGGCACGATTGGGCCAAGCTGACCATCTTCGTAAGCTGTGCCAACCATGTCTACGTCTGAAAGCGATAGAACATATTGAGCCTGTGGCGTAATATCCGGCTGTTGAGCCTGTGACGTCTGAGTGCTCAAACAAGAGGCTAGTAGTAAACCTAACAAGATAGGCCAAGCTCGACGAAGCTGAATCATTCTGTGTGTCTCAAAGGGGAAGGGGGGGGTGCTTCCAATCGTAAAAGCGCGTGTGATATTCTTCAAATCCATAACAGTTATATCAGTATGAATAAAAAGCATATAGTCGAGAAAAAGGTCGATCTTGCTAGCATTGACCTCAACTTGCTAGTTGCCTTTGATGCACTTCTTATTGAGAGATCAGTCAGTGAAGCGGCTTCGCGTATTGGCATCACTCAGCCTGCTATGAGTAAGCGACTGGCTAAGCTCCGTAAGACCTTACGCGATGATATTCTTGTGCGCACAGCAGAAGGAATGCAACCGACAGCACGCGCGACCGATTTGGCAGAGCCGATTCAAGCTGCTCTTAGACAGGTCGAAGCTGCTTTAGGAAGTTATCTCACTTTCCAATCTGCTCGTTCAACCCGAACATTCCGCATTGCCACAACTGACTTAGTGGCTGCTATCCTCATTCCAAAACTGATTCGGCAGTTGCAGCACTCCGCTCCAAATATGTCGATTATTCTCTGTGTGTTGAAGCGCACTGAGATTGCAGCAGCACTGGATACTGGAAAGATCGACCTCGCCATCACAGTACTCCCAGATGCTCCTCCTTGGGTTAGACGAACAGCTTTGTTTGAAGAGCGGTATGTATGCTTAGTCGCTCAGAATCATCCTGAGATTCGAGATGAGATAACTCTAGAACAGTACATCAGACATCCCCACGTCTTAATTACCTACACAAGAGATCTAAAAGGCGCTGTTGATCGATTGTTGGATGACCGAGGCTTAGAACGCAGGGTTGTGGCAAGCTTTCCCTATCACTTAGCTGCACCAGAAATCGTAGCTAACACCGATTGTATTGTTACGCTTTCTGAACGAATTGCACGGCTCTACAGTTGGCCAGACGTAAAGGTACTACCACTGCCACTGAATTTTGAGCCTTACATGGAGACGATGTTGTGGCATCAAAGAGATGACGATGATACAACTCATCGGTGGCTGAGAACTACCGTTAGTGGTATCGCAGCCGAGCTTCACGTCCAAAGCACGTAATCTTTCGCCACCCGCCGGCGTGTCACAGACACTACAGTAGAGCCACAAAACATCTAAAACCTTTTGAGAAACCTATTCTGAGACATGAGAAGAGACACGGTTTTGGGGTTTGAGTAGTAGACGACCCAAAACCTACGCTAAGCACCTTTGGTCTCTGTACCAGTTAAACCCTCCTGACTGGAGAGGGCTGAAACTATTGAAATCTCGTTCTAATTTCTTGTACCAATTAGCCTAAGGTTAACTGGTACAAGAAATTAACTTTCATTCAGTTCATATATACTATCCTGAAACCTTTATATAACAATGGTTTTAGCCTTAGCGTTGTTTTCTGTTCCATTACTACTCAGACCCCATCTACCGGCGTACTCTCTCCTCGGCTTAACCCGGTCGAGTATCTGAATAACGACGAGTCAAGCAGCAGGTGCATAGCAGAGCGGCGACCAGAGCGTTGAACCAGCTTAAGCGGACAGCCTTGTAGTGCTTGAGAAGACTGCAGGAACTCCCAGGGCGAGTGAGAAACTACTTTGAACATCCCAGCATCACTTATGCTGCTTGATTGCGCAGCCTATTTGTCCATCGGGTTAATAAGCCTAAACCACCAACTGCAAGCAGTCCAAGAATAGTCCCAGGTTCAGGTGTTGCTACTAGCTTAGCGTTATCAGGGCTAGCATTTAATCCCTCAACACCATCGATTCGGATAGTTACCTTGCTCACGCTGTTATCAGAAATTAGCAAAGGTAGCAGAAGAGAGGTCTCTTCTGCTGGCAGTGGGGCACTCTGAGCAGCAAGTAAATCGTCGAAGTAAAGTTCAACAACTCCACCAGGTTCAATTGATCCTTCAGGTTCATTCCTAGGTGTATCAAGATAATCAATCGTGAAGTAGTCAAATTTTGAAGCATCAAAATTACTACCAGTGTATATCCACTCAAAGCGACCCTGAGCTCCTGAATCTGAGAAAGCATGGCCTTCGTCACAACCATAGCAAACTACTGTTGTTACACTCTCCCCACCAGATAATAGCTCTGCATATAATTGTCGAGACCAATCACCACCACCAAGAGTATTCATGACAGTATTAGCTGGATCAATTCGGGAGGGTCCGAATACCCCTCCGTCACCAATTGTATCGTCTACTACACTGCCACTAGGAGAAGGATTTCCATTAAAGTCATCGACGATAAAACTAAATGCTTCTGCCTTCATAGGAAATGTGAGAGCAGCAAGACCAGTAACACCAACGATCGCCAATTTGGATAAGAAATTGAGTTTATTCATGTGAATGTCCGATTTGATTAAAAGATTTGATCAAAAACAGTTATGGCCTATCAAAAATTATGAGAATGATAATCGTTATCAAAAATAGAAAATTATATCGGTGACAAAACTTTACGCACCTCTCCCTATCTCACGCTTTGCTGATGTGCTACAGGGCTGGGCACGAGCGCATTTTTGCACCGGAAGTCCGGCACGTGGTCGGTAAAGAGAACACTTAGCGTTTAGAGCGCACCAACGGCATTGTGCGGCAACAAACCGGGCGTTGGCACAGACGGCAGAACAAGTTTGGTAAACGATGGGCTCAGACCAAAGTGACGACTCGGCTAGTTGTGAGCTATTTCAACTGGATATCGTGTCACGCGCGCACTGGTGATATGGCTACTCTCAAACAAGTTGAGACTCAGATGTCTCATTGTGGAACATACCTTTTCGGGGGGATATGCAAAAAAAACTCTAAATTGTACTCTGAACCACGCAATACCTCGATCAAGATTCAGAGCTTTAGAATTCTATGTCAAATAATTAAACATATCTCTAGCATGGCTCTTGAAAGCCTTATCCAGATAGGGTTTTACGTTGTAGATATGTCCACAACGTGAGGTTCTAAAGATCAACAAATCATGACTCGTCAGGAGCCCCATAAATCTCTTCAAAGGCCTCTTCCATTTTGATATCCAGGGCTCGGTCACTGTAGCGCGCAAAAATCTTGTCAGAGCGAATGCGAACCGCTCGCTTAGCCAACAATGGGTTCATGCCAGCAGCGACGAGAGAAGTGGCAAAGGTATGTCTCATGCGGTGTGGGTGAATGTCGTCTAACTCACTGGCTTGTGCTAAATCCTTGATTAGCTCATAGATACCGCTATAGCCCAGGCGTTGCCCTCTACTGTTGTTAGATAAACTGACGAATAAAGGGGACTCTTGGCTGACGGTAAAGCCATTACGTACCAACCAACCCAGATAGCTATCCAATGCGGCAACCGCATCCGGTTTCAACGGCACCAGTCCATCACTGCCCCACTTAGCCCCACGTACGCTCAACCGCCGTCCATCATAGTCACTGATATCGAGACCGCACACCTCCCTGGCGCGCAGTCCATGACTGAGCACCTGGAGAATTGCCCGGTCACGCACTTCAGAATCGCCCCGGTAGGCTAACGCCTCAAACAATTGATTAACCTGAGTTTCCGGTAAATCGCGAGGGGGTTTGGCAGGCTCTTTGAGAAATTCAATGGTGAGAGTAGGATTGCGGGTGATATAGTCCTTGACGGTAAGCCACTTGAAGAAACTCTTCAGTGTGGCCAATGCCTGATTAATCGTGGTTGGAGCCAACATACCCCCTCGTTTACTGGGTCGATGCTTAAGATGGTGCTTGTAGCGGTCAATGTCGCGGTGGGTAATATCATGCCAGGGCGTATTCTGAGTCCAGCTATAGAAGAGTTGAAGCTGCCGTTCATAGGATTTAAGGGTACTGGCCGATAACTCACGCGATCGCAAAAACTCTACTACCCGCTGCCAACTCAAATCCTCGGCTACCGGCACTGGTGCCCTGACCACCTGCCCAAATTCAATAAATGTAGGCTCAGGCATATCACGAGCCATACAGACCTCCCCTCATTTAAACAAATCCATAGAGCGAAAGGCCTAATCTTTCGTACCCCCCTCCCTCTGGCTGAAATTTTACCCTAAATAAATCAATATATCTCTAGCTTGACGCCTGGAAGCCTTTCCTGATGGGCGTTTCACGTTGTGGACATGTCTACAACGTGAGGTTCTAAAGATCACCAAATCATGACTCTTCAGAAGCGCCATAAATCTCTTCAAAGGCCTCTTCCATCTTGAGATCTAATGCCCGGTCACTGTAGCGAGCAAAAATCTTGTCAGAGCGAATGCGGACGGCTCGCTTTGCCAACAACGGATTCATGCCAGCGGCTACGAGCGAGGTGGCAAAAGTATGTCTCATGCGGTGAGGGTGAATATCCTCTAGCTCGCTGGCTTGCGCTAAATCCTTGACCAACTCATAGATACCGCTATAGCCCAAGCGCTGCCCCCGGCTGTTATTCGACAAACTGATAAACAAGGGAGTCTCCTGGCTGACGGCAAATCCATTGCGTACCAACCATCCCAGATAGCTATCTAATGCCATAACAGCATCCGGCTTCAGCGGCACCAGGCCATCACTGCCCCACTTAGCCTCGCGGATCTGCAACCGCCGTCCATCATAGTCGCTGATATCCAGCCCACAGACCTCCCTGGCCCGTAATCCATGACTAAGCACCTGGAGAAGTGCCCGGTCTCGCACTTCGGAATCACCCCGGTAGGCCAAAGCCTGAAACAGCTGATTGACTTGAGTTTCGGCTAAATCGCGAGGCGGCTTGGCCGATTCTTTGAGAAACTCAATAGTGAGGGTGGGATTACGGGTGATATAGTCCTTGACGGTGAGCCACTTGAAGAAACTCTTCAGTGTGGCGAGGGCCTGATTAATCGTCGTTGGAGCGAGTGTTCCTCCCCGTTTACTGGGCCGATTCTTCAGGTGCTGCTTGTAGCGGTCAATGTCGCGATGGGTGATATCGTGCCAGGGTTTATTCTGGGTCCAGGTGTAGAAGATCTGGAGCTGCCGTTCATAGGCTTTGAGTGTACTACCGGATAGTTCGCGCGATCGCAAAAACTCCACCACCCGCTGCCAGCCCAAATCCTCGATAACCCGCACGGGTGCCTGGGCGACCTGGCCAAACTCGATAAAGGTGGGCTCAGGAATATCACGCGCCATTGGCAACTCCCCTTATTTGAAACAACCCGCAGGACGAAACCCGCAAGCTAGCGTGGGCATCTTCCTATGGTAGATATTCTACCCAAACTAACAAAACTTTCATTGACTTCACTAAAAATTACACTAAAACTTAGACGAATAACTAGAGGCTCAAACGCCTGGTAGAGCAGGCTATTTGGCCCTATGGGTTTATGGGAGGGGCGGGTTAGCGATCGCAGTATCCATGGGATAGCGGGTTAAAGCTGTGTCTAATGGCAGCCATTCCTCATCCGCTGTTAGGACATGTTGAACCCCGTCAATTTGAGTAGCGGCTTTGACAAGGCCCTGGTCATAAGCCCACCGCCACCACTCGTTAAAGGTGTCTAATTCAGCGACGTTGCCCAGAGACTCATTAGGTTGCCAACAGTCTTTAACGGCGGCATGAAGAAATCCGCCAGGGTTGCTCACCAGCCCTCGACTCAAGGCCTCTTCTAAGGCTTGAATTGCGGTTTCAACAATGGCGTTCGGTGTGGCCCTGATCAGGTTTCGTAAGGTTGAATTGAGCTTGATGCCCAAGGCATTGAGGTCTTGCTTATAGACCCGAGTGTTATGGGTTGTACCGGTTTTAAGGTGTTTGAGCTGCTGGTTCTCAGCCTCTAGATGCTGCAGCTGCTTCTCTAACTCCCGTATCCGCAAGAGATAGCCCCCAAAGATCTCATTTTGCCGCCGCAGTTCCCGATTTTCCGCCTCCACCGTCTGGAGTCGGTTGCGTAGGGTTTGATTTAACCCCCGTAAGGATTTCTCGCTGGCCGACTCTCGTCGCTGGGATGGTCCGGTTTGTCGGCTCTGGTCTCGGAGCTGCTCAATCCGTTGTTTGACGCTGGCCTCTTTGTAGAGCCATGCCTTGGATACCCCAGCGGCCTCCGCGACCGCCGAGAAGGTGATCGGGTGCTGGGTTTTGATGAGTTGTTGAATACCCTTGTCAACCTTCTTAAAGGTTTCCTGCCGCTTGCGTTGGGCACTGTCAGAGAGCCCCTGGGTGTTACGCTTGGCTGTCATCGTCTGGTGCCTCTAATCCAGCAATGATGGCTTCTAAATTGGCTTGCACCGTTTGATTCATTTCCACCTGCCGGGTCCAGCCGTTGGCTTGAGCTTTCTCGATCAATTGTTTTGTGGCGGTCAATTGCTGTTTATGCTCGTTGAGGTGGGCCGCAGTGGTGCGAAAATGGCCTATGGCCCCGACTCGTGCGAAATTGGGCCATAGGCCAACTAATCCTAAAGGTAAATCCGTTTTTGATGGGTTCGGGTATTCCACTATTCTCCGGAGGGATTCAGCAAACAGCTTTGGAGCTCACTGAACGCAAGATTTATAGCAATGGAGTCTTGTTACTCTATTACATAGTGAAGTGATCAGTTGTTTGTGACTAGAGGTGTTGCAATATAAGAGAAATAATAGCTGAAACCATTGATACACCTGGCATTCAGCAATCTTTTTCGGAAAATATCTGAAGCTTATGCTGTGTCTAGATTGCAGCGATTTTAGGCCTTTGTTACGTAACAGGTCTACTATCTCAACCTAACACACGTCACAGCAGTGAACGACCAAACGCTGCTGGTATGGTGGCTGATATACGTTCTGCTCGCTGCTGGGCATCTCCAAGAAGTTTGGAAAAGATAAACTAAGATTGAGACGTTGAGGTCAAACGTACACTGGCAAGTCGCAGATGTAAACGATGGAAAAGCCATCTCTAAAGGTTTGTTTGTTCGGTGACTTTTGCCTGCTTAATCGCGGTGAAACTGTCGCTGGGCTGCGTGGGCGATCGCAACAATTACTTGCCTACCTCATTTTGTATCGTCAGGCTCCTCAACCTCGCCGTCGCATTGCCGAAGCGCTCTGGCCAGAGACCCAGAACAGCCAGGCGCTTGCAAACTTACGTAAAGAACTCCATTATTTGCGTCAGGTCAATGCTCCGATCGATTCGCTACTTGTGATCGCACCTAAAACGCTATACTGGCAGCCTCAAATCCCCTGCGATGTAGACATCGTTACCTTTGAAACCGCACTTGCAAATGCTCAGAATGCTGAGGACGAAACCGCTATACTGGCGTTAGAAACCGCGATGCTTGAATGTCGGAGTGAATGTCAGGGTGAGCTCTGGCTGAACTGCGACGCAGAATGGATTTACCCTGAGCAGGTGCGAATTAGGCAAAACTATATTCGCGCTCTAGCTCGCATAACTCAGTTGCTACAATCATTGGGAGAAATTGATAGAGCGATTGCTTTTGGGCAACGTTGGCTGCAAGCCGATCCGCTAGATGAAGGGGCCACTCAAAGCCTGATGAAACTCTACGGAGAGATAGGCGATCGCGCTACCGCCTTACGGATTTATCACCAGTGCATGACGACCCTACAAGCCGAACTAGGTGTGAACCCAAGTCCAAAAACTGCTGGAATTTATCAGCGGTTGCTCATGGCTGAAGGCGAAACCAAGACAGCATCGGAGCTATCCGAAGGGACTTCTTTGGAACCCTTGCCACTATCAGTATCTGAATCTGGCCAGCCATTGGTGGGTAGAGATAACCTGTTGAGAACTTTAGAACAGTGGCTTTTTGGCACAATCGATGACTCTTCCCCTTTACTACTGCTAATCGGTGAGCCCGGCATTGGAAAAACTAGATTGCTCGAAGCCCTGGCTGAAACCGCAACGCACCACCACTGGCAGACTTGTTGGGGGCATGCCTTTGCCGCCGAGCAGCTCCGCGCCTACGGGGTATGGATTGATCTGCTGCGCTCAAGCTTTGAAGAAACATTTGGTAGTCTGCTGGCGGAATTTGGGGTGTCGGCTCCAGCCTTACAAGCGCCGTCGCCGGATCGCGCTCAATACCAGATACCTCAATACCAGGCACCTCAACATCGGGCACAGCTTTTAGATAAGGTCGTTGAAGAGTTACGCACGCTAGCTACCCCAAAGCGGCCCCTACTACTGTTATTTGACGATATTCACTGGTTAGACGACTCTTCTATCACGCTCTTGCACTATGTGTTCCGGCTACTGGGTCAGAGCTCATTCAAAATCGCCTGTGCCGCTAGATGGAAAGAGTTGCAAGAGAATTCAGCTGCACTCACCCTAGTCAAATCATTGCGTCGAGAGAATCGACTTCAGGAGGAAACGATTCCACCTTTGTCTGCGGAGGCTGTGCTGGCATTAGTGAAGCCGTTGCAAGAGAAGTTTCATACCCCACCTAATGACACGTTTAGCAGCGCTTTTGACAGCGAGCAGCAAAGCCCTCAAAGACTAGACCCAGACAAGCTTTATGCTGATAGTGGTGGCAACCCACTGTTTGCCCTGGAAGCAGCCAGAGCTAGCACCCAAAAATCCATCCAAAAATCTAAAGGTCTGGCAGGCTTAATTGACGATCGACTGCAACGGTTAGACGGAGCTGCTAGAGACTTGTTACCTTGGGCAGCGGCTCTCGGACGGCGGTTTGATCCAGAGATTCTAGCGGCGGCCGCCAGCTACCCACCCATGGAATTTTTGAGGGCGATGACACAGCTTGAACAACAACAAATTGTTCGCCCCGCACAGTTATCAGCTAGCTCCGATCGCAGTAGCTATGACTTTGTTCATGACCTGATTAGACAGGTCGCCTATGAACAACTCTCCGAGCCTCGGCGGCGAATAGTTCATGGGCAGCTAGCCAAAACCTTAGAGGTTCAAATGATCGAAGACGATCTGGCGGCTCAGGTGGCGTACCATGCTGGCGCGGCAGGAAATCATGCCTTAGCGGCCCAGGCTTGCTTAGCAGCGGCCACTCGTAGCGTGCGATTGTTTGCCTATGAGGAGGCGATCCAGCTCACTTTGTTGGGTTTAGAGCATGCGCAATCTTTGCAGACGTGCGATCGCCTCCTATATTCAGCCAAGCTCTGGCAGACGCGCGTTTTAGCAGGCGTTTCCAAGTCAGAAGCCACGGATGTAAAACAGCAGCTGAATAAATTGCTCGGTGAAATGAACGGTTTCGCCCTGCCCGAAGCTGAATTGTTTGTTCATCAGGCGATCGCCTTTTTGCATTATGAACAAGGCAACTTGAGTGATGTTCACCGGCAGTGTCTAAAGTCTTTAGATGTAATTCCGCCCACGCCCCAATTACAAGCTGAAACCCTGGCAACCAACGGCAGCTGCCTGGCCGCCATTGAACAAGACATGGAACGAGCCGAGGCCCTATTGCTAGAAGCTCATTCACTCGCCACTCGTCTGGGTTTATCCCTGTGTGATATTGACCAGGGTCTTGGCTGCATCCATCGCTATCGCGGCCAGTATGACATCGCGATGAACCATTTTCACCAGGCCCTTCAGCTTGCTCAAAATCAACAAGATCATTGGGCAGCTGGCTGCAATCTCTCGTTTTTGGCAATGACGGCCTGGGATAGCCATCAGCCCGATTTGAGCTATGCTCAGGCGCTGCTGGAGTTGTCTCCTCAGCTGTCACAGGGCAGCGATGCAGCCTTTGCTCAGGCACTTATTATCCTGCAAGACTATGCTCAAGAGGCAGGCAAGCCGCCATCGTCACTGGGCGAAGCTTTGCACCGTCTGGATAACCTGGATGCCCAGCGAAAAATTGTTTTTGTGGCCAGCCATGCCAGCGAGCGAGCGCTGGCGCAGGAGGATGCGAGTTCGGCAATGGCGTATGCGACCATCGCGCATCGGGCGGCTGCAAGGGTTGAACATCCTGGTGATGTTGTGATCGCTGAAGCCCTATGTTTGCTCAGCAACCTGGCAACCGATTGTAAAACTAACGAAGAGCATGCAGCAATACAGCAGCACCAACAAAAGCTAAAAGCATTGAATGCTAGAAGCTTCAGTGCTCGTGTTCAAACATTATTGAAAAAAGTCTCTGAATCGACTATTCGTTTCTGAATCCAGTACGATCTAAAATCATGCCGTATCAGCTGAGTTCTACTCTCGGAAGTGTTTTTACTATGGCACTCATCGTTGTCGAAACAACCTATAATCCCCCTATCGACCAAGCCTTTTGGGATGAACTAGTAGAACGTTCCGCCCCTTGTATGACAGAGCGAAATATTACTTGGAAGCGGACGTATCTATCGCGCGATCGCACGCACAGCGTTTGCGAATTAGAAGCTGCCGATGCCGACACCGTTCGCGCTGCCTACCAAAAAGGAAAAGTTCCCTACGACCAAATCTGGTCAGCGAATTTGATAGAGACGCTATCAGCACCTATTAACGCTCTTTAGCTTTGACGGACAATTGCTAACAACGCAATAGGTAGTCCACAGAACGCCCGGGGAACGTCTAGGGAGCGCCCGCTTTTCTATTGTTGACTCATGACAAGTTCATTTCTCCCTTTTGGAGGTCATGATGACAACAGATACGCTAACTCAACCCAATTCAGTTTTAGAAGATCAGATTAACGCGTCAGCCTTAGATGAACAGAAGGCAGAGGCCTTTGGCGATCGCCTGCTAGGCATGCTCAACAGTGGCGCTTTAGCCAGTATGCTCTCCATTGGCCATCGCACGGGCCTGCTAGATACGATGGCCACCCTCAGCGCCAGCACTAGCCTACAAATTGCTGAGGCCGCAGGACTTAACGAACGCTATGTTCGCGAGTGGCTAGCCGCCCTGGTGACAGGTCGCATTGTTGACTATGACAGTGCCAGCCGCAGCTATTCACTTCCGGCTGAACATGCGGTCTTTCTGACCCGCGAGGCTAGTCCTAATAACCTGGCCGCGACCATGCAGTTTGTGCCTCTGATGGGCGCAGTCGAAGATGCCATCATTGATTGTTTTTACCATGGTGGTGGCGTTCCCTATTCCGCCTATACTCGCTTCCACGAGGTGATGGCAGAAGACAGCGCTCAAACGGTAATTGCGGGACTAGATACGCACATTTTGCCAATGGTGCCAGGGTTAATCGAAGCGCTAGCCAGCGGAATAGAAGTCGCGGATATTGGCTGCGGGCAAGGCCGGGCAATCCAAAAGCTGGCAGGCATGTTTCCCAGTAGTCGATTCGTGGGCTACGACTTCTCTCCTGAGGCGATCGCCTGGGCCAAGGCAGAATCCCAACGGTTGACCCTGGAGAATATTACCTTTCAGATACAGGACGCCGCTCAGATTACTGAAGACAGCCAGTATGACCTGATATTTGCCTTTGATGCCATTCACGATCAGGCGCAGCCAGAAACTGTCTTGCAAAATATCCATCGGGCCTTGCGACCTGGAGGGCTGTATCTCATGCAAGATATTCGGGCGTCTAGCCATCTAGAGAACAATCTAGACCATCCGGTTGCGCCCTTGCTCTATTTCATTTCTTGTCACCACTGTACGGCTGTCTCTTTGGCAGCGGGTGGCCCCGGATTAGGGACTATGTGGGGAGAGGAACTAGCCCTTGAAATGATTGAGGCGGCTGGGTTTACTCGTATTGAAGTAAAGCAACTAGAACATGACTTTCAGAACAACTATTACCTCGCTCGCAAAGAGACAGGTAGCAGATAAACAGTTCGCAAATTAAGGCAGTGCTACTAAAAATAGCCTGGCCGATTCACGCTCAAAAAATTAATTGGAGATCAAAACCATGATTGCTACTGCGCAGAAACATACTGTACAAAGACATACTGTGCTGGACTGCCGCTTGGCGGCCAAAGCCGTTGCTAAAAAACTCAAGGAGACAGCAATAGAACGCGATCGCAAAGCTGGAATCCCCAACTACGAAGTAAACCTGTTGCGAGAAGCTGGATTACTCCCTCTCATTGTCCCTAAATCCTACGGTGGTCTGGGTGCAAGCTGGATAGACGCCATGGCCATCATCAAAGAGCTGGCAAAAGGCGACAGTGCTGCCGCTCAGCTCTACGGTTACCATGTGCTGCTGAGCGCTACGCCACAGCTATCCGGCACCCCCGAGCAGGCGAAAGCCTTTTATAGAGAAACGGCCCAGCACAATCTCTTTTGGGCAAATGCCATTAACATTCGCGACACCCGCTTGCGCATTGCGTCTGATGGTGACCATTACCGGGTTAATGGTGCGAAATCTTTTTGCACCGGGGCAGCTGTAGCTGACCGCATTATCTGTACGGCAATAGAAGGTGATAATCCGATTCCTGTGCTGTTTGTATTGCCACGCAATCGCGCGGGTCTTACCTACAATCACGACTGGGATGTCATGGGTCAGCGACGCACCGCCAGCGGCAGCTTCACTTTCGAAAATGTAACGGTCAAGGCGACCGATATTTTAGGGCCACCTGAGAACCCTGAGGGTGCAGCAGCGACGCTACTAGGAATGTTTGGCCTGCTTCTGCTCTCGCACATTTTTCTTGGGATTGCCGAAGGAACCCTTGAATCTGCGATGGATTATACCCGCACTCAGTCGCGACACTGGCTAACCTCTGGCGTGGATAAAGCTGTTGAAGATCCACATTTGCTGCGGCACTATGGCAATCTGTGGGCGCAGCTTCAGGGGGCCAATGCCCTGGCAGCGCAGGCGACAGCGCAGGCTCAGCAGGCATGGGACAAGGGAAATGCGCTGACGCATGAAGAACGAGGGGAGGTGGCGATCGCCGCAGCCTCCGCCAAAAGCCTGACAACTAACACTGGCCTGGTCATCACCAATCAAATCTTTGAACTCATGGGAGCACGTTCTGCTGCTGCCTGCTATGGCTTTGACCGCTACTGGCGAGACTTACGCACGCTCAGCCTGCACGATCCTTTGGACTACAAACTACAAGAGATCGGCAACTGGGTTCTGAATGGAAAAGCGCCTGTCCCCACACCGTATGCATAGAGAGATCTCTTAAATTCAACAACAGTACGAGGTATTCAAAATGAACGAAGGTGAAAAAGCTGCTGGGTTAGCCCAGACTGCAAACTATCGATATGCTCAGCAAGTAGGCTCGCAGCTATTCGTTGCGGGCCAAGTGCCCCACGATGCCGATGCTAATATTGTTGGCATTAGTAATCCTCGCGTTCAGGCAACCCAGTGCCTGAACAATCTCGGCGCTTTAATCGCTCACCATGGATTTCACAAGCATGACGTCCGGCAGCTGACGATTTATGTTGTCGGGGAAAGGGAAAACCTCATAGACGCGTGGCAAGCCGTAACAGACTGGTTTAATAATGACGTGCCACCTGCTACGTTGCTGGGGGTTGCGCTGCTTGGATATGAGTCTCAGCTTGTAGAAATTGACGCAATCGTGGTTAGTGACCCATGAGCAATCAACTCTCAGTACAGACGTTCAACAAGTTCGCGAATGAGTACGACCAGAAGTATAGGAATTTTCGACCCTATACTGAAACATACGACAAGTTAGGTAGCTTGCTCTCAAGAGGCCGTTTACTGTCTGTTCTGGAGGTTGGCTGTGGGCCAGCGCCTGCCTCAAGCTACCTGATAAAGCAGGGATTCAGTTTAGATGTATTTGGATTCGATCTCGCGCAAAACATGGTTGACCTAGCGAGAAAAAACGTTCCTGACGGAGTTTTTGAAGTTCTAGATTGCCGGAATCTCGACAGCCTTCCACACAGCCTTCCACGAAAAGATGTTGTGATTTGTGGATTTTGTGTTTCCTACCTGAATCCGTCGGAATGTTCGAAACTCGTTAAAGATGCGAGCGGTGCTTTAAAGCCAGAAGGAATCGCTTATTTGAGTGCTATTGAGGGTGATCAGTGCTACTTAGAACAGAAAACGGCGTTGTCAGGAGATACTGTGCTTATACATCACCACACAGTTGATTTCTTGCGAGACAACTTTTCTAAATCTAGCTTCAACATTGTACATATCACCCACAAGAACCTGACTGCAGATGGAATCACTGACGATTCTGAAGTGTTTTTATATGCGCGAATGAAAAGGTGAAAAATCATCAGCCAGTGCATGGGCTTGTACTTTCCCGATACCTTCTCGATTCCCTTTTATCCTGAAGTAAACAGCCTGCACTCAGCCCGCTTTGCTAGTTTTCGAATGGCTCAGCATAAATTTAATTTCAACAACAAATTGGAGAATATCATTATGATTTTGGATGGCAAACAACTTTCAGGAATAGGTCTTGGTTTAGGCATTCTCGTAATGACCGCTCAGGCTTCTCCGCCGGGCACTCGCCCGTATAATCCAGTTAGATCGGAAGGTCTACAGCTAAACGGTTTGCAGCTAAACGGCTTGCAGTTGAACGGCCTACAGTTAAATACCTCAAACGGAAATCAGCAGGCGACTCATGCTCTTAAAGCTGTGTTTCCCGACTGGATCGATCCAGCCAGGACGCAAGCCACAGCCAGTCACTCAGCTGCTGAAGGCGTTTTGACAGACCGCATTGTGCTTGAAGGCAGTCAGCTTACTTTCAAAGCTGCCGAATAAGGAGGTCATTGTGAGATACGGTCATTTAGCCTTGACTCTTGCCTTAGTGGGGGGAGTTGGTCTTGCGGTATGGAACAGTTTTTCCTCGTCCTGGTACGGCAGTAGTGTAACCAAGGTAACTCTCACCAGCTTTGATGAGAAAGGGCAAGCTCGCACCTTCAAAATCAACGATGTGCAGCTTGACCCACAAGATAATGAACAAGAGATCTATCTCTACACTGTTCTTTATCAGGGAGCTCATAATCGCAACGGCAGCACCTGGCACAACCTGTGCTTGCCCGACGCTGATGGCATGGCCAAGGCTATTCCGCTTTCTGGCCGGTGGGATGTAACAGGGGCACATATTGACGATGGCAGCATTACGTTTGCCTGTACCAATGGTGCGGTCGCAAAATGTGTCCGCTGGGGCTACAAGCCCTGGAAGACGCTCAAAGGAGAATCCTTACGCGACTATCACCAAGCCTGCACTCGCATGGTGCGGGCTGACTACTGTGGTAATGGCACTGGCCACACGCAAAATGGAACAGCCATTGATGTATACGACCGTCTCGGCGTGCAGCAGCGCACTCAAGACAACGGTATGGCTCCAGAAGCGTCCTGGGATGCTAACGGTGTCGTCAATCTCAAACGGACTCGCTTTCAAAGCACCTTCGAGAAACTACAGCAAAACTGTCCAGAGAAACTCTCTTCTACGACACAAGTCAATCAGTCAAACACTCAAGCGCTGAAAAGCATTCCTACGCCTTTGCTATTCAACGATTCGTTCATTCAATCGCAGAGTCCATAGAACTTATCTCATCTGTAGTTAGTACGCACAAAACCAGTACGTACTAACTTTTTCGAGTCAGGAAACGTACGTTATCACTAGCCTTCTTTTCAGTGATCTTAGGAAAAGCTCAGAAAATTTATTTTTGAGCATGAGACAGCACCCCGAACTATTTTCAGTATTTGCTTACAAAAATGGGGTTATTTGCATATTCCCCCGAAAAGTTTATTCCACGTTAAGACGACTAAGTCTTAGCGTAATACAAACGAAGTAATGTGATGGTGGATTGCCCTCTCTACATAGCTTATAGCTATTTATTGAATCGTCTGCCTTGCCGATATGGGCGTCACTCGGCACCAGGTCTTCTGACTGAGGAGCGTCTCATAAAGTGTACCTTTTGAGACGTAGTAAGACGTAGTAATAAGTGTGTCTCAATTCATGTCTCGTTATGCGTTTCTCAGATCGTCTTAGACTTTATGAGACGCCAGAAAAACTGATATAGCGTTTCTTTGCCGTGTAGCTATCTGCTTTCGTAATTAAAAGAGTAAGCTGTTTCACAGTATGAGACGCGTGTATCTTATTCTGGACTATACCTTTTCGAGGGGTTATGCAGAAAACCCCATGAACTATTCCTAGGCGATTATTTGTCTGCTAGTTAGTACTTTTCCTGAGGACGCTTGATTTCGAGGCTTACAACCAAGATTGGGTATAGCTTTCAGCCTTATGGCCCAATTTCGCACGAGTCGGGGCCATAGGCCAAAATGGGTACAGGTGAGACAGGCATTCGCGTGGGGGCATCCCTTAGAGATAGTAGGTAAGGCACATGAGCCGTTGGGTAGTGCTTGGGCTTGAATAGTCTGCTTAAACCACTGCAGATCTGGATCATTGGCCTGAGGTGTATCGGTATGAACAGTTTGGCCTGCAATATTGACGACCTTGCCATGAAAGAGGGAAATTTCTTCTTTCATGGTCTGATCATGGATGTGGGCATAGGTGGCCGTCATTTTGGGAGATTCATGGCCGAGATAGCGCTGTACGATATGTTGTGGGACGCCATTATTGATCATGCGAGTGCCGACGGTGTGTCGAAACTGGTGGGTGCGAAAATGCCACAGCTGGCCATTTTCATCACAGATCATGTGTTTCTCTGCTAGTCGGTTGAGATGATCCGCATAGGTTGTCCCCGTAATGGGTTTAGGCTTAGGCCAAAAGCCACGTCTGCCCTTGAAACTGGTGCAGAAGAGATAATCGTAATTCTCCCCCACGTGTTCGACGATATACGCTTTTTGTTCTTGAATGACGCGAACAATTTCGCGTGAGACGGGAATGGTGATTTCTTTTTTCATTTTGAACTGGTAATACCTGAGGAACCAATCCCCTGCGTTGTCTTGCATTAGACAGTCGGGTGTTAAAGCAATCAGTTCAGAGATCCGCATGCCGCACTCCATTAGTAGAAGCGTCATGCGCATGATGGGGGGCAAGATGCGTTTTAAGCTGCTGTAATACGTAGTCTGGGATGTATCGAGGAATAATGGTTTTGGGCTTTGGGCAGTCCTCTCGTCGAATCAGATAGGTGTCAACTGGCAACCACTTATTTTGACTACAGAGATCTAGAAAGGTGCGTAAGTCAACGATGAGGTGCGTTCGAGTGGATGTCTGCAGTCCACTGCTGGCTAAATAGGCGAAGTAATCAATGAGTGTGGTGCGAGATATCTGCTCAGGGGTAATCTCTGGATGATGGGCTTTTAGGAACCTAGAAAATTTAGTGAGTGAGGTTAATCGGCAGCGTGCAGTACTTGCACTGAGAGTGCTGAGGGATAACTTGATAAATGTTTTTGTGGCTGTCTGCAACCAAGGTTGAAAGATGTGAGTGAAATTAAGTTTGTAGAGTGTGTTGCCAGGCGGCAATTCACATCCAAGTCTGCGGATATCCCAAATGTCGCGAGCCAATTCATCGTCCAGGTTGACGGCCCAAGATTCGCGGGAGGTCCAGTAGAGTTGTGTGCCGCACTCACTACAGTAAACGCCTTTTGTGGCTGGGGTCATAGGAGCTTTGGGCTGAATACAATTCATGTGGTCACACTGCTTGCAGAAGATTAAAATCTCAGGGAGTGTCGTCTGGATGACGGGAGTGTGTTGATGGTTAGGTCTCATGCCGGGTGTCTAAATAGGTTTGATAAGCCTGCTTGAGGTCATCGGTGTTGACATGCACATAGGTGTCAAGGGTGGTTTGAATGTGAGCATGTCCCAGACGTTTTTGAACAAACGCCATGTCCATCCCTTCCGCGATCAATTGGGTGGCGTGGGTATGACGCAGCATGTGGGGGTGAATGGGGATACCCGTTTTTCGGGCTAGACGTGAAAAGAGCGCCATAACAGTGCTGTAGGACATCGGGTATCCTTTGCGGCCTTCCCAGAGATTGACAAAGACATAGTCGCTGAGATGATCGCCTAGAATGTCCATGAATTCATCGCAGACATAACGTGTGTAAAGTCCCATCAAGTCTTGGGTGACATGGACAATGTAGGGAGTTTGGCTTTTGGCACGAGCACCGTTTAAATTGTCATCACGGGGTTCAATGTGAATGAGATTATCCATGGATTGGATGTCTTCATGCCGTAGTCCTAATGCCTGACCAATGCGCATGCCAGACTCATACAATAGGCAAATCAAGAATTGATCTCGCACCCGGTTGCAGGCCGCGATCAGGGTTTGAACCTGGTGAGGCTCAACCGTTTTTGGAACTCGTTTTGGGACCTTAAGTTTGAGTAAACGCGTTTTGACGGGTTTACCTTTAGTGATGTGATGGAGAAAGCTTTTATAGCGTTTGCCTGGTGTCAGGACGGTTTTATAAAGGGGGATATGGGGGACATTCCCAGTCTTCTCATGGAAATCATAAAGTGTGCAAACGGCTGAGAGAATATTGTTAATCGAGGCTTCTGAGCGAGGAGATGATTTGGGTGAGATAGCTTGGACAGACTGTGGAAGAGGTGTTCTCAGCCAAAGGATAAAGTCTGCTAACTCTGGAAGTCCTACAGTAGTCCAATAGAGATGACTCTGGTATAAGTAGTCCCAGTACAGCCGCAGATGGTAAGCATAGGTCCTGAGTGTATTGGGAGAACGCTCTAGATTGCGTAGATAGTCGAGAAAATCTTGGACAGGTTCAATGAGCTGGTAATTGTCATCTAAAACAAGCCACGTGACACTGGCGTCAGTCAGGGTGGCCTTCTGAACTTTCACCATGATTACGTTGTAGACGTTGTAGAAAAGCTGGTTGTTATCTGTCTACATCGTAATGGATGTGGTCTATAATTTGTTGTTGTTTACTCTGTAGACACAAGAATATCCGCTAGAGTTTGGCTCATTTATATTGGTTACACAAAAAATAACACTAAAAATAAACCTGTCAAAGTACGCTACCCTAGACCTTGAATTGCGGGCAGTTCAGCCATCGCTCGATTTCTAAGGACGAATGCCACGGCGGATTAATCAAAAGTGTGTCGCGTGTGCTCAGTTGAGTGCAGCCCAGGCCCGGCAGCAGCACGGTCCCAGTGGGGATGGCTGCTGGGATGAAAAGCGTTGTCACCGGATGCGATCTCACTACCGTAATCGACGAGACTCGAATGAAAAGCGACGGGCTATCTATCAGCAGCAGGTCATGGCTACCAAGGCTGACGATGGAGTAGAGACCGTTTCTCTAGACGTGGCAGAATCCTCGATGCCCTATGCCAACCTCTATATCTGGCGGGAAAAGCGCAAGGATGCTCCGGTTCATGCCATTGGCGCAACCGTGATTCACAACGGCCAGAAAGTTTTGGAGGTTAAGCCGATTCACTGTGCCGGATATCGGCGACGACAGTTAGAACGCTATGTCTCTCAAAAGATGCTGCCCTATCTCACGGAACGCTATGGAATCACCCACTTTTCCAATGAGATTCGGTTAGAGCCTATTGAGTGTCCCATTCCTGACTGCCCTTTGAAGGGAGGCTTTGATCATCTTGGAGTGGGCGATGGTTAGTGTTCGTCAGCTGGAGTTAGATTTGGGTGATGCCTTTGAAGATGCCGCCTATGTGCCGGAAGAAGCGAATATTTTAGAACTTTGGCAGCAGTTTGAGGGGGTAATGATGGAGCTGCCGTGGCGCGAGCAG